>JBGCEP010000089.1:0-8556 GCA_045106415.1 Oligoflexales bacterium | reverse complement strand
CAAAAACCCACTACAACAACGATCTTACCCCTTATAAAAACCCCTTCCGGGTGCGCCACCCCTTCACATACTTTCAGTAACCTCAGATAAATTTACTTTACCGTTAGTGACTGGTTCTTCAAGTTTTACTTGCTTATCCCTAGAGTGATTGATTTTTTATTGGATTTCTTGTTGGTTCAAAAAGTCTTAAAAAGGTTGTTTTTCTATGCTCTCACTTTTTGTGATCTTTGTTCTTTCATCCATGAATAGAGAGCGTCAGGACATAGTTCAAATCCGTTTGGCCATGCGAGTACTCCAGATTCGATAAAGCGGTTTTCAAAAATTCCTCCGCTGAGATTTTTGAGTTCATCAAAAATTTGCCGTAATGAAACAGAACCTTGTTCACAGCTCTTAAGTGAAATTTCTACAATGAATCCATCTAAGATACTGAGTGAACTTTGTTGATCTTGTTAGCGTATTTACTCATATCTACCTCTGTGGCGGGATTAGTGTTAACAGTTGTGTGCATGATGCTATGTTCCTCGATTAAGCATATTGACGACTTCTGTTGCTCGAAAAATCCGATTGCGTTGCTTTTGCGTTGACTCAGTCAAAATTCCTAGAGTTACTAGTCGGTCAATGCCTGTCATGACGGTTGGAAACGGCATCTTCCAATCTTTTGCAAGCTTACTCGGCATCACCAAAGGATTGGAAAATATGTGATCAACGAGTCGCAGGGCAGCTTCAGGCACTCGTTTTGTCCCGAGTTGGTCACGGTATGATTGGTTGAGTTCGACAAGTTGAGTTGCCTGATTGGAGGCGTTTTCTGATTGAACACGAACGCCACGTAGAAAAAATTCTAACCACTCCCGCCATTCTCCTCGTTGGCTTACACCAAGTAGAAGACGATAATAGTCACTTCTGTAGCGTTCAAAAAATTCCGAAAGATATAAAAGCGGTTCAGATAATATGCCAGACGAACATAAATAAAGCGTTATTAGTAATCTCCCAACACGGCCATTGCCATCAGCAAACGGGTGAATCGCTTCGAATTGATAGTGCAGAAAGGCACACTTCACTAGGGTTGGTTCTTGTGTTCGATCGTTGTTAACGTAACGCTCAAACTCCGATAAAACGTCCCCAAGATTCTCTGCTGGAGGAGGAACAAAAGTCGCATCATTGAGTGTACAACCTGGGGGGCCTATCCAGTTTTGTGTTGTACGAAACTCGCCAGGTAAAACATGTCCACCCCGAACCCCATCCATTAAGGTTGAGTGTAACTCACGGATGAGCCGGCCGCAGATGGGCAAATCGTTAATCCGTTTGAGACCCTGTTCCATGGCTTTGACATAGTTGGCAACCTCTTTGACGTCTGGTGCTCGCTGTATCGAGTCATCAACTTCATAAGCGAATAGGTCTTCCATATCAGATTGAGTGTTCTCGATTCGAGAACTGAGAACGGCTTCCCGACGAACGTACGATGGCATAAGAATCTGTGGATTGTGTAAGTGGCGACAAACACCAGATAATTCGCTCAATGCTCGGTCTGCTTCAGATATGAGTCGAGAAAGCCCCCAGTCTGGCTGAATTGCTGGAGGTAGTGGAGAGGGCACAAAAGCATGGTAATGTCGGTCGGTTTGAACAATGTGTCCAGGGGCGCTCTTTGTAAAATCGGTTGGTTGCACAACAGCCTCGGTTAACGTTAAGTTGTTTTGACGTTATTAGAATACCTTTTTATTAATGTAAAGTCATACTGGCGTTAATAAGAAACAAGTTTGTTAACTCGAAAGTGGAGTAGATCATTGTATGAATTGCGTACTCTCTTGAATTCGGATCATGAGTGATTCAGACAATATAAAGTGATGAGAATATAAAGTTTATTATTTCTGGTGGATGGAGCTGGATGGACAGGGGTTGCGTAAAAAGTGATTCACGGCATAGATCACGGCACCAGAACTTAACCCCTTCAAAACTCCTCTAGAACAACGATCTCACCCCTACCAAAAAACCCCTTCCGGGTGCGCCATCCCTTCATATACTTTAAGTAACCTCAAACAACTGTGCTTTACCGTTAGTAACTATAATACTGAAGTTTTTATGCACTTTTTTAGATGAGAACCATCTGAGCGATCTCTACAAGAATTGCCTAGCCGGTATTTTACTCGAGAATCTGACCATCTGATTTTCTGATGGAAGTATCAGTGATTTGGATGTTGCCAGCCGAGGTTAAATTAAAGCGTTGAATAACATTTGTTGTAAAATTGCGAACGAGCCCTTGCGTTCCCATATAGAGCGAATGAAGAGCGCTGGCCCCGGACATAACCTTTGTAACAGGTATTGGATCAACAACAGCAGAACCTGCATTGATCAAACCTTTCACAATAGTGGTGGAGTTGTGGCGGATGTTGTCGTTGGGGTCTTGCACTTTATAGATAACGACTTCAGATTCATATTTTGAAACATCAATTTCACCTGATGAAAAATGATTTTTGTCCAAAGTGAATCTGATTGTATCGCCATCAGCGTCAATGTAACAACAAGCAACTCTTCTGTTTTTCTGAGAAAGAATTGTGCATTTAATTGATTTTTGTTCTATAGGTTTTTCGCGGAATTCGTAGTGAACTCTTTCATTGTTGAAATAGATAACTAATTCACTATCTTCTGTATAACCATCTATTTGTACTGGTGTGAGGGCTAATGATTGCGCCACAGTCCCTTTAGAAAGCAACCAATCGAGGCCGGTGAGTCCTATGTCAGCAAGGCCAAGTTTCATTGTCAATTTAGCGTTTTTCGCTATTTTAATAGCTTCATCTGTCATTTTGATGTTAGCGGCAGCTTCTACAAATGGGCGACTATCAATTTCTTTGAGGTGTCTGGCCCTTAAAAAAAGCTCTTTTTGCAGAATTGCAGCTTCCTCGGCGGCGTCTTTGCTGAGCTTAACTAGTTTCATTCCAGAGCGAATTGTTGAAATTGTTGCAGATGTAGATTGTGTTGCATGCTCGATGAGTGCTGCTTTGATTTCGGAGTCAGCAACCATAGGAGTTAATGCAATCGGGGTTTCAGTATCAACCGGAATAGAAGCGTAAATAATCGGCTGTGTTGCAATGCCAAATACAGCGATTTCATCTCCTATATTTGCTCTGACACCAAAATCGGATTCATTAATGAATTTGACATTAATGTTGGTCGCGAGTGTTGAGGTTGTGATTAAAAATAGAAGGGGAATTGTTAATTTTTGCATAATTTTATAGCCTTGTTGTACCAACTCTTACGACACCTTTTCTGACCTTTGAAAATTCTTCTGTTTTCACGGATAGGCCTGTCTTGAACCATTCTTGTGAATGAGAAATGACAAAGCGAATGCCTTGTGTGGCTTTCTTGAATGTTGGTGGGCGAAGAATATGGGATGTTTTTCGGATTGTTTGAGTGCAAATTAAACTGGCAGCACCTTTTGCAATTAAGGTGACTCCATCGATAATGTTCAGGTAACCATGAATAGGTGTGGGGTTTTTAGGGATTTCTGAATTACCGGTAATAACCTCTCTCAAGGTAATGATGGAGTTTATGCCATTGTCTATGAAAGTGCTTTTAAGGTAATCATCACTATTAGATGAAATTTCAATTTTCCATGTGACATCCGCACCTGCGTTGACAGAGACAATTGAGCCTGCTTGTGCTTCACCAACATAAATATCTATGTCGGTGTCACGTTCTCCGTCTTCATTAAGAGCTGCGAGCGAAAAAAAGACACGCTCAGTAGAAACGTTATTAAAACGGATCTGAAAAGTGTCGTCTTCTGGGTTTGCGTTGGCAACTTGGCAAAAAGAAAAAAGGTATAGAATCAAAAAGCGCATTTGTTATCCGTAAATATCGAAATCAATTTCACAGCCTAGATCAGCTATTTGTTTTAAAGTGTCATTTGTTAAAAACATTGCGCACTTAGGGCTAACATCTCCTTCATCTATATATATGACGGTGTTGATTCCTACATTGCAGCTTTCGCAAATCCCTTTTTTAAACTTTTCGAGGTCATTAATTCTATTCAATAGTCCTTGAACATGTTTGTTTAGTTCATCCTCTTCGTTGAGCTTGGAATTTAGTTGAATGGAAGAAAATTTCGAAGCAATTCTTCGCCCAGGGTTTACAACCCCCTTTTTGGTCATTTCGTCTGGTTCTACACCTAATCGTGTAGCAAATACTTCAGGATCCTCTTCGAAACCTTCTACATATAGACTGATTCTTACGTTTTTTGACATGTCCTTAAGCTCCCCTATAGGTCGTGTATATTATATCCAGTTGGTTCGCCTGGCCCTCTTCCACCTTTTGGTTTAACGTACAGGTCGCCAGTTCGATCTTTGTAGAGATCGTACTTTGAGCCATTATGTTTACCGTATATTTCTTGTTTGATCCGTTCAGCAGTGACTACACCATGTGCTATTGTTGCAGCCGCTGCAAGTGTAGGAAGAATTATACTTTCACCAATAACCCATGTGAATATTGGGATCATGACAGCGTTGTGTGCAATTACCTGGTTTTTTTCACCAACAAAGAAAACGTGCCCTTCTTTTAGCTCTATATTATGGACAAGAGTCTTTTGGTCTAGGATTTGAATAGATTGGATTTGTAATGCGTGTTGGTTTTTTGCAAGAACTAGGTGATCAGCGTCTATCTCTTTAGTCTTCTTCCATTCGAATTTACTTTGAATGTGAGTGTAAACAGCAAGGTATTGATCCCCAGCTACAATTAGAGGCTCATCAGATCCAACAAATTCAAATTTATAGGTTTTTTCAACATAATGAGAATAAGTTTGTTTAATTTGTTGTTCTTTTTCTTTCAGAGAGTTGTCATCAGCTCCAGAGATATACCAGAAAGACATTAAGCGATCGATGTCTTCAAACTCATCGAGGTGGTTCATTTGGATCTTTGTGCCCTCAATAAACCCGCCAGATGTTCTAGCGTTGTGGCTATTGGGATTGGCGGATGACAATGAAGCCTGTAAAGTTATGCAAATAATGATGTATTTTAAAATCAAAGAGGTCTCCCTATTCTTAACAGCTCACATATCATTAGTGGTAGGCAGCCACCCTGTATAGCTGTCTTTGTTAACGTCCTCAAGTGATTTGTGTGATTCTTTGACCGAGTCGGTGATCTGTGTGAGTAGAACTATAGAATTGGTTTCACGGCACAAATCACGGCACCAAATTTACGCACCTGAAAAACTCGACTACAACAACGATCTTGTCCCTTATAAAAAGCCCCTTCCGAGTCCGCGAGCAGAATAATATATTTTGTATGCATCACCGCATGGAGCGACAGGTAGACGACCAGACTGAATTATTCTTGAAAGAGTCTGAATATCTCTCTCTTTTAAAACAGGGTCTAGGTCCATATCTTTAATAGTGGAAAGTTCACTGCCGCTTTCTACAATCCAGCTATGCCCATTCGTATAGACATTAAGATGAACAGGCACAATGCTTTTTGGGTGAATTTGAAAATAGCCATTAGATTGAGCAAGTGCAGAAAAAGAAAGCACTAGTAAATAAATGTAATTATTTAAAGACATAAAAATGGTCCTTTATCCTTATTAAGAAAGGCACTTAAAGGAAACAAAATTGATTTGCGATCGGTTTAAAGAGGACTGCAAACTATCACGGAAGGGCATTTGTTATCTGCTTACTTTAGGCGTCTAATCTCTTTTAAAGATGCAATGTTCATATGGTTTTGAAAAGCGCGCGAGTACCTTATTTATTTTGTGCTTCTGTGAATTTTTTGAGCGGATGTAAAGTTGGTTGTTGTCTCACCAAAATTATACATAGCAGTCTTCATGCTGTAGGCGCTTCTTGCACTGAGATCTTTTAGAAAATCATCTTTTTGTCTTAAGAGAATATGGTTGTTTGCCGAAAAGTGTATGACGATTGAATGACAGAGGTATGACGTGAGAAACATCGAGATAATCAAAAAAGAAGAGAGTGTGCAAATCTCTATTAAACTTCCGTTTTCTCTAAAGAAAAGTTTATCTGAAGTTGCAAATGTAGAATCTGCAGACTTTAGCTCGATTGTGCGATCTTTTTTAGAGTATGGACTGGCTTCGTATCGAGAAGGACACATTTTACGGGTTGGCGATGATGATTTTATGAAAAGTTTTCGCAAAGAGTTAAGGGTTGGAGATGAGGTTATCGCCTCAGGAATTTATGGAGTGATTAGAAGTATAGAAAGTGAGGCAATTACTTTGGAAATTGCAGATGCTATTATTATTAAAGTGTGGAAAGAATCAGTGTCAGATTTGCTGTCCCCATTAGAGGATAGGGCTTTGCCTACTTTAGAGGTGAGCTAACGGATGATGCGTCATTGGTTCTTCGTCCATATAGCTTGAGCTTACTGCCGTGCTCAATAAGGATACAAGGATTGTTGATCCAGTCACCTGTTTCCCACAACTCTAGAAGGTGTGCGTCGTTTTGAATTTTTTTCAGAATTTGTTTCTCATTGAACGTAATTGACTGAATGTTCTCAGCTTCTAACGGGAACAAAATTGTCTCACGTTCTTGAAAATCGATATAGAGGCATAATCTTTTGATAAGACCTCTTTTTTCTCTGTTTTGTGGGTCTGAGACACCAGGTTTTTCTACTAATCTATTGTTCAGAGATGCTTTTGCTATGACACAAGTGATTTGATGATCGTGCCCTGTTTTTTGACAATAACTTTGGCCATATACAGTATCTTCATCTGTATATGTGAAAACAAGGCTTGGGTTATTTTCCCATTTTTTAGTGTTCCAGAAAGCTTGAAAAGCAGAGTTGCCTCCAAATCTTTGTTCGATTTTATCTGGGCAGAAGAGAATTTCATCAATTTCTGAAGTGTTGATTGGTACTAGAATTTCAGATGCGCCAGGGTATAAAGTTGAGAGGAAGATATTTTTTACCACTCCTCTGCCATGGATACTATAGCTGCTTTGACATGGCTGCCTCGGTGGATGGTTGCTTTGTGATTATAACACCGCCTTTGGCGCCAAACCTGAATTTTTTTTCTTAAAGTTAACTTAAGCGGAACTTTTTTCACCGCCGTATCCCCGCGGTATAAGGCTTGACGCTATAGCGTCCTGATTATATGTTGGCTCAGGTTTTGGTGAAAAGAACCAATTAAATAAGAAATAATGAGCACTCAGATAGTTAAGTCGCTTTTGGGTTTGAGCTCAGATCTTAGCGTAATTATCCTGTAGCTTTAGCAGAAATGACTGCGGCATGTATTCCAACTTGTACAGCGGTTATGGCTGTTCCGTGCATCCCATAGAAGGGCCATAAAATGATAGATACTTTCTCAAAATTAGTTTTGCTGTTTGGCATTCCATATAATGTGTATTTTACGCTCGAATATTTTAAGCGAGTTAATAATCCTGAAATACTTACTGCGGCTTTTGATAAAGATAAAGTATCGCTGCTGGAAAAATATGGTTTCATGGTTGCGCTCATTTTTACTGGATGTTCTTTCGCATTGGTCCCAAGTGGGTTTTTAAAATGTGCATTACCAGCATTAGGGGCGGGTGTAACGAACGCACTCAATACAATGAATAGAAACCGCAGAGTGAGTGCTTTTTTTGCGTATTCTAGCGCGCTATATCTTTGTTTATATTATTTGTCCGACTTTGCCATTTCTAAATAGATTCAATTTCTATTGATGAGCACTGTTGTTTATGAAATGAAGTTGTCTATCAGGTCAGCTTCGTTGGATCTTTTTGTACTTTATTATACCGCTGTTTTAGTTGTCCCATGTACTTCGTAGTGGAGAATCTATGTCTGAACTTTTTGTAAATATTGTTCTCTATATTGGAGTGCCATATGCTTTGCTGTTTTCTGTTGGATATATAAAAAGAGTGCAAGATCCAAAAGTATTTGCAGCTGCTTTTAATTCCGAAAAATTCACAACAGTAGAACGGTATGGTTATTTGGTTTTCGCTGTTTTGTCTATGATCTCGGTTGTCATTATACCACCTGGTTTCTGGAGATGTGTGGTGCCTGCAGCTGGTTTAGGTGTGACGAATGCGTTAAGTTCTTTGAACCGACAAATGAGAGTGCGCGCATTCCTTGCATATTTCAGCGCCATCTTTATAAGTCTATACTTTTTTTCAGGTTTAAAAGGCTAAGGTGTGGCGATTATTGACAAGCACAACAGCGGTTCCGCGTACACAGATGTTCGTTGGCATAATTGAGATTTAAGAGGCAGGTTTGCTTTCTCTGAACCTTGCTTATCTTAAAGATGAGCTAACCGAGGGCGGGTTGTTTCTTCGAGGCCATTTCCAAGGTCGCATACAGATAATAAGTAAAACTATTAAAGTGCCGACGGCAAAATAATTGCCGCCAAACTCTTCGGATACTTGATATGTGAGGTATCCGACGCAGATTAGACTTGTGCGGTTAGCTAAGTTCATAAAAATCCAAGTGTAATATATAAGTAATTATTACGCGCACGTGCACAATGGCGACTAGCTTTTTAGGATGTTGCCTAGTCGTTTCAATTTAAGATGTGTTTTTGTGCATAGAGGTGAGCGTATAAGCTGATAATAAGGCTAATGATTATAGCTT
>JBGCEP010000088.1:0-34426 GCA_045106415.1 Oligoflexales bacterium | reverse complement strand
AAAAATCTGTTTTTATAAAAATCTGACCAATTTGATTCAAAAGAGATCATGAGTTACGATTCCAGAAAAGATATTATTAATATCAGAATGATATTGTTCATGGAGTGCGCGATGAAGTCTTGTTGGTTCATGATGCTTTTTTGGAGTCTACCTTTGTGGGCGGTAGAAGTATCTATTGGTTCTTACAATGTTGAGAATCTATGGGATGCAGATGCTTTAAATACAGTTGCTGCATGGGAGTCTTTTTTAACGCAAGAAGAAAGCAATCTTTATCATCCAGAGGCAAATCCGCAGTATCTTCCGTTTTCGTCTCATCATTCGAATTGGTATAATCCTGCAATTGCAGCTCAAAAAGCCGGTCACATTTTGCATGCAATTCGTCTTTCAGGTGCTCCTGATGTTTTTGCTCTTCAAGAAATTGAGAGTGCTGGTAATGCAAGTCGTGTGTTTGATATTTCTTTGCCATCAGGGTTAACTCTTCGGCAAGAACTTCAGCAAATGGGATATGTGAGTTTTCTTATTGGAAGACAAGACCCTCAAAAGCCTGTGTCAACAACAACTGCTTTTATCAGTAAGCTGCTTTTGATTGAAAAACCAAGTATCTCCATTCGTTTTGAAAGACCAAGTTTTGCAGCTCGTGATCTTCAGGTTGTAGAGGTTGAAGATACTTATGGTGACCTCGGGCGCGTTGTTCTTATCAATGTTCATTGGAAAGCTCTTGGCTCCAAGAAATCGAAAAAACTTCAAAAAGAAGCAGCTAAATCTTTAAAGCGTTATATTGATGAAGTCTCACATGATGATCCAAGCTCTAGAGTTATTGTTCTCGGTGATTTTAATGCGTCTTATTGGGATAACTCTTTACAAGAATTGTCAGTGACAGGATCTCCTGCTAAAGAAAATAATCGAGAGCTTTATGATTTATGGTTTGAACTTCCAAAGAATCAGCGTTGGGACAGTAGTTTTCAAGGAGTTCGAAATCACTTATCTCATATGTTGATTGGAAATCAGCTGCTTCAAGGGCGTGGGCTGTCGTATAAACCGGGGAGTTTTTTGGTTGTTGGTCAGAATGATTATGCTTCAAAGTTTCTGCTGTCTGCTCAAGGGACGCCGTTTCGTTGGCAATATAAAGTGATCGGTGATAGAAAAATAGGCTATTATGAACATTTAGGTGTTGGTTATTCTGACCACCTTCCAATTGTTGCAACCTTTGAAACTCACGCTCTAGATGTAGATCTTTTTGATTTAGTGAATCGTGCTGATGCAAGAGTCCCGATTCCGCAAGCCGCAAGAGTTGATCAAGTTGAGCCTTGCCGTTTGGAAGAGGTGAGAGATTATAAAGTTCTCGATTTTACAAATCCAAAAAAATTAGAAGGAACCTGTGTCCGTATTGAGCCTTCTGATCCTATGCCTTTTTGGATAGATCGAGGAGGTTATCCTACTGTTACTTTTCCAGACGGGCTATTTATGGCTGCTGAAAAAGCTCCGAAAGTTGCTGTTACTATGGTGCGATCACATGATTATCGCCCCAATATCAATGACAGTCGAGTGTCTTTAGAAGATTGGGTGCAAGCAAATCAAGGACGTTGGAGCGTTAGCAAACCTCATCCTCAGAGTAATCTGTGCTTTGTCAGAAATGTTTTAAAGTCAGGTCAAGGTCGGCTGAAAAAAGCAGTAGGAAGACTCGGATATACGGATGGTGGTTTTCATATTCATGTGCTGTCCAGAGAACCTGAGCACCTTCAAATTGTGGATCTCCCCGAAGAGCTAGAAAAGGTTTGCAGTTGGTTGTAGCTTATTTTATTTAGAGGTCTCAATAGGGTGTGTGAGAGTTTCTGAAAAAAGCGACTCTCGGCACAATGGACACGTAAGGCTTTGGCGGAGGCAATCACTAAAACAATCTTGGTGAAACTGATGCCCGCAAGTCGTTTGGACACAGCCTTGTACAAGTCCGCTGGAGGTGTCTTTTTTTGAGCTTAGGTTATCTAAACAGATGCTGCAGTCATCAGAGATAATGTGTTCTGAATCTTGAATGGCGCGAGTTTGATAAAAGCGTCCAGCTTTGTGGAAGACTCTTTGAGAGTCCCAAACACCGTGATTTAATAAAATAGAATTTTGAAGACAACTATAACCTTGAACAGTGAGAGGACCATGTAAAGTTAGAGGAGGCTCATCGGTTTTGGGGCCTAAAATACGGCTGTGGTCTTTTACGCTTGTGTCATGAATTTTTGTATGACCAGCGAAAAAAGTTTTGCCTTGAATGATGCTGTTTCCAGAAATTTCAGTGTGGCCATAGATCTGGGCGTGGTCTTTAATGTGTGCGTACCCTGTAATTTTGACGAAGTCACTAATAATACTTTTTCCTTCGACAATGGCGTGACCTGTGACGATAGCATGAGAGAGAACACTGGCAGCTCCGCGAATTATAGCGCTTCCTGAAATAGCTGCATTCTTATGAATAGAGGCTGTTCCTGTGATTACAGCTTTATCTTGGATAAGCGTCTCTCCTTCGATAGTGGCTTTTTCCGAGACCAGAGCTTCACCTTGAACAATGGCGTGACTTCTCACAATGGCATGGCCTGTGACACGGGCATGTTGCTTTACTTGTGCAAAGTCACAGATCTGAGCGTCAGGGCCGATGAATATTTTTTTTGTTAAATAATGGCCTTTCCACTGTCCAAGAAAAGCTCTACTTCCACGAACTTTAGCTGTGTGAGCGACAAAACCCCCTTTGACGTAAGAATTGGTTTTAGGATCTTTATTGTAAACAAATTGACCAGGTGCTCCTTGGCAAAGGTTGCGGTTTTTTATTGTATGAGCAGCGAAAGATTGAAGTGGAGAGTAGAAACAAAGTAACAAAGAAAAATATTTTGAGAATTTTTTTTCTAGCATTTTTTCTCCGAGGGAATCAAAATCCTCAGTATATTTAACAAATATTTGTATGAAGTCAATTATTTGTAGAATAAAAAAGAAAAAACCACTCAAAAAGTTAATTGAAGTTCTTGAGTGGTTTTTCATTAACTCTGAACAACGCCCTTAATCACTGCAGGAGCTTTTGTTACGCTTGGTTTTGCTCCGAGGTCTGGGTCGATCCACTCATCTATTTCAGGAAGATCAGGTGCAGTGTCAAGTGAAAGTGCTGAACAAGCCGAATCCGCCACCGCTTTTGGTCTAAGTTCTTTTTCGAGTCCTAGTATTTTATATTCGCTTGAGCTTCCGACAATAGATCCGTCTGGAATAGAAAAGGCTTGTCCCCATCTGTTGTTGCCTTGATTTTCCCATGGGATTCCCTGCAATTCTCCATGTCCACCATATTCAAGTAAGAACTTTTGGCCATTAAATGAAGACGTCGTATTTGCATGTGTGTACTCAAGAAATAACGGGGAGTCAAATGTAACAACGGTTCCGTCAGCTTTTTTGAGAGCACTGTATTTGTTCCAGTTGTTTGGGCCTGTTTCCCATGTATAGAACTCGGAAGCTGACCAAATATCCCATGTATTAACCAACCCAGATGTTGACTTAACAAGAGGTCCACTGCTCATTCCCCAAGAGTTTTGACCACTGATACTGCTGACCCCATCAGCTAAAGTGACAGCTGCATCTGCATATTTTAGTGTCAAAGTCGTAGCATCCCACGTATAAGAGTGAGGTGCGCTGACCGAAGTGGCGTCAGTGAGGCGAAAAGTTTCACTGTTCGTGCCATTGACTTGGTTTTGTGTCATGCCTGATTTTAAGCAGTCCATTAAGCAATAAAGAGTTGTGTTTGCAGTCTCAGAAGCTGAAGCTAAGGTTTCTTCGAAGTAAACAATTTCACTTACAGCTAATGCTGCATCAGTGATAATCGTCACAGGTCCGCCCAGAGATTCTGAGTGGAATTCGTTGTTATACGCTTGAAGTGTGTAAGCTGCATCGGTTGCTGTCCAGGTGTTGGACTCGTCAGACCATGTACCTGTTTGTTTAAACTCTGTGCCGTTGTGTTCAACTCGAATTTGTCCGGCTGTGGTATAGGTGATGAGGTCGACCCCTTTTAGCTCTGTGAGAAGGAGGTTTTTTTTCTTGTGTTTAACAAGTTTACCTGGAGCTTGAATTAAGGTGTGAGCTTCTCCTGTTTCCTCTGACCCAAAATCTTGTTTGTAAACAGTCATTCCATTTGTCATGCTGATGTTATCAGGAGCCCAGACCCCATGATACCCAGCCCAACCAAACTCAAAATCTGTGCCAACTGGTATCTTGATAGGAAAACCTGAATTGCGAGCAACTCGTTTTCCATCTGCAATATTGTAGAGTCCGTATGACCAAACCGATGAATTAAAGCTTTTTTTATCCAGGCAAACATCTGTTGTGCTGCCAACTTTTCTACGGAGGATGTTCGAGCGGTTTGTTGTTAGGGTGTACTCAATGGTTGTGTCCCCCCCGTCTTCGCTTCCTTCTATTTCGAACCCCGTTGCTTGTGTGTGGTAGGTTGCCTCATTGATATCAAAGGTTCCATCACTGTCAGTGTCGCTGAGTGTAATCAGCCCGGATCCCCTTTTGCCGCCTACTACTTCACCGTTTTGAACATTTGCGTCATAAAGAGCGTAAGCCATAATATTTTCAGTGTCGGTATCTTCAAAAGATGCAAAACCTTGCATCATAAGTGTTGTTGTCGGAGTTGGAGGTGTCGTTGCTGTATTGAGTTGGACCCCTTTCCAGTCAAGATGCCAAATTCCGAATGGGTTTGTTTTTGAAACACCTTCTTCGATTTCGAGTTTTGCTGTCATACGAACCATGCCGCCTTCATCTGGTCCTCCGGCTGACATATCAAACCAAAATTTTACGATAAGAGGGGAATTTTCATCCGCTCGAGATGAATTTGTAGTGAGTAGAGTTAAAGCCTCAGCACCTCCGGAAGATTGTCCTTCGCTGCTTTTTTGTCCTTTATTAAAACAATCATCCATAGAGACTTGAGCAATGTAATCGCCTGCGCCAACTTTTTCGATAAATGAGGTTTGTCCAAAAAAACATGAAAGTTTTTCAGCCATAGAAACTGCAGACATGGCTTCATCGTAGATGTAGACTCCTGCTTCACATTTATCAATATCGTATTGAGTTGATAATGCTGAGCATTCTTCTTTAGAGGTTAAAGCAAGAGCAGTTGCAGATTGATCTGCTCCAAGAAAATTAATTGTTGACGAAAGAGCTAAAGAATTTGTGCTTGCTGTTGTTGTCGTTGTCGTTGTCGTTGATGCACTTGTTGAACTATCGTCATCTCCTGATTTAAAACACCCCCATGTACTTAGACTAAGCGCAAGGGCTCCCGCAATTTTTTTCTTTTTAATAAAAATTGTCTTTTTTTGAATCATACGGATTTCCTTATACACATAGACATCGGAGCGTGCCCGGTGAAACTTCGCCGGGATGAAGTCATCGGATTTTATTCATGAGGTATGAGGTGTTTTTTTAATCCTCTTGAAATACTTGAGTTTTTTTCTTTTATCGTTTTATCAGGAGGGTGGAGGCAGATAAGAAGAAGCCCAGGGCATCTTGCTTCTGTGGCAGATAGTAGCCACTAAAAATCTAATGACTTCTGTTGCTGACAAAGCTGGGTAAGTATATAAGATCATCAAATTTTTTGATGGGGGAAGTTATGCGTTTTATATCCAAGGGTTTAAGGTGTTGAACAAGATGTGACCCAGGATGAAAGTGTTTTTGGTTGATGTGTCAGGGTGCCTCTGCCTGAGTGAATGCTCTGAAAAAGTATAGTCTCAACGTTTGGAAAATGAGAGAGGCTCATTTCAACAAGTTCAATTTCATTGTCGATATAAATGATGTTATGAAAATTATTTGTGAAGTATTTAAGACCCTCAGATTTAAATTGCAAGTCAGCGATATCTTTTTCAGGCTTCATGAAAAGAAGTTCGTCTTTTGTAAATGGGAATTGAAACGTTTGAAGTTGTGTTTTTGTGGCGTCTCTTAAGGTGGGTTCGCAACGACCTGTTAGATAACCTATGTGAACATGTTTCGCCACGTTCTGTGCAAAGGTTGCGGCTCCAGAGAAGGCGTGATCATATGACAGCCATGTCGGATGGAAAAATCTTTGGTACCAATAATCATAAAGGTTTTTTTTGAGTGTTTCTGTGAGATATAAAGAAGGAGTGTGGGTGTTGATGAACTCTATGGGGTCATACACCTCATAGAGATTTTTTTCCCATAGTGCGATGAGACGACAAAATTCAGGGTAGCGCTGAAGATGAATCTTTTTTTCAGCAAAGCTTTTAAAAATAGCAGCTGTTCTATAAGAGGTATCTATCAGCGTTGAATCAATATCAAGAAGTAGGAGGCTTGTGTCGCCTTCTACTTCTTGAGACCAACGTTCTATGAAACGAAGAGTAGACTGACTTTTCTCATCATAAAAATGTCGTTTAGGTATCATTATGGTGCTTGTTTTAGATATTTAAGAAACGGTGTATCTGTTGATAGGATAAACTCACCATTTTTTGTGAGAGTTTTTCGATACACTTCTAGAGACCTTTTAAATTCAAAATAATCAGGGTCCTTTGAGAGAGCTGAGGCATAGGTTTCAATCGCTTCTGCTTCTGCTCGGCCACGAATTTCTTGGCTCTTTCTGTAGGCTTCAGAATTGACTCTTTTTAAGGAGAGCTCTAATCGACCTAAAATTCTAGCTTCTTCAGCTTTTCCATAGGATCGAATTTCAGAGGCGATTCTTTGGCGTTCTGAAATCATCCTTGAGTAGACTTTTTCTTCAACGACCTTTTTGAGAGCAATACTTCGAATTTGAACATCAATGAGCTCTATGCCAAAATCTTCGAGTTTTTGGCTTGTGTGGTCAGCAATAATATTTGCTAATTTTTCACGACCAATTTGAACGGTTTCAATTTGTCCGCTAATATTTTCATCTCGATTCGGCCGGGCTTGAGTAGCAGAAGTTGTGTGCTGTTCTAAAATTGCATTTGAGTTTCGCACGGTTTCAATAAGATTGTAGCTGGAAATCGTTTCTTTTGTTGTTCCTTCAAGAATCGTTTTCATGCGCAGACGAGCTGTAGCTAGATTTTTAATAGCACGATAAAATTTAGCAGGGTCTTTAATTTTCCAACGAGCTGTGGTTGCAACGTGGACGAATTTCTTATCACGTGTTGGAACATCCTCAGGGTTGCTATCGATTTGTTGGATGCGCTTTTCTAGATAAATAACACTCTGTATAAAAGGGATCTTAAACCGGAGGCCTGGCTCAGTGATGGCTTCTCCATGAATATCTTTAAATTGAACAACAAGAGCTTGTTGGCCTTCTTCAACGATATAAGTAGAAGAAAAAAGTAAAAAGATTGTGGCTAACGTAACAGTCGATAAAAATATCTTCATAATAAATCCTTTGTGTGTCTTAAGAGTTTAAGTTTATTTTTTTTGTATGTTTTCACCAAAAACGGGAAGAACACCTTTGACTTTCGTGTCAACGATACGAATCTTATCGTTTGATGAAAAGATTTCCTCCATAGCTTCAAGATACATACGTTTTTTTGTTATGACGGGTGCGAGTTTGTAAGCCTTGAGAACACTTGCGAATTTTTGTGCATCACCTTTTGCTGTATTGGTGAGGTTGATAGCATAGCCTTCCGCTTCGGCAACGATTTTGTCAGCAGCACCTTGAGCAGCTGGAACTTGTCTGTTGTATTCACTTTCGGCTTTGTTAATAGTTTCTTCTTTTTCTTGTTTTGCTGTGTTGACTTCATGGAATGCAGGTTGAACTTTTTCAGGAGGGGTGACATTCACAAAAAAGAGCTGAGTAATGGTAAGCCCCATGTCATAAATATTCAAAGTCTCTTGAGTCAACTCGAGAGCTTCTTTTGCGATTGTCGCCCGTTCTGTTGTGAGAATGTCGCTGACATATCGATCACCGACAACACGCCTCATCACAGAGATAGAGGTGTCTCTTAGGTTACGCCGGACATCAGTGGCATGGAATAAGAATTTTTTAGGGTCATGAATAATGTAGAGAAGGTGCCATTCCACTTGTGCGATATTTAAATCACCAGTCAGCATGAGTCCTTCATCTCTGGCTTGCTGTAAATCGTGCCGACTTTGTGATTGGGTCCGGTGGCCAAATTCTTCCGAATGCTGTCGAGTGACAGAAACTTTGTAGACTTTGTCAATGCCAAATGGGATTTTGAAATTTAAGCCAGGAGCAGTTGTCGTGAGATACTTCCCAAAACGAGTCACAACCCCTTGTTCCTCGGCTTCAACTTGATAAAAAGAGCTGTTGACACCCCATGAAATCAGAATAAAAAGAATCAACCACCCTGAAGATCCAATCCATTTTAATAAATCGTCACCACCGTCAAACCCGCCACTGCCATCACCTCCTCCACTGTTCCCAGCTTTTCGTGGGGGGTGCTGACCACCAGAACCATTGGATTTTTCTGATTTTTGCTCTCCGAGCATATTGTTTAAATCGTTCATAAGATCTTGTAGAGATTTCTGACTCATGCGTTTTTTCCTCTAAGGCTTGTTGAGCTTTGTGGTGAGAACTGTCTAGATAACAAACCACTAGCATATGATTTTATTCATGACTTGTCGCCAAAGGATCAGTCATGAGTGTCTTTTAGTAACGAGAAATACTGTTGTCAATATGACATGACCATGCATCAATACCACCTATCAAATTGCGAACGGTGTAGCCCAGGTCTTGCAGTAAAAAACAAGCCTGCTCACTTCGCCTCCCATGGTGACACATAATTGTAAGAGGCGTCTCTTTCGGAAGCTCTGTGTGTCGATCTTGAAGCTCTTGTAGAGGAATGTGAGTTCCTCCAATGTTTGCGTGACGGAATTCATCGAGAGTTCTTACGTCAAGAAGCTGATCAGCTGTCCCTTCTTGAAGCTGTTTAGAATAATCTTGAACGCTGATTTCTTCGACGCTTTTCATAAAGACTCCGAGTGATGTGTGATCCGTGTGATTTCACCTGAATGAGTGATTTTGATCGGACTTTTTTGTTGTTTTAAAGCCTGAACAGCTGTTCTTGCTACGGAATGCGCATAAACAGGTTTTACAGTATCAAACCATCTTGTTTGTGAGGAAGCAAGAGGTTGTAATAATTTTTGTGAAAATGATTCTAAAGGCCTTGATTCTTCTCTGCTGCCAATTAAAAGACCTGGTCTAAGAATTGTTGTTTTGGGGAAATTAAGTTTTAAACAAAAATTTTCAAGCTCCCCTTTGACTCTGTTGTAAAAAAAATAAGACTGAGGATGTGCTCCAGCAGAAGAAATTAAAACCCAGTGTTGAACTCCTGATGCTTTGGCTTTTTTTGCAACTGTAGACGCTAATTTAAAATCAATATGATAGAAAGATTTCTTTGATCCAGATTTTTTTAAAGTGGAACCTAAACACCAAATGACAGCGTCACACTGAAGGTCATGAGGCCAGAAACTATGAGAAGCCTCAAAATGTGTTGGTGAATAGTCAATTTTCTGGTGGTTTGTCTTGGGAGGATTGCGGCCTATAGCGATGATTTTTTGGCACCAAGGTGCTTGAATGAGTTCGTTTGTGGCAGATTTACCAACAAGTCCTGTGTAACCAAAGATTGCAACTTTCATAAGGACTCCTGTTGAAGCATGGGCATTATCATAGACCTAGGTGTAGCATTGAAAACCTTGAGTCTTGTTTACGATGAAATCACCACAGATGACCTAGAGTGCCCAAGGATTTTTGTGCACGAATAGCTGAGATTATATCTAGAAATGTTTAATCTCAGCTAGGAAGAAGTAGATGAAAGAGATTCACTTTTCGATAGACTCGGGAAGAGCATCAGGATCGACTTGGATGAGCATTGTCATCTTGTCAGACCATGATGTCAGGGGAACAAAGAGAACTCTGCAGGCTATTTTGTGAGCGCTCTCGGTTGAATGTTGTATATCGTTGTCTTTGTTTTTTTGCTGGTGTTTTCTAAAAAGTCTTTGAAGGCCATGGTTTTTCTTAATAGCATGAACAATTTCACCGTTCCACCAAACAGCCCATGTCGAGTCTTGTTCCTTTTGTGACTTAACTGAGGGGGTTACTGCCTTGATAAAGTGAGGGCGAGATTTTATCCATTTCGGTAGAGATCCCTTTAGAGTTGGAAGATTTTTATGTTTTAAGTCTAACATCTGTAGCTTGATGAGTTGAAAGGTCAGAAATAAATTTTCATAGTTTTCTTCTTTTATGGTTTCAAGCCAATGTTGAGGAATCATGTTGATAAAAGAAAGAAGTTCGCCAGAAGATGTGATTTGAGAACGTATAGATGATGGAAGAGAGTGAAAAAGTTCTTGGTTTTTGTGATGAGATCTATCAAGCCAAGGGCATTCAATGTGTTTACAAACCTGATGTTCTAGGCTGTACTGTAACGACCAAATTTGTAGGGGTTCCCATTGATTTTTCATCAGAGAATCATTCATATATTGAAGGATCTCATTTCTTAACCAATTAGAGGTTCTTTGTGATTGTTCAGGTGTAAGTTGTGTGAAAAATTGAAGAGCTCCAGGGCTCTTTAGAAAGGTGCCCAAATATGTTGAGTATTTAATGTGAGAGACCCACTCACACCACTGCTTAACTGTCGGGCTAGAAAGCAAATAAGTATTTTCTGAGTGTCTTAAAAAATCAGCCCATGTCAGAGTATGGTCGGTTTGCTCGGGGCAAAACCTCCCTTGAACTAACTGAAGCTGGTGCCCTAAGTGCTGGTGAGCACGTTTGATGTCTTTTTTTGTGCACCGTAGGGTACGGAATAAGCATTCTGGCCATTGCTGATAGCTGCAGCAAGTGATCGGAGGGGATGACAGGAGTGGTTGTGTAAAACTGAGAAAGAGATAAGTGATTAAAAATATAATTTTTTTTTGAATCAGCATTGATTTCCTCGTTCGTTTTTTAGCCGACCGCAACATATATTTTAATGGCAGAGAGATCAAATGATTTTCATAGAAATAGTGGAAGCGGTGGGTTTTAAATTTCTGACCTTATTAAAGAAGGCCAGAAGCTTTGTTTAAAGGTAAAGAAAAGGGAGTCTTGCTTGTAGGTGTTCTTTTTGAATTTTCTCGAACCACTCTATAGAATTTTGAATATGCTCAAAAAGTGAGGTCTGAGAAGGGCTGTTGTTTAGAGGAAAGCACTGCATGGGATTGGAGGCTTCATTTAGGCAGTCGCTGAGGTTTTGAAAATTTGGACTCCAGCGGCGTAAAGGAACTTTGTCATCAGCTTGCCACTGAGCAAGGATTTTGGCTTCGATAAGTGCTTCGTGTGTACCGCCAATATGATCGATAAGTCCGTGTTCTAAAGCTTGTGAGCCTGTCCACACTCGTCCTTGAGCTAAGTTGTGGGCTTTTGTTTTGTCCATCGATCTCCCTGCAGAAACACGATCTAGAAACAAGTCATAGGTGCTTGTGACGCTGGCTTGAATTTTTTCTCGGTCTGCACGAGAAAGAGTTTGCCCTGGGTTGAGGAGGCTTTCTCTTTTTCCACTTGTGATGGTGTGGAAAGAAATCCCATAATGCTGCTTTGAGTCTTGAAGCCATGGAATCATTCCTATGACGCCAATGGATCCTGTGATTGTTGTGGCGGAGGCGAAAATTTTGCTAGCTGGTGCTGAAAGGTAGTAACCCCCAGAGGCAGCGACCCCACCCATGCTTATAACCACGGGTTTAATTTGGTTGAGTTCTTCAATGGATTTCCAAATCAATTCACTTGCAATAGCAGACCCTCCAGGGCTATCTATTCGTAGGACAACAGCTTTGATACTTTCGTCGTTGCGGGCCCAGTCGAGCTCTTGTTTCATTTTTGGAGTGATGTTTGATCCTTGCTGGCCAGAAGCTGTCATAGAAATAGGTCCGACAGCTTCAATCCATGCAATTCCTGGTGCGCTTGTTGCCGTGGAGCTCGCTAGTGATGTTAAAGTATTTTCTGTGCGGTGGTAGTCGTGCCATGAATAGCGTTCTGCCTGATAGGCTTCCTCCATAGACGTAAGAGATGCTTCTTCATAATTGAGTTGGTCGACAATGCTTTGTGCCTGCGCTTCCTCTGCTGTGTAAAGAGACTCTGAGAACCAGGTTTGTACCGTAGGAATAGGTTTTTCTCGTCCTTGAGCAGTGAGATTAATCAAAGCAATTCGAATGGATTTTTCAAGGGCCTGGTAGGCTGTGCGGCTTTCAGTGCTTGGTTTATCATGTGTCCATGCTTCGAATGCAGATTTGTATTGTCCAGCTCGTACGACATTGATGCCAATCCCTATTTTTTTCAAAGCAGAGCCGAAGTATGTGAGTTGAATAGCAGGATCGGTAAGCTGAATTTGGCCGATAAAAGGCATAATAATATGTGATGTTGCGGAAGCGAGTAGATAAGACTTTGTGTCAAATGTTGCTGACCAGATGTGGACAGGTTTACCTGCGTCTTTCACCATGCGTAGAAGATTGTGAATCTCTTCCATTTGCGCGAAAGATCCTTGAACGTTTTCAAGAGTGATGAAAAGACCTTTGACCTGTTCGTCGTTGATGACCTGTAGAATTTGACTTCTAAGTTTTGGTATCCAAAGATTCTTAGATGGGTTCATATGAAGAAAAGTATCAAAAAAACCTTGTTGCTGTGATGCGAGAACAGGGCCTGAAATTTTTAGTTTTAATATCATATGATCTGGTGGTGTTGCAGGTGGGTTTTCAAAACCAGTACTGGCTAGTTTGAAAAGACCAAACATGAGGAAAAGACAGCAAAAACCGAGTGTCATGATCGAATAGCGGATCATTTTGAGCGTTTTTTTAAAAAAACGGTACGGAAAGGACTGGTGAGCCATAAGAGATCCTTTGTGTCTTGGTTCATATATGCACAGACAGCTCTGTGATACCATAGTCTGAGTCTTCTAGAAACTGGAGTTTAAGAATGAAGATGAAAATTCTTTTTTTTTGCTTATAGCTTTGGCGTGTGAAAAAGATCAACAAGACTCGGAAAATCAAATTTTGAAACACTATCCTGATAATTGGCATGGACTCGAAGACTGGAATGAGTCTATTTTTAAATTTGAAGACATAGGTGAAAATTGATGAAATGTTTCATTTTTTTGTTTTTTTTTCTTGTCTTGTTAGGGTCTTCTTCTCTGTCTTTTTCGAAGATAAGTTCTTTTTCAAGTGTTGATCAAGGCCACGGAATTGCTACTGTTTTGAATGGCCATACGATTTATTATTCTTCTCCGAAGACAATGTTGCATGCAGACACGGAAAAAATGATTTATATCGTGCGTTCAGAACAAAGAAGCGAAAGAGAAGATAGCCTTTTTAGCTTATATGATGAGCTCGAGACGCAGTTCCATTTTTTATTGCTAAGCCCTTCTGAGCGAGATGCTCTTGCTCTTCAGCATGGTGGAAAAGGCTGTGGCCACCTCCAATTGTTAGATGGTGGGTTTGAGCACTCTGGAGCTGTTGCGCAAGAGCTGTATTCCTTAGAACATAACTTACCTGGCCTAGCTACTCTTTTAAAATCGGTTGATTACTCAAAAATTGTAGACACTATTTCTGTGCTCGAGAGATTATCAACGCGTTTTCATACCTCGGAAAATGGTCTTGCTACGCCTCAATTGATCTATGATCGTATTCGATCCTTAGATGACGACATTGAGGTTCGTTTGGTGCAACATAAGTATACAGATCAGAAAAGCGTTATTGTGAAAATACGAGGAGTTACCAGTCCTGATCAAAGTATGATTTTTGGGTCACATATCGATAGTATTAATAGCCATGGAGGTTCAGCTCCAGGTGCTGATGACGACGCAAGTGGCGTTGCTGTTTTAATTGAAATGATCCGTGTGATTTTGGAAAAAAAAGTTCAGTTTCATAAAACTATAGAGTGGCATTTTTATGCTGCTGAAGAAATAGGATTAGTTGGAAGTTCTCAGATTGCTCAAGAATATGCGCAAAAAGGAACGGATGTTTTGGGTATGGTTCAGTTTGATATGCTTGCTTGGTCGCCGGATGCAAAGATTTTTTTAATTGAAACAGATACGGATGATTCTTTGACTCGAGGCTTAGGAAAGTTATTGAGCCGTTATCATATTGCTGAATATGAGTTTGCAAAGTTGAGCGCTGGAACATCAGATCATAAGTCATGGTCTTCTAGAGGCTATCCGGTTGCTTTTCCTTTTGAAAACCCTGTAGACTTTAACCCTGGCTGGCACTCAGAGGATGATACATCAGAGAAGATGTTGAATCCTCAAATAAGTTCTCGTTATGCTCAGCTGGCTTTGGCGACTGGGTCTCACTATGCTGGGATTGTTTTGACACCACCTGTGAGTCTTTCAAAAGATCTTTTTTTTGCAGCAACATCAGAAGCTTTTCTTGTTTCGGTTTCTTCAAGTGCTCATTCAGTCTATGCGTGCCTCTCACAAGATGGTGTAAGCTGCCAGCCTAAATATGTAAAGTTTGATTTTTTAAAAAATAACGCTAATCGTAAGGTATATTATAGCCAAGCGACCGATATGGTTATTGGACAAAAATGGCTCATATGGGCGCTTTCTGAAAAAGAAGAAAATATCTCGTCAAGATGGATTCAACTTTTTGAGAAACACTGAATTGATAAGGTGAGACTATGCTGTTGTGCGCAGGGTTGGTGCTTGTTTATCTTTTTTTATGGTGGTTCGTAGTAAAAAGTCAGGCGTATCCTGTTTTTATGAAAAGCCTTCAGTGGAAAAAAGGCCCTCCTGTCTACAGTGATGCTTGGTACGCAGATATGGCTTCTTGGGGAGGCTATCTTAAAAAACAAGGTGTTCAAAGAGTAGTTTTTGTTCATGGAACTTTTGTTGGAGATGATCCATTTGATTATCTTCATCTTGCTAAAATGCTTACGCCAAGCCTGAGCTGGAAGTGGTGGCGATACTTTGTAAAAAGCTATCATGATGGGCTGATGCGTGACTCTGGGAATTTTACAAAAACTTATGTCCGAGCTTTTCAAAATTCGTCAGGAATCACTGCGGACCGTTTGACTTGGTGCTCTGGGAATCATCATATGGCAAGAATCCGAGGGTTGTTGAAGTTGGTAAGGCTTCTGTCGGCTTACCCGGAGCAACACATTGTCTTGATTGGCCATAGCCATGCTGGACAATTATTCGCTCTTCTCACGCAGCTTAGGGTGAATACAAAGGGCAGTTATTGGGATCTTCTTCAATCGGTTCTAACGCCAACGCAGTATCGTAAACTCCATGCTAGGGTCTTGAGGTTAGAGAAAAGTTCTTTTGACATGATTACTTTAGGTATGCCGGTTCGGTATGATTTTGCTTCTGTAGAAAATCAAAGAATCGTTCACTTTATTAATCATAGAGGGCATTTTTTCTATCCAGCTTGGGGTCCTGGCCTTCCATGGGCGTTGTATGGAGACCTGATTCAACATATAGGAGGGAGCGGGTCTGATGGAAGGGCAAGAACAGCAGAGGACAGAAAAAAAAATCTTTGGCTAGACACACAACTGGGTGTGGGGTTGTGTTGGAAATCTTTTTTTATTTCTATTCTAAAAGTAAGAAAAAGGCCTCAAACAGGCAAAGTTGTTCTTGTTGACTACAAGGATCGAACTTTTTTTCCTTTTTCTCCTCTGACGGTTTTTGGTCATGGTAGCTATACGAGACTGAACCGGATGCACTTTAACCTCTCTATACTTATAAGGTTGTTGTATTCTAATGAACCCTAATTAGGAGAAAAAAACCTTGAGTAAAATTTCTTCTTATATAATTTCACGACTCAGGTCCACAAGTTTTTTAAAGAAGATTTAAATGACAGTTTGGACTTGCATCTCAAGTCGTTAACGTTGTATTTGATGGCTACACGTAGTGCAAGGGCTGTATGATCATGCACGGTTTAGTCAAGTTACTGTTGCGTTTTGATGAGGTTTCTCGGTGAGAAAGGTTTGGACAATTGAAGCCTGTATGGCTGACTCAAAGAAGTTTAAGACTCGTAGTGAATGGGCTAGAAGCAGTTCTGGTTATCACTCTGCTCGAGGGAATGGATGGTTGGAAGAATGCTGCCATCATATGAAAAGTCCTGTGAAGTGGACAAGACAAAGTTGCGCTGCGAATGCTCGTCAATACAAGACTCGTAGCGAGTGGCGTCGAAATAGTGGGGGTGCTTACGAGACCGCTCGCGTCAAGGGTTGGTTTGATGAGTGTGTTCACCATATGAAGATTGTGAATAAGACTTGGAGTCAAGACGAGTGTCATAAAGAAGCTCGTCGTTATCAAACACGTACTGAGTGGAGTCGCCGTAGTCCTAGAAGTTACGGTGCAGCTCAGAAACATGGATGGTTGGATAACTGTTGTTTTCACATGGTGTCAATGCGCTGGACTTTGGATGAGTGTCGTAACGACGCTGTAAACTATAGATCTCGTGGCGAATGGCAAAGAAAAAGTCCGAATGTTTATTCTGCGAGTCAAAGAAATGGCTGGTTGGATGATTGCTGCCGACATATGAGTGTTTTACGTAAAAAGCGGACTTTGGAGCAGTGTATCAAAGACGCTAAGCGTTATCGAACACGAAAATCATGGCTAAAAGCAGACCCAAATTCTTACAAAGCTGCAAGTAAGCATGGTTGGCTTGAACAGTGTTGTCGTCACATGCGATAGTGTCTTCTGTGCTAAGCTATAAAAAAGAGAGTTTCCTTTTGAGAGGCTCTCTTTTTTTATAGTTTTTTAGGGGTAAACATGATCTTTGAAGAAAAGTTCGCTCACATTTTTCAGGTGAGTGAAGACGGTGTTCACACATATAAAGCTGCAAGTCTTGATCTTGGGTATGGGCGTTTATTTGGAGGGCAGATTTTATCTCAGGCTTTTTTAAGTGCAGCAAAGACTGTTGATGACACTAGGGTGTGTCACTCTCTTCATAGTTATTTTTTACGGATGGGGCATGCTCATCTTCCTGTTCGGTACGTTGTAGAGTATGTCCGAGACGGCAAAAGCTTTTCAAATCGTCGAGTGAAAGCGTGGCAAGAGGATGTTTGCCTTTTTGTTATGTCTGCTTCATTCCAAGTCGTGGAAGGAGATGCTGTTCGTTCTGAGTCATGGAAAAGAGAACCTAAAAAACCTGAAGATTTGATTTCTGATCAAGTCTGGATTGAAAAAAATAAAAATTATCTTTCTGATAGGGTTCTTAAATTTTGGACTCAACCATCGGTGTTTGAACAACGCTCTGAAGAAAGGCTTTCATTTTGTGACGCGATCGTGAGCGAATCAGAGTGGGCGACTTGGTTTCGTTTGAAAGGTGGCACTCAACTATCGGGTTTGAGTACTCAAGTGATGCAGCAAGCACTGTTTCTTTGGTATTCGGATATGATGATTTTAATACCAGCGCTTAAACCCCACGGTGTAACGTACGGAAATGCACCTTTTCGGATGGCAAGCCTTGATCATAGTGTTTGGTTTCATCAGCCGCTCTGTCTTGAAGAGTGGCAATTGTATGAGCTTTCGAGCTCTTTTCAAGGAGGAGGCCGCACTCTATGTCATGGTAAAGTTTTCTCAAGGTCGTCGTGCCTTTTAGCTACAGTGTCGCAAGAAGCTTTTATGAGAGACTCGCTATAAATGTTGCGTAAATTTAAGCTTTTGAATGACTTGTAAATCTGGTTTAGGAGGTCTGACAGAAGCACACTAAAAAACCTCTTGTTTCTGTTGCTGACAAGGCTGTATAGGCGTATAAAATCATCAGGTTTTTTGATGTAAGAAGTTATTCGTTTTATATTTATCGATGAAAAGGCTCTTTTTTTAGACGTTGGTATCTCAATTTTTCGCAAGTGAGGTAAAGAAAAAGCCTCAGAGCCGTCATGCCAAATACCTAGTGGTCACGGCAGGTATGATTATCAAAACGATGTCGAAGCTCTCCTTCTTGAAAAATTCAAGATCTGGAAAAATTTCAAAAATTTGTAGAAAAATAGATTGATAGAAGTTCTGTGGAATGAGCCAAAGATTGGGGTAATACTTCATCATCAACCATTCGTAAATACTTAAAGTGTATTGGCTTCACAAATAAAAAAACTTTCGGATAAAAAACGGTGTGACATTAAGTGCAAAGAACTCTAGAAAATATTGAGGAAAAACAAAAAGATCTTGTATATAGACGAATATGGATCTCAGCTAAATGAAGTCTATCAGCGATGTTGGCCCTATGAAATCTCTCGTTTTCAAAGCTTTAAAGAAGGCTCACAACACCGTGCAGTGAGCATAATTGGTGTTCTTAACAATCAAAATGACCTCATTGCACCATTCCTATTTGAGGACACTTACGATTCTTCATTTTTTAATGTGTATATCGAGGAGATGTTGAAAAAAATTGATTTTAAATCTACGGAGGTAGATTTAAGTAAATTCACAACAGTGGTGTGAAGAAAAAATTGCACTGAGATTGCCTGCGCTCATGTGCTGGGAGAGGCGCAATAAAAATCTTACTGCTTCAGTGGTTGATAAGGCTGGATAGATCGCGATAGCGACATGATGCTCGTGCTTTAGAAACCAACACCCAGACCAATTCGGACTTCAATACCGTGTGTAGGATCAATTTGGTCGATAGAGTATATACCTGTTTGAGTTTCTGCCATATCAACACGGAGATCATCTCCAAAAGGGATATGTGTAGAAATATCCATTTCGAAATATGTTTCTGCGAGCATTTGAAGGCGAAAACCAGCTGTCGGTAAAAATGCATAGTAAGATTTATTAAGTTCTGATGTTGTGAGGGTGTACTGATTGATGTTTCCACTTAAGATGACTTTTGAAAATTTGTCACCTAGAAGAATTCCAGTTCCGAGACCTACGGTCGAAATAAATTGATCACCTTGCTTAGCTGCCATTTCGGTTGAGTTTAAATATTGGCCGGCGTGCAAGTTTATAGGGTAGTGTCCCCATGGGTTTATTTCGAATTCAAAACCATGGTGAGAACTGACAGAAGTTGGGGTGCCTAGATGGCCGTAAATAGACAGTAAAGGTCCTCCGATTGCGTTGCGTAAAGCAAAAGGGTTGAACGATTTTTCTTTTTTCTTATTTTTCTCTTTTGATTTACCTTTAGCTTTTGGGTATACAGATAAAATAACTAAATCAACAAAGAGTTGCTGAGAGCATATTCTTCCAAGGATTTTTGGAGAGACAAGCCAATCGCCTTCGAGGTCAATTCTGCGTTGGTAGTTTTGTGTTGCTGTACCTCGAAAGACAGTGCGCCCTTCGTAGAGAGCTTCAACCTTGGCGTCCATGTGAGGTTTTTTACTGAGGTAAACGTTATTCACATATCTTAAGTGTCGAGGGGTCTGATCAGAGCAAAAAGTAACTTTTCCTCTTCGGATGACATCTTTACGTTTGCTTTGAGAGTAGCAAGGAAAAGTCAGGGAGAAGAGGAAAATCACAGTAGATAAGATTTTGAATAATGACAGCATAGAAACTCCGTAAGAACAGCTTATATAAATAAAGCTGTATGCTCTTTCCGGTAGACAAAAAATTTTACAGAAACACAAGAGTGGACTCACTTCATATCTTTATATGTGACATCATGCCGAGAAGTCTTTTCTTGTGTAAAACAGAGGGTCTACCCCAAGTCTATTTTACCAGAAGTCTGAGAATTCAAAATAAGATCTTCTTCCGACCAGAGTAACACACCAAGTTCACGAGCCTTTTTAGCTTTTGTTGATGTTGACTGAGTATCGGCAATGACGAGTGCGTGTGTTGTTTGTGAGATGGAAGAGGCGATCTCACCGCCAAGATTTTTAATTAATTCTGAGAGTTCTTTTCTTGGGCGTGACAAAGTTCCTGTTATAGCGATGCGTAGGCCTTGAAATGGCTTTTGACTTAGCGATGTTTCCAGGGCAGGAGTGAGGATGCGGACACCAACCTGAAATAACTCGTTGATGAAGTCTTGTTTGGATTTTAGCCCTTCGACGACTTGCGTAGAAGTGATTTCAGAAAAGCCGTCAATTTGGCAAAGTTGCTCAGGTGTGACTTCTTGTAGTTCTGTAAGTGAAGGGTAGACAGCTGTGACTTTTTCCCACGTGGTGGTTCCAGTGCCTGAAATCCCAAGACCACAAAGAAACGGCACAAGTGGAACTTGTTTTGCGTGTTCGATGTGGTCGAGTAATTTACGAGCAAGTTTATCACCAACCATGGGAAGTGTAAGAAGCCCATCGTAGGTGAGGCGGTACAAGTCTGGCGCAGTTTTCATTAGCTGTTTGTCTAGCATTTCGTGGATGCGTTTTTCACTGATGTCATCAATTTCAACTGCACGGATCCACTTTAGAATCTGTCCTTTGACTTGAGCTGCACACTCTTGATTGCAGCAGATAAGACGAACTTCATCGTTGTCCCAGGCAATAGGGTCTTTGCAGCTTGGGCAAGATTTTGGAAGGCAGGCAGCCTGAGATCTGTCAATAAAGGAGGCTTGTTGGTTTTGAAAAGCGACCCAGATTGAGTCTCCCGTATGGAGATTATGTTTTAAGGCTTGTGCAGTTGTGTGCATAAAGAAATGTGTGTGATCTTCCATGTGAACACGTTGTTGCACGCTGCCTTGATTTTGGAGCCATTCTACTTTTTTGATTTTTATATAAGCATGGCTGCTGTGGCTTTTAAAAAAGACTTTTGTCTTTTGTTTTTCGAGATGAATAGCGAATAAATCAATATTATCATTGGGCTGAAAAATAATTTCGCGAAGTTTTTTACTGTTTTCTACGCGTGCGATGTTAGGTTTTATGTGTAGTGACTCGGGTTTTTTAAAGATTTCTTCAACTAGAACGACACGCCTTCGCACCCATCTTTTTAATTCGTCGAACTCATAGAATGTTTGAGTCTCATTTTTTGAGTCATGTGGGAGATTGCTCTGACTAAGAGAACTATGCTCATGGCATAAAAGATTTTCGTTATCCCAGACGAGGTTTTTTTGGCAAAGATGACACTGTTTAGGGTGATTGTGTTGAATAGATAAGAATTTTGGGATGACCTCCCCAGAACGGATGATTTCAATATAGTCGCCAGGTGCTAGATTTTGTGTTTGAACAAGGTCAGCGTTGTGTAAAGTGACGTTCGATATCGTTGCTCCGCTTAAAGGGGTTGGTTCTATTTCTGCAACAGGAGTGATAACTCCATAAGGAGATGTTGCCCAGTGAATATTGTTAATCTTTGCAGTTGCGGTTTCTCCTTGCCATTTAAACGAGATTTTATAGCGAGGGTGATGAGCTGTATAGCCAAGTTCTTTATGGGTGAGGAGGTCATTGACTGTGATGACGACACCATCAACGGCCATATGCAGGCTGAGAGCTTTTGTTTTTGAGTCTTCAATTACTTTTTTAAGTTCCTCTTCAGAGGTGATGTATTCGTAGTCGGGGAGTTGAAAATCAGATGTGTGAAGCCAAGACATCTTCTCTTTTTCTGTTTGAAACGGAGCATCTTCAAGAAGTGAGTCGAAGGCGTAAAAATCAAAAAAACGAGCAAGATCTTCATGTTTTTTCCGACCAAGGACACCAGCGACAATATTGCGAGGGTTGCTTGGAGTTTCTAAGCCTAAACGTTGCATCTCTTGTTTTAAATCTTCAAATTCTTTTTGGTGACAGACTAATTCGCCTCGTATTTCACCAGAGCCATGACGAAGGTTCTTGGGGCATGATGTGACCCATTGTATTTTATCGAGAACATCTTCGCCTTCAATTCCATTTCCTCTTGTCTTTGCTTGAACGAGAACGCCATTCTCATAGACAAGGCTTAGGCTGTTGCCGTCGATCTTCCAGGTGGCAATGAGGTGGGGGAAGCGTTTTTTATCTATTTTATTTGCCCATTGAATAAGTTGTGTGCAGTCGTATGTTTTTTCAAGAGAAAGCATAGGTGTACTGTGACGGAGCTTGTTTTTTAATGGAGTATAGCCAATAGCTTGCAGAGCTGGATGGTGAGGCTCGAGGGTCTTGAGCTCGTGCTCGATGTTGTCAAATTCAGCATCTGAAATTTCAGGGTTTCCAGCATAATAGAGACGTTTATGATGAAGAATGCTTTCTGCTAATGCTTTGATGTGCTTTTGTCTCATGAGCCTCTCTTTTGAGCTTGTGGTCTCGTTATTTACGAAGACTTTTATATATGATTTTGGTGTGCTTTGGAATGGAGAAACAATGCCTTGAGCTTGTGGTGAAGAGGCCATATGATACAGTGATGTTATAAAAACAAGAATACTCTTGAGGTCGTTATGCAACATCGTCCGTGTTTAGGTATCGTGGTTCCTGCCCATAATGAAGAAGGCAATCTAGAGCCCCTCTATCAGGCCTTAGTTGCTGTGTGGGATACTCTTCCTGAATATGACTTCAAGTTGTGCCTTGTTGATGATGGTAGTAAGGATCAAACAATTCGAAAAGCACGAGAAATCATTGCTCAGGATTCTCGAGTTGTTCTCAGTGAGTTGAGTCGGAACTTCGGGAAAGAAGCAGCCGTTTCAGCTGGCCTTGAAGTGTGCTGCTATCATTTGAAGTGTAACGCTGTTGTTATTATGGATGCAGATCTTCAGCACCCACCGGAAGTGATCCCAGAGTTCATAGCTCACTGGGATAACGGTTATGAAGTGGTGGCGACAAAGCGCAAAACAATCGAAAATAGACCTGCGCTTAAAAAAGCCGGATCTTGGCTTTTTTATAAAATCTTAAATGCAATCTCAGAAACACCGATGGTTTCACAAACGACGGACTTTAGGCTCATTGACAGAAAAGTTTTAGAGCTGATGTGTGCGTTTAGTGAAAGAAACCGTATGGTTCGTGGCTTGATTGATTGGTTAGGATTTAGGACTATATTTGTGGAGTTTGAAGCTCCTGAAAGGTTCTCTGGGGAAGAGGGTTATACCTATAGAAAACTTACAGAATTAGCGATTAACTCGATTACGTCCTATTCTTTGTTTCCACTTAGAGTTGCAGGATATTTGGGTGTTTTCTTGACGTTTTGTGCTGGTGTTCTCTTGGCGATCATGATCACAGATCAAATGACTTATAATATGTGGTCGTTTACACCACTTGCGGTTGCTGTCATCATTAACCTCTTTATGGCTGGAGTGATTCTTTCTGGAATGGGGCTTCTAGCTCTTTATATAGGGAAAATTTATTCTGAGGTTCAAAACCGCCCTCTCTTTGTCATCCGGCGAGGCTACGGGGAAGGTGTGAGTCATCAAACTGTTGCGTCCGGTGGTAAGGAATATTCAGAAAATCGTGATATGGAACATTTTGTGAACTCGACAAACTATAGACATATTGATCACTCAGCAATATCAAGGACATGATGAATATAAAAAGCGCTGTACTCATCGCATTTTTCATATTCAATGACTCCATTTACACCGCTTAGACAAAGCTCTTCTGAGAGGTGTGGGGATCGGATGTGAAATTGTCCGGTGCTGTTCTCCAATCTTGTGATGTGAAAGCGTTGTGAACTGTCTTCTTCGTCACAAATCGCATAGTGAAGGCTGTTGTCATCTTTTTGTGCAAGACAAAACTGGCTAATAGTCCGTATTTGGTGCCCCCCCCCTCGGAAACGCCTCTCAGCAACAAACTGCTGGCTGTCTTCGATTACGTCACAAGTTGAAATATTTGCTGTGCGATCTAAATTTTGATCAAGGCAACGGCCGTTATCCCATGAAAACCAAAGGTGATTTTGCAGGCAGCTTGCCTGCGACCAAAAATAGCCTGCATCTTCGCATGTTGTTTTTGTTTTTAAGGTTTCATTAGAATCAATATTTGATGTCTTTGTCTGGAAACTTTCTTTTTGGTTCCAATAGTCATCTTTTGCTGTGATTTCAGTTTTTTGAAGAGGGGGTGTTGTTGTCTTACTCTCATCTGTATCGTGATTTTGTATTGCATCTAAATTTTCTTGGGGTGAGTGAACAGAGTTTTTTGAATGATTCTCGACCTGTTGTTGACAGGCAAGAGGCATTAAAAAAATAATGTAAAATCTTAAAATGAATACAGAGGACATAAAAATAAAAACCCCTAGTGAGAAATCTAGGGGTCTTATCGGTTTTCTGCAACCATAGCTTGAGCGGGAAAGCGATGAGGCTCATGAGAGAGGATTTGTTGCTTCAGTTTTTCGAGTCCTTGTCTTTTTAAGCTTGAAATCGCATGAACAGCTTTAGGTGTAATACCGTAAGGGACAAGTTGCTCTCGAATTTTCATAATGCTTTTTTGACATTCTGATTTATTGATTTTGTCACTTTTTGTGAGAACGATGGTAATCGGATACTGCTCATGGTGAAGTATTTCCATAAACGCAAGTTCATCATCAGAAAAACGGCGACGAATATCAGTTAAGCATAAGAAATCTTTGACTTCAGGTCTTTTTAAATACTCTGAGATAAGGCGATCCCAGCTTTTACTCATTCTCATTGCCACCTTGCTGTAACCATAACCAGGTAGATCTGCGAAGATGGCTTGGTTGTTCGCGTTGAAGAAATTGATGGCTTGAGTTCGGCCGGGAGTTGAGGATGTTCGAGCAAGGCTCTTTCTTCCAAGTAAAGCATTAAGAAGAGAAGACTTTCCACAGTTAGATCGGCCTATAAAAGCAATCTCGGGATAATCCCAAATGGGAAAGTTATCGGGTTTTACAACACTTGTTAAATATTCAGCATGCATATCATGGTCCTTGCTCATAAAAGCGCGGTCGAAACATAGCATTTATTTTTGTAGTAAGCATGACTTTTTTCATCAAAATGAAGTTTTGTGAAAAATTTATTTGGGCAGTGGTGTGTTCTAAATATTGCTATTTTTAAATTGAGAGTAGTGCGTAAGCGGGATCTCTTTAGCTTGTGTGATCAGCGGGATCGAATTAATCTTAATAAGATTTCTAATGTGTTAGGAGGAGAGATGTTGGTTCAACGCTGTCTTGTTTTTTGCTTTCTTTTTATCTCGTGCGGTGAGAATAGAGGAAGTCGCAGTTTATCTCTTGAAGTTGAGAGCTTAAAACAATGCACGGGAAGTTTTATGTACTCAGGCTTATCGTATTCTTTGTATTTTGAGGATGATAGTCAAGAGCGTTGGTTTGCGTGCGCTCAAAATATTCAACCCCATCATCGTGGGGAAGGTTATCAACAACCTTTTTTTCAAAAAAGATATGATGAGGTTGATGGTGATGTTTTTGAGTGTGAGCTCAGTATATACGGCTCAGGAGATAACCAGCTATTAGCTAGGGTAGAATATGTACGACAAACAGGTACTGCTTCGTATGAGGTTTTAGATCAAGATGCCGTATCGATAGCGAATGGGGACCTTCAATGCAAAGTCAGACTATAGCTGGATATATTCAAGGCAGTATTGTAGAAAGAAAAAAGTTGAAGGGTGAGCTGCTGTCTTGGCTTGTTGAAAAAGATCTTCCTAAAGTAGAGTGTTGGTATGAAGAGAGCTTGGGTTCACGAAAGAAGTTTCAAGAATTGCGTAAGAATTTTAATCAAATAGATATTCTTATTGTTCATGATTTGCATACTCTGGTGAGAACTCTTGCTCATGCTCTTGATGTTTTACAGCACCTTGAAAGAAATGATATTCGTTTGATTATTATGGACGCTCACTGTGACATACAGTGGAAGAGCGCTGAAGGTAAATCAATAGCTTCTTTGTGTGCTGTTCTGAATACGGTAGAAGATAGCTATACATCTATTCGAAAAAAAAACTTAGAGAAATTAAAACACCACCACGCAAATCAGCGCAAAAGAACATGTGGTGATGAATTATATCGGCAGGTTCTTGATTTGAGACAACAAGGTAAATCCTTGAGATTTATTGCTAGTGAAGTGGGTATGTCTTACGGGTCTGTACAAAGCCTTATTAAAAGTGAATCTTTATAGTCTGTTAGCTTAAGGTGTTTAGAGCTATGTTTTTAATTGGCCCCTTTAAAGTTGAGATCAATCCGAGCTCATTAAAAAAAATGCCGTGACATTTTTTTATGAGCGTGTACAACAAGGCCTCTTGGGTTGACTTTAGGGAGGCGTATTGATGACCAGAAAAAAAATATATTATAAATTTTTAATTGTGCTGAGTCTGTTTGTTCAGGATTTGTCTTTTTCTCAACCACTAGAACCAGAGGCTAAAAGCGAGATCCTGGAGGTTGAGGTCAAACAGGCTGTTATATTTGATTGGGATAATACTTTATTTCCAACATCACCTCTTATGAATCGCAAGCGCCCACATCAACAGAGTACAGGAAACCTTGGAGAGGCATTTTGTGGGTTCTGTGATAATCAAGAGATTACAGCATTTGATGAAAAAGTTTACGCTGTTCTTTCTGCGTCTGCTGAAACACACGATGTTTGGGTTGTGACTGCTGCGAATAAAAGATGGATTATGATGAGCGCATTTTCTTTGCCTCAAACATTTCAATTTTTACTCAGGCTAGATCAAGCAGGTAGGTTGAAAACACGAGATGATACTAGTTGTTTTTTGAACTATGGTAAGAACCATCACTTTAAGGCAATTTTTGGTATAGGACAAATGAAACCTTCGTATCAAAAAATAGTCTCGGTCGGTGATGGTGTCGGTGAATATGAAGCTTTGAAACTTCTTACAAGTGCTGCGCGGCCTTTAAATGTTTTTTTAAGAGCGATTCGTTTTCAAGTTACTCCATCTTCTGTTTACCAGGTGTTTGAACAACTTGACAAATTACAGGATAGCTTTTCTATGCTTTCATTAGATCATTTGAGGTTAAACTCAAGCGAGCAAGGGAAAGTATTTCATGCTTATAAGTGGTGCTCTATGAGCTCCACTTTTAAAGATATTCCTGAAGATAAACTAAGCGTCTATGATCAACTGCGGGATCATTCATAAATGTTGCAGTGGGCATTGAAAACGATCTTCTGAGAGACATTGTTTCAAGTGTCCAGCCTGTCTTGAAAAATCTCTATCTTGATAGGCCTTGTAATTTAGCTTAGGATACCGGCCTGGTATCGGATTTTGATGAGAAGTAAGGATAAGATTTGATTTTCCGGATCTTGATTCGTAAATGCAGCCTTGTATTTGTGATGTTTCTTGATGAGCATCAACACCGACAAACTTATATTCCATCAGTTCTTCTTTTGACAGTGGCTCCGTAGTACCTGACCATGACTCAAACGAGTATTGATCCCATGTGCACAATGATGAAGTGCATTTGTAATCTCGTTGGATACTTTGAATGTTTGGGCAGTAAAGAGGTGCTGTGTCGGAATTATTGAGAGCTTGATATAGTGTCTGATCTTTGTTTGCAGCAATAACAGAAGAATCGAGAGACAGAGTCATTGTTGAGTCTGGGCAGCCTTTAAATTTAAAAGTTGCTGAAGTTTCATGATTTAATGCATTTGGAATATGGCTATATGCGCAACTCCAGTTGCGTTGAACCATTCCTAATGAATCATTATGGTCAGGAAAGTGATGTTCTATTTGGCTATCTGGTGAAATTTTGATGTGAATTTCTCTTGAAGATTGATAGCTCCATCCGCCATAATAAACACGGCAGTGAAGGTATTGTGTTTGTGCTGTTGAGTTTTGAACCTTCCACACTGTAGGGTATTTTAGTGTGCACTGTTCAGATTCTGAAAAAATAAAAGTTGAAAAAAAAGAAAGATAAAAAGTAAAAATTAATTTTATTTTTATATTCATAATGCCCTCTTCTTATGTTTTTCTAAAGGTAACTTTATGGTTTGATTTCTGCAATACCGTGTCGACTAAAAATTAATTTCATCCATCATTGTTTGAAGGTTGGCACCGTAGAACTGATTTTTTTCATTTTTAGAAACTTGGCAATGAGTGTGTTGGGGGTCATGAGTAAAAAAAAGCCACCATTTTTTAGGGTATGCTGTTTGGTATAGTTTTTCTTTTTCTTCGATGACAAGTTCAGGAAATCGGTCATACCCCATTGTGATAGGAACATGAATCCAAGGAGACCCAGGAATCAAGTCTCCTGTAAAGACTAGGGCTTTGTCTTGGCCCTGAATCATTGTGTGCATTTGACCAGGTGTATGCCCCTCGCTGAAAAAACAAGAAAAATCTGGTAGATCTTCATGAAGGGTGCCTTCATTTTTAATGAGATGAAGGCGATGTGTTTTTTTTATTTTGTCAGTGAGGCCTTCTATAAAAGAGGCTTTGTCTCTAGGGTGGGGGTTCATAGCTCTGCGCCAAGACTCTTCGCTTATAAAATATCTAGCGTTTGGAAATACCAACTCCTCACCATTGCCATAGGCTGGTAAAAGTCCGCCAGCATGGTCGAAGTGCATATGGGATAAGATGATGTCTGTGATTTCATTAGGGTCGATGTTGACACGTTTTAGAGACTTTAAAAGCTCATGGTTTTTGGATTGAACCCCATATCTTTTAGCGAGTCGAGGTTCAAAAAACGCACCAATTCCAGCTTCAAGCAATATTTTTCGATCTTGAATTTCAACAAGTAAGCTTCGACAGGCAAGTTCAATTTGGTTGTTTTCATCTGGGGTGAGCCATTTTTCCCATAAAACTTTTGGGGCATGACCAAACATCGCACCACCGTCGAGCTTTTGACGGTTTCCTTCTAGTGATCTGATTCGCATAAACTCTCCTGGTAGCTTTTGTGTGAGCGTGATATTTTAACTAGGGTTTGTAGAAAAAGGAAAAAACTATGATTGAAATTTATACTTTAACAACATGTGGATATTGTCACGGAATGAAAGAATTTTTCAAGGATCTGAAGCAAGATTTCACAGAGCATGTTCTTGATGGAAAACCAGATCTAAGAGCAAAGGCTTCTCAAAAAGCTGGAGGTTGGCCAACAGTCCCTATGGTTTTTATTAAAGATCATTTTGTGGGTGGTTATCAGGATGTTGTGCAATTGCACCGCCAAGGTGGTTTAGATGAGCTTTTAAATTCTTAAAACGAGTGTTTCACCATGTGGAAAACAGTCTTCACAATCATCGTATTGATTGGGATTTACGTACAGATTGTTTCAGAAAGATCAGAAATTGAGACCTCTGGCCTTTCTGAAACCTTTATGCCTTCATCAAAACAAATTGATTTACAGGCTCCTGAAATTCAGAATGAAAACCATGATTTAAATGAAATTGTGACAGGAAAATCTGTTTCACAAACATTAAGTCTTGAAAAATACAGCACGGAAGAAACCTCTTGGATAAGCTCTGCGCGTAAAGTTCAAGTTTATTTTGCCTCAGGGGGTTATGTGCAAGCTCTTGAAGCAGCGCTGCTGTTACGGAGTACAAGTCATGATCAGAAACTTCTGAAATGGATTGAACGCGAACTTCCCACTTTACTTGATCATGCAGCTTGGTCACACTTAAGGTTAGGTCGTTGTGAAAAAGCTATTGGGCTATTTAATCAAGTCATTTCTTTACGTAAAACAGTAGATAATAGCTATGGTTTTGCTTTTTGTGCTAGAAAATTAGGCAGAATACAACAAGCGTATGAACATCTTCACTGGAACTTAGCACAAAAGCCGGATCATAGAGTGTCATGGCTTCTTTATGCAGAGGTTTTAGAATCACTTAAAGATTTTCAAGGTGCGCTCGAAGCTTTGAGGCAAGCTGATGAATTAAGGCAAGATACTGCTCTTCAGTCTAAGATTCAAGCAATGCAGCATAGATCAGATGCTGTAGGAGAACAAAGGCATGAACAGGGTGAGTTTTTTAGAGTCTCTTGGCCCCGTCGTGTAGAGCTTGAGAGTGCTGATCTTTTGAACTGGATTCATTTGGCTTTTGAAGACCTCTTCGCAAGGGGTTATCGCAAACCAAAAGCACCGATTGAGATTTTTCTATATGAACGTGATGATTTTCATGATTTAGTCCCCGGGGTCCCTGGGTGGGTAGATGGTTTGTTTGATGGGCGATTGCGTATTCCTGTGCATACAAAGCCTCATGTTCAACGCCTTGAAAGTGTTCTTAGGCATGAGTTGAGCCATGCTTTGATTGCACATATGAGTGACCACAGAAGGCTTCCAACTTGGTTGGATGAGGGGTTTGCACAAAGAGCATCTTGTTTTTCATCAGGTTGTGAACCTTTTCAATATACACTTCGTGATGATTTCCCAAAAGCTGAAGTGCTTGAAGCTTCTTTTACCACGATGTCTGCATCAGAGGCGAAGTTAGCTTATAGTGTGAGCTTTTTTCTTATCCGTTGGCTGGAATTGAAAGATACAGAAGCCTGGCACAGGATGCTTGCTGGGATTACTCACAACTCGAGATTAGACTCGGATTCTCTTGTTGTCACTTATGGTCGTTCATTTCAAGAGATTTTAGATGAAGCAGAGATCTTTTGGAAAAATCGAGAAGCTTTGCCGTAGATAGATCTCGAATTTTCTGGTGATTTATGAGATAGATATGGGGCACTTGTTGTAAGGGTTTTAGAGATGGCTGGTATTAAGATTCTGGTAAAAAATAGAAAAGCTTTCCATGAATATGAAGTTGGAGAGCGCTACGAAGCGGGAATCTCGTTGCAAGGCACTGAAGTGAAGTCGATTCGTGGTGGGAAAATTAATTTGACAGAAGGTTGGGTCAAAATTACAGAAGATAGTGCTTGGTTGCAACAAGTTCATATTAGCCCGTGGAGCCATGGAAATATTTTTAACCACGCAGAGCAAAGACCACGTCGTTTGCTATTAAAGAAAACTGAGCTTCGTAAACTTCAGATTCAGGTTGAGCAAAAAGGTGCTGCAATTATCCCTTTAAAGATTTACTTAAAAGGGCCTTGGATTAAAGTTGAAATAGGCATAGGCCGCGGTAAAAAACTTCATGATAAACGTCAAGATTCTAAAGCAAAAGATGCACAAAGAGATATGGAAAGAGCTTTGAAAGGCTAGAAAAATGTCTCAATCGCATTTATATGTTTCAGCCGTGAAGTTTGAGCTTCAACCTTTGTTAGAAGTGAACCCAGATGTTGATGTTTATGAGTTCGGAATTGGAGCTCTGGAAACAGAGAGTCGAAGTCGCGAGATTTTCGAAAAAACAAAGGATCGAGATGTTATCTATGTGGGAACATGTGGAGTGCTGGATAAATGGGAAGAGCCTTATCTGATATCGCCATCTCATACCAGTTGGCTCCCTCTTTGTGAAAGAATTGGTTTGTCTTGGCCTTTACCAGCTCTTCCGACGTATTCACTGAGGCGGTTTTCATCATTACGTTCTGGTCATGTTTTGTGTTCCACGCATATAGCAAAAAGCAGTGAAGTATCAGAAGATATTCAAACACGTTTGTCTGGTGTGAGAGATGAAATATTTTATGAGAATTTAGAACTCTATAGTTTTGTGAGGCACGCCACTCAATGCCGCTCGTTAAAAGTTGTTCTGGGTGTCAGTAATGAAGTTTGTATCGAAGGGCGACAGCAATGGAAAGAAAATTTTCGAGTACTAGCTAAAAAAACCTGTGATTTCTTATGTGCAGAACATAACGGTCAGTAAAATTGGGATTTTTACTGACCGTTATAACATTAATCGTTTTGTGTAAAAGAACTGTTCCATGAAGAAACAGGGCTTGTGGGAGGCTTTGGTACAGCCTTGTGTGGAATGTCCCCATGACCCCACTCGATGCGGACAAGAGCTTTTTGGATATCTCCTTTTTGTCCTTTTACGCTGATAATGACACCTTTAGCGACTGCGCCTTTCTTGTTCTTTTTGTGGGAAGGAACATGAAAAGTGACTTTATCTCCGATGAGACCCGTTTTTGTGCGGATAGCACAAATTGTTTGTTTTGGGGTGCAGCCAATTAAAGCGCGAGATTTACTGGATGGTTTGGCCTGAATTGCACTAGGCAAAGCGCCAAAACCTAAAACTGCAGATACAATAATGCTACCTAATTTCTCTTTGAACAACATCAACAACTCCAAGAACACAGCAAACAGAAAGAGAACTTATGACACCCTTATCGGCACGATGAGCTTAAAACTTTAGTGATCTTTGTTTAAAATATAAAAGTCTTTTTATTCTAGTGCGATATACGTAATGAGAGGTGAGTGTGTCACGATTTAATGACACTAACACATCTTTTTAGAGTTGCTTTGATTGATTTATGCATCATGTATGATGAAAAGGAAGCCTACCTTATCTCATAATGGATTGAGCATGCTGAAATGGACTGTAGACTGTTATAAAGGCCAATATATTCATAGTGTTTGCTCTAAGGATGTGCCGTCGTATCAAGATGTGTTAGAAAATATTGCAAAATGTGAAGCTTTTTTAAAAAAAAATCCTAATATCCCAATATTGTTGGATGTTCGTAAGTCAAAAGAGTTCTTTTTTTATAAAGAGTATCTCAATATTTCTTCTTCTTTTGGAGTTCGAGTTGCGATTGTTGGTCGTTTTAAACAGTCTGTTTTTTTTAAACGAAAACTCTGGGGTGCTGATCATATAGCATTCTTTAGTAAAAACATTTCTGCTCTTCAGTGGTTAGAGCAAAAAGGTTCGCCTTATAAAAGAGCATGGAGAAAAAATGATTCGAGCTTGATGTGTTGTATTGATATTGATTTGAAAGGCGATGTTAAGCGTGTTAATCGCGCATTTACTGATTTTTTGGGGTATGAGAAAAAAGACGTCTTAGGAAAAGAAGTCGTTGGGCTTTACATGGATACATCTAAAGCTTTGTCACGATTTAAGAATTTATTAGAAACTTATCATACGTGTCCAAGACCTTATTTTATCGAATATAGAAAAAAAAGCGGAAAGATTTGTAGTGGTTTGACTATAGAAAAGCCTTTAATTGATGTATTTGGTAAAGTTTCTGGCTTTTCTTTAAATGTTGTGGATGCGTCTGATCTTGATCTATATCAAATGGGCTTAGATAAGGTGAAAAAAAGACTGGAGATTGCGTTAGAAGCTTCTCGTATCGGTGTCTGGGAATTCAATATTTTGGATAATAAGTTGATTTGGGATTCGCAGATGTACGCACTATACGGAGTTGACGAGAATAAATTTTCTGGGGCTTACGATGCGTGGGCAAGTGGCATTCATCCTGATGATTTAGTGAGAAGTGAAAAAGAGCTTCAAATGGCAATTATAGGGAAGAAGAAATTTGATACTCAATTTAGAATTTGTTATCCGAATGGAAGTATTAGGCATATTCGGGCTATTGCAAAAGTGAATAAAAATAAAGAAGATCAACCATCTCTTATGATAGGCGCGAACTGGGATATTACAAAAGAAGTTCATCAATCTGAACTCTTAAAAAAATCAAAAGAAGAATCAGATAAGGCAAATCGAGCGAAAAGTGATTTTTTATCACACATGAGTCATGAGATCAGAACTCCTATGAACGGAGTTCTGGGAGTTGCGAGCCTCTTAAGAGAAGATGATAATTTAACTCCAAAACAGAAAAAACTTATCGATACAATGATATCATCTGGGCAATCAATGATGGCGGTCTTAAATGATATTCTTGATTATTCGAAAATAAATGCGAATAAAGTGGTGTTAGAAAATCATCAGTTTCATTTTCATGATTTTGCTAGCTCTATTCTAGACCTTTTTAAATCTGAATCAGAACGAAAGAATTTATTGTTAGAGTGTGAATTAGATAGAAAAATTCCGACTTGGTTAGTAGCAGATTCAAATCGTATTCGTCAGGTTTTATCAAACTTATTGAGTAATGCGATTAAATTTACTCATAAAGGTTTTGTGAAAATGACAGTGGAGGTTCAAGAAGAACCACATCTCTCTCTATGTTTTACAGTGTGTGATTCAGGTATTGGAATTCCTGATAATAAAAAAGACCTTGTTTTTAAGAGTTTTTCGCAAGCTGATCACTCAACAACGCGAGAATATGGGGGGACAGGCCTAGGGCTTGCGATTAGTGAAAAGTTAGTGAGATTACTTGGCGGTAAATTAGAAGTTTTAAGTGAGATAAACCAAGGTAGTGAATTTAGTTTTGTGATTCCTGTAGAAAAAGTAAATGAAACATTGAAGCAGGAGGTCTATGACGATAAGACATATGAGAATTTAAGCGTGCTAGTTGTTGATGATAATTTGGTGAATCAAGAAATTATACTTGGATTTCTTCAAAAATTAGGGGTTTCTGCTGATCTTTCAAATCATGGTGGTGAAGCAGTGGAATGTGTCCAGTCAAAAAGGTATGACATGATCTTTATGGATTGTCAGATGCCTGTTATGGATGGTTATGAAGCTTCTCGTTATATTCGAGAGAATAAGATTAGTGAGGCTGTTATTATTGCTCTTACAGCTCGAGCAATGGAAGGCGAAAAAGAAAAATGTTTGTCTTTTGGTATGGATGATTATCTTACGAAGCCAATTTCGAAGCGTATGCTTCAAACGACTTTAGAGCGTTGGGTTAAAAACTAAAAAGAGATTTTTATGAAAAATTCTAATGAACAAACTATGTATCTACTCAGCCACTTCCTAATATGAAATTAATTTAAGTCGTTATGCTTTTTATCCTTGACATGGTTTTAGCGAAGATTTCCGATTTTCATGAAGTATGTCGAATAATCATCAAAACACCTCTCATTCATCTAAAATA
>JBGCEP010000087.1:0-2628 GCA_045106415.1 Oligoflexales bacterium | reverse complement strand
AAGTCGAATCTCTTACGATGACACATAAAGACCGCCTCCTACGCTTTGGAAGTGAACTGATTTTTAAAATTTGCGATGCTGTCGGCGCGAAAGTTTGCATCTTAGAAGAAGAGGCGCCTAAGTCACATGAAGAAGAACTTGCCCGTGATGTTGTGACACTTATGACAGTGTTTTCTGCGCATCTCTATGGGCGTGTAGACGGTCATGTGAAAGTGCATAAAAATGCACCATAACGCACAAAAGAAACGCAGTGTTGTCTTAGATAATCATTTTGTTTTTAAACATGAAATTCAGATATTCGGTAAGATCGAAAAGGAAAAGTGTGGGTGAGAACTGCTACCTTCTCATCCCACGAGACACAGAAGTTAACATGACGACCTCGTTCTTGTTGGGCTTTGCAGAGCCCTTTGTTGTTGTTTGTTAACAACGAGAATAGGTCGTCATACTTTTTCAATCCACAACTTTCTGGCGTAACTCGAATTAAAATTCTCGAATTTATTTATGCAACAACGCCCATTGTCTACACCGACAACGGTAATGGGATTCCGGCTGAGAATATTGATAAAATTTTCAAAACTTCTTTCACAGCAGGATCAAAACGTGGCCGTACAGGACTTGGTCTTAGTCTTATCAAAGATATCACAAAGGTGAAATCACTTGTTCAAGTGAACCTTTAAAACAAACTCAATTTATTATGAAACTCCCTCATTCAGCTTAGGGTCTGCTGACCATTTAAAAATAAGATTATTTAGCATGTAGAGTTTGCTAAGTTTATTTATTCAATACCTTCAAGGCATCGCAATTTTGTTTTGACTTGATACCGTCTATGCTCGATCGGATTGCTTTGCCCCCCAACTGGCTGGACACTTCAGCTCATAAGTTTTCTGTATTCAGCAAGGCTTTTCATACCGAAACCAAAGTGTGGAGCATTACGATGATAGTCTTCATAACACTTTAGAAAAAAATTGGAGTGAACTGGCTGCCTTTTTCAATTTCCTTGACCTTCATTGACAATATCTCAAAACAATTGAATCAATATTTAGCATAATCAAACTGAGAACAAAGATATCTAAAAGGATACTTAAAATACTGAAAACATCAGAAATCATGTCTTAAAAACTAATGCTGAAGCAGAAAAAATGAAGAAATTCATAGAGGTACAAATAAATTCCAAACCTTTTAAAATAGACCTTGACGAAGTGAGTGAGTTGATGCAAGAATCCCGCCCCGGAAGAATTTTGGTGTGGTCCAAATCCACAACTTTCAGGTATACCTCTATTATGAATACGTCAGTCACTTTAAAAATTAGGTTTAAAATGAAAGCCTTAATCATCACTATGTTTTTCTCTAGTATTGCATTAGCAGAAAATCAAAGCAGGTCATCAATATCTGTGGATTTATTCCCAATAGCCTCTACAGTAACATATTCCAAAGCTATCTCAGATCATTTTAGTATGAGCTTCAGCCCGCTTAGTTTAAATTATCTCATATCAAAGAAGTCTAAAGCTTTTACAGAACCACAGTTTTCATTTTCTCTTGAATATCATGAACACTTCAATAGAGACTCACTTTATCTCAAAGGAACCCTACTTATTCCTTCGTTTTCAGAAATTACAAACGATTCTATATTCGTGCCAGAAGTAGGTGTTAAATATTTTTTAAATGAGCCTGTTTTTATACAGACAAGCTGCGCATTTTATATCATCAACAATTCGAATCACTCCCCAGAGTTTATCCTGCCTCTACCGTCCATATCTTTTGGCACTCTTATCTAGTCTAGGAGAGGTTTTTATGCTCATCAATAGAATATTGTTCTTTTTATTATTAATCCAAGTTCAAGTAAAATCATATGCTACTGAAGTTTATATTATCGAAGTTGAAATGACCAAGTATGGAGGAAACCTTATGCAACAGGTGTTTACACACCAAGGGCTTCGCTTTAAGCAAAATCTTATAGCCACAGAATGTCACTTCACACCTTCAGGTTTGAAAATTTGTGATGCAGGTAAATATGACAATGGATATAGGATATATACTGCAGTTAAACATGTTGGAGAAGTTGATAAATCCATACAAGACTGTAGAGAGTGGTGTAAGCAATGGTCGAGACGGAATAAGTATGGTGTAGGTTCTTTGTGTTGGACATTAGTAGGTGAGTTCATCCGTGCACACGGTTTAAAAAAGCATGCTGCAATAAGAGATCCTAAGCTACAAGAAGATTGTCTTGTTCAATAAAATAAAACTTGTAGCAGACACATCCATGATCTCAATCTAAAAAATATATTTAGAAAAGTTGAAAAACATTTTTCAACACTATAAATCCAGGGAAATCATTCAATTTAACGGCTCAAAAACCATTTAACAACCCTTAAGATTTGGTTTCAATTTTTCAAACCTTATGAAGATTGAACGAAAGTGCTTTAGAAGCTGTCTGGCACCTGATCGCGCTATCTCATCAAGTAATAAGAAAAGAAGATCTTGCCGGCGTTGATCAGTCATAAATGATTTCCTCGTAATTTTAACCTCTTGTTTTTATAGTCTTTAAAACAGGAGGGCGTTAGATGAAGCAAATTGCTATTAAGAGAATCGACCACTTAGGCTTGGTGGCGGGCGTCATGCAAGATTTAA
>JBGCEP010000086.1:0-21621 GCA_045106415.1 Oligoflexales bacterium | reverse complement strand
AGCAAAAGAGTATCAATTTAAAATCAATGTAAATTAAGAGGAACTTTATACCACGTCCTCGACAAGACAGAAAAAGCTGCTAAAACTTTCTGAAGACCCATTCTTTGATCTCTTACATCAATAAAAACAGTTTTTCCTTCTTCATCAAATTCAGCAAAGCTCACAGTATCATCCATGTCTGCTTTATATCGACCAATGACTTCTCCTGTCCTTAGATCAACAATGAAAGCTTGCCTCCATCTATTTTGTATAACTCTGTTCCGCCCATAAACCAACGCAAGACGAGATGCTACATGAAGCCGAACCATTGCATCTTCCAAATGATAGGCCTCTGGAAGAACTATCCTATAGCTCAAGTCAACTCCAAGACCACTCCACTGCGATAAAAATTGTAAAGTTCCAGTATGCGGATCTAAAAAATGTAGCTGTAAAAAAACAACTCGAGGCCCATCAACAACGACTCGAATCATATTGCCTGGAACTCGATAAACAGCTTCTCGACTTCCATGCGCCAGAACAGCCGATTGAGGTGATTTTTCATACCATGCATAAGTATCTTTTCTTTGTTGATCTATATACAAAGGTAATTCATAGGAGGGCAACGGCCACCATACTTTACGGACCTGTGCCTTTATTGGGTCGACATCAAGATAGCGCCTGGCATCCAAATCGTATAAGAGACCACCATTCTGGCTTCCCGCTACCATCACAGAGTGATGACCTTTGAGAGGTTTTTCAATATCTGCGGATGTTTGCTCTATTTTTAAGGACATCCATTCTGCCTTTCCTTTTCGGCAAGAGGCCTCTCCATCAAAAGAAACCACCGTGATTCCATCCACTTGAGGTCCGTGTGGAATCACAGAAAAACTTTCTCGAAACGGAAAACTTAGAACGGGTTCTGCTTTGAGCTTTTCCACGTCAATGCGATGAAGACGGTACTTATATTGACGTCCAGCATTTTTCGCTACAGGTGTTAAATGCCAAAACATCTTCCCACGAGCAAAACCTGGCCCACCCACGGAACTCAGCACAGCTTGCGGACACCCTTCAGGCACGATAAGACTACCAGCTTGCGTCACTCCTTGAGAAGGAAATTTACCCTTCTGCGGCAAAGGCGTAGCCGCTAGAGGCAAGCCTGGAAGCAAGACAAGTACAAAAAGATATAAGAATAAAAGTCGTTGATCATTCATATGATGATTTTATCAGATATCTCTACACTCGATACCAATGAGCCTGTCCTACCACACGACATAGTTCTGCTGGCGGTGGATTTTGCGTTGGGTATTTAGGAAACAAAAGAGCTCCATCAACCTCAGCGAGGATTTTTCCGTCTGAGCAGGTTCCTAAGGTTTCTCCTTTCCTCACAGGCATAAAGTTTTCCCAGCCCGGCAAAAGTTTCGCACCTTCTGACCATTTTACGGTTTGTTGCGTTTCTAAGACGTGCTTAGGGTGCTTGATCAGATGTTTTGGCAATTTCATTAATGCATCAATCATTTCAGATCCTAGCGCAATCTGCTCTGGATCCAAACCTTGGCAACCTGTTTCCAACGTCACTCCTACACCACCATGAGCGATAACATACTCATCAGTACATTGGCCCTCTTTAGAAAAGCCTCCCCCTCGGTGAGTCACAATCTGAAGATCATGATGCAATGAGGCAGCTAAATCTCCCGACGCCTCGTTCCACGGAAAAATAAAAAAAGCTTGCATCGACGCAAGGATCGTTTGATGTAAATCTAACAAACGCTCTGTTGCCTGAAGCATAACGGAAAGCTCTGCAGCTCTTTTTCTCTCATAAGAATCCTGCTCATGAGATCCAAAAGCACGATTTAAATCAGTTTCTATAAAACGCACCCTTTTTCGTACAGCTCTCGGGTTACCGACAGCAATCCCAGTAAAAGCGTTCAACGAAGGATTTTCTTCTAGCCAGTGAACAAGAGCAGCAACTCCCGCCCATTCATTTCCATGCACCCCTGCAAGCACTGTTTGCGTAATTTTTTGTCCCGGCTCCCAGCTCGTTGGGCCTAAAACCCATGCTTCTTCCCCCACTCGGGTCACACACCCCTTCAAAGAAAAAGCTTTTACGGCTTCATTCAACCTGCGCAACCAACTCTCGATTTCCATAAAGCCTCCTCGTGCCGTGATAGAATAATCAAGGACTCCTCCTGAAACAAGGAATATTGCATGTCAAAACATGTTCTCTGGCTGCCTTTGCTTATCCTCTTAGGCTGTGACCCTGAAGGAAAAAAAAATTGCGATTGGGTTTTAGAACCTGAGCCTAAAAAAGCAAAAATGGCACACCTAGGTTATATCCCTGTCTGCGCAAGAAACCGCATCACCATGAAACAAGACTGCCGTCTTCAAACCACATTAGATTTTGCTAAAAAATCATGGAAAAGAAAGTTCAAATACAACGATCTTAAAGTCAAAAACTTCGGCATTCCTCGAACCATTGATTCTATTAAGTTTTGTAAATAAGGAAGCCTCATGAAAACCTTCATCCTTTTTATCATTTGTGTTTTTCCCACCTCTCTTCTAAGCAAAGATAAAGAAAAAATTCAAATATCTCGGCACTGGCAAAAAACATGTGTGGCCCTCATCGAAAACAGTCCAGAAAAGCACGGATGGGGTCTTTTCAGCTATAGTGGCTGGGTTGATATTGGACAATGGTGCCTTATTGGGGACAACCTTCATTGGGTTGAAGGAGGAGCTAAAAACGATACACCCATGGAAAAAAATATCCTAAATTCCGAACAGTTAGATTATTTTTTAAAAAAAACAAAACATTGGATCAAGGCTAAAGATTTCCCATCACACACCTTTGATGGACTGCAATTTGAATTCGTTCATTGGGTCAAAGGAGAAAAAAGTATAAAAACACAAAAAAGAATATTTATGAATAACCCCAAAGAAGCTCCTTGGACCGAGATCATCGAAACATTCCAAAAATTCACAGCTTCATTTAAAAAAAAGAAACCCAACACCTCACCGTAAATGTCAAAAAAGACAGAATCACTTATTATTAATACTGCAAAAACTTCAAAGCAGAACACAAAATATTGAAAACATTCCAAATTTTCTTTTCTCAAAAATGAAAACAATCATTTTCTAAAATCCTCTACATGTCATCAAAAAAACCACACTGATTGAGAACTGCTTGCATCATTTCTAGATACTTTTTTTCCAAAGATGATAGGAGGTTTTCTTTAAATTGTTTCCATTCGTTGTCAGAATGGCAGAGCATCTCAAGATCGAAAGAGCCGTGACGATGTTGTACTATTTGATAGAGCCCAAACAACATATTTTTAAAAATATAAGAATTCATATTTTTTATCAAACAAAGCAACACGGCTATTTTGGATATTTGATAACGCGTGGAACTTAGCACTCTCTTATGAGAGCTCTCTTTCGTATGATAATCATACATGAAAAATTTATCGTAACTCACTAAAAAAACAGCTATTTATCAGCATTGTTCAACAAACCCTTGACTCCAGGAGGAGTTCTTCCGATACGCAACTATACGACGATGTTTCATTCACTGAGGTGGCCCTTGAAATTTTTTATTCTTCTATCTTTTCTGCTTACAACCAGCTGTGCTAAAAAAAGCTCTGTAAGAAAGCCAACGACAGAAGCCAGTCTAGACGGAATCACAAAAAGCTCTACTGCACCTAGCACTAAAAACGTACCTGGCAACCAGAACACAGCCCCATTTGACGGAGACCTTGAGCAAGCTCAGCAAGATGTTGCCAACTCACCTCTAGGTGACATTATTGGAGACAGTGAACTCGTTACAGGTATCGACGCTACACAGCTTGGGTCAGATCAAGTTTTAGTTGAAGAAAATGGTGACATTACACTTCCAAATCCACCACCAGGCCTTTCTTTAGCAGACTCAGAAGATGACGTTGAAGTTGAAGTCATAAAAAACGATGACGGGTCTCAAGAAAGCATTGTGAAAGATGCAAAAACAGGGAAAGTCATCGCGACAGAAAAGACCAGCGCATCAGGCACAACAATCATACAAGTAGAAATAGACCCTGCTACAAACCAACCTGTAAGTGAAGAAACTATTGAGTTAAGCCCAACAAAAAAGGATAACAACGGCAACGCCATTGTCATTTCTCGCGTCATCAAAATCTTTTACCCTGATGGGTCTATTCTTAGTGAAACAACCTATGGTGAAGCAGGAACAATCACAAATATCGTTTACTACAACAATGACGGAGCTAAAACACGAGAAGAAGTTATCGGAGCAGATGGTAGCACAGTCACATCCGAAATCATTTATAACGATGATGGCACACGTCAAGAGACAACCTGGGACCCCAATTCAGGAGAAGCCGTTGTCACTCAATATGATGCCAATGGGAATCAAATTTCTCAAGAATCCATTGTTTCTGCTCAAAAAACTTCCAGCCTTATTGATCAATCCGGTAAATTCATAAATAGAATCGCTGGTTTTTATAAAGCCACAACGTGGAATGTAAAAAAACTAGGAGACAGCAGCGACGGAGAAAGTTGTGATAGCTGTAGTCGCAAACGACAAATACCTATGCAGCCTTATCAAGAGCAAAACATTCATACTCGAGATGAAAAAGGCTATATCGTACGTGATGAAAATGGATTTCCAGAGCAAAAAACTGTCTACCCTGCTTATTGTGGGTTAACAAAGGTCCTGTTTAACGATGTTCATGGAGACTCTGAACACACAGGTTGTGGTATTGGAAAGTATGCGGCAAATAATCGAGAATCAAACATTGAAACACGCGATGCAAACGCTGCATACGATGGATTATATGCATTAGAAACGTGGAAGAACAATGACTCCGACGCTTACTGTGAAGCCATGTGTTGGCAACTTGAAACAGCTTTACAGCCTTTTCCAAACACAATTGAAGTTGAAAAAAACAATAGAGAAAAAATCATTGATGATCCCGATGGACGTAAATTCTGTTTTCTCGATAAAGTTCAATTTACAAACCTCGATAAAAGCGATGGACCAGGATCCTGCCGAGTCTACAGAGACGAAACCGAAAAAGCTTGGTACGTCGAATCAAAAACGTTCAAAAAAGCACAGGCTGTATGCAGGCCAGGATGTTTTGATATTGGAGAAGGTTATGTTGCTGTTGAGGTTGAAGAAATCATTGCTGCTCGCGCCAATGGAAAAGCAGATCATGACGATTACAAAAAACACACTGAAGCAGCAAACAGCAATACCACTTACCGCAAAGATGAAGAAAAAGACGGTACAAATGCACTTTCCACAGTATGCGGCCTAACAGGTGTTCTTATTGCAGATATTGACGATGGAAAAGAAGTCTTTAACTGTAAGCTTACAGGTGGCAACTACACTCAAGAGCAAACCTGGAAAGATTTTATCCAAAACCGTGAAGCGGCAGGTCTTGATGAACTTGCGAACAAAAAGCTAAAATGGACACTTTGGGCCGGCCTTAACGGTGGAGATGACGACGATACCTTCGACCCTTTAAGTGCAGATGGAAAAGTTAACGGTGGTCTCGTGCAAGGAGATTACAGCGATAATGGACAAGACCAATATGGAGAATGTCGAGCCATCTGTTTTCAAGTCAAACATGATTGTGATGGCGATGGTAAAGCAGACAAAGACATCCATGAAGTTTGCCCATTATAATAATGAAACGACACCGTAAGACCCAAGAACACAGGCTAGGTCTTGTTCTTGGTATCTTACAAAAGAAGTGACAGCTCTTCTCATCTCCCACCGGCCTGTTTTACGATCTCGGCTTTTCATCAAATCAAATCGCCGTAGTACATAAACATCACCATTCAAGTCTCGCCGTCTATCTGAAAAATGAACAGCGAGCATTAAAGCTTGTTGCTTTGTTTTTTCTGGTAGTTCAACACCTTTTTTTCCACGCACTATAACGTGACTGCCTTTTCCTTCTGCAATATGAAACCACCAGTCAGAAGATTTTGCCTGAGCTGTAATCTGATCGTTTTCTTCTGCGTTTCGCCCCACAATAATTTCAATGCCATCAGAACTTATAAATTCACGCCGTTGCTTTAGATTCTGAACTTGGTATTTTTCATGTTTTCCTTTTTTTTCAAAATCTAAACCGTATTTTTTCCCAATCCCCAACAAATCATCCCAGCTGAGAGTACCTTCAAAGCACTGTAAACTCCTCTCACAAGATTCTACTTGTAACAACAGTTCAACTTTTCGCCTTGAAGCAACATCAAGCGTACGACGTGCTTTTTTAAATGTTTGAAAAGCATATTCCACACTTCGGCCCACATCTTCAGGATATTTCAAAGATAAGCACACAGGGCCTTGCCCCGTCTCTTCAGCGTTCAAATCAATTCGACCAGAAGACGTTTGTACCTTCCATGCATACATTTGTAACAAACGAGCTTGTTTTTCAATATGGTCGAGATCACACACTTGTTCATATGCCTGCTCGGCTTTTTTAAGAGATATTTTCAGCGTTTTTACTTTTCTTTTTAGTTTTTTTCTTAAGATATTTTGCTCTGGGAGATTTTCTATTTTGTCTTTTTGCCCCGAGACTTCTTCTGTTTTCTTTAAATCTTCCCAAGAAAATATTTCACACATAGGCCTTCCTCCTTGAGGAACATCTTTTTCCCATGTTTTCTTATGAGTGTAAGTTCCCTTAGGAGTCAAACGAACAAGCTGTGTCTTATCTGACAAAATAAAACTGAGTTCTTGCTCTTCTAGATCCAGCCTTAAAAAAGCGAAAACATCTGCTTGTGGATGCTTGCTTAATGCAAACCAATATTCACGATCTGTTTTATGGACCCAAAGACAAAAACCAGAAGGAAAATGTTTTCGTATCTGAGCAACAAAACCACCAGACACGACTAAGTTTTTAGGTTTATCAGACACAAACTCTGCTTGACCTTGAGCATATAAAACTAAGTAACCTTTTTGTGCACCATCTTTTATTTGCCAAGTCATACCTGATGGTTGGCATTGCCAACTTTTTCCCATACGCAACATTATGAACCTTCAACCATATGAATAGGATTGCCAAAATCCCCTGTTCTTAAAGCTTCGTTCCGCTGTGCAACTGTAATATAACGATTAGCAACCAGTTCATCTAACACACGTACAAAGCGCTGCTTTCCATTTGAACTCAACGCACGTTCTCTCAGGCCTTTCGATCTACGGTTGGGACTAGGAAGCACAACAGCCAAGTTGACGGCCTGTGATACGGTTAAAAACATTGCTGGAGTTTTAAAATAATGATGAGCAGCAGAACCCAACCCATAAATACCACTTCCAAAATCAACAAGATTGATATACCAAGCAAGGATTTCATCTTTTGTTAAAATTTTTTCGGTTAAAATGGCCCCAATTGCTTCACGAATTTTACGCAAAAAACTTTTCTCTCTACCAACAAGAGCCAGTTTCACCACCTGTTGTGTAATGGTCGATCCGCCACGAACAATACGGCCTTCGCTCCAATTCAGTTGAAAACTCTCCCATATTTCCCGCCAATCCAACCCCTGATGCTGATAGAACCTTGCATCTTCAGCAACAACAACAGCCCAAAGAGCATGACGAGAAGCTTCTTTCAGTGGAAGCCATTGATTTTTCGCTGGGCCCACTTCAACCCATTCTTGCCCTCGGAAAGCATCCCAACGTTCTACACTAACAGAGTTTTGCAATAACCAAACAGGTGGGACTAAAACACTACAAAAAAGCAAAATTAAAAAGAAACACCCTGCAATCCACGTTCTCATGATAAATCCTACGATTGACGAGCTGTCAGATCCCATTGAACCATCATATCATCTTGTTTTTGAAAGTCCTGTAGTGCAGTTAAAAGCGCTGAAGAAAATCCAATCCTCGCCTCTGTTTTTAAAGGAAGAACAGCATGTGCAGAAGCATGTTTCACAAGAACAGAAACAGGTATGGTGCCAGGGTGTTGCTGTAAAGATTGAGCCCACGATTTCACTCTAGATTTTGGCATCGCCGATGAGAATGTCACTCTCAAGCTGCGAATAGAATCTTCAAGAAGAGGCTCAAAAGGCTCTATATGTTTTAAAACAAGGCGTACATCACCATCTTCAGTCACCTCTGCTTGACCCTTCACCCAAACAATTGTCTGCGCTGCAGGAAACTCAAAAGCCTCATCTTTTTCAAACATCACAGCTTCTAAGCTCATATCTGCTTGCTCTAAAGGAACATAACTCATAAGACGCCCTTTTTTTGTCCGGCGCTGAGACACACTCCCCAGTAAAGCCACAAAATAAACCTCTGTTCTTTTCTGCAGTTTATGCAAACTATTGAGTTTTTCATTGCTAAACGCACGTGTCAAAGGTTGATAAAACTCATACGGATGGCCTGTTAAAAACATTCCAATTAATCTTTTCTCTTCAAAAAGATCTTCATAGCGCACAATCGGCTCACTGCAGTTTTCAAGAGCAATACCCCAAGGAGCAACCGCTTCCTCTACTTTATCGTCAAATAAACTTTTTTGACCTTGAGTTTTATCCTCATGACACTGAGCACTATAGGCTACAATATCATTGGAAATCTCTAGCAACTTATAGCGAGGCACTTTAAAATCATCTAAAACTCCCGCTAATATTAAAGTCTGGAAGTTCTTTTTCCCTAAACGCCCCAGGTGGCATCTACGACACAAGTCTGCAACGCTCAGAAACACACCACCCTTATTTCTCTCTGCTATCAAAGGCTCCAGAACTCCTGAGCCAATACCTTTAATCGCAGCTAAAGCAAAACGAATTGTTTTTTTCTTTTCAACATGAAATTCAAGCTCACTTTGATTCAAACATGGCTGTACGACCTCAAAATTCATTCGCCTACAATCTTGCATATAACGAATCAATTTATCTGTATTATCCATATCACACGTCATAATCGCAGCCATAAAATGCTCAGGGTAATGAGTTTTCAGCCATGCTGTTTGATAACTTACGAGCCCGTATGCTGCTGAGTGACTTTTATTAAAACCATACTTCGCAAACTCGGCCATAAGATCAAAAATCTGCGCGGCTAAATCCTCATCAATTTCATTCTCTCGAGCACCTTCTAAGAAACGATCTCTTTGCTTAGCCATTTCTTCTGGAATTTTCTTACCCATCGCTCGACGTAAAATATCTGCTTCACCCAAAGAGTAGTTCGCTAAAATTGCTGCAATTTTTTGGACCTGCTCTTGGTATAAGATCAAGCCATATGTTTCTCTTAGAATCGGTTCAATCGAAATATGCAAACACACTATTTTTTCTCGACCGTGTTTTCTCTCCACAAAAGAATCGACCATTCCTGAACCCAAAGGGCCTGGCCGATATAAAGCCACCAAAGCAATCACATCTTCAAAGCTACTTGGCTGTAATTTTCGGATCAGCTGCATCATCCCAAGGCTTTCCAACTGAAAAATACCAACTGTATGGCCCGTAGATACCATTTTGAAGACTTTATCGTCATCTAAAGGAATAGCAGCGATATCCAAATCTTCCGGGATGATGTCAATAGCTTTTTGAATCACAGTTAGGGTTTTTAATCCCAAAAAGTCAAATTTTACAAGCCCTACTTTTTCTGCTGGCTTCATCTCATACTGAGTAATCATTCCTTCACCATCGGTCGAATAAACAGGAATATAATCTGTCATAGGACCATCTGAAATAATCACACCAGCAGCATGAACCGAGGAGTGACTTGCAAGACCTTCTAATTTTCTAGCAGAATCCATACAGTCTTTGAGCACAGACTCTTCATTCATCATCTCAAGAATTTTAGGTTCTTGATCTAAAGCCTTTGCCAGAGTCAGCCCTAAATCATTCGGAAACAGTTTTGTAAAACGATCCATCATTGAATAGCGCAGGTTCATTGCTCGACCCACATTTTTCACAACGGCTTTTGCGTTCATCCGACCAAAAGTCGTAATCTGTGCAACTTTATCGCGTCCGTACTTTTTAATGCAGTATTGAATCACTTCTTCACGACGCCATTGACAAAAATCCACGTCAAAGTCAGGCATGGAAACACGCTCTGGGTTCAAAAACCTCTCAAAAATAAGGGTGTAAGGCAAAGGATCTAAGTCTGTAATCTTCAAAGCATAAGCAACTAACGAACCCGCGCCTGAGCCTCGCCCAGGCCCGACTGGAATCCCTTGTTCTTTTGCCCAGTTGATAAAATCTTGGACAATTAAAAAGTAATCGGGAAAACCCATCTGAATAATCACTTGCAGTTCATACTCTAGGCGATTGTAATACTCTTGTTTTTTCGTATCATTTAACGTGTCCCCATAAAGTGGAGCGAGCTGTGTGAAACGTGCTTCTAAGCCTTCTTTCGATAAACGCACCAATGCATCAGATGGGTTCTCACCTCCAAGAGGAAGTCTTGGGAAATGATAAGTGTCCATTTGGATTTCAACATCAGAACATTTTTCTGCAATTTCAATCGTATTTGAAATCGCCTGCGGCCACTTATCATAAGTTTGAAAAAACTCATCTTTATTTAAAAAATGGAACCGTGCATCACGCTGTCTATGTGAAATACGTTTAAAAGTCAGACTATTTTTCATAGCCACAGCAAGCGTATGCGTTTCGGCAAAATCTGCATCAAGATAGTAAACATCACCAGTAGCCACGCATGAAAAACCAAAAAAATCAGCAAAAGCCGAGCTATCTCTTAAAAGTTCATCTTGACCAGGAAGGTTGTTCCAAACAAGTTCAACATAAAAGTCATCACCATAGCGATCTTTCATCTTTTTTGCATAAGCTCGCAGAGCAAAAGATTCTGGCTCTTCCCCTGAAAAGTCAATCTCTCTCGCCCCTAAACGCATACGCAATGCCTGTAATAGACACCCAAGTTCACCCATAACAGATGAACTTAAAACAACCAGATCACCTCGATATTGTTGTAAGGTTTCTTCTGGCACCACGGGGATATTTTTTCTTTCCTCAGTAGACATATAGCCTGCTGAGGAAATTTTCATTAAATTTTTGTACCCTTGAGTATTCTTAGCAAGAACCACTAAGTGAAAACCTTCAAGGGGCGCCACCCATTCTTTTTGGCACTCCTCAGTTTCTTCCGTTCCCTTAGTGTAAACCTCACACCCAATCACAGGTGTAAGCCCTTGAGCTTTCGCTGTTTGATAAAACTCTACAGCTCCATGCATTTGGCCATGATCTGTCAACGCAACATGTGTATGCCCCAAATCTTTAGCTTTTTGAATCAATGCCTTAATCGGAATACAACCATCTTGCAGCGAATATTCACTATGGACATGCAAATGGACAAAATCAGACATATCAAGGCCTCATGATCGTATTGGGAAAATCGCCAAAAAAAAAGGTCTGAACTCAACTCCGAGTTCAGACCCACATCAATAGCACTTCCATCATTCCCATTCAATGGTTGCTGGCGGTTTACTGGTCACATCATACAGAACACGATTCACGCCACGGACTCGTGAAACTATCTGACCTGCAACTTGATTCAAAAACTCAAGACTCAAAGGGGATGGATACGCAGTCATCGCATCTACAGCGTCTACAGCTCGAAGAACCGCTGTCCACTCCCTTGTACGTTGGTCACCCATCACTCCGACAGATTTAACAGGTAGAAGAACAACACCTGCTTGCCAAACTTGATTATAATAGCCTTCATCTCGTAATGCTTGAATAAAAATAGCGTCAGCAGCTCGAAGAATATTCGCTTTTTCTTCGTCAACCTCCCCTGGAATTCGGATCCCTAGGCCAGGTCCAGGAAAGGGGTGTCTATCCACCATATGATCGGGGAGCCCTAGCTCACGACCAACAACCCTGACTTCGTCTTTAAATAAAAACCTTAACGGTTCAACTAATTCAAACTGAAGGTTTTCAGGAAGGCCTCCAACATTGTGATGACTTTTAATCACTCCAGCTCCTGAGCCATGAGCTGCGGATTCAATCACATCAGGGTAAAGGGTCCCTTGCCCTAGATGAGTAATAGGCAAATCTTTAGCGAATTCTTCAAAGCACTCAATAAAAGCATGCCCTATAATTTTTCTTTTTTTCTCCGGGTCAGCAACACCTTTCAGTTGCGAGAAAAATCTGTCTTTTTCTTCCATAATAGTCAAACGAAGCCCTTGCTCTTTCAACAAGGCCCCTACATGCTCTATTTCTCCGGCTCGCATCATACCGTGATCAACAAGCACAGCATGAACACGTTCTGTGCCGAGGGCTCTTAAAAGAAGCAATGCCATAACAGAGGAATCAACTCCACCCGACACAGCAACAAGAACATGACCATCGCCGACTTGTTCTCGAATCTCTTCTGAAATACTTTCATGCCACTTCGTTGCACTCCAGTCTTTTGCTGAAAGACACACGTTTTGCGCAAAATTGATCAGCAAGTCAACACCGTATTCTGTATGTTCAACCTCTGGATGAAACTGTAGACCATAAACAGGAAGACTCTTATGGACAACAGCAGCTGCAATACCCGCCAGAGTCCGTGCAGCAACACTCCAGACTTGGTCATCAACACGCACTTCATCACCGTGACTCATCCAAACTTGATGTTTTTCAGGAAGATCTTTATGAAAACTTTGTGCAGCTGTTTCTTCCCACCGCATCATTGCCCCACCAAACTCTCGGTGGTCAGCTTCAATCACTTCCCCCCCCAGCTCACTCACTAACAGCTGCATGCCGTAACAAATGCCAAGCACAGGTAAGGCGCTTTGGAGAACCCATGGAGCAAGCATCCGCCCACCCTTATGAATGGAATCAGGCCCACCAGAAAGAATAATTCCCCGAACATCAAAATGCTCTGGGCATTTATGGTCAGATGGATGAATTTCTGTATAAAACCCTGCTTCTCTTAACCGACGCGCGATCAGTAGAGTGTATTGGGAACCATAGTCAAGGACAAGAATTCCTTGTGGTCGTACTTTCATAATCTTCTACCTTATATATATTTTAAATTTTACTGATAGTTCGGTGACTTTTTCATAATCGTGACATCGTGAACTCGGCTTTCTGAAAGTCCAGAAGAACTCATTTTGACCCATCGAGCTCGTTCAACAAAATTCTCAAGGTTTGTTGCCCCTAAATATCCCATAGAAGATTTCACACCACCACATAACTGATGCAGAACGTCATGGACAGAACCTTTTGCTTCTACACACGCCTCAACACCTTCTGGGACCAATTTCTGAGATTCGACCTTCGATTGAAAATAACGATCTCGACTTCCAGCTTCCATCGCCCCCAGACTCCCCATGCCACGGTATGACTTATAAATACGACCATCTTTTTCAAAGGTTTCACCGGGGGCTTCGTCGGTCCCTGCAAACAAGCTTCCAATCATGACAACATCAGCACCTGCAGCCAAAGCTTTCGCACAGTCTCCTGAAGATTTTAACCCTCCATCAGCGATCACCGACACTCCCATTTTTTTGGCAACAGGGACACATTCCCACAGTGCCGAAAGCTGTGGGAAACCCACACCAGCAACAATTCTCGTTGTGCAAATACTTCCTGGGCCAATCCCAACCTTCACAGCGTCAGCTCCAGCTTCCGCCAAGGCTTGAACAGCCTCACCTGTTGCTATGTTTCCACCAATAATTTGCACATCATTTTTTGTATATATTTTCCGTAGTGCCCGAATCGTATCCAAAACACCTTTGCTATGACCATGCGCTGTATCAACAGTTAAAGCATCAACACCAGCTTCAATTAATTTTTCAGCTCGCACAAGTCCTTCTTCGCCAGCACCTATCGCTGCGACAACAGGTTGAAATCCTTGCGCCTTAAGAGATCGTACTTCATTTGCTTGTTTCTCTACTGGCATGTTTTTATGGACTGCACCACTGCCACCAGCTTGAATCATGGCCGCCGCCATTGGCGACTCCGTCACGGTATCCATTGCAGCAGATAAAAAAGGAATACGCATCTTCAAAGAACTCGTCAGTGACGTTTCTAAACAAACCTCACCAGGTAAAACCTCTGAATACTGCGGAATGAGCAAAACATCATCAAAAGTGACTCCATCGTGCATCTGGACCATTTTAAACTCCTGGGAATAGAAAAAAGACAACAAAGTATGCCTTTAAAGTTTGAGGAGAGGTAGCACTCACTCCCACTGAAAGCAAGACATTTCGATCAAAAAAAAGATAAATAACAACCACAATAGCACATGACTTGATTGAAAAAATCACACATGTTTTTTTATCACAAATATGGTATCGTGCGCGCTTTCGCACCTGTATTTAGGTGGCAGTATTTTCTATTAGGTTGATTATGAATCACACTCAATTTTTATTTATATTTTTATGGATTGCATCTTCCGGCGTTGAAGCATCTGCTCTTTTTTCAAAAAAAACCTGGATCTTACACTCAAATAAAGCTGTCGCTACCCATCTCTCTTCTCAGGTAGAAAATGAACTTCTTATTGTTAAAAAACAGCTTCATAAGGCAACAAACCTTCCCATTGTTACAACGCGATCGGAGCTACCTCAAGACCCTCAGAAAGAGTTTTTCTTCTTAGTCAAGGACACCAAAAGCGATCAAGAGTCCATTAAAGAATTCTACAAAAACTCCTTTCTTCAGACTTTATGTTCTTCAGAAGCAACATTTCTTCTCAACTCATTTCACTCTATAAAACAATCCTGGCCTCTGTTAGCTGCACATACATTTCTTTCCGCCATAGGTTATGGAGCTTTGTTTTTTCCAAGCATAAAAAAAAATATTCTTCCTCATGACGTGATGATTTTTCACGCAAAATACCAACCAGATGAGCACAAGCCTTTCTGTCAAGAAAGCACAGAAGAATTCATACCAACTATAAAGATTCAAAAACTCGAATATTTCTATAAAAAAGAGCGCGATCGCCACCAAAAAAGAGCTCTTCGCCTTCAACGTTGGGGCCGCCTTTTCACCTTTGCAGTCTCCGCTCTCATTCCTTCATTCGTTCATCACACTCTGATTTTTAAAGCATCATGCTTTGAGTACAAAGCAAAATGGGACACATTCTATAAAATGGCGAAAGTTCCTGACTCTTACTCATTAGAGCAGGCATTTAGACGAGGCTCTCTCCGTCTTCACCCTGATAAGAATCGTAACGACCCAACAGCAACACGAACATTCCAAGCGTTCAACTCTCTCTACCAAGAACTAAGTTTTAAGTAAGTTCAACTGAAATTTTTTCAAGATGAGACAAAACACCTTGCTCAATAATCATCAACTCTCCGAACTGCATGGCTTGCCAGGCTTGTTTCTCATGAACAGGGTCACTCATCACACTCACTCCAACACCTTCTTGCCAAAAAAGTTCTTGCCCCCCTTGAAAGGCGATTAATCTTTTTCCATCACTGATCAAAAACGATAAAAAGGTAGAACCAATTTTAGTTGGGTTTGGTTCAAATGGGCCAACTCTATGGCGAACCTGGCGCACAAAATCTGTACAAGCTTGCACAAGCATATCGTTAGTCACAATATTTGATGTTTTTTCATATTTTTTAAGCGACCCCATAAACATATAAAAAAGCTGTTCACTGTCGGTTTCCCCTAAAATCAGATGCTTTAAGCTTGGATGAATTTCATCTTCAAGACACACATGCTCACCTTTTGGGCATGCGATATGCCCATTATGCGCAAAAACCCATTTACCATGTTGAAAAGGGTGCGTATTTAAAACATCAACTTTACCAATTGTTGCTTTTCGTAGATGAACAAGCATCATATGAGAGCGAATTTGCGGAGCCATTTTTGAAAACATCTTACATTCTCGAGCACGTCTCTCAGAACGCATCACATGAGGAATACCGTCATAGTAATAAGCCACTCCCCAACCATCCGCATGTTTTTCACTCAAAATGTGTAAACGATCAGAAATATCTTTCAAATAAAACACATTTTTTTCTTCTTCTGTAACAGAACACCCAAATAAGCGGCACATATCACCACCCTGATAGTTCTCGAAGGCTGATACCAACTTCACGGCACCAATGTTGAAAAACTGTCGAAATATAATTCTCAGGGAGATTTCTACCTCGCCTAGCACCAGGGGTAAACACACATTCATTTAAACGTGCTGTTCTGCGATATTCACTCACCCACTCCATAAGCAATCTTGCTAACTCATGGTCAATCTCAACTTTTAAAGCATCTGTCTGACCATTCTTCCAACGAAGCATAAGATATGGCCCTTCAGGACTATCAAAACACATATCTTTAATTCTCATTTTTTGTAAAAGATCTACTCGGAAGTGAGTGGCAACTAAACACCTGACTAGAACTTGATCTAGGCGATTTTTACGTTTTTGGCGAAGAGGTCTTTGACGTTCATTGCCAACAATGCGTGGCCTTCTGTCTTCTCGAACAGCATCATCAACGGCATCAAATACCCTTTGTATATCAGCCTGTGCCATATCGTAAAAACGATCCCAACGCATAGTCATACCACCTCCATCATTTACAGGTGTGCATATCGGCTCACCGAAAGTTTTTCATAAGTTTTTTTTACAAAAAAACCTTAATAACAAAATAATAACAAACTGTTACAAAGAATCACTCCTGATGTAAGCTGCGTATTAAAAAAATTTCGAATAAAGTAAAAAAATAAAAATCACGACTTTAGCTTATGAAACATAAACATCATGACCCAACATAAAAAACTCTTTCCTCTAGACACCAACAAGATTTAACCTATCACTGCCAGTTCAGACCTTCCTACAAAAATAAATCATTAAATACTATTTCGAAAACTTCACATTTTACAATATGCTAAAAAAAATTCGACTATTGCATAGGCGCAGCACAACAAATTAAACATGCCTGCATAGGTTTAAAAACTCAACTTTTGCTTCAACAAAGTTGAAGATTGATATTTTTTACATAAAAAAGGCCTAAATTGTCTTCTCTTTAAATCAAACCATGCAGTATGCTGCATGGTTTGATTTAAAGTCATTTCAATATTTCTACTATACTGTTAAGAGAATTTTTCACAATTTCTACTATACTGTTAAGAGAATTTTTCACACTTCCAAAATTTTTAAAGAAAATAAAAGATGTTTCAGAATGATAGTTGAATATCTTTTATTTTTCACTCTCTGAAGAAAGTAAATTTCCCAGAACTCATTCAATATTTTAGATTTTAAATCTTCTTCTTTAGATATTGAAAACCACAATAAACCATCTTCAAAGTTCGCCTAAATTCCCCCTTGATCAACTTCTTCAGGAAGAGAGAACATACGCTGTATCACCTCAAATAATTTTCTGTACGATGAGGTATCGCTTCTTTTATGGTGGTTTCATGTTTTCGTTCTGCTGAAACCGTGACATGATTACCTGAAAATTCAACCTGAATATCATCTTTTGAAACTCTAGGAATATCAAGGTTCAATAAATAACTTGATTCCGTTTCATGAGCAAAACAGATTAAACCTTCTTCTGCAATTCTAAACGGAATAAGCATCCCGCCTATCTCACCAAAAAGTTGATCAAAATCTTTAATCCAATGACCAAGGCCAGATCAAGATTAAGCATTGCTAAGTTCACTATAACGAGCCTCCTTATTTGAATTTCTATGCCAAAGACTTCATCAAAAAAATTGTTTCCAGTTTACATTTTTATATTTCTTTTTAATGTAATACCTTAAGAATCATTATCCATTTTAACTATTTCCAACAAATAAAATTTCTCTGTCTGTTATCTAAATAAACAAGGTAAATGAAACACTATGGTTAAAATTTTTTTATGAATCAGATTGTTCTGCTAGCCATACTCTTGCTTCTTCTAGTTGCTCTAAAGAAAAACACTTTATATTCATCCCGGCTAAAAGCCCTAAAAATTGGCTTATTTTATTCAACCACTGTTTATCTGTCACAATAGCTGTACTTCCCACTCTTCCCATATGTTTTCCGCCCTGAAGAAGGCCCTGCCATAAAGCTGGAATCTCTATATTTGGTAAACTATCAATTCTTTTCAAAACTTTAATCTTATCCCACTGCTCAAGTCGAGCATCAATTTTTTGCCATGATTCTTCAATATCTTGTACAGAAATTTTACCCTTAACATGAACTTCAATAAATTTATTCTCTACATCTTCTATATAATCAATCATTTTAAGTAACCTTTCTTTGTTAAAAGAAACTCCGAATAAATTATACTCTTAAAAAAAAATATCTGAAATAATTCCCTCATAACAAATCAAAAAAAAACCATTGAATTCAGCGCTATAAAGACACTCCTCTCTCGCAGAAGATTTACAGAGCTCACACTTGATCTCACTTTAAAATTTCATTTATTGACTACCCAATAATAAATTTTAGAATACACATAAAAACATTGTGGTAACTTTATAATAAAGAGGTCATTCTTCTCTAAAGAAAAATAATTGATCACATAACCAACAAAGGCTCTTTTATGACACAGCACCCAATCCCACTCAAGTGCTCTTGTGGTGAAGTTGAAGGAAAAATCTTGATATCTTCTACTCTAGAAGGAAACAACATCACTTGTATGTGTGATGACTGTCAAAGTTTTGCGTACTACCTTCACCGAGAACACGATATCCTTAATGAAAACAAAGGTACTCCTATTTTTCAAATCACCCCAAACAAGATCAGCATACACAAGGGCAAAAATAACCTCGCTTGTCTGCAGTTAAAATCCAAAGGACTTAAAAGATGGTATACAAATTGTTGCAAAACACCGGTTGCCAATACGATTAGCTCAAAAATCGCATTCAATGGAATTTTCCATCAATTTATCGACTTTCAATCTATGGACCCTCAACATGTTAAAGAATTTCAGTCATTCAAAAATCACTGCATGGGAAAATTTGGAAAAGGTCCATTTCCAGTGAATACTTCTGCAGGTTTTCCATTAAGCCTAACTTTAAACATAGCAAAAACGATCTTGTGGGGATTTTTCAAGAAAACTTATAAACCAAATACATTTTTTGATTTAGACAGTGGGAATCCTATATCCAAACCAAGAATTCTAGCTGAAGAAGTTCATTAAGCTTTCCAAAAACATCACTTACCTTTTTCAGTCCTGAGCGCGAACCCCCATTTGGCCTAGACACCCTAGTTCTTATTACGAAAATACAAATTAAATTCCAAGGATTTTATACCGGAAAATTTCAATTATCTTTGCGTTATTGAAACCTTCCAGTTGATCTCCTTGTTGTCGGAGTGTAAAAGACATATTTTTATGTTTTGATGGAGATCTTCTTGTACCGAAAAATTCTAACAACTCTCAGTGTTTTTTTTGTTTCATTTAATGGCTTTTCTATGGAAGATAATTGCTATGAACCTTTCGCAGACAAAACAACAAAGTTTTATTTGCAATCTAAACTCACCTGTGGAGAAGAATCGACTCCTGAGCGGATTGCAATTCTAGGAGCAGAAGGCTTCCAAGAGATTACCAACGAAGTTGCATATATGGGCCCCACTTGTTTTGGAGAGGCAAAAGTTCTTCAGCTTTATCGTGGGAAAGTGATATTTAATGGTGTGGAATATGATCGCGTTCTGCATTGGAGTGATAATATTATTCCAGACGATAGCTCACTTTTTAAAGTGCTAAAAACTTGTGATGGGGAATCATTAGGAATTATTGATAATAAGATTCAAGATCTTACACTTTCCACAACCAATACTATTTCAACATGCTTTCAGTTTAGAGCAGATAATGCGAATCAAACTTTGACTGGTTATGTTGCTGTAGATGGACATGATAGCAATACATTTAAACTAAAAGACCCCTCCAATAAAATCATAGTTTCAGCGAAAAGAAGCTTTGAAAAAGAAGGTGACACCTGTTTTTCAAATTGGGAAGTGGAAAACCCTCAAGGTTTTAACCCAACTTCAATTGCATATGCGATTGGTTGGAAAGAAAATCAAGCTTTTAGTTGTACAAGCACCGGGACAGTAGCTCCAACGGAGGCGCCACCAGCTGCTGTGGCAACGAGTGGTCTTAGTGGTGGAGAAATAGCTGGTATTGTTACAGGAACTGCTGTTGGTGCCACTGTTGTTGGATGTTTGCTGTGGAAGTTTTTTGGTAAGAAAAAACAAGCCACACTAGATATTGCTGAACCGATTCAAGTGTCAGAATATAGAGAAGCGACAACTCCACACGGTAAACCGCCACTAGCAACTCATGTGGATCCAATTAAATCCTATGCGTTTGTTGATATGGAAGCTGGACGACTTGCTCAATAGGACAAAACTCAGGAGATAAACCTACGGTTGGTCTCCTCTAGCTCCTCACGTTAGTTAATTTCTAGAAAATATTTTAAGTTGAGGCATGATTTCAATATTGGTAGAGTAACCCTCGCTTAATAATAAGAGGTTTTTTATGGGTTATATCAGGCATACTGTTAAATTCTTATTGCTGATTTTTGGATTGACTGCGAATTTTTGTTTTGCGTCTTCATTTAAATGGAGTGATAAAGATTCTTACGAAGGTCTTTCCAACTATGGGGATGATAATTCTTATGGAACCAGCTCTATTTTAAGTGATGTTGATAATCTCATGTCTGATGATTTTGATTTGTCACTACCTGAAAACGACAAGGAAGTTTCCTATACACAGGAAGAGCAGAGGTCTGCTGACATAAAACAATGGGCCGCTTACGAGGAGTGTTTAGAGCAAGAAAACTTTTCGGAAAATGTTAAGCGCTTGCAGCAAGAATATCTTTTACTTATGGATATTTTTAACGATTTCGCAGTTTGTGTGGACTCCCAGGGGGAAATGATTCGGCTGGTGTTTGAATGTAGCAAATCCACTTTTGAAACCCTGATAAGCTCAATGATTCGTGTGGAATCTGCACGAAGAGCTACCATGACCCAACCCTGGGCAGGATACTCAACTTGGATGCTAAGTGGTGTGGCATCCATTGTCTTAGGAGCCTCAGGAATCTTGATCCCAGCTGTTATTATAGGCTCCGCGGGTATTTTTCTTGGAGGTCTGGATGTTGGATATAACTCTTATTGTCGGACTCTGAGCGAGACTAAGACATCAGAGCTTATTGTGATGGGTTCCGCTGCTTGCCATATACTCAATGATCAATGCTTTGAAGAAGAGTTTGCACCGAATCCTCATTGCCGCCATGCGGGTTCTGCAACTTCATATGAGCTTCATCGACAGATGAAAGGCCTATTGAGAGTCGAAAAAATTTTTGAATCTCTTTTAAACTGTTCACACAAAAATTTGTGGCTTTATGATGAAGTCTTTGAGAGGTCGGATAATTATCAGGAAAAACAAAAAACAATGAACCTTCATCTGCAATTAAGACAATTAAGTGAAGATTTGACGATTGATGATCGACTCGCAAATTCATTTTCTCTGAATTTAAAAGAACAAAATAAACTACTGGAAAAAGTGCTTTATTTGTCTAGTCATCTTAACGGCAAAGTCCTAGCGAATGAAATTGATGCAAGAAAGATTCTCAGAAGGCTTTAAATGAACTTTTGACATAGCATTGGCTGGTTTTATTTACTCACCCAGACTGGGTCTATTCCCCTTATAAACTTGAATTCGAGAGATGTGATTTTATCTTATAAATTTAGTATGTTGTTCCTAGTTTTATCAAATATTTGGAATTGACATGTCTAAGTTATACTCATTAGACCTGAAGAATAAAGTGATTGATGCGACAGAATC
>JBGCEP010000085.1:0-26921 GCA_045106415.1 Oligoflexales bacterium | reverse complement strand
GACGTAGCAGAAACCATGGCTTTTAAACTGATGCTGGAGGCAGAAAAAAGATGGAGAAAGTTACAGGGATACAAACAAATTCCAGGCCTCTTGAACGGAGATCTTTACAAAGATGGTGAGTTGTTAGATATAGAGCAAGTGTGAGGAAGGTTGGCATGATCCCAATCCACAACTTTCAGGCATATCTCAAACCAAAAACCGGGATTTTCAAATTGGAAGTCCCGGTTTTTAAAACTACATAGCCATCTCTCGAGCTACTTGCATGACCTTACTACAAAAATCCGCATAGATCATTCGCTCTCTCTGAACGAGTGGGTGCTCATAATAGCGAATCAAGTCCTCAACTTCACCATCATCAAGACAGCTATACCGATGAACTCTCAAAGGAAGAAGCAAAGACTCATCTGTGGAAATCATCTCAAACTCTCGAGTCAATCCATTTAGCTTTTTGATCAAATCCTTGCGCTCTTCTGTCGCGGCCGAAGCCTGAGCTGTAGCGGTCTTATAGAAAGAGAAAACCTTGTCGAAAATATTTTCAAAATCGGATGGCCACTGTACCAGTTCGTCCATCTCTTCTTCAGAAAAAGCTGATTCTAAGTCACCAAAAAGATTAGAGCTCAAGGCTTGAACATTTTCAATATATTAATCCAATTTGTGTTCACGACCGAGGCTTTTAAACAAAGCTTTACAAGGGGATTCAGAGTGACTAAGTTTTTCAAAATCGTAATAATTTTCATCGGAAATTCGGGTCTTGTGTAAGAAGTCATCCACAGAGGATCCGAAAGAATGAGAAGCTAGTAGACAAAGTCCTAAAATGATTTTTTTCACTATTTTTTCCTTTCAAAAATTCATCTCTAAGAAGAAGAGGTGATGTCTTTTATTACCTTAAATAAAAGAGTATCAAGAGTTGTTTTCACTGCTTTTTTCTCAAAAAAACCTCATCTTTTTCTGTCCTTAGATAATTTGGATTGGTTAAAAATGTAGCAAGAATTTTCTGACACAAAGATAAAAGAAGCCTCGTGATCTTTCCCATAGAGTATTCGTGATAAAGACGAAATTAAGTCTTGGTGGATCCTATGTTTAAAAGGCATGAGACCACGCTTAGCGCGACGCAACTGAGACTCAGAAACCACATGAATCTGAAAACTCTTTGAACCATCATGACTAAGATAGTCTGAGTACAACTTGACAAAATGACCACGAGATCTGTCATAGTAGCTCTGAGACTGCTGTATAGAACCATGATAGATGTTGCAATCTTTGAAAAAATGATTTCCTGATAGGATTGAGCCCATCTTCATATAGCGATCCAGAACCTGCGGCTCTAAATCCGCAAGATCATCACTAACCAAAGGACACAGATCTTTTAACATGATTTGAGCAAGATCTGGATCTATAGCACTTAAAATCAAGTACCGATCTAACCACTCCTCTCGAACCTTGGTTCTAGGAGTGATTTGGATAGGACTCCAAATTTTCTGAGGTTCAACCCCACTCCTAGAATGTTTGATAAGGTCCCAAGGAGAAAAACCAAGGCTTTTTGAGTGTTCATAACGAGACTTTCTTGAGACACAATAGTTGAATTCAGGCATAGCTTGCGCGGGGTTTGTCATGAAAAACCTTTAAAATGATCATGAAATAAGAGACAGGAAATCATCGAGAAGAAGGCAGGCGTATAGGTTTTCTCGATTTCTGGTGAAGACTAAAAGAGGATTATCGGAGTCCTTTTTATGGTTTTGAGCCTGTTTTAAAGAAGCCCAGATGTTGAGTCTTTCTTGATTTTTAACCTCGATAGTAAAAGGAATCTGCTTTTGAGCTTTCGGCGACAATTGAAGATCAGGACCTGTGACACCTGAAGGGGTCACCCGAATATCATCTGGCTCAAGCTCCATCCTTTAGAGCCTGAGCCGCTCGCCTTCCTTTGGCCTTTGCACTAGAAGTATTCATGCTGACCTCTTAAGCCAAGGCGGAAGGCTCAACTCCAATACATCGCCACCATAGTTCACAGGCCAATGAGCACGAGACTCACAGTCTTTCAACATACGCACAGCCTTTTGAAGCTTATCTTCACCGATTTCAATCATTTCACTTGATGCTTCATAGAGTGCTACATCAGGAAAAGAACCTGACTCAACCGCTAAGAACACGTATTTTTCAGGCCTCACACCTGTGACAGCTTCAATGCCTCTTAGAGTTAAGGCCGCTGATAAGTCATAATCCAGATCAAAAGCTGATCTTCGAAACTTATCATGGCTCACATCTCTTGATGTCTTAATATCGATCACAGTCTCATAATCATCTATTCTGAAATCTGGGCGACACTTGAGCTCAAGGTTTAAGCCTTCATCAAACCAGTAATACGAGACTTCCGGTTTTCTCGAGTTGAGAAACTTCTTCGCAAACGCGATGCTCTCCAATCGCTTCCGACATTGTTAGGCAAGCGAATCGACTAGAAACACACTTCAGCACAGACGAATCACCACCTTATAAAGTTGTATCTAACCTAGTGATCGGCCTTAATTATAAGAAAAAAGGCCTTCAAAAATTGATTGGAATGGTTTTAAGTGGACAGGTTGAGTCTTTAACTTTGACACATAAAGACTGTCTTCTGCGCTTTGGAAGTAAGCTTATTTTTAAGATATGTGAGTCTTTTGGAACAGAGGTCATTCTGTTAGACGATCCTATGGAAATATCACCGAAACAAGAGCTTACTCAGGACGTCATCACTTTGATGAATGTATTCTCTGCTCGTCATTATGGAATGATGCTGCTACCTTAAGAAAAAAGCGACCTCATAATTCGAGTTCATAAAATTGCTTTAAATCCCAATAATAAACAAAGAACTTTCTTTGCAAAATCTGCATGGATAGTTCATTTTTCTTATTATTGAAGCTTAAGCCGTTGGAAGGAACTCTATGAACTTGGTGCAAAACCAAATGAGATGGATTTACACAAAGAGCTCAATGCTATAAAAAAACTGCAAAGATTTCAGCGTATCTGCAGTCGCTGCAAAAAAAGCTCCCGCAACAGACAAAAGGTCAAAGATAATCTGCAAAGGTGCCATGCTCGTATCGATCGCATACGCCAAGACACCCTCCATAAACTCACGTTTCACCTTACTGAGGTTTATGGTTGTATTGCTATTGATGATCATCACGTTAAAGGAATGCTGAAGAAATCAAGATTGGCAAGGTCTATAGCAGATATGGGTTTTTATAAGTTCAGAAGACAACTCGAATACAAAGCGAAGATGAAAGGGTCTCAGGTTGTGACTATAGACCGTTTCTTTCCTCCAACAAAGCTGTGCTCGGAGTGTTTGACTCGACATGGCATTCAACTGTCTCAAAGATTTTGAACATGTACGAACTGTTCTTCGCAGTATGATAGAGATATCAACGCTGCTTTAAATTTAAAGATGGCTGCGAGCTGCGCGGCATCAGCTTGTGGAAAATAAAACTCTGGCTTTTCTCATATGAGAAAAATAAAACTATCTTCGTTGAAGCAAAAATTTGATTTTAAATCTGCGTAAGTAGATTTAAGTAAATTCACAACAGCGGTTCAACTACCGAGTCACTGGAGATAAACACACTCTACAACATCCAAATCATAATGAGAAAACAGCGAACACACATCATCAACGCCTTTTTTCTAAAATCTTTCAAACCATCATAAAAAACAAACAGCATTGTTTTCTTAAGCCATGCATGATCAAATCAATACATGATAAGATACCCATGCATGACACCCTGCTCGAAGGCGATATTATGAAAAAACTGTATATCATGTGCTCTACTTTCTTCATAGCACACTGCACCACTTCTGATATCACACCCCTTATTCAAAACTTAGAAGATCATTACTCACCTAGTTGTGAACTTCACATTTATGACAGCAAAGAACAATGGCCAAAAGACGCCCAGCAACTCTGTAAAATCCAAGTCAAAGTCCCACTATACCCCTGGAATAACACAACATTATCAGAAGCCATGACAATCACAAAGCATCTAGCTTGTCAGCACGGGGCTGACGCTCTTTATGTCCACGACATAAAAGGAAACTTACTCATCACGGTTGCAACAAAGGGAGGAACACAGACAAAGGGACGTTCTCCACTTTGGATAAAAAAATGGCTACTGTGTAAAGAATACCAATGGGAATGGGATGGGCAACAATGCAATCAACCAACACAACCAGCTTTACCCACAGACCGGACACGACTTAGAGGAACCGCCACCCCTCATCATTAAAACCCTGAGCATACGACGCACTATCTAGGGAACTTGGTCATGAAAACAAAGATTTGTTTTTTACTAATTCTTCTTTCAGTTTTTCTACCAAATTTTATCTTCAACAACCCAGACTCTGCTCTTCCTTTTTTTCCCGAAGCTATCTCTATTAGTCTTTTTCTCATAGTCCTTGCGCTTCAACCCATAATCACACTCACTCGAGTTGAAGCTTTTTTAGTAAGCGGCGTCTTTCTCATTCTCACAATGATGGGTTTAAGCGCCTGGAGCGACTATCATTCAAGCCCTCAATACTGCTCGTCTCTTTCTTTCCCTCTATACTTAGAATGCTTAGGCATGTCTAGCGACCTTATCTCAACAGCGCCACGTCAATTTTACTATTTATTCACGTCTATCATGATTGCTCTTTGTAGTTTTCTCTACACACGGAATCATAAAAAGTCTAACCACCTTATAAACGCACTTATATGCGGCGCTCTTATCATTACGACATGCGAAATTTTTGCACATTTCTATGGTATAAAATCTTTATTGCCAGAATTCTTGCGCTACGATTTAGAAAAATGGAACCACCAAGCAACGGCATGGTTTGGTAACCCAGGGTGGGGATGGCCATACCTGAGCCTTATAGCCACTCTACTCACATGGAAGATCATTTATCATAAGAAAAAAAACTTTTTGGATTACACTATCGCTCTACTATCTCTTATTTCTTTTCATTTTCTTATTCTTCTTTCTCTACAAAGATCCGTCGCTCTGTTTTATATTCTTCAATTTTTTGTTTTTATACATATATACCTCCAAAAATACAAGCTATATTCTCAAAAAACAACCAGATATGCTATTGGAATCATATTTATACTTCTCACCTTTTGTTTCTACTTTTTCTACCAAAACATCATACTTCAGGTTCAAGGTGAAGCACGGTTTACATTATGGTTATCTGCTTTTCAAATGTTATTTGAATACCCATTCCAAGGGATTGGTTATGCAAATTGGTTTAATTCCATTCAAGACTATTTGCATACACATCCTGATTTATCTTTTTCAGCACTCGCTAAACCTACAGCGCATAATCTTTTCGTACAAAATTTAGTTGAACTAGGTCTTTTTCAATTTTTAATCATCTACGCCTATATTTATTTAATATTTAAGCATCAGGTCTTCAATAAAAAAAATCCCGCTAAGATCAAGAACCTAGCACTACTTTTATTAGCGACAATAATTACAGCTAATATTTTCCAAAACATGACATATATTCGACCTATTATGTTTAACTACGCCATTGCCATTGGTTTTCTTTTAGGTCTTAGTTCAGAAAAACCGAAAAAAACAGACATACACATCAATAAATTAACGATCAAAGCTCTGAGTGTTTTATTTCTTTCTTTTGGTTTATGGTTCTCTCAAACAATAAGTTTAGGTATTTATGCCTTTGAAAAAGACGAATATCAAAACTTAAGAAGATGGCTAAGCCCAACAAGCACCTTGAAAATATCAAATCATCAAACAACAAAAATGTATCAAGAATATACGATCACACCAATTATGAAAGATACTGCTGAAATAAAAACATCAAGTTTTCATGGTTTTTTACCTTTATCAGACCAAAAAATAATTTTTCCTTTCGACCTTCATCAAAATTTCATTTCTCAACCGCAAAAAATATTTTTCACAAAATACATACAAGAAAACACTCGACGACTTTCCAGTTGGTTAACTTATACTGGAGAAGCAACAAATTTAGCAGTTTTTTCAAATGAAAAATTAGGGTCCTGGGAAAAGAACCATACCAATCAGCGCTTATGGAGATGGTGTGAAAACAACTGCTCTTTCATCGCTAAAAGTTGTGGGAAAAAAGATCAAGTTCAATTCACACTTATCCTCCCTCCACAAGCTCCTAAAACAACTCAAATCGAGATCGAAACTTTTTCAGTGAATACTCACACAAAACCATGGGTGAAAAAATTCGAGCAATATCAAAGACATATATCTTCTGGAAATAAATCTTCATGGGATCTTATTTTTGAAAACCCCCAAAAAAACAACTTCCTTTTTTCTATCAAATCAACATATCATTATAAACCTCAAGATTATGGTGCTCAAGATCCCAGAATTCTCATTGCAAAAATAGAAGAACCTGAATGTTAAAATCATCTGTCTATAAAGCATGAAATATGTCAGGATATTTTTATTTTAGTCGCTTAAATCATTTACAGTTAGGAAGCATATGATACGTATCGGATATTTTGCAGATGGGCCTTGGGGTATTCAAACATTAGAAAAAATCCTCGCGAACAAGAGTATTCACACGTGTTTTGTCATTCCTAGATACAGCAATCCTGATAAAAAATTAATAGAACTTGCTCAAAGAAATGACATTCCTACCAAAATCATTGAAAATGTAAACTCAGAAGATGCTCGTAATTGGATTCAAAAACAGAAAGCCGATCTTCATGTTTCTATGTCATTTGATCAAATTATCAAAAATGATCTTCTTCATATGACTAAACTTGGTTTTATTAATTGCCACGCTGGGATGCTTCCTTTTTACAGAGGGAGAAACATCTTAAACTGGGCTCTTGCATTTGAAGAGTCACACGTCGGAGTCACTGTTCATCATATTGATAATGGTATCGATACTGGTGATATTGTCCGTCAAGATCAAGTTTCTATTTTTCAAGATGATCACTACGGAACTCTATTAGAAAAGGTTACAGCACAGTGTTCTAAAACTTTATATTCGGCTATTCTAGATTTTAAAAATGGTACACAACAAAGAATTCCTCAAAAAAACATCCATACAGAAGGCTTTTATTGTGGAAGACGACGTAAAGGTGACGAATGGATTGATTGGAATCATAAAAGCAAAGACATTCACAATTTCATTCGATCTATTCACCCTCCTGGACCTGGAGCTCAAACAATCTATAACGATGAAAACATCGTTATACTAGAAAGTTCTTATAACTCCCAAATTCCTCATCATCCAGGCACACCAGGTGAAGTCACTGGTCGTCATGATAGAGGTGTTCTTGTAAAAACTGGTGACTCCGCACTTCTTATTTCAAAAGTAGCAAATATTTCACCATCAGGTCAGATTGAAAATATTCGCACACCTCGCCATCGTATAGGAAGCCGCTTCGGACTCAATATCATAGATGAAATCGTCTCTCTTAAAAAGACAATTCAAAAGCTAAAAACAGAACTTAAAGAAAAGAATCTTTATTAGCACATAAGCGAAAACCGACATCAGCAATGCGTCTTTCTGCGCCAACTGTCCCTCTAGCAAAAGCTGTTGTCCCTGTCCAGTGGCTTCCATATCCACCACCACGGGTTGTAGGAGTTTTTTCATCACCTTCTGCACACTCAGAATAAAGTTTATATGGATCCGCAAGCATTTCAACGATATTACCATTTAGATCATAAATTCCCCATGGGTTTGGTTTTTTCGTCATAACCTCTTTAGGCCCTGGAGCATCTTGATTATTAGCAGCATACCAAGCATAGTCTTTCAAATAAGAAATATCGTCACCAAATGGCCACCGAGTTTCAAAACCAGACCTAGCAACATATTCCCATTCTTTTTCATAGCATAAGCGATATGCACGTTGCTCTTTTTCTGATCGCCATGCCACATATTGCTTTGCTTGACTCCAAGTTACATAGTTGATAGGAAAATTTTCTTTTCCTTTTTTATTATAAGTTTCATAATCAGGCTTAATTAAAGATCTTAACCAATAAATAAATCCTGGCATTTCAGGCCCTAAATATTCACAGCCTTTAGCATCAACACATTGCTTATATTCAGATGCAGTTACTGCATGTTGAGACATATAAAATTCATCCACAAAGATTTTTTGTGTTGGCCTTGAATTTTCATGCCCTTCATATTGAGAACAGCGCCCCATAATGAAAGATCCAGATTTTATTTTAACAAATTTCTTCAGCAACTCATCTGAGCAACACATAAAGCGCCCCCTCCAAAGACAGTTCGCATAAAAGAAAAGACCAGAAATCATAATGATTTCTGGTCTTTTCTTAAATTAAAAACTATTTATTTATACGACGAGCTAAAAGATTTGTATCTTTTAAATTTGGCCAAAGTTTCATAGGATCCTTCGTTCCTTTTTCGCAAAAAGGCTCTGTAAGTACAGTAAAATTTTGCTCAATTTTAAAACCACAAGGTTCAAACATCATGTCAAAGTTTTCACGAGGATACCCTCCTGGATATTCATCCGCTAGATCTTCAATATGCACTGAATCTCTCGTAACTCTACATAACTCTTTCACAAAAGCTTTAGCTGGCTTATCTTCAAGAATTTCTAAAACACCTGTACAAGTCGTATGATCAAACGCTTGGTCTGCGTATGGTATACCATCGCCAACGACATCACATGCTGCAAACTCAAATTTAATTTTTTCATGAGATGAACGACAGTGAAGTTTTGCATTCTCAATACGAGAAGCGTTAAGGTCAAGACCAACAATTGTCAAGTCATGACCTTCATATCCTTTTTCTTCCCATTTTTTGACAATATAATCTGCAACTCTTTGAGTGACATCACCATCACCACAACCTAAATCAAGAACCTTTGTCACACCAGGTTCTGCATATAAATCCCAACCCAATGGCATAATATACCAAGCTTTTCTTTCTTTTAAATAATTCCAAGCATTATAACCAATTGGTTTCTCTGCCTTTTTATAGTAATGATCAAAATTTTTCTTTTCAATCCACTGAGCTCTTCTGTCATAATAAGATTGATGAGCTTCTTTATGATAAGAGTTCTCCCAGCGGTTTTCTATTTTCTCTGGAGAAAAATCCTTGATTGCCTTAAAAGGATCTTGGTCAAGACCCCAACTTTTTATTTCTTCAAAGTCACTCTCTGTTGGATTAAACAATATTCAGATCCTTTCACTTAAGAAATTATTTCATCGACTTAATTTTACAGTTGAACCAGCTAAATTGCGAGTCACAACATCTTTAGATTCAATATAAGAAATATGGAAATCTTCTATTTTATCGACATTTGATATTCGTTTCACTATATTACTGACAGTTTTAGGAGTAAAAACTTTTGCTGCTTTATCTTGACTAAATATCTTTTTAGTTAAAATTCGGTTGCGAAGAAAAATATAATTTCTGGGCGAGAAAATTTTGCGCCCAATTTTGTCAATTGATGTTCTCAAATTTGGCTCACGACTACCCTTAGCTGCTATCTCTCGGCAATAGTTATTATTAATATTGGAACACTTAGAACTTTCTTCAATCAGGAGATTTGCAATAGTATCAGCTGAATTTCCTGGAGATCCAAACCAATTTTTAATTTCTTGCTCAACGTCAACATTTACTTCGTGTATTTTCTTCCCTTGAATAACATTCTTTATCATCATTTTCGCTTCCATATAACTCTTAGGTCGAGCACTGACTTGTGACGGGAGCTTACATTTATCTTGCATTAGATCACTAAGACACCAATCTAAATTAATCACAGGTTTATCCATAAGATATGAATCTACAGCAGCAGAACTATTCATTTGTAAGATCACTAAAGAATGAGAAATTGCATGTGAGATACTTCCTGCTCCTTCAACAAAAACATTCTTTAAAGACTTAAACTCTTCAACATAATCCATATATTGTTCAAACGGGTGAGGACGAACAATAACATTTCTTTCTGGAAAATCTAGAGAAAGTTCTCTAACCATTTTCATAACATTTTTACGCGCTTGACGTTCGTCTCTCTGAACTTCTTCAAGGTATTTTTTATCATAACCACAAGCAATCTGATTCTGCATTTCTTGCTCAGCTGTGACAAACCTTGGAAAACTTCCTACTAGATTAGAAACGAAAAGAATAGGTTCTTTTTCTTGTTCTTTAAATGGGTTTTCTAAAGCTTTACGATAGTGTTTGACATAAAAATCATGCCTTGGACAACCTGTAACGACTCCTAAATTTTCTTCTTTATTATACTCTCTTAAAGCTTGACATTGAGCCTCACCCCAAAAGTAATAAAAATCAATCCATTTTTTTGCATCTTGGTATGCGACTGCTTGTGCAAATTGCTTTGGACTTTCCCAAGTACCACCTTCCGTATCAAGAACTCCGACCCTAATACCGGCCTCATGATAAGAGCGAATCAATGGGATATTTGCGTCTCGAATAAAGTTAACCAACACAACATGAGGAGCAATAGACGGAACTTCAAAACCTTGATGATACATAGGAACTAAGTAAGCTATCGCTCCTTTACTCACTAAGTGAGTCGCCAAAAGGGTCATTCCTTCTAAATCACGATGAGGATTATCAACTACGATAGCAATACGTGGAGTCTCAGCCATAACCACCTTCTTCACCTAAATTTAATAGTGGTTATACTCTATCAGTTTTTAAGAATTAAAGTCGATCTAATCCTACAGAGTGCTTCGAACACATAGAATCGATCTTGAAGCACCTTTACCAACCGTGTTGCTCAACCCTGTACCAGGTGCCATATACCAAGCATCATCTGGACTTGACGATGATGATGTCGCACTCCAAAAATTTAAATTCAGATTGGTCACAAAATTGCTACCTTGAAGTGATTTTATACCGTGACTGATTGCAGTAAGCATTTCAAGTTGAGTTGGCAATCTCCAGTCAGATTCACTATCAAATGTTAGGGAATCACACGTTTCAATTGCCGTAGGCCAACTTCCTGTGCCTTGTAGTTCTGTCCACTCTAGCTGAGAAATTTGATCCTCATACACACAGTCATCGCCAACACTATCACAGCTACCATCTGAAGTTCTATCCACCCATAGAGTCGAATCACAAATAAAACCAGCTCCAAAAGCCGACTGACTGGTTATACCTTGAGCATGATCAATACTATCCCAGTTTTCATAACTCCCTAAAGCATCATTCACGCCAAAAGTAGGAAGGCTCGAAACGCTTCCTTCATAGTTGAAATAAGTGACATCAGAAGTATTTCTACAGTTATACGCCATAGCTCCTGTAAAACCCGCAAGACCGACACCACTTCTAATATCCCAAGCGCTCAATCCTGAAATATTCGCAGCTTTAAAGACACCGGTTGCATAACAAGATTGTTCACCATCTGAAGAGCAATTTGCAAGCGTAGGAGACGTCACAGAAGATGGGTTCCCATAATCACCCGCTGCGACTCTCACCATAGAAGCGACAGGCAAAGTCAGAGTAGGTGCCGTTGGGGAGGAAGGGTCTCCATACCCACCACTTCCTGACAACACATCCCCACCATTAGGCAATGTTAAGGTCCCAGAATTTCCGTCAACGCTATCTGTTGAAAGGACATGTCCAACCTCTGGGAAATCTGGAGTATAGGATGGCGTTGAAGAACTCCCTCCAACCCCATAAGCCCCACTACCTGAGAGAACATTGCCCACAGAAGGCAGTACGAGAGTTGGCACAATAAGGGAGTTTGGGTTTCCAAAATGACTCGCTGCATTATGAACGTCTGCTGCCGAAGGCAAAGTAAGAGTCCCAGATGTTATCGCAGCCGAGTCCCCATAACTAGTTCCCGCCAAAACAAGGCCCGCGTCTGGTAAAGTCAGTGACGGAGTGATCAAAGATCCAACAACTCCATATGATGATGAAGAGTTCAAGACATATCGGCCCTCAGGGAGGGTGAGACTTCCTGACTGTGAAGATGATGAATTTCCATAGGTTCCACTCCCAGCAAGAACATGAATCTCGCTTGGGATAGTGAGAGCTGGCACTAATTGCGAAGAAGGCACTCCGTATGAGGCAGAACCTTGAAGCACATTATTTGCATCTGGTAGAGTCAAACTCGGAGTAATCAATGAACCTGCCACACCATAGGGTGAGACAGTATTTAAAACAGATCCTGCAGAAGGTAAAGTCAAGTTTCCTGTCAACAGTGAATCACTGATCCCATAGTTAATACCTGTAAAAACATGAGATGCTGATGGAACAATCAATGTTCCCGTTAATAAAGAATTAGATTCTCCATAAGTCGTTCCAGTATAAACATGCTTCACATCAGGAAGAGTTAGGGTAGCTGTCACTGCAGTTCCACCTGCACCGAAACTCCCAGCTGAGTTTAAAACCTGGCTCCCGCTGGGTAAAGTCAACGTTGGCGTCATTAAAGAAGATGGGTCTCCAAAAGAAGCAGTCCCTGCAAGCACATGTGCGGCAGAGGGAAGTGTCAGTAAAGGAGTAACCACAAAAGAGGGATTTCCATAAGTTCCACTTCCTACAAGAACATGATCAGCTGAAGGAAGCTCTAATGTCCCATTCGCCCCATGAACTGTATCCGAAGTCAACACATTACCAACATCAGGCAAATCACCAGGATCATAACTAGGTGTCTGCAAAGCGTCCGGATTACCAAAACTATTTGTTCCTTGCACCACATCACTCGCTAAAGGAAGAGTTAACGTCCCTGACGTCAGATCATCAGGATCTCCATATGAAGCGCTTCCACTTAAAACAACTTGCGACAGCGGAAGACTCAGAGTTCCTGAGGAAAGGGCACTAGAATCCCCATAATTAGGGCTTCCGGATAAAACATACCGAGATTCAGGAAGCGTTAAAGAAGCCACCATAGGAGCGGCACTATCACCATAATCCGGCTGCCCACTCAAGACAAAATTTGCAGCTGGCAGTGTTGCTGTCCCTATCACCGGAGCTGTAGGATTCCCGTATACCGGAGAACCTTCTAGAACTCGAGACGAGGCTGGCAATACCAAAGAACCTAAATTTTGAACATCCGGGTTCCCATATGTCACACCACCAAGGACATGGCCTTCTTCCGGTAAGACAACCGCTCCTTCAATACCACCAACCGTTTGACCAGCAATCACTTTAGAGCTCAGTCCATCAACACTCACTGAACGGAAGTCTCCAGTCGTCACACAATCAACCTGACCTCCCGCGTCACAAGGGTCCACCTCAAGAATCCCCTCAATACCGTCAACAACAACACCTTCACGTAAGTTCTCTGGCTTTATCTGAGAGAGGTCTAACTCTCCCTCACCCACACTTCCGTCACATAGCATCATAGATTCTCCTTGAGCTAAACGGGATAAGTCTGGGTCAAAACATTCAGGGTCAGATAATTTATTATCTGGTACAGGCGCACCAATTTTAAAGCTTGCACTAGGATGACTAGCCATAAAGCACAGGCGATCTGAAAGCTTTGTTAAATCATTTTTTTTCTTAACCTCAAGGTCACCATCATCAGGCTTTAAAGCAGCTGTAGTTTCATCCGTATAAGGAAGACCCCCTATAATACAAAACTGAATCTCACCTTGAAGCCCAGATGCATTTAGCTCCAAACCACTCGTAATGGAATAGGCTTCAACATGCAGCCAGTTCTCTCTACGCTCTAAAACAACTCGAATGTCTTCTTTAAGTACACCTGCGGGAAAAACAACATCTGCCCACGCGTTTGAGACTTTTCCACCTTGCTTCGCAGCGATCACAGACTCAACACCTGAATCAATCACCCCTAGCGGCTCAGAGGTTCTCTTATTTACAGGCGCTGTTTTATTACCACCCGCTCCACAAGATTGCAGGATTAAAAAAACAATGATCTTCACTGTTAAACGCATCATAAACGCGCCCTTTAGACGTTCTTACCAACACAGTTTCATCGGCTTTTTCAAGAAACTCTAAAGATTAAATATTAAGCACTATGAAAACAGCGGCATAGCAAGCACCCTACTAACTTCTCTTTTCAAAGCAGCTCCCCTAAAAAAACATAACCACCAAGATAGTGGGTAAAATCTAAACCACCAGCTCTACTCAACTCATGCTTTTATTGCATCACTCAAACAACTAGGGGGAATAAGCGTTTTGATTGAATGACCTTGTCCATCTTTGATAACGGTGTAGAACATGGTTTTCAATGTGCCGCACTTGAACTTCCTTAACAATCAAGGTATTAATTCCTGCTAATAACAAAGCAGGAAGAACATTGCTTAAATGACCTTTTGGAAAACCCACTTTTTCAGCAAGGTCTAATGCTGGTCTATAATGGACAGCAAAAGTCACACCCATATAACCACCGCACCCCAAAGCCTTATGTATATATGTCCATGTACGTCCAATCTCATGGTGAGAAACCCTTGACTCTTTCGTTGCGAAGTAAACATATAGAGCTCGAAGCTTCAAAGGAATATCAATCATCAAAAGGCCTGTTGTAATGAAAATTGCAACTCCCATCGCAATTTGTTCATTTCCTGTATGATAAAAATCAAATATTTTCAAAGCACCCTTCTCAGAAGAGTATAAATGTGAAACAACACTTGCTAAAACAGAGATTGAAGTCAAACCAACTGCCAAAGCTCTAGAATGAGGGCGATCTTCCATAGCAACTTTTTCTTTAAAATCTTTATCAAACAACCATGAATAACTCTGGTTTGATTTATAGACGTTAAAAGAACAAAAAGTTGCAACCTCAGACGCCCATAATGCCGTGGTTAAGATCACTTCAGGCACATTCCCTGTACAATGAATTTTTTTCAATAAAGTAGATGCTGACAACACTTCTTTCACTGGTAAAACCCTCGCCATACAACCCACTCCATACAACATAGGCAAACGGCCTGAACAACCCTCACTCGTTTTTTCTTCACACTTCAAATCTATAGACTGTCTTTCAAGATCTCTACAAAGAGAGGTTTGCTCAGAGGCGTCGTCCAATATTTCATTTTCAGAGACAGAGAGCCTATCCCACAAAGAGCAAAGCTTTGTGGACCCAATGACATAAATATTCGACGCAACAGCAATTGTTTCAAGCCCTGTTTGCACATATGGGTCATTAATTTGATAGTAATCCAAAAGGCTTTCAATAGCCCAAAGATGTATAAAAACGGAACTTACCACAGTCCCGGAGGCCAAACATATATAAGTTGCTTTTTTTTGGACTCCAGACCAATCCTTAGAGCTTTGTGCACAAAAAGCAGAACGATCAAATAATGAGAGAATCAATATCATTTGACATAGGCTATTCACTACTTTCGTTTGACTCAACACAAATACCTCATTATAAAATCACGGCTAAAATACGCCAAGATCCCTATCAAATCAACGATAACCTAAGGCCAAAACAAAAAAAAAATCCTATTGATTATAAAAACGATAACAGTTATCGTTAATAATATTGTTCCCGAAAAAAGAGAAAAACTGCACATGAATATCGCAAACATTACACGCACACATGGGTCTCGAGGCGATGTCCTTCTTAGACAAAACTGTGGGCAATGGGAAGTAGAGAGTCATGGCAGCTATGTTTATGGGCACAAGGGTGGTGATTACCTCGACCTTGGTTCTTTTGCTGTTTTCCTGTTTGGTCATGATAACCCTTATTTTAAAAAACGCATTCAAGAACAACTCCTCAAACTAAACGGAACTTCTAGAGCGATGCTCAGCCCTCCTGTCGCAGATGCGATGCTTCGGCTTGCGTCAATAGCTCCAAAAGGGCTCCATAAAATTTGTTTAATGAATAGTGGCTCTGAGATTGTTGAAGCAGCCATTAAGATCGCTGTCACGAAAACAGGTCGATCTTTACTTGCCCGTATGTCAAGTGGCTACCACGGTAAAACCCTAGGTTCTCTAGCTTTGACTGACTGTCAAGCGTTTCGAGAGCCATGTTCTGATTTGATACCTAAAACGCTTCGATTGCCGCGCAATGATATATCAAAATCGGTTCAAGATATTTTACATCACCGGCCTGCCGCTCTTTTCATTGAACCCATTCAAGGTGAAGGTGGTATTTTTGAATTTTCACCAACAGAACTTTTGAACCTCAAACAAGCCTGTCAAGAGACTGGCACTCTATTAATATTTGATGAAATCCAGTGCGGATTAGGCCGCTCAGGCACGATTTGGGCAAGCGAATCTTCGGGTATTCTTCCCGACATTCTTCTTTCTGGAAAAGCCCTAGGAGGAGGAATGATTGCTGTTTCAGCTTTAATGGCAACACCTGAAGCCTTTAAACCTATGGATAAGAATCCTTTGCTCCACAGTTCAACAATGGCTGCGAACCCTCTTGCTTGCGCAGCTGTGCATGCTTGCGTTGATATTTTAAGCCAGCCTTCGTTTCTCGATCTTGTGAATAAGAACAGTTCCATGTTCAATAAAATGTTGAACAACCTTGTCGAGCAATTTCCACGAATATTTATAAAACACACAGGTAGAGGCCTAATGAGAGGGCTTCATTGTTCTTCGGCAGAAGCCGCAGCTCATATGTTAAGCGCATGCTGGGACAACAAACTGATTGTCACCCCATGCTTATCCACTCCTGAAGTTCTTCGCATAACTCCTACAGGAGTTATGAAAGATAAAGATTTTATTGTATGTCAAGAGCGGATTTTCTTGTCTGCTTCACAAGTCATGAAAAAAAATATGTTAAAAAAAGGAGATTCAAATGCCATCAGTTTGTGTTGAACACCATATTCAGGCCCATATAGAGGATGTTTGGGAAATCGTGTCTGATGTTGCAGGCTATCCTGCCCTTATGCCCTCAGTCAACACTGTTGATGTCATCTCAGAAGAGGGCCACACTTCACTCACTGATTGGAATGTCTCTCTACGCGAATCAATCATGTGTTGGACAGAAGAAGAAATTAAAGATCATAAAAACTTTACTGTAACTTTTAAGCAAACAGAGGGGGATCTTGCTGATTTCCAAGGTCAATGGATGCTTCGACAAAGTACAGAAAAGCAAAGTACAACAGTTGCTTCTCTTCAGATTGATTTCGACATTGGGATCCCTGCACTTGATGACATACTAAACCCTATTGCTGTTGAAGCTTTACGTGAAAATGCACACTCCATGCTTTCATCCATAGCAGCATGCTGGGAGGCGGCGTGACAATACTTTTAACAGGTGGAACAGGTATTTTAGGTCATGAGTTTATCCAACAAAGTTCCGACAAAAGCAACATCATCGCGCTTGCTCGCAACCCTGAAAAACTTCCTGAAGGAATCACTCCTCTTCAGGGTGATCTTTTACAACCAGAACTTGCTCTTAAGGATTTTTCTCTACTCACAAACGTTGAGACAATTTATCATATGGCAGCAAACACAAAATGGAATCTCTCTGACGAGGAGGCCTTACGAATCAATTGCCTTGGTACTCAAGAGCTCATTGAAGTTGCAAAAAAACATTGCCCCAAGTTAAAACACTTTATCTATGTATCGACCGCATTTGTTGATACTTACTCCCACCCAAAAAGTGACACCGCTCTCAACCGTAACAACTATAACAACAGCTATGAGTTCAGCAAAGCTCACGCAGAGGATGCCGTCCGCAATTCCTCACTGCCATACAGCATTATACGCCCTTCTATTATTATTGGCCGCAGCACTGATGGCTCCATTCACAACTATAGTGGAATTTATCAAATCTTCGGAGTCTTTTTCAGTGGACAATTACCTGCCATCGTAGGTTTTGAAGACACATACCTAGACATGGTTCCTGTTGACGACGTTGCCCACCAGTTACAAAAAATCAATACTCAAGATCCGAAAAACACAACTTACTATGTTTCATCTGGTCAGCACACCTTAACACTCAAATCTTTAATCGAAATCCTACGAGAAGAAATATCTAAAAATCCCGCTTTCACTCACACACCTGAATTCCCAAGCTTTGTGAATCCTGATACTTTTCAAAGATTTTTTCTCCCAATGATCAAACAAAATAGTATGATCCCACTGCAAAAGTACCTTAACGTTATTAAATATTTTCAGCCTTATTTTTCTATAAGAACACAGCGCGTTTTGGATCACCGTGTGAATCTTGCAAATAATTACGACATGCAGCAAATTTTAAGAGTTTGCTTTCAACATTGGACCCATAAAAACACGCATAAAATCAAGTTATTTTCACGCAAAAAACAAAGAACTCTATCATCAAACATAAAAACACATACCACACCAATTCAACAACAAGCATAAAATCATCGCGGATAAATTTATTTTTCAATTCTTATCCGCGATGAGCTTCATAAACAATGGTAGTCATTGATTTTAAAAAATTCAAAATATGAAAAAAACATCATGTTTCGCAAGTCACTTAGTTAACCGCGGTGAAAACATAAGAAAAAAATTCCATGAATTGGAAGAGATGACTTAAGAAAAAGAAACACTATTCAAACAGATTTACGTATTTATCCCCATTGACTCTCTCACTTTGCCATGAAAACATATTTCATATAATCGATTGAAAATCTCATACTGTATTTCAATTTTTATTGAATCTGAATATCAAAAATATACAACAAAGTATCATTTATTCAATGTTTTTTGAATATTTATTACTGCCACCATAATTTTTTATGTTTAATCATTTATGAAGAAAAAGAGGTTTTATGATTACTGTATGGGAACTAGGAATTGATACAACAACAATAACACAAGGACACGATGTTTATTCAAGCCCTATGCGGCCTTCTGTTTTTGAGTTCGACAACACGAATATCATACAAGAAAATGACGGTTTTGATATTGTGATCAGCTCAAAACCAAAAGGCCTCATTCAATCTATTGATTTCTCCACATCAGGATTCCCGGGAAGACAGGATTATGGTCATGGAGTTGATTTAAACTGTAAAAACCTCATCTATAATCGTGTTTTACTTGTCCCATTATCTTCAGATACGTATATGTTAGTTTGTCGGAAAAAAAACACGTAAAATCATATCTAATCTTTTGACAAAAAGCTCACATAACGCTGTTGTGAATTTACTTAAATCTACCTACGCAGATTTAAAATTAAATTTTTGCTTCAACAAAGATAGTTTCACTTTTCTCATATGAGAAAAACCAGAGCTTTCTTCTCCACAAACTGACACCGCGCAGCTCGGATCCATCTTTAAATTTAAAGCAGCGTTGATACCTCTATCATGCTGCGAAGAAGATTTTGCACATTTCCAAAATCTTTGAGGCAGTTAAATGTCATGTCGAGTCAAACACTCCGAGCACAGCTTTGTTGAAGGAAAGAAACGGTCTATAATCACGACCTGAGACCCTTTCATCTTCGCTTTGTATTCGAGTTGTCTTCTGAACTCATAAAAACCCATATCTGCTATAGACCTTGCTAATCTTGAGTTCTTCATCATTCCTTTAACGTGAAGATCCTCAATAGCAATACAACCATAAACCTCAGTAAGGTGACACGTGAGTTTATGGAAGGTGTCTTGGCGTATGCGAGCGATGCGAGCATGACATCTTTGCATGTCTCTCTTTGATTTCTCGTCTGTTGCAAGAGCCTTTTTGCGGCGACTGCAGATACGTTGAAGTCTTTGCAGATTTTTTAAAGCTGCTCGGTACGGCCGAGAGGACATAAAAAACCTCACCACTAGAGTGGTGTGGCTAAACTCGAAATTCCTAAATCAACACCAACAACATTCTCTTGGTTTTCAGGTCTGTATTGTATGTCGACTTCAGGTGTTTATACGCTTAAGCTTATAAACCATTGTCCTGCAATAAGGCTCATTGCTCCAGATTTGACCTGTCTCTCAAAGCTGAGCTTTTCCCTCATTCGAACCCAACCAATCCGTGGAATACGGACTTTCTTCCTATCAACAGAAAGTGCTTGAGCACCTTTCGTCAAAGCTCCATTATCAACGCGGAAAGACTCTTTTCACCCACCAACAAACCTGATGATTTTATATGCCTATCCAGCCTTGTCAGCAACAGAAATAATTAGGTTTTTAGCGTGCTGCTGTCAGCCATGAACAGCAAATACAACTCCTTTTCAGAGGTCAGCACTCTGGTAAGTTTACCTTTACAGCAAGGCCTCCTCGAGAAGTCTCTTTGTATCGCGTTTTCATATCTGCTCCTGTTTGCCGCATGGTTGCTATAACCTGATCTAAAGAAACAACATGTTGCCCATCCCCCTGCATTGCAATTCGAGCTGCATTCATAGCCTTTACAGCTCCCATAGCATTTCTTTCAATACAAGGCACTTGAACCAGCCCTCCAACAGGATCACACGTCAAACCAAGGTTGTGCTCCATACCAATTTCGGCAGCATTTTCAATTTGCTCAGGCGTACCCCCATAAAGAGCTGCGAGTCCAGCAGCAGCCATAGAACAAGCCACACCAACCTCCCCTTGACAACCCACTTCCGCTCCTGAGATCGAAGCGTTCCATTTGTAAAGAAGGCCTATCGCACCGCTCACCAATAAGAAACGAACAACACATTCTTCTAAATCATCAGGCTTTTCCGTTGTGACATATTCATATAAAACCGCAGGCAAAACCCCAGCCGCACCATTAGTCGGAGCTGTAACAACTCGGCCACCTGCAGCATTTTCTTCTGATAAGGCTAAAGCATACATATTAATACGATCTAAAAAAAGACCATGATCACCGCTCTTTTCTTTTAAGGTATATGCTTTTTGCAAATCAAAAGCTCTTCTTCTGAGTTTAAGACCTCCAGGTAAAATCCCTTCTGTACGAAGACCTTTTTCGACAGCAGACTTCATTGCATCCCAACGAGCTAAGAGTTGCTTGTATGTCTCTTTTTGAACCCGAAAGAACTCTTCATTTTTCAACATCACATCTTCAATGCGACATTGGTTTTTCTGGCAAATATTTAATAAATCAGCGCCGTTACGAAAACGGTAATTATGATGGATATCATCAATTTGAAGAGATTCTCCTCTTTTTGCAACAAAACCCCCTCCTATAGAAAAATACACGGCATGATGAACTCTTTGTCCATCAAGCAACGCCTCAAACTCCATACCATTTGGGTGCTCAGGGAGGGAAACTCTACGATTCCATTTTAAAGAAAAAAGAATTTCTCTTTGACCCAAAAGACTGATTTTTTTTGACGACAATATTTTCTCAAGTCTTTTTGGAGCTTGATCCACATCCAGTTCCTCTGGGAGCTCTCCTTCCAATCCCATACAGATTCCGAGATCCGTGCCATGGCTTTTTCCCGTAAGAGCTAGTGACCCAAAAAGATTCACTTGAATAAAATCCACATGAGAAAGTTCAGAGGCAAAGATGCGAGCGGCTTTCATCGGGCCAACAGTATGGGAACTCGAGGGGCCAGGACCAACAGAAAATAAATCTAGGACACTCATATGCTGCATAAAACACAAACCTCTACAACTTGTTTTTCACTAACTGGCATAGTATAAATTCTATGCAATTATAGAACATCAAAGAATTTAGCGGCCTTCATCTTCAAGGCAAGGAAATTCATATCATATGGCGAATCTAAAACGATACATTTTTCGATTTTTTGGGATCATGATCTTTCAACTTATCGCGATAAGGTTTTTGATCTCTTCCGATTTTTTCCAAAACTATCTTATCTCACACATCCAAGACTCATGCTCCCAGTGCCACATTGAAATCAAATCCATCAAACCCCACAACCTTTTAGGATTTGAAGCAAAAACAATTAAATTCAAGCATATCCAAACTTCTCAGAACTATGAATTAAAATCTTTACGAGTAAGTATAAGTCCGTTCTCTCAAATTTTTGTATTTAAAATCCCTATTTCAATAGAAGTTGAATTCAGCAATAGCGGGCGTTTCATTTTACAAACAAATCAACTCATTTGGAAAAACTTCTCATTTCAGACACTTGAGAATATCAAAGTCATTTTTCTGAACACCTATCTTAAAGACCTTCAAGATTACTCTGCTTTATTCAACTTTTTGCCTATTAAAGCGCCTTTCTTAAACGCTCGACTCAAAGGAGTTCTTCTTATAAGTCATGGAGAAGGAAAAGGGTCATTACGCATTAAAGAGCCGAAAATTTACATACCTGGAGGAAGCCCTTTAAAATTTGAGCCCATGCGAACCAAACTTTTACTTCAAAACAGTTCTTTAAGTTTTGAACCCTTAGAACTCAAAAGCCGCCTTGGACAAGTGACCCTTCTCGGGTCTCTGGATCCTTTTCCTTCACCAACTCAATTTCAGCTCGAACTAAGATCACCTAAAGAAAATCACTTATCAAATATCTTAGGGCGCATCGTCAATTGTCGTGGCTCTCACGTTCGAATCTCAGGAGGTTTTAATAACCCTTATTGCTTTCAATTCCCCCCAGGGTCTCTAACCACTCCGTAAAAGGTTTTTTCATGATGAAATTTCACCTGATGGTTACAATATTCTTTTCTTTCTACAGTTGTCACACCTTTGCTCATGAAATAGAAGGAAACTGGCTTGCCCCTTCAACTGAATATCATCCTGCAATGATTATACGCCTGTCTATCAATCATCATATTCTCTATGGGCAAGTCCAATGGGTCGACGAAAAAGATCAAAGATTTGGAAAACCAGCAAGATGTTTACATTGCCGAAGATCAGATCAAAATAAATCTCTTCAAAACCTCGTTATGCTATGGGGCTTTAGAAAAGCGCATGACTCTGAACATTTATGGACATATGGCAAGGCTTTGTCCCCAAGAAATGGCAAAACTTATATGTCGTCTTTAACACAGACAAAGAAAGATCAATTAGATGTCAACGTTTATTGGGGGCTTCCTTTTTTTGGAGAAAAATTTCACTGGTCTCGAGCCAACACAAAAAATATAGCTTTTCTTGACCACCAATATAGAAGAACATACGATGATAAAAACAACATTTTCAAAAAACAAAACAAGGAACATCATCTATGCTCAAAGAAAAATTTTATTTGCAAAAAATACTTTTCATCACCTTCTGCATCGCTTCACAACCTCTTTTCGCTGTCATTCAAGGCAGCCTCGAATTTGGAATCCGCTCAAGCAACAATGAGTCTCAGAACGTACAGAGCTTAAGCATTTTGGTGAACCCTCTCCCCCTTCTTCCATTTGCAATAGGTGGGAAAACAACCAAACTCCCCGATAATGGATCTGAAGTGGCATTAGAAATGCAAGCTTGGGTACCTATGGTTCCTATGATCACTCCTTTTGCATACGTTGATGTTTTAATGCAATCAAGTGCTACAGGGGGGAAGCACACAGGCCATACTATTGGATTTGGTATTGAAAGGGGGTTTGTTCCATTTATCAGCGCAACCGTTTCTATTGAAAGTGGCAACCGTCGATTCACTCCAGACAACACGACTCTATCTGATTCAACTGCACATTATGTCGCTCTGCTTTTTGGAATTCAGACCGGAATCTAAAAAAAACATGAAGACCTTTTGTTACTTAAATAACTCAAGGTCTTCATAGTATTCACATCACACTTCAGCAGACTTTTCGTGAATCAAACGACGCACACTCCAGACACCAAGATAGCAAAACGGAGTATCTAAAACAGCCAAAGCAAGCTTGACAACATACACATGCAACGTCACATTCATAATATCCAAAAAATCACCTTGAAAAACAGATGGGTTATGATACAAAAAAATCACATTCACTGTAAACGAATCAACAAGCTGAGATACAATTGTTGATCCATTATTCCTTAGCCATAAATGTTTTCCTTTAGTCTTTTTTTTCCAAAAATGAAACAGCCTCACATCAAGTGCTTGTGCGAATAAATAAGCACACATTGAAGCAAAGAAAAGTCTCCACGCTGGTTGAAACACTTGGTCATAAGCTTGCGCAACTGCATATAATGGTGAAGCTGGGAGATTCACACCAATGAGAATGAAACCAAGCATAATAAGATTTACAAAAAAACCCATCATCACCATTAAAAAAGCATGATTTTCACCATAAACTTCTGAAACAATATCTGTTAATAAAAAAGTTATCGGCAATAAAAAAACACTTACAGGCAGAGTCAGCCCATTCCAAAAAAACAATTTAATACCCACTGTATTCGTAAGCACAGCAAGCGCTGCAAACAAACTGACATGACAAGCGTAAACCGTACTCGGTTTACGTAAAAAATTTCCAAAAGACATTTCCATTTTCAACTCACACTCCGTTCAACATATAGGTCTTACATTTCATCCCAAATCATATCCGTTGTAATAGACCTATCAAAATCTGTCCAAATTGGATATTTCTTACGGCATTTTCTTGTTTCAATGAGGCCATTTTCACTTCTCCCATACGGGAAAAGCCAGAGCTTTCCTCTCCATAAGGCGTCACCGTGCAACTCACAGCCTGACTCTTAAGATTTATCACTGCATTGATATAGCAAGGCAAAGCTTTATTTACACACCCATAGATGTCAAACATTGCTTTAAAAATTGGATTTATCAACTTTTCAAAGCTCTTAACGCGTAAATAAAATCATCTAATGCAATATCACAGTCGTGATAACCGCTGTTGTAAATTTACTTAAATCTACCTACACAGATTTAAAATTAAATCTTTGCTTCAATGAGATAGTTTCATTTTTCTCATATGAGAAAAGCCAGAGCTTTCTTCTCCACAAGCGGATTCTTTTTAAAGGCTGTTGTTTCTTACCAACAAATTTTAAAATATTTTGATAATCATACCTGCGGTAACCACCTGATGTTTTGTATGATGATTCTAAGGTTTTTTCTTTATCCCATTTGCGAAGAGTTGAGATAGCAACGCCTAAAAGAAAAGCTGTTCGCCGGTAGGTATAAAACGCATAACCTTCCCTACCAAAAAAACTGATGATGCTATACGCTTACCCAGCCTTGTCAGCAACAGAAATAATTAGGTTTTTAGTGCGCTACTGTCATTCTCCTGCCGGAGAGATTTTTACTTATTTTTTTGACATACCCGTTTGAGTCATAGCATTCATGATTCTGCATCATAAAAGTATTTCAATTCTTGCAAGATTTTTTTTTAGAGTTGTCACGCTGGTGAAACACAGAGTTTTCCCGCAGCGGTATGATTTGATCTCTGGTTTTTAGTGTTGCTATGTTTGAGTAGTTGAAAGATCGTTTTAGACGATATGAAGAGTTTTTTTTGATATGTAGAACGTTCAGAAAAATGACATAATTACAAAATAATTCATTGCAAAAAATAAAGAGAAAAGCCTTTTTCTTGATAGAGAAAAAGGCTTTTATAAAGTGTGTGGAATTTAGTGTGAGGCTATAGCGGAAGAAGTTTGAGTGGATTTTCGGCGGCTTAAAGCATCGACCAGAATGGATCCAAAAATAAGTATAGAGCCAAGCCAGAATCGAGCAGAGACATGCTCTTCGTCGAGGAATGTAAGTGCAATAATAATCCCGTATACGGGTTCTAAATTGTTTGCTAGATTTACAGTGTATGGCGTTAATTCACGCATTGCTTCAATACTTACAAGGTATGCCCATGCTGTGCAGATTGCTCCGAGCATGAAAAGCCAAAACCAATCATTTGGTGTAGGTTGAGGAAGAGGGTTCGTTGAGCAGTAAAGAGCTCCTAAAACAATTGCGCTTGTACTCATTTCAACAACTGTAATTTCGTAAGTATCATAGCGTTTGACGAGTAAACTATTCATAATTGTAAATAATGAAGCTAAGGCTGCAGATAATAGTCCGATCATCAGACCTGCTCTGTGCTCAGCGACCTCAGCGCCAAAGATCAACCCCATTGCCAGTATGACAATCATCCCAAGACCTATTTCTCTTGGATTGATTGGTTTTTTTGAGATAACAGGGTCTAAAATAGCGGTGAAAACAGCTGTTGTCGCCATGCAAATAAGAGTTAGAGATGCAGAAGAGACTTTAATAGCGTGGAAGAATGTGATCCAGTGTGCAGACACAACAAGACCAGTAACACCCATGGCTAGGAGACCTTTCCAGTTTGCTTTAGGGAGTCGAAAAGAAGTCCCTTTTAAGGCGATCAATGACAGTGTCGCAATCACTGTTCTGATCCATGTCATTGCAACAGCGTCTACGGTAATCACCTTACCTAAAGTTGCAGTCATGCCCCAAACGAAGATGACGAAGTGGATACGTAGAAGTGCTGAGCTCATTTCGAAAACCCTTTCAAAAGACATGTTTTTTGACTCTAATAGCAAAGTCATTAGCTGTGATTGATAACCGCTGTGTTCCATTCTTCTGGATTCAATAGCGAGTATAGGATATTTTTTTATGATCACAAGAAAAATTTCAAAGAGTTTTTTGTTTCTGTTTTTTTGTTTAAAATTAGATAGTTATACGTTAAAATATAATAATATTTTTGGGAGAAGATATTTTGAACTTAAATTATTGTTGGCTACTGAGTCAGTTTTGTGCTGGTCTTAGTTTAATATGATTTTTAGAGATGCAGCAGCTGCTCTAAAATCCATTCATTTTTATTCTCAATAGATCAGACCTATCTTTCAATGATTTATGTTGATCTTTTCATTTATCGCAATGTATAACCTCATAAAAATAATGACTGGTTCTGTCATGACATGTGTTCCTATTAGAAAAGCATCTTTAATATTTAGGGGTTATCTCTCAACTATGAGAAGATGAAGTCGGTGCAGTCTATTGATTCCCTCTTATCACACAGCAGGCGAGCACCGACGTTATACATGGGAGCAGCTTCAAGCTTTTATGGACTGTTCAACGACTCAAGAAACCAGAATTGGGGTCGGGCGAGAGAGGGTCTTCCTTGGGCCAGAACGTGAATCTTACACGTCAATCTGAATGTTTAAAGTTTCATTTAGAATCTTCTTCAGCTTCAGAATTTGAAGTTATTTGTGATGTAGGATCTGGCTTGAGTTTCAAAAGATGTATTTAAATCCGAGCTGTTCACAACTGCATTCTCTGCTCGCCATTATAGAATGATGCAGCCACCTTAAGAAAAAAGCGGCCTCATGAT
>JBGCEP010000084.1:0-19015 GCA_045106415.1 Oligoflexales bacterium | reverse complement strand
CCCATCGGCCCAGACATAAACAAAATCGTCTTCAATAGCACGTGATCTCCATTGCTCCATATCAGCTCTCCAGCTCTTTTTCAGAGCTGATATGGAGCTTGAGGAGAGGCCTCCGACATCACTGCCAAGCAAGCCACATAGCGACTCTTGGAAAGCATTTCCAGAAAGGCCCTTGAGGTATAACAAGGGAAGAATCGATTCAACATTTCTTGATTTTCTAAGATATGGAGGAAGAATATGTGACGTAAACTTTGAACCTTCTCTCTTATCATTGATGCGAGGAGCTTGAACATCGATTGTGCCGGCTCCTGTTGTGATTTTGCGAGCTTTGCCTTTTCCATTTCTCACAACGAACCTGTTGCCATCGCTGTCTTTTGAGTCGTTGTGGCGAGTGATATACTCCTCAACCTCTAGCTCGAGAGCCTTTGACAGAAGCTGTCTGGCACCTGATCGCGCTATCTCATCAAGTGATAAGAAAAGAAGACCTTGTTCTTGGCTGGATGATTCTGATAAAAGCTTTAACATGACGACCTCGTTCTTGTTGGGCTTTGGCGAGCCCTTTGTTGTTGTTTGTTAACAACGAGAATAGGTCGTCATACTTTTTCAATCCACAACTTTCTGGCGTAACTCCTTGTAATATCTATTTTTATAGATTTTTTAAATTAAATTTTATGCTCTGTCTAATTTTTTTAAAATTCCCATTGTGTATGAAGTGCAATGACATGTGATGTTGTGGGTTGAATCCATATAGCTGTGTGTTTATTTTTTTCTTCATGTTTTAAATAACTATAAGCAGAGCTTGCTCCCCAGGTGAGTATGAAGATGCCAGCAGATATGTTGGATTCTTGATAGATAGCATTAATATAGTTTAATCTTTGGTTATAAAAATCATTGGTTTCTTGTTGGTGTTCTGCGCGAGCATTTTGATCTGTCATCCTAGAAAATTCATTATTTCTTTCAGAAATTGTATTGTCTGTTTCTTCTGTAACTTGATTTCCCTCAGTGTTTTTAATGAATGAATAGACTAAAAAACTAGCTTGTGAGATCCCAAAAACAGCACCGAAGGTATTTTGATTTTGTATAAAATGATTCATTCCTAAAGGTAGAAAATGTATAAGAGGATGTACGGAAGGGGTTTTTTTAGAAACAGTTGTTCTTATGTTTTTTTGTATGATTCTTCTTTTAGGTTTTCTTCTTTTTAAATCTTTTATATTTTTCTGCTGTGGTTTAATTTTTGGTTTAATTTTTTGTCTTTGTTTGACTGCTTTAACTACTTGTTTAGGAGTGTTAAGAGGAGTAGCTGTAGAAATTTTTAGCAAAGTGACTCTGACGGCATTATCTGAGCCAGGTTTGATTCTATGAGGTCCAACATACCTTTGATACCCAGGAGCTGTAACCTCTACTTGTACGACTCCTGGACGAATTCTTGTTGGCTTATTCACAAGCCCCATAGGTTGTCCGTTAATTAAAAATCGAGCTGTTCTTACATTAGAAATAATTCGTATATAAGTTGGTATACGTTCTGGTGTTTGTACAATAGTTGTTGGCCGTAAACTTGGTTGAGATGGTTTTGTTTGTGGTGTTTGAGGAGACCTAACCCCATTAAAAAATGAAAGTACAGATTCATCTAAGACTTCTGAAGGAGCTATTCTAATATTTGGATCTAAAGATTTTGCTTGTTTAAAACTTTGTTCTGCTGCTGTTCTTTCACCTTGCATGTAATGCGAAATACCAAGCATTTTAAGAGCACGAGCCTTTCGCGTTGATGAAGAAGTCGCAGCCGCTTTTCTGAAGTCTGCTTCTGCGCCTGCAAAGTCACCACGGATGTATTTTGAATACCCAGAGGAATAGTCACTTGCATGAGCGCAGAGTGACCATGTCATCAAAATTACTAGAATAGCATTTGATAGTTGGATGATCATACCTCTAATCCGAATAGATGGATAACATCTAACTCATCGGAATCTATAAAAATGGTCTTGAAGATTTTGATTATGTATTTTTTTTTGTTTTTGTTTTTAAGGGGTTGGTGATGAAGGAGAAGGTCTTGCTCTCATCCTAACTAGAGCGGAGAGCAAGAAAGCTTGAAAGAATTAAGGTTTCTTATTTGGTTCATAAAGTTTTTGAATTGCTTGTGCTATCTGTATAGGATTTGGAATCCATGCAGGTATATGGGATGTTTCAGCGGTGTATTTTTTACGAGATTTATGAAGCCCTTTTTCTAACAAAGAGACTCCACTGATATATCGTAAAAAATACAACATGATAAGAGGGCCGAAAAATGTACCCCATCCATAAGGGGAAGAACACGCAAACAAGAAGTATCCAATCCAGATAAAAGCATCACCGAAGTAGTTAGGGTGACGAGTAAAAGACCATAATCCGGTGGTGAGCGTTTCTCCTGGTTTTTTATGATATTTAATAAAGTGAGTCAATTGCCAATCGCCAACAACTTCAAAAGTTAGACCGATAATCCAGAAGCAAAGACCTAGAAAATCTGTCCATAAAAAGTGAGGATTTCCCGGGTTATGAGATAAATATAGAAGAGGGGCTGAAATGAAAAAAGATAGAAGACCTTGAAAAGAAAAAACACTTAAAAAGCTATACCACCAAAATTTTTTCTCACCATGTTCTTCACGCATAGCCACATATCTTTTATCTTCACCTAAATATTGATTGCGTAAATGAAGATGAATAGAAAGGCGCATGGCCCAAATAAAGACTAAAGCCCCAACAAGACCTTGTCTCATTTGTATCTCTTGATTTATAAACTGGCTAAAGTATAAAATGATAAAGTTTATTCCCCAGACACGATCAATTAAGCTGGCATCCTTTTTAATGAGGCTTATCACCCACATGATAATCATGAAAATGAAAATGTTGTAGAGTGAATATAAAGACTCCATATGTTTCTCCTTGTGATGATAGAAATATTTTGGCATATTTTTTCTTTTTTGTATGGTCTTGGAATATTTGTTTTTTTTTAGATTTATAGATAAAAAATTTTTTGCATGTATAAAAAATAAAACAAATTTTTTAATAAAATTTTGTATTTAACGATAAGCCCTCATGGAGGGGAGAATGAGTGATTTATCCATTAAAATGATTTATATTCCAGCTCAACATCGAGTACGTGTTGAACTTTCCAGGTTTATTTGCTCACAGTCAGATCAGCCTCCCTCAGATCTTATGGATCGTGCAGTTATTAAGTTGGAGAAAGAAGTTGACCTTGGAAATCTAGAGTTTTATAGGTTTTTTGAAACTCGTCTTTGTCGTTTATGGAAAATTTTAAGAGAAAGCAAAATTCCAGAGCATGAGAAGGTGGGTTTAACAGTTGCGACTGGATCCCCTTCATTACCTGGAATCCAAGTTGAACCAGTGTTAGATAAAAAGTTGTTGAAACTTGGTGTGATATCAAAAATTTCTTTAACAGCGTCAGCAAAAGAAATATCAAGTTGGCGTTTTAAAACTTTTAAACTAAAGGTAGGTTACATGCTGAGGCAGCGTCATATTATGGATGTTGCAAGTGCGAGTCAGCTTTATGGATTGTGGTATAGAGCATCATCTGGTGTTGCTATACATGATGAACTCTTATATTCAACTCATGGCAGTGAAAAGAATATTAAAGATAAAATTTACACTCTTGAACTGACTCGTCGAGGAGATGTTGTTTTTCGTCTTTTTCGTATGGACTTTATACTTGGAGATGAGAATTTTGAAGATATTATTAAAGACGCCAGAGATTTTGCGGCAAAAGCATCTTCTAAAATAGGTGGTTCTTTTAATTTTTTAACAACAAATTTAGTTCGCAACCTCAGATCTGCTACGCGAGGTCCTGAAAGGTTTGGCCTGGATTTGCCTGTTGTATTATTAGCAGCACTTAATCAAAAGTCAGGGCTCATGATTGGTGACCCTGAAAAATTATTACCACGCTACTCTAAAAAGATACCTAATACATCAACACAGAAAATTTTAGAAAATTCATTTCAAATATACATTGGTGAAAATAGCCAAGAGGCTTATTTATCTACAAAAAAAAATATTGATTGGAAGCAATTAAAAGATCTAAAAATTGAACAATGGTCAGCTTTTTTACGAGTTTGTTATATTGATCCATCAACAGCTCAAGGAAGTTTTTCTTTTCTTCAAAATATAGTGATAGAAGAAAGCTATGTTCAAGATCATATTATCGCAACGGCGAAAGATCCCGTACCAGGAAAAGTTCCATATTTTCATTTGTCACATCAGGATAAGAATAAAAAATTAAAAATAAACCAAGGTGAAGAAATTGGAAGAATTTCTTATCAATCACCTCCTGAGAATGGAAAAGATGTAAGAGGACAACCGATTGATCTCTCATATCCTGAGCATCAAGATCTGATGCACTTAGGAGAAGGCGTTGAATATAGAAATGGCGTCTACTATGCCCAATACGATGGAATGATTGAGTTAGAACCGGCTCATTTATCCGTCACGAAAGTGACTATTTTTGAAGGAAATCTTAATAGCTTATCCGGCCATTTCTTTTGTACGTCTCCTGTGGAAATCAGAGGGAACGTAGAAAAAGGAATGATGGTACACGTTTCAGGAGATCTTCATATTACAGGATTAGTAGAAGGAGCCATGATTTTATGCCATGGTCACCTTACTGTTGATGGGGGAGTGCTTGCTGATAGTTACGTAAGATCTGATGGGCGTATGAAAATTGGTTTTGCCGACAACTCTCGTGTAATGACACAAGAAAGCCTTTTTGTAAGAGAAAGCTTAATATCTAGTTATGTTTTAGCAGAAAAAAATATTCATTTTGAAAAAAAAGAATCATCTATTCTAGGTGGAGAGCTTCATTGGGGAAATCTATTAAAATGTGCAAATATTGGTACAGAGACTGGACAAGTAACCACGTTGAATGGGGGTGGGAGTCCTTTTTTAACCTCGCTACAAATATGTGATGCTGAGAGGGTTGAATATCTTAATAAGTATATAAAACCTTTTGAAAGAAATTTAAAAGACTTAAGAGCGAGAAGACCAGAACAAATGGGTTTAAAACAGAAAAAAAGAAAAGAAGAATTGATATCTTTCCTTGATAAAATCAAACGAATTATCTTGAAAATAGAAGAAAGAATGAAAAAAAGAAGTCGTGATATTATCACAACACGTGATGCGTCGATGAAAGTGAGTGGGGAACTTTCTACAAACTGTAATTTGCGATTATCTGGTTCTTTTATACCGATTCGCAGAGTTTATATGTCTGTACATGTTATTGCAGGTGACGGAAGTGAAATCATGTGTTTTTTACAAAATTCATAAAGCCTGAAGTTCTTTTTTTGTATGTGGAGAGTGGCATTGAGGGAGTGAAATACCCTTTGAACCAACTTCTCCATCGAATAAGTTGAAAACCTTGGCGTTTAAGTCGAAGAAGATCACTCTTCTTTGGGTGAGAAAAATAAGATCCTTTAGCTTGCTCTTGAGCTTCTTTCATAAAAACGTCTAAATTTTGAATGACGTCACTATATAAAGAGACACCAGCTTGGTTTACGTGTTGTTCAAGTGAAAGAATATGACGTTCATTCTGACTTAAGACTTGAGTTTGAGCAAGAATGGGGCCAGCGTCAATGCGAGCATCAGGAATAGTGTGTGCAGAAAGGCCGAAAGGTTGATTTTGTATGATACTCCATATAATAGGATGAAGGCCTCTACAGTGAGGGAGGACAGCTGCATGAAAGTTTATTGTGCCTTTTTTAGGGGCAGATAAAAGCCGTTTTTTCAAAATTTGATCGAAGTAATAAACAGTGACCAGATCGATATTTTTCTCTTTGAGAAGTGTTTGTATTTTTAAACTATTCACATTATCAGTGCGAATGCACTGAATCCCAAGCTCTGTACAAAGAGTCTCTAAGTGGCGCATGCGGGGTTTTTTATTGAAAATTTTCCCATGTATTTCTGCTGCACGGCACATGTGTGGGTGGATTAAGAAATTTGCTGTAAGGTAATTCACATAAGATAAACCTGAAATTTTTAAGTGATTTAAGACTTCTTTTAAAAAACTTTTTTTCTGTGCTGCAATGGGCTTACTAAGAACTAGAAGTTTTATTTCATCACAGTGTTTGATTAAAATATCTTGTATGGCTAACGCACTTGCGTGACTGTCGATATTAAAAATAGCAATGTTTCTCATTATCATTATCCCCTATGTTATTAGTGAGGATGCCTTAAGATGATTGTTGTGTCAAGGATCAGAAGTCGAAAAATAGGCAGAAGAGGAAGTGTTTTTTGTTAACTTGGAAGATGGTAGAAAAAGACATAGATTTGAATAATTTTAAAGTTTTCCGCACAGAAAGGTTGTTGGTCGTAATCATATAGCATTAGATGATTTTATTTGCGTGTTAAGCATTTAAAGAAGTTGATAAATCACTTTTGTGAAAGCAGTATTTGGTCTCTTATAGGTGTATCAATAATACTTCGCCTTGCTATAGCAATAGCCTTCGGTAGGTTAAAGAAATACTTCATTGAATGCCAATTGAGGCTTTGAAAGTTTTTGCTTGGTTACGGATATGTGATGTGATCTGGTAGCTGAAGTGGAGAACGGTCACCTCGGCGGAGTCTATGCTACGATATTTATAATTGCGATGATGTGAGGTTTTTTTTGAATAACCTAAGGCCGTTAATACTATGTTGGGTTCTTATTACACTGTGGCTTGTTTATGAGTATGTCGCAATCGGATTTGATTTTACTTGGCCGCAGGCACTGCCCATACTGGTATGCCTTTTTTATGGTGAGAAGTGTGGCAAAGCTTTGAGTCTAGAGGCTGGTGAGCCTGTTAGTTATATCCTTGGTTGGATTGGTTTTTTTCTTATTGTTTGTACAAATTTTTATATAGCAAAAAAGCGTTTGCAATCGGGTAATCAGGGGGTTGATTTAAAAGCTTGGCTGAATTGGCACATCTTCTTTGGTTTAACAGGCTCAACATTTATTTTCTTCCATACAGGGGGGAGTATCGAAGGACTTGCTGCTGTTGGTTTTTGGTCCATGATGTGTAGTTTTATCAGTGGAATTATAGGGCGATTTTTGTATATCCGCATGCTCCAGGCCGAGTCTTCATTACGAGGAGAAATTAAGCAAATTGAAACAAGAATTGCTCGCCTTGCAGATGAAAGCGAAGGAGCGCTTCTTCCTGAGCATTTGAAATATGTTTATAGAAAAGTATTTCGAACAGCCTTAGGTCGTGATCCTCAGCAGTTAAAAGGAGTCGGACAGGTGAGTATCTTGTCTTGGGGAGTCTTAGGAGAGTGGAAGCTTTTATTTTGGTCACCGTCATTGAAATATGACCACCCATTATTACGAAAATTTTTTTGTAGGTGGGGTCTTCTTCACATAAGGCTTCGATGTTTACCAAGTTATCGAAAAATTTTTTCACATTGGCATAGTTTTCATGCTCCTTTTGCTGTGATTATGTATACAACGGTCGCGGTTCATATTGCATCGTCTTTTATTTTTCAGGCGAACTAAGAATCATGCCTTTAAAATTCTAGAAGTTTTTTTTCCTTCCGATAAAAGTATTGTGGAGGAGTTGTTTCTATGCAGCTTTATTATTTCTTATTGGAAAATTTGCAAATTATTGGCTTTTTATTTTTTGTCTTTGTGGCATGGTTTATGTCTTCAAGAAGAGAAAGACAAAATAAAGAAGGTTTGGCAGCTTGGAAAAAGGCTGTTGAAGAGAAGAGATCTGAGCCTCAATCCTTACACCCTGTGATTGATCCAGCTTTATGTGCAGGGTGTGGGGCTTGTCTTCGGGCGTGCCCTGAAGGGCAAATTTTAAAGCTCGTCGGTGATCGGGCTCGATTGGTCTCACCAACCGCTTGTGTAGGGCATGGTGAGTGTGAAGCTGCTTGTCCTTTTGGTGCGATCACATTGGTGTTTGGAACTAAGACTCGAGGTATGGAGCTTCCTAGGGTTAATAAAAACTATGAAACCAATGTTCAAGGGCTTTATATTGCTGGCGAGTTAGGTGGCATGGGGTTGATTCGTAATGCGACAAAACAAGGCCGGCTTGCTGCCTATCATGCCATTGAAAATTTGGACTCATCTCTTATAGCAGATGTTGATGTTTTGATTGTTGGCTCGGGCCCTGCTGGTCTCACAGCTGCTTTGGCATGCAAGGAGAAAAAAGTTTCTCATTTATGTTTAGAACAGGGCCAGTTTGGGGGATCGATTGCAAATTTTCCGAGGCAGAAGCTTGTGATGTCGTATCCTCTGGAACTTCCGATTGTAGGGTCTTATAAATTTCGTCAAAATAAAGTAACAAAAGAAGAACTTATGGAATTGTGGACCGGTCTTCGGGGGAAGCTGCGGTTGAATGTTGATGAAAATCATAGGTTTGTTAACTTGGCATCTGATGGAGATATTTTTGAGGTTGAAACATCTCAAAAAATGATACGAGCACGGAAAGTTATTCTTGCTATGGGGGTCAGAGGAACCCCTAGAAAGCTTGGTCTCCCCAATGAAGATCTGCCGAAAGTGACTTATAACTTATTAGAACCAGAACAGTACCAGAACTGTCATATTTCTATTGTTGGTGGTGGTAATGCTGCTGTTGAAGCTGCTCAAAGACTAGGGGACGTTCACCTTAAGAATAAAGTTCGTCTTCTGGTTCGTGGAGATCTTTTAGATCGGTGCAATGAAGAAAATAAAGCAATTTTAATGACATATGTTGAAAAAAGAAGAGTGAAAGTTCACTACAATACATCTGTTGACTCTATTGAGAAAGAAACAATTACCATTGTGAGTCAAGATGAAAAAAGAACGATAGAGAATCATTATTTATTTGTTTTTGCAGGTGCTGAACTTCCGTTTAAATTTTTGAAAGACCTTGGAATTAAAATTGATGTGAAACATGGAGAGGCGCCTGATGCATCTTAATTTTTCTAGGTTATTTATTGTGTTTATGTGCTTAAACCTTTGGAACTGTCGTAATGATGCAGGCCCACAAGTAACGGATCAAAATTTTCAAAGCCCTTCTATCGATCATGAAAAATTTACTTTGGATTGTTCGGAGTGTCATGAGCACGAAAGACTTGCGAGTGCTAACGATGTGAAGCATGGTTTTGGGCGAGAGTGTTCAGAGTGCCATAAATATGAAGTAGACAATAAATGGGATCCTCTAAGTCATAAACATATCGTAGACGATGAAAGAGAACCGTGTTTAGGTTGTCATGGATTAGATAGGCCTGATCGTGAAAGTCATACGGCTGATGGAGATTGTCTGAGCTGTCATGCATATCCTGCCTGGTCTCCTCCTAATTTTCTTTAAAAAACAAATGTTTAAGTCTTCTTTAAAATGGAAGACCGTCATCCAGTGGTAACATAAAAGTGTGTTTTCATTGGAATGGGTTGTTTTGGCGTACAACGCTCTATTTTTGTGTAGATGGTCTTTATGGGCATCTGTCTTACTACTGCTGCTTGGATCAGATGGTTTTGCTGTATCCACTTCAGGACGTGTACAGACTCATTATGGGGAGTCTATTGTTCAGGGGAGCTCAGGTTTTGAAGATGGTTCGAGTCTTCAAGGTGTGCCGAATAGTCAGAAATATGCTTCTGGACTTTTAGAAATGAAAACCCTTGTGGGTAAGAGTTATTTTAAGTCTCATGTCCGTTATTTATATGATGCATATGGTGAAGTTGCAGATGGTGCTACTTTGAGCCCCTCGTCTAAAATACAAGCTCACCACCTTGCGTGGCATAGGCCTACAGGGCGATATAAATATGGGGCTGTTATTGGACGCTTTCCAATTAAAGCCATGGGTGTTCAAGGACATGATGGTTTTATGACAGGAATGAGATGGAGCAAGAAGATAAAAATTGAGAGCTTTATCGGTATTGTTTCTGATTTTACAAATTCGAAAAGCCAGCTGCGCCGAGAATCTCGTTCTGACCTTCAAGGTGGTGGGTATATAGAATATGAAGATAAATCACCATCTGGTTATTATGCCTACGGTACAGGTGGCATTTTGATTACGTCTCACCCTGACCCTATTGTTGAGTCTTCTCAAATGCTTGGTGTTCAGACTGGGATTTGGGTTCCGTGGACAGGGCATCGTTTAACTTCGCATATTAAAGTTGAACTTTCACCCTCTGCGCGAATCAGACAGGGGCGTTTTGGATATTCTAGGACCTTAGGAAAATGGTCAAACTTTTTTTTATGGTCATATTCGAACACAACAAGCTATCAATTAGTCAGTGATATTGAGCAATCTATACTAGAACGGGATGAAATTTATGGAGCAAATGTTAAGGCTCGATCGATGGCTTACTTTGATACTCAATATAAGTATTCAAAAAAACTAAGTGTTCAGTTATCGCTTGAGCAAACAACGTCGAGTGAGTCTGTAGCTGGTAGCCAAGAAATTACACTTGGGCCATGGGTGCGAGACCTTGGGGTTCATGGCTTATCAACTCGATTTGCAATTGGTCAGAAAAAAGACTCAGAGGGGAGTTCTCTTTTATATAGAAGTAGTATCCGTTATTATAGCAGGTATGCAAATCTATATGCTGACTATCGTTTTTATCCTGGATCTTCGATAACAACAATGCCTCGGCGAGAAACGCGAATTGGCTCAGAAGTGACATTCTATAAAGAATATCTCGTACGAGCTGATCATGTTCGTAGTCAAACTCCAGGGCGGCATAGAAATGGGTTTTTATTCACGTTGAGTCGAGTTTTTGGTCCAGCGCGGACAGCACCCATCCCTCGGAATCCACCTCTTTTTGAAGGAGGTGCTTCATAATGCGCTTTGTTGTTTTTATGACACTTATGATTTGTGCTCAGAGTCTTTTTTCTCAGTCGGTGGTCGATCAGAAAAAAAGCAGATTTGAAGGGCTTTTAAACCAGCTCTTAGCACCAGGACCTCTTATGCTAGGTCATCATGATTTAGAGCATAAAGATTGTTTGAGTTGTCATGAGGCAGGTGGCGGGTTGCCTGATAGTAAGTGTTTATCGTGTCATGATGATATTGGAAAGCATGTGAATTCGAGGCAACATTTCCACGGAAGAGCTCAAAAAAAATGCGCAACTTGTCATAGTGATCATAAAGGGCGGCAATTTAATAGCGCTCTGGTGAACCAGAGATCTTTTGATCATAATTTGACAGGATATATTCTTGGTGGAGGACATAGTCGTGTCGCTTGCCTAGAATGTCATAAACAAAAAAGAACAACAAAATTGACCAGAAAATCAGACCCAAGATACTTCGGGCAGAGTGATCGTTGCATTGATTGTCATAAAAACGATGATGTTCATAAGTTTAAAGGGAAGTATGCAAAAGAAGATTGTAAAAGTTGTCATCAAATTTCGTCATGGAAGCATACAAAATTTGACCATAAAATAGTGAGCGGATTTAGTTTGAATGGTTCTCATTCTAAACTTGAGTGTAAAAAATGTCATGAAAATAAAAGTGGAAACACAACTTATAAATGGCCACAATTGGCAATGAAACAATGCCGTAGTTGTCATGATGATTTTCATGGAAAAGGACTTAGTATAAAATTTAGAAATGGAAAATGTCATACTTGCCATAATGAAATAAAATGGAAAATACTAAGGTTTGACCATAAGGTGACAGACTTTGTTTTAAAAGGTAAGCATAAAATATCTTCTTGTAAGTCTTGTCATGTCAAAAGCAAAGATCTTAAAAAGCATTGGTCGGGACAATCGAATCAATGTGTTTCTTGTCATGCTGATTATCATGGGTTTGGAAAAAAATCCCATCCAAAAATGGGATCTTTAACAAAGTGTCAAAGTTGCCATAATGAGATTGGCTGGAAAAATAGATTGCGTTTTAATCATAATGTGCAAACTTCTTACCCTCTGACAGGGATGCATAAAAATAAAAAGTGTATATCTTGCCATGTCACAGTGCATGGAGGGAAAAAATTCGCTAAAAAATCTTCTTTAAGGCGATATAAATTTCCAGAGATGCGACATAAAAGTTGTGAAACATGTCACAAATCATCACATTCGAAAAGTTTCCATAAAAAATTCAAAGGAGCTAAGTGTGAAAGTTGTCATAATACAAAAAGTTGGAAAAATATAGCTGCTGACAGATCATCATTTAAAGGGAAAAATTTCCATAATAATACGCGTTTTCCATTAACAGGAAAACATAAATCAATGAATTGTCAATCTTGTCATATCCGCGGTAAACAAAGAATTTATAAATTTCCTTCTGCCAAAAAAGATTTCTGTATTAGCTGCCATAAAAATATTCATAAACAACAATTTCATAAATTAAAAAATGAGGCCTGCAGTACTTGCCATACGACTCAAAGTTTTAAAAATTTAAAAAGGTTTAATCATTCTAAAACAGATTTTAAAATTACAGGAAAACATCGCAGGATAGGACATCGGTGTCATGAATGTCATTCTGTGACGAAATGGATTTTAGATTCAAAGCCACCCAGAAGAGCAAGGAAATTCAAATTTAAATGGCATAAAAAAGAATATTGTGAAAATTGTCATAGAAACCAGCATAAAGATATGTTTAGTAAAAAGTTTTCGACCCAGCCTTGTGTTGAGTGTCACACAACATCTAATTTTTCAAAAAGAAAACCTTTCAAGCATCAATCAACACGTTTTCCTCTAAAAGGAAAGCATAAAGATGTTGACTGTATACAGTGTCATAAACCAACAAAGAAAAAGTTTAGAACGAAACCTTATCGCCATAAAAGACAATACATTCTAGGCGAAAAGTTTTTTAGCAAATGTGTGAGTTGCCATAAAGATCCTCACAAAGGAACTCGAGGTAAAAAATGTCAAAGTTGTCATAATGAAAGATCATGGAAAGGAGTGGATGGGTTCCATAAAAACTTTCAATTAAAAGGAGTACATTTACAAGTTTCATGTGAGAGTTGCCATGCTGGTGGAAGAGTGCTTGCAGGCACTGGAGAGCAGTGCCAGACCTGTCACTTTGAAGATGACCATCACCAAGGAAGTTTACCTCAGTGTGCTGATTGCCATATGCAAACAATGTGGTCTTCTACGAAATTTCAGCATGATGTGCATACCCGTTTTTCTCTTGTAGGAAAGCATAGGCTTCTACCATGTTCGAGTTGTCATAATGCTGGGATTTATAAGTCACTGCCTATGAAGTGTTCAACGTGCCATTTCCAAGAAGGACAGGCTGTGACAAGCCCTAATCACTCAAGCCCTGCTTTTCAAAACTGTGTCCAGTGCCACAATACTTTTTCTTTTAAATAAAAGAGCGAATGCCTTTAGACATCCGCTCCTCATTTTTTTTGATAGACACTCTCTCTTATTGGCAAGCTTCTTCGAGATCAGCAAAAGATTGGTTGTAATCGTCAGCAAACCCTTTGTGTGTTGCATCACCGTCTTCAGAAATCCATGTTGTAAAGAATTTAAATCCAAGATCTTCAAGTGCTGCGAAGTTGGCGTCATCTTCACCGCTTTCAAGAGTGAAACCACCCATCCCACTTGCATGACAAGCTGCACAAGCACCACCAATAGGGTCTTCAGCTAAGTTGTCTAAAAAGAACGTTTGGCATGCACTAGCTTCAGTATTGCCGTCTTTTTCTTTATCATCGTCTTCATCTTTTTCTTGATCATCGTCTTCATCTTTCTTGCTGTTGCTGCTGCTTTGTTCTTTTTCGTCGTCAAAGACTTCAACACCTCGCTCTGTTACAACAATATGAGATCCAGATTTCTTTTTTGGATTTGCATCAGCTTCACCGCTGCCATCTCTGGATTTGTTATCTTTGCCGCAAGAAACGGCGATGAGAATAAGTAGTAGATAGTATAAACGCAACACAAGACGCTCCTGTAAACTTGTTTAGCCCCTGACTGGACAAGTTTTCGGAACTTCGAGGTAAAAGTTTAAGGTAAGAACAAAGTTTTTTTTAACTCATTGTTTTAAAAGATTTTTTCCAAGACTCTAAAGCGAGTTTTGTATGCTCTTTAGCCACATTTGGCGCATGCTCTCGGTGCGTTTTCTGTTGACACCAAAGTCTGAATAGCCGACTCGAGAAGAGCTTTTGATATCAATAATGCCTTGTTCTTTTCTGAGTAAAATTTCAAAATCATCTGTAAAACGGAGCAAATTCGACGTAAATGTTGCGTGGCAGTAGACTGAGGTTTCAGTGACGATATCCCCACCCATTTTTTTGATAGTATTTACCGCGACTTTGAATGATTTTTTCGAATCACCCTGAATTTTTAGGGATTGTATCAGGTGTGTTTTTTCTTCTGTTTCGGTAGAGCAAACACAGTTAGGGCTTGGAGGGCAGGGCTTGAGTAGATTGTTTTCGTTGAGTCCTGTATGGTCTTTTGCGCAAGAGAAAACTCCACATAACATGATCCATCTCCACATGTGCTACCTCTATGAGTATAAAGTCGTAGGACTTTGCATCGTAACGATCAGAGATTGCATATGTCAATAAGATCTATCATGATGGAGGCTGTATATATGAAAGGGAGTTCTTATGATTCTACGTTATTTTCAAATGATAGTTTTTATGACCATATTGTCAGGGTGTGTGACGCAAGGTGGAAATTTCCCATCAGAAACGTCTTGGATCAGAAAAGAAAAAACAACTCAAGATCAAGTTCGTATGATGCTTGGTAAACCTTCTGCTGTAGGTGATTCTGGAGGAACCAGGACTTGGACATACGGTTATTATGAATATCGTATTGCAAAACCAGCTAAGTATAAAGAATTGAAGTTTTTTTGGGATCAAAACGGCCAGGTAAAGCACTACAGCTTTAATTCAAGCTTCCCTAAAGATTTGAAGCGTTACGGGAGATCATAATTGATATTGCTTGGAGGTCTTATACTCGCAGGAGGAATGTTGGGAGTTTCACTGCGTGGAGCTTTGCAGCTTGCGTGTAATGGGTCATTACCACTTGGGACCTGGGTGGCAAATTTATTAGGTTGTTTGATAGCAGGATCTGTTATGGCGTCACTCCCTTCAAGCGTATTAAAGCAAGCGATATTAATTGGTTTTTGTGGAGCTCTAACAACTTTATCCTCAGTGTGCCTTGAAACAGTTCTGTTATGGGAACAGGAAAGATATACAGAAGGTTTGTGTCATTTTTTAGGGACAGGATTTTTTTGTTTGTTTATCTGTTTTTTAGGTTTTAAGCATATTAATATCCTAGAAAACATAGGAAACTAGTGAAATGAGTCGTGGTCTTGTTTATTATGATCAAAACTGTTTTTTTTGTCGGCAGTTAGCTGCATATGCAGGGCAAAAGTCTCTAGATATTAAATTTTTACCGTGTTCTGAAAACCCTTCCTTGTCGTGTGATCGTCTTGTGGTAGTCGATGGCGATAAGACACACGAGGGGCCACTAGCATGGGAATGGCTTCTACGCTCTCACTCTTCTTTGCAAGGGTTGGGTTGGCTGGCAAAGAAATTGCGACTAGAGAGCGAAGTTGCCTCTGGTCTAGAGCATGTTGGCATGACGTTCCGAAAAATTTGTTATCGGTGCCGCTCTTAATGATTTTTAGCTGAGTAGTTTGGAGGCGTGAGGTTCCACTTATCTGACCATGTGTGCAGTGCGTGAGTTTTTTTCCCAGTGGGTGTTAATAATGGGCCTTGTGCCCATGTCCAGGCAAGGATTCCTCCTTCTAAATTGTGAGCTGCATATCCTTGAGACCTTAACGTTTCTGTGGTTTTTCCGCTACGATACCCAATCGTACAATAAACTATAATTTCAGATGATTTGTGATTTTTATTAAGTTTATCAATAGTGATAGCTCCAGGTATTATAGAGATAGATCTTTCTTCTTTGGAGCGAGCGTCAATAAAAATAGCTTTGCCTATATGGGATTTTGCATATTCAGCTGAGACGGTATGTTCTGTAAGATCTTTACAGCATTGATTAAATTTTTCTTGAATGGTTTTTTGTGTGGTTTGAGCATTGCATTCAAAAGATAAAAAAGAACGAATAGCCAACGCAGTGATAAAATATTTAAAGAGCATACAATATTCTTTTCATTTTTATAAACAAAGTCTCTTTTGTAGGGAAATGTCATGATACCACAGCTTGATAAAGTCAGCTCGACAGTTTTTGGAGCAACAAAATACGCAATGCTTTTTCCACGAAGCCTTTGTGTCTTAAAATTAACATGGGATTGGTGGCAGGCGTACAAAACAGCTCAGGAAAACGTCGATGACGAGCAAGCAAAGATTATTGAAACTTTGCAAGATAGAAAAATAAAACCGCAAGATGAGAAGATTTATCCGTATTTATTTGCAAGTATTTATGTGTTATCGGGCAGTGCAATTATTATGAAGGATTTGCCTCAAAAAGAGTTTAAGAACCTTTTGAGAATGACTGAAAATTTAATTCAAGAGTCATGTTATATTTTTACAAGAATACCCACTCGTATGGCAATGAGGCAAAGTTTCCAGCACCCATTGGTTAAATTGCTTCATCAGATTGATGGTCCTACAAATTGTTTTCCTTCTTTACATGTTTCTTTAGCTATTATGATGAAAGAAGTCATTGAAAATCATGAGGGTATGGATCCTTTTATGAAACAAGTTTATAGAGAGACTTGCATTGATATATGCAGGTCAACTTTAGAGCTTAAGCAGCATGGTATTGTTGATGTTCTCAGTGGTCAGGATCTTGCTCATAGGATTTTATCCCGTGACTTTCAGTTGGACTCTTGTGAAGATCTTAGTAGTGAAATCCTTCCTGAAATAAATCAAGATCTTGTACAAGACTTGAGAAAAGCTTTATCTGAATGTGAAGATGTCGTTGAAGCTTTACCTTATATGCTTAAAAGGCTGAATTCATCTGATTAATATTGATAGTGATATTGAGGTTTTGAATGTGTAAAATATTTTGGATACTATTCTTTGCGACTTTAATGTCGTGTGGAAAACAAGTCTCTGAATCATCAGAAACAGCATTATTTTGGAAGACTTCAGATGAAATCATTAGTCTCTCTCAATCTATGGATTGGGATGAGAATTTATATGCTGAATATACGTGGGTTGCTGCTTTTGATGTTCTTAAAAATGAACAGCAGTACGCCATTGGTGAAGGTTTCGATCTACCTCTATCTACTGATCTGCAAGATATAGAACGAAGAATGTTACTTACTAAAAAAGTAGAATGGGGCCTTGAAGGGTTTAAAGAAACATTTTTACTCCCTGTTGCATCAGCAAAAGTCGTTGGGCAAAAACTAGTTGTTGAATCTTCAATACTCCTTTCAGGGTTTGAAGATCTTGTTTCTCAAAAAAGAGTAAATGCAACTGGTACATATGTTTTAATTGATCACCTGTCCGAATGGACAGGTATAAGAGGCCAAGTTTTAGTTCAAAAAACAGACGAAACCATAGACGGTGTCCCCGGATCCTATATTTCTGCTGTTGGGTCACCTTTTAAGACATGGAGCTATGATCTTGGTGGTTTTGTTTTTGCTGTTCCAACAACACAAACTGCAGAGTTAGTGTCATATTTTCCTTATATATCTGAATACCTTCATTTAAATGGTGTTTCCGAAGTATCAATTCAATCATCGTCCTCTTTAAAATTCAATCAAACAGACGCATTGAAAAGCCGTTCTACAGGATTTGGGAAAACAGCAGAGTGGTTTGATGAGCAAAAGAAAAAATGGATAGGTGAAAAAAGTACTGTAAATGGTGACTGGGAAGTCGAGTCTCTATTTTTAGTGCATTATCAAACAGATGTCTCTCAGGCATTGCTATCTTCTCAAGGAATAACTCAAGACAATGATTTAACTGCTGAAGCCATAGCACAGGGCTTTAGTAGAGGAGTCGCAAAAGGGATCGATCTAGATTGCGATGGTTCGACTTTATCTGGAGAGGGTTCTTATCATAGTTATTTAGGAGGGGGTGGGTGGCATGTTCATGGGGATTTCCAAGTGATTAAAGACGATGCAGTGACATTTCCTCTTACGGTTCCAAATATTGATATGACAACGTCTTATTGTTTATTGAGCACAGGAAATAGTGCTTTTATGCAAAATCCAAAAGGGCCATTAAACCCTATAGGAGAACAGGTTTCAACATTTTGGCAAACACTTAAAATACCAACAAATGCTCAGAGTCTACAGATAAGGGCATCGTGGTTTACATATGAGAAACCGTGGAGTTTTCTTGGTAAAGATCGATTTTTGATTCGTTGGGACGAATCTCAAGAAGTGATTGCATCGGGTCACATGGAAGATTTAGTTGACACAGATTGTCTTGAAAATAATTGTGGAGATTGGACTGTTTCAAATAGCCTTGTTTTAGCTTCCTCAACAGACAAAGGCTCTTCGGATTTACTTCAATATCCACCGCGAGTAATTTGTTCAACGATCACAGAAGAAATGAGAGATAAGTCTTTAACATTGCGATTCTTGATTTCTGATATGGGAGATCAATGGGTCGACAGTGCTTTAGCTATAGACTCTATTGTCTTTTCTGAAAAAAATTGTAATTCAAGCTTTACAAATGAAGCTTTTATTTCTTCGAAAACATCTCAATGAAAAGATAAAGTCTGGTCTTTAATTTTTTAGATGTAGTATCAGATAGTATTATTTACATAATTAAAAATTTTACGAATTGCTTCGAGAATCAAGATGTAACCACCACTTAAATTTTTTTCACCTTTGTTTTTAATCTGTCCCGTTGATGTTCAACAAGATTAAAGGCTGGGCGATAAGGGTGTTGCATGAAATTAGCATAAAAAATCAAGCATACTTCAGATTGTTGAAGGATCTAATGCTGTCTATAACCTCAGGCCATTAAAATATCATTATAGCATTGGCCGCATTTATTTACTTAACATCTTCATAGCCGCGCAAACAGCATCATAAATAGAATCACATCCATCTCTGAGAATTTTTCGTATTTTTGTTTTAACTTGATGCCACTTGTGTTCGATAGGATTGAGATCTGGACTATATGGGGGAAGATATAGAACTTCTGCCCCATAATCTTGAGCTATTTGAACTATATCTGAGGACTTATGAAATGAAGCATTAT
>JBGCEP010000083.1:0-16226 GCA_045106415.1 Oligoflexales bacterium | reverse complement strand
TCCTTTTGTTCTCTTACTTCGCAATCGAACGGTTGCAAAGGTTGACTCTATGGGATTACTGGTCCTGATATGTTGCCAATGCGTAGCAGGATAATTGTAAAAAGTAAGAAGCCTTTCACGATTTTTCATTAGGCTATTAACAGCACGTGGGTATTTATCTGTAAACACCTCTGAAAATCGGTTAAAAGCCTTCCCAGCCTCCTTTCCTGTGTCAGCATTATATATTTCGTGCAGCATTGACTTGGCCTGGGGCTGTCGAGTCTTAGGAATTTTATCTAGGACATTTGCAATTTTGTGCACCCAGCACATCTGTTGATCACTGTTGGGAAAAACTTCAGACATTGCACTCCAGAATCCTAATGCGCCATCTGCTGTCGCTAACTCTGGCTCTTCTTGCAATCCACGATCTCGTAGATTCAGTAGAATTTCCTTCCAGCTCAGAGTGAGCTCTCGTACTCCTGGGACAACTGCAACAAGCTCTTTTTTACCATTGTCTAAGGCACCTATGATAACCATCATGCAAACTCGGTCTCCGTTTCCAAGCCTCACACTGAAGTAAATTCCGTCTGCCCACCAATAGACATACTTCTTTCCTGCAAGGCTTCTATTGCTCCAGTCATCATGTTCATCACCCCATTTCTCTTTCATCCGAGTCACTGTTGTCGCTGAAAGGCCGCCTGCTTCTGGGCCCAGTAATGATGTCAGGGCTTCAGAAAAATCCCCAGTTGAGATTCCTTTAAGATAAAGCCAAGGGATTAACTCTCCAACGCTTTTAGTTCTTCTGAGGTATGGAGGCAAGATACTGCTGGTAAATCTGACCCTATTACCATCCTTATCATATCGGCGGTCGTTGATTCGAGGTGCTGTTACTTCTATATCTCCCAGCCCTGTTTGAATTCTTCTACATGGATGGAAACCATTCCGGACAACAAGTCTTTTTCCATGTTCATCAAGTTGATCTTCAAATGTAGCAACATATTCAGATATTTCTGACTCAACTGCAGCCGCAAGCATCTTCTGAGCACCAGCTTTTAATACTTCACTCAAGACATCATTTGTAGAATTAGATGATGTTGAGTCGATTCTTTTGGTACGAGTATTCATAGCGTATTCTCCAGATTTTGGTCTTGGACCAAGGTTGGTTTGGTTACCAGGAGGGTACGCTGCCTTTTTCTTCTCATCCACTAAATTTGGTTATATCTCCAAGTATCGATCACAATCCAAGAAGAGGGGAGAAAATAAAAATACCTCATCCTGAAAAAGGAAAATATAAAGCTCGTTCATCTTCAGAACGTGTAAACAGTTATTTGAAAGATGCATTTGGAAGGAGAGAACAAAGAGTAAGGTGGGCTAAACAAGCCATGATGTCATTAAGCTTAGGTTTTCTTGCCATAGCCTCTCAACAGCTCATGAAGCTTTAAGTTTCTGAGTGAAGTTGCCATTTTTTTGGGGACCAGTGTGCGTCTAAACCATTCAAAAAGAAGGAGTGATTTTCATTTTGATGAAAATTTATCGACAAAAGATTAATCTATCTCGTATGTCTGTGGATTCAGAGAATTTTTAAATCAGTCTTTTTAAATAAAGAGTTGGACAAACCTCTCTTAAAATTCAAGAAACTGGTTATGTTAAAACTCGCACACCGCATTTAACTATTGTTTTTTTCAATCTATGTTCAAAAAGCGATGATGTATGAGATCATAGACTTTAGCAGGGAGGTTGATGTGATCATTTCAGTACCTATTCAAGACGCTATTGTTTTCGTAGAAAGCACTGGAATCCGTGACTCAGTGCGTCAATGCGTGCGTGACAGCAATATAAAAACACTTCACGTTGCAGCAAATATTGACGAATGCTCAGATCTTTTACAAAAACATGAAACCGCTCTTCTTATTATAGACTGGCAACCTCCTGCCACAGTTTCTCTTTTAGAATTTTCAAAAAAAATGTCAGGAGATTTTCTTCCTCGCCCAACATTTCTTATTTCTGTGACTGTTTCTCAAGAGCTTGTTGCACTTGCTGTTGATCAACAAGTCACACGATTTCATCAAGGCTCACTGACCAAACAGGACCTCAACGACCATATTCAATTTTTACAGAACTATGCAGAAGACAGCCATCAACAAGATTATCGACTTAAATTTGAAGATGCTATCAAGAAAAAAAAATTAGCCATGTACCAAGACTCTTTAAACATACTTCTAGAGATTGAAGAAGAGTATGGTTTAAAGTCAGAAACTCTTGCAGAGAAAACCAATTGTCATATCTTATTAGAGAACTGGGAAGACGCGAGAAATACAGCAAAAAAACTAATGTCATCATTTCCAGAGAATCCTCGTGGCCGCCACCTACTCGGGCGATGTTTCCTTAAACAAGGTCTCTACGAAGAAGCATCTAATATTCTACAAGAAGCACAAATTTTAAATCCATGGCACTCTGATCGCATTGTTGAGCTGGGGCAAGCTTTATTAAAATCAGGAAAAACCGCAGCAGCACAAAAAAATTTCGACAAAGCTCTTGAGCTTCAATCAGATAAAACTGAAGCCATTATTGGTAAAAGTCAATGTCACATGCTTCAAGACTCTATTAACGATGCCCTTACTCTTTTAAAAAACATCAGAGAGCCTCGTGAGATAGCTTCTATTTTCAATGATTCTGCAGTTTTATGTATTCGGCAGTTAAAATACGACCAAGCTCTTTCTCTCTACCGTACTGCACTTTCTTTTCTGAGTGATAAACCTCGGTTTCAGGCTCGTATATTCTTTAATATGGGTTTAGGTTATTATAAATCTGGACAAAAAGATGATGCCCTTGAAGCTTTTGAATCCGCGTTACAAAAAGACCCTAGCTTTACATCTGCAAGCCATAACTCTCAGATATTATCAAAAGCTTCTACACAAAAATCTGGTACCAATCGTTCCCAAGACATTATTACAAAATTTGAAGACTTTGATGATGAGGGCTTCTAAAAGACAAAACCACATCGCTAAGTAGACTTCCAATAAAATCATACGAAAAATCTTAATTTAATTTTAGAGGTTTTATGAATCATAAAAAAATTATCCATATCGTTGACGATGAAATCGATATTCTTGATTCAATTAAAGAACAACTAGAGTTTCTTAGTGAGTGTGAAATAAAAATTTATTCAAACGTAGATCAGGCTATGGACTCTCTCACAAAAAATCCTCATGGCATTCTTGTAACAGATATTAAAATGCCTGGAAAAAACGGGATATTTCTTTTAAATTGGATACAAGAAAAAGAAATCAAACTCAAAGCTATCATTTGTATGACAGGATATTCTGATTACGATTTTGAGACACTCAAACAGTTTGGTGTGACCCACTTCTTTAAAAAAGCACTCGACTATGACAGCTTTGTTGAATCTATAGAAGAGATCATCACGGCGTTCTAAAAATGTAAATAAATCCCATTCGCGAATACTACATTTTACCTACTCACACCATTCTCACTTTAAATACATGATAAAAAAGAATATTACAGATACCCTAAAGATATCGAACAAAAAACCCGATGTATCTGTAGGTTCATTTCATTAGAGATCATCATGTATCAAAGTAATCTTTATCTTCCTGTCATTTTAGTGTTTTATTGTCTAACATCATGTTCTAAAAGTTCTTTCCAAAACAGTGAAAAACAAGCCATTGCTAATGCTGAAGAAGCTACGGCAAGTGATATCACCCTTGAAGTCAACTCTTCTAAAAAAGATATCCATATAAAAGAAGGCGAAAATATTGAGGTCACTTGGGATGGAGCCCTCTCTGAAGAATGTTCTCTTCATATTGGAGAAGAAGATATTTCAAAAGAAAGGTCAGGAGATATCGTTTATCAAAATATCATACAAGACAAAGATATTTATCTTCATTGTGATGACATTGAAAAGTCACTACAAGTCATCATAAAAAAAGCAGAAGATAAACAAACAAAACTTTTTTTCAACGGTTATAACACCCGACAAATCGATGGTGAAAAAATAAAAGACCCCGTTACCATGCATTTTGTCATCGACATCACAAATTCTATGAATGATGTACTGGACGTGATTGTTTCACAAATTGGTGACTTCTCTAAAAAGTTAGAAAAAGAGGATATTGATGTCCACCTCAATCTTACAGCTTTCAGAGATACCGTTGAACCTTCAAGATCATTTGAAAACGATATAGAAAGCTTTAGAAGTGCTCTAAGAAGCTATACAGCTCAAGGTGGGGGGGATATTCCTGAAGCAAGTTTAAAAGCTCTAGAAGAAGCCTCTAAGTATATAGAAGATAATGAAGACCGTGAGAATGCTATACGTACAATCGTTTTAGTCACTGACTCATGGGGTCACGACACTCTTAATTTCGACTACGACTGTAATATAAGTGCGACCGCTGATTTTATGAAAGACTTTTTTTCACAAAAACCTAATCAATGGAAATTCTTCTATTCATCACGGAATAAAAAAAATATTGACCTTGATGAAAACCTAGCAGCGGCCCTTGACCCTAGCCTATTAGACTGTATAGATAACTGGATTTCTCCATCTCATCAATATGAAGCTCTTCTGCAAGCCCTCAGCCCTCAAGCATCAAGTGACGATCATCAGCTCCCATGGCCTTTCACTAAAAAATCACTTCTAGATCAACTCTACACAAATATCAGTGAAACAGTTGCTAATAAGAAAATGAGCTGTATGACTTCAGAAATTGAAGTTAGAAAATTAAACAACATTATTAAAACATGGTCACCAGACATTAAAGATGTTTGGAAAGAGAGAAGAGAAAATATAACTATAAACATAAAAGAAACAGGAGACAAAGATGATTTTCAAATCTTTGCTAAGCACTGCTGCTTACCAACACAAGATGCCAAATCAGGTGATTTTCAATCTTGCAAAGAAGATAAAAAATTTCAAAAAATTAAAATAGAAAAAGCCTCTGTACTATAAAATACAGAGGCTTTTCTTCAAAAACAGAACACAAAATTAAGCTTTTGCAGGTTCTGCTCCTACAGGACTTTTTTCAGAATCATTAGCTGCTGCAAGTGCTTCTTCGCCTTCTTTTTCAGCAACAAGTGCATGATAAAGACCACCAAGAGTACGTGCGGATTTAATCCAACCCATGCCAACTCCGATCACAACACATCCAACAATAAAGATAGGAAGTGGTTCTGTAATACTTGTGAAGAAGAGCATAAGAGGCATCAAAATCAAAGATCCGCCTGATTTACCAAGACGAGCTCCAACAACATCGATGGCTGCTTTACCTTTAACCTTAGACTCATCGTCCAAAGGAATATACGCCATCTCTTTTGTAGGATCAAAAAGAGAGTATTTTGAAGATTTTGTCATAACATTCTGAGCAGCACCAAAGATAACAGCCATCATCAAAGGTGACGTTCCAAGCATAAGCACAGATGGAATCGCGTCACGGAAAGTTGCAAATCCAAAAAATGACGTTCCTGTGAACATAAGAATAACAGGAGTGATAAGAGCTGCAACAGTCCAACCAAAACGGCGAAGGACGTTGTGACTTACAAAGATAAACATGACAAGACTACAAAGTCCCATTGCTGTTGAAAACTGCCCACGGAAACGCGTGTAATCAGCCGGATCTGGGTACATCATCTGAACCTGACCCTTCCAGACAACTTCAATCAGGTTGATTGTTAGGCCATAAGCCATCACCATAAATGCAATGCAACCTAAGTAGCGTGATTGAAACAAGAACTTTAAGCTCTCGCTCATTGGCATTTTTGTTTTGGGCTTTTTCTTACGAACTTTTGATGGGTCATAAAAACGAGGATCTGTTAATACGTAACGGTTCATCCAAGCATATGTCGCTACAGCAAGAGCTGCTGAGATCGTAGTTAATGTCATCAAAACTTGAAGAGAAGAACCAAAAGGCTGACCACGACCAGGAGAAGCCCAAATTGTCACAGGACCAGAAACAACAAGAGCAAGGTTTGCACCGATACCGAGAAGACCATAAAAACGTTTTGCTTCAGTTGTTTTTGTGATTTCATTAGCAAACCCCCAAAACATCATAGAAAGAACCATGCTTCCCCACATTTCAGCCAAAACGTAGTAGATGCTAAAGCTCCAGTGTTCAAACACAGCTAAAAGGCCACGAAAAAAACCGGTAGACGGTAAGATTTCCCTTAACATTGCTGCTGTTTCAGTTGGGTGAATCACATCACGCATTGGATATAAAACAAACCCGAAAAGAATGAAAAAAGCCATGAAAGGAGCGATCATTGTATAAAAAAGGCGGTCACGGCTAAGGACATTACTCAAACGCGAGTAAATATAGACAAGAAGAATTGCAGCAGGTAAAACACACCACAACTTCAAGAAAGGAATTGCTTCTGCACCAGAATTTGGAGCTGTAGTTACCAACGCATCCTTCGTATCACGCAAAATCGTGTAGTTGAACGAAATGCAGAAAAACATAAAAAACATAGGAAGGAGCTTCTTTAACTCATAAGAGTAAATTGGCCACAATACTGATCGGATCTTACCAAAAGATGCCGATTCTCCGGTTCCTGACATTGAATACCTCCAAAAAAAACAGAAAGTGCCTGAGGTGGGATGACACCACGCCAACAACAGCGGGGCTAAAGATCATGGGACTTGTTACAGTCTTCTCAACCTCGCGTCAACAAAAATATAACAAAAACTAAGATTATCCATTTGAAAGCAGGCGCTTATAGAGGTTACACACATCTGATAGATGAACTGTTCAGTTTAACTTTTTTTAAAAAAAATCTCTTTTTTTGGCCAGGCGGTCAAGATAAAAACTTGTCAGGTTCTGTCACAACATCTAACCTGCCTTTAAAAGGTCGCGAACACATAAAGCATTCCGCCAACAACAAAACACAGGATCTTTCATGTTGGAGTCTTACCTCGGTTTAATAAGAAAAGAGCCTCGCCCTTTATTTTATAGCGCGGTTCATACTTTTTTTTCAGGTTTTGGCCAGACTTTTTTCATCGCTCTTTTTTTACCACAACTTCAGAGTATTCATCGCATGAGTCACATGGCATTAGGCTCTTTATATAGCGCAGCTACAATCTGCTCTGCTTGTCTCATTCCTTTTCTTGGTGCCTGTATTGATAGGACTCACCTCAGAAGGTATAGCCTATTGGTGAACAGTGGCTTGATCATTGGCTATCTTTTACTTATAAAGGCTCGCTCCCCTCTTGTTCTTTTTCTTGCACTTTTTTTTATTCGTTTATGTGGTCAAGCTCTTCTTCCTCATATTTCTGCCACCGCTTCAAGTCGCTATTTTCAAAAATTTAGAGGACGTGCTCTTGCCATCTCTGGTCTTGGTCATCCCATCGGAGAAGCAATCCTACCCCTTCTACTTGCTTTTCTTCTAAAACACTTGGGTTGGGAAGATTCTTTGTCTTTTCTCATTTTTATCAATGCTGTTCTCTTTATCCCAACTGTTATCTACCTACTTCCTAAAAATGACCTCTTTTTGCAACCTACATTCACCTCCATAGCAAAAGAGAATGATCAAAAAACCTCGACATGGAAACTTATAAAATCTCCATTTTTCTTATCTATACTTCCTTCTCTGATGGCGTACCCCTTTATTGGGACAGGGCTTTTCTTCCATCAGGCAGCGATCGCAGCGCAAAAAGGGTGGGAACTTCAATGGATGATAGCGTGCTTTCCTATCTACGCTATATGTAGAGTTATTGGAACTTTTAGCGGAGGTTTTTTTGTTGACAAATGGGCTGCCTGCTCTCTTTCAGCAACCCCACTCATCCCACTTTTTCTCAGTCTTCTTGTTATCTCTACTCAAAATTCACCTTGGGCTATCCCTCTTTACATGGGAGGGTTTGGTACAACCATTGGTCTTGCTTCATGCATATATACCGCCCTATGGGCCGAGTGTTACGGAACAGAAGAACTGGGAAGAATCAAAAGCGCTATGAAACCATTTATCATTGCTTCAACAGCAGTGTCACCTGTGGCATTTGGTTGGTGCTTAGACGAAAAAACAGACCTAAAAGGCCTGTTTTTCATGTGTTTTTCTTTTTTATTTACAGCAGCCATTCTTTTAAAATCACCTTGGGTTCGAAGCAGATTTCAAAGCGCTTTACAAAGACGGCTCTAGCACCTCTCCTTGCACACTCACCCATTTTTTAGTCAACTCACCAGTCGTTGGATCAATGACAACACCAACGATAGTTTGCGTACCTACAGATTTCATTTCTGACAGCCGTATCGGTTTCTTTTGACAACTTTGCTTAGAACCGAAGCTTTTTACACACTCAGAGTGGTCATAAACAAGGATATCTCCTCCATCACCCGCTGAAAAACTTCCTGAGCTTTGATTCATGCTTCCTATTATTTTTCCATTTTCGACATTGCAAGAATATTGTTGTTTTCCGTCAATAACAACTGGTTTACCATTTTTATCATTTTTAGGTTCATATAAACACGCAAGCTCTTCTAAAGAAGCTGCTTGATCAAGTTTATGCACCTTACCTGCAATCACTACACATTGCTGACTATCCAAACATTGGGCCGTCGATGTTTCCCCTTGAGAAAAGGCTTCTTCAACTGCTGAACCTTTTCCAGCCAAAGCAGCTGGCAACGCAACAATCAAAGTTAAGCTCACGGAGATGGCTGCAACAATTCCCAACTGTTGATATCTTTTCTTTTGTTCTGGGGTCATATCACTATAACGATCCGTCACTCTTTTTTTGAGGTCTGAAAACTTTTCTTTTGCTCTTTGAACAAGTGTTTGCTTTTCTGCAGCGCTAGGAATACTCACTTCAGCGACTCCATCATCGTCGGGCCCTGCTATTTCATCTCTATTTAACCCTGATTCTTCAACCCGTAAATCAGAAACAATACCATCATCGTCAGATCTGCTACTGCTACTAGACGTCTCTGAATCAGAACCAACCGAGTCTTGCCTCGTAGGATCAGACTTCACCTCTGACGTTTTACTTCCAAAAATTCTATCTTTTATCGTTTGACCTAAACTCCGGCTGCTTCCTTGAGAAGTACTCTTGGTTAGATTAAAGGATTCGCCTAGAGCTCCCCAAACCATGATGTACTCACCAGCCTTATAACTGCTGAGCCAGTCTGCTTGGCCACTTGCGTTTATCGCATAGACTTTGTTACCCGCTAAATTATTTAGATCTACACTGACAACCTTTGTACTCGGATTTGAAGTAACTGAACCTGTTTCTTTCGACTCATCAACTTCATCCTCTGTATCCGATATTTCTGGAGAATCGTCTGCCGAAGGTGGCAAAGGTGGGTCATATAAAGGTTCATCAACCGGGATAATTTCACCTGGAGTGGGCACGATACCTGTGTCATCACCACCAAAAGGATCTTCACCAACAACATCCCCTGCACCACTATCATCAGGTGTACTTGATTTTGTTTGAGGCTTACACGCTAAAAAACCAAACACCACGAATAAAGCAACAAGACCTGTATTATACTTGCGGATCATGTCTTACTCTCCTATGAATTATCCATAAAAGGCTAACACGATTTTATTGAACAGTTCGGATCAAAAAAAGCTCCTCTCTAATCAATATTTATTAAGAATTTGTTTTTATTGCTATTTTTTTAGGATTAACCATGCCCTCTGGTTAATTTCTTTCATCACTACGGAAACACTTACCCACCTTTTACTCAAAAACCTCTCTTGGGACAATCACACTTTGCTCACTCCCTGGAACAGTCCAAAACAACTGCAGAGCGATATAAAACCTTGGTCCTTGAAAATAATTCAAATTCACTTCATAACTTTGGCCTTTTTCCAGATAAATCTGACCACTTCTAGACTGTGGGAGGTGCAAACCATCGTTGTCGACAACCATCCGGTTTTCAATTTTCAGCTGTGCTCCATCATCGGAAATTAGTGTGAAAGTATAAATACCTGTTTGAGGGGCTATAATTTTTGTTGTCGTTTTTAAGGAAAACCATTCAATAAGATCACGTACATTAGGAAAACCTTCTGTAAATTTTCTCACAGCAACATTATACTCATCCATACAAACTTCATCGATTTTTGTTAGCTGATCATAATCAGGAAGACCTGTCGAGTCTTCTGACATTTGGTAGATCTCAGCAAGAATAGGGAACTGTTTTTGCCCCTGAGAACACCGCACAAAAATGGTGTCTTCTGGGTTTATATGGATCATCCCCATCACAAATTTTGACGTATCTGTCTTAAGTGTTGCTTTAACCCTAACGTTCATCCTCTCTAAAATTTTTTTAGGGCTTGTATAAACACCTTTTTCATCAATATACCCTCCATCTTCACCAATAGGTGCCATGACCTCCCAAAACACATCCGCTGGGCCAAACGCATGGACAAACTCTGCTTTAAACTTTTGCTTATGGCCACCTTCTCTAATTTCCACAATAGATGGCGTAAGCTTAAGATCCCTTAAAAGATCTACAACAAGATGCTTTTTATCTGACTCTCCTAGAACATTTTCACAACGCGCGGTAAAAACCTGATCTTCCTGAATATCGACAGAAACCTTTCCTTGTCTTGTTGTCCCTAGTAGCTTTCCTGAAATATCTCTCACATCACAAGACACGGCATCAATTCCACCACTCCATTGAATGTTGGCTATTTTTCCTTTTTCGACTTCTCTATCATCCGGGAGCCCTTCAAAAGTTAAGACGACATCAGGTTCAGATGGTTTACGAACATCGATACGAGCACTTGTACGAAACTCATCTAGCCTTGCTTCAATCATCCCGAATCCGATCCCTTTATCAATAAATCGGCCTTTTACATTGCTGTCGGCTTCGATCACATTTGGGTTCAGGCTTTGCAAAACGGCCTGATCTGTCACATCAACTCTACGCCCATCAGCAAGAACACCATAGACCGTTACGTTGCGTCCTGTTTCTGGGTTATCATCAAATGTTGCGACTTGTTCTCGTGGTTCGATCACAATTTCAACAAAAAATCCATCCACAACTTGAACCATAGCAACAGCTTTTTTCCCTTCATAGTCAGCTCGTAGAATTGTTTTACCTGTACTTAAAGTGTTGAGAATATAATGGCCGTCTTCTTGTTGATGAACTTGTACAATAGAACTATCATCAACACTCCACTTTACAGCCTGCGTAAAGTCACGCACTGCTCCATCTTGAAAATACCCAACAGCGAGCAGTGATGTTTGATTCCCTAGAGCCACTTCAATGGCATCAGGAACGATAGCAATTTCTTTAATTTTCCCAGCAACAACATGCAGATTAATCTGCGCTTCAAATTCTTGATAACGAGCTTTTATTAAAGTAGACCCCACTCCGATGGCTTTTGCGACTAAATTCTTCTCCGAAGCTTCTATTTGAACAACACCTGCACTATGGACCTGAACTTGGACATCTCTCACATCCAGGGCGACAACTGTTCCATTTTCTAGGACTCCATGCACGAGAAGTGATTGTTTTTGTCCTTTCACCATATCAATATCTTTATGAACAAAAACAATTTCTTTCATCGGAGACGGTTCTACATTCAGACTTACGCTTGCACTAAGGCCGTTCCATTCAGCCGAAATCGTAGATGTTCCTACAGCCACTCCTTCAAATCGTCCGCACTGATCCACTAATTTGATAATTTGAGGGTTCTGCGATGTCCACCGCACATCGCAAGACACTTGGTTGATACGGTTTTGCGCAAGAGTTTGAGCTCTCAGTTGAACATAGCTTCTGACGGCAAGATTTTTCTTAGAGGTAGAGAGTTCTAAGGCTCTAGGCTTCATAGGTGTAACTATGATGTTCTTCGCTACCTTCATCTCACTCCATGAAGCTTGGAGCTGAAGTTCCCCTGTTCCAAAAGCTTCAATTTTTTTCTTTTTTTCATAAACTTTAATTTCTGCAATATCTTGCCCCTCTACACCTTCCACGCTCCAATCAGCAAGCAAAGACACATCCTGTACGCTACCGTCTGGGTAAACGGCATAAACAGATATTTGCCGACTCATCCCTTGTTCAAGAGATTCTGGTGCAATAAGCCGTAAATATGAGGGTTGCTGGTCTCGGATCACCACAGAAATGTCTATCGAGATATCTTGGTAGGAAAGACGTATCACCCCTTCTCCTGACTCTTCTAGAGCAGCAACATAAAATCTCCCCTCATCCCATGAAGCTTCAACCCCTTCCCATGTTTCTTGTCTCTCGATTTCTTCTTCTAAAGCATCGAACTGAAACCCTCCTCTTTCGAGCAGGAGAGCCACTTCAATTTTTTGATCAGGTTGAAGAACAATCAGTGATGGCTCTGCTATGATTCCCGTTACGGGATAAGGCTGAATATGACCCTTTTGCCTTTCAACCATACCCATTGCTGCTCCATTCAGCTCCCATACTCCAGGAGTTTTCGCAGTCACACTTAAAGACCCATCATTGTTTTCTTGAGCATCCACCACATCGTTTGATGATGTGTTCCAGCGGACCAGGTGTGTCACATCAAATGTTGAGCCATCAGGCATTAATCCGTTCACCCTATATGTCTGTGAGCTTCCTGGTTCTAAATCAAAGACTTGTGGCACAAATTGAATTCCAATAGCCTGTGGTAATTGAACTACAAAAGGAACCTCAGCCTTCACTTCACCGTAGTAAGCTTCTAAGACTCCCTCACCGGTGCCGAGTCCACTTATGTGAAGAAGGCCTTGCTCGTCCCTTTGAACATCAATATTCTGAGCCTCTGTCCTAATTTCAATATCTAGAGTGACTTCTTTCGATTCGTGACTTGTTTCAAAAAAGAAACGAAGTTTTTGATCTTGACCAGGTGTCAGTTGAACAACAGATGGCTCAACTCTAAGCACAGGAACACCTAGTCTCACTACGGCACTTGACCCAGATGGTAAAGTATTAGCATTACTGCTATTTACTTCACCGGAGACTTCTGAGGGGGTGGTTTTTTCTGTAACAGCATCAGCGCTTTCGCCTGGGATTTGTTTCGTTCTCTTATTTTGGCCGTACTCTCCTGGCTGTGTTTTATCACAGCCGAAAAGACCTAGGCATAATAAAAGAGCTATAAACCCGCGCACCATATACTCCTCCAGTTTTCTCTAAAAACTCCGGTGCGTCACAGCAGCAGGAGTGTTGCCTTTATCGGAACTTCATTTAAAAATTCGAGCAATAATTGTTATTTTTCATAAATAGTCATTATTATACTGATCCGGTTTGAAGTTTCCGATAAGGCTTTAAAAGAGAAAACCTTCCAACACTTAGGTATTATTGGATATTGGATAATGCCGTCCATGGATGATTTTTTATCAAAAATACAGCTCCTCGAGCTGCTGTCAGATCTTCTGGGTAGAACGTGAACGGAAGTTTGTCGATAGAATTTAAGCCATCCTATAGCATTGCTAATATCTATTTACTCATTATTTTTAAAACATCATAAACACCACCCAAAATTGGGCTACATTGAAGTCAAGACTATGATGGAGGTAAATATAAAACTTCAGCTTTATTTGCTTTCACAATTTGAAGAATATCAGAAGATTTATGAAATGAAGCGTTATCTAGGATAATAAGTATATTTTCATCTAAATGATGAACTCAAAACCTCCTCGATATACATATTAAAAACTTAATGGTGCAATGCGTTCATTTTGGTTATTGAGAGTACCAATAATGCTTACTGCACGATGTTGTGAACCTTCCTTAAGGCTTTGAAGACAAGAGCTTATATGACACAAACCCCGTTGACATACTTCATTTAGTTGGACTCCAAATTCGTCTATACACAAGATGTTTTTATCTTTTTTTCTCAATATTTTCTAGAAATTCTTTTGCATTTAATGCCACACCGGTTTTTATATCCGGAAGTTTTTTATTTTTGAAACCAATACGTTTTAAGTATTTGCAACAGAACTTCTGTCAGGTTTTTCTTCTACGAATCTTTGAAATTTCTCCAGATTCTTTTGCAAATTAAAGATTATTTTCCGGGAAATCTTAAATGTCTAATTCATGGAAGTAACTGTGTATCCAGACTCTAAAGGATTATGACTCCTCTATTCAAATCAACAGAGTAAGGCAGCTACTGCAGCCCTCTTGTATAGAGAAATGCCTAAAACTGAGATCAAGGAACAGAGGCTGAGCAGCGAAAGCCGAGGTTCGTGTATACACGGTATTCCGGATCATACATATCCGCAGTGAACACGCCAGCGTAAGAAGCGTTAGCCCAACCACCCCCTCTGTGTAGCGCACCTCCCGAGATGTTTGTATTCCCAACGTATCGTCCTATTTCTTGGTCTGAATCCCAGGTATCATCCCAAAATCCTTTTTGAGAGTTTCTAGGGACTAAGTCAATCACAGACCAGTTGGCACCATCTGACAACGATTCGGAATACTCTTTCCATCCGGTGCACCCTCCGCAGATCTTCCCGGCTACTTCATATGCGCTGGTCCAATTGCGGACATTCCCAGATAAATCCCAGATGACTTCCCCATTTGAAAGCTTGTGGGTTCTTCTTTGTTCGTGCCATGTCGAAGCATCACAGGTTTGACCTGTTCCTGAACAAGGGTCATCATCATCCGTACTTGCCGCTAAACTGTTAGACGGAGAGTTATCTGAATGCCCACGGTTCATCACGCCGCTTCCAACGGTACCACCACTCCAGTTTTCATCAACATTGGCAACATTTGAGGCAATCGTCATCCATTCCTCATTTGTTATTAGACGATAACTTCCACCTAGGGACGCGCACTCTGTCACTGAGGTGGTTTGAGAAATACTCACCCAAGGCGAACCTGCTGCGTTAGATTCAGGAGCGCTAGAAACATTTTTTGCCTCATATTTCATGACACAGAAATCGGAGGTCCCATAATCACTATCTCCTGGTACGCCAACCCAAGTTCCACCGCTTAGCCCTGAACAATCAATTGGATCAAACCCAGCAAACCCATCTCCGCTAACGACAGAGCTAATATTCCCAGCGTTATCTAACCCTCGTATGTTTGCGTAATAGGTTGTCCCCTCAGTCAAAGATAAACCTGTCATCGATGTTGTTAATACATCGCCGATATCCGTCCAATCTTGCACATCGGTTGCCCCTGATGAAGTTCCTAATGAAAGCTCATAAGAAGAAAACCCAGATCCAGCATCTGTACTCGTTACCCAAGTCATATCTGCAGACTCTGTGAGATCTTTGGATTCGACTCCATCAACAAAAGAACTAGGGTCAGAAGGGGCTATGTTGTCATGCACAATCGTATCGTTTTCACAGGTCGATTCATTTCCAGCTTCGTCTTTGTATTTAGCGTAAACTGTGGCAGTTGAGTTTGTTTGTCCTAGAGACCAACCCGCTTTAGTAGTCGCATAAGTTTCCCAAGACCCTCCTGATCCACAACCAGAAGTATTTGTGATGTACATATCACTGGCAGAAGTAGCAGCTGGAGATAACGTCACTGAAGAACTTGTCGTGTAAGTAGCACCACTAGAGATAAGCATTGCGGGGCTGGTTGGCCCCACATTATCATGTGTTATTGTGTCGTTCACACAACTTGTTGTATTGCTTAAAGCATCTTTATACTTCACATACACTGTTGCAACGGCATTCGTCTGGGCTAGAGTCCAATTGGACTTAGAGGTTGCATAAGCTTCCCATGTGCCGCCAGATCCACAGCCTGAAGTGTTTGTTATATACATTTCACTTGCGTCAGCTGCTGATAGAGTTAAATCTGGAGTTGCATCTAAAGTATGCGTTCCACCGCTAATTACAAGAGAGGGAGAACCAGGAGCTGTATCATCGTGAGTGATTGTATCGTTGGCGCAGGTTGATTCATTTCCTGCCTCATCTTTATATTTAGCGTAGACAGTCGCAACTGCATTTGTTTGACCGAGCGTCCAATTGGCTTTCGAAGTCGCGTAAGCTTCCCATGTGCCACCAGATCCACAACCAGACGTATTCGTAATGTACATATAGTCCGCACTAACTGCTGATAATATTAAATCGGGTGTTCCGTCAGAAGTAGAGCTACCTCCAGCAATTGTGACCATTGGGCTCGTTGGTGCAGTATCATCATGAGTGATTGTATCGTTAATACAAGCTGATTCATTACCTGCTTCGTCTTTGTATTTAGTGTAAACAGTTGCCGTCGCGTTTGTTTGCCCTAAAGTCCACCCGGCTTTTGAAGTCGCATACGCTTCCCAAGATCCATCTGAAGAACACCCTGAAGTGTTAGTAATGTACATCTCGCTTGCACCAGTGGCTG
>JBGCEP010000082.1:0-5942 GCA_045106415.1 Oligoflexales bacterium | reverse complement strand
TTTTGTTTATTTTCAAGATCTTGCTGCTCTAGGTCAGAAGTAATATTTGTAAGAACTATTAATATAGTTTTAATTTGATTGTTTTCTTTAATTGCTTGATACTCAATCTTATAAGTATCCTTATCTTTTTTAAATTTTTGTGGCATCTGCCCTAAAATCACACTTTCAGGCATAAAATCATCTATGAGATCATTAAAACCATATTTGATCATATCGCCAGTGTTTACGCTGATATTAGAAAACCAGTCCCAAAATATTTCACTATTTGTATCTTCAAAGATGTTACTGATAATAGCAGATTTTTCATTTGAGACTTTTCCATCCATGCTGACGGTGATAAAGCCCTGAGCAGTATTGTCCAGAATGAGTTTCATATCCCTATTTCTTCCATCAAGTTCTTGAGTCCGCTTTTTAAGAATTTTTTCTAAGCCAATAACATTATCAAAAAAGTTTCTTGCAATAAAACATGATGCAACTGATTCAAGTACTACGAATAAAGCATGAATAGCCACGACCCAAATTGCAGCGTCATAATTAAAGATGCTTGTTGGAAGAAAGAGCCAAAAAACAGCATGATGAAGAGCTACTGTAATGGCAGCGACAACGATCGTCATTGGGTTTCCGTAAACAGCAAGTAAAGCTAAAAAGACAAAAAAGTGGAAATGCATTTCAATTTGGATAGACCCTTGGCCTAAATGCACGAGAACAGCGCCTAAACACATACTTGTAAAGCCAAAAACAAGAGATAAGAGGCGAGGATCATCAATCATTTTTGACCCAAATATTGGCCCAGCTAATACCAAAGCGCTTAGAACAAGCGCGTCGACAACACCTGTTCCACATAAGTAACCCAACATGACAAAAATTGGAACATGGAGGTAAGCTACGATCATCGCTACTTTATTTATGGAGTGGACATGGCGAGCTTCAGCCTCGGTGATTTCACTAGGTAAAATAAGATAATTGAGAAGTGCTTTCATATTGACGATATCCTTATATATGTAGTAGCGGAGACAGAAATGAATCGGCGGTTTAAATTGTTACCTTAAGTGAAAAATTACGAGGTGTTTTCTGAGAAACCTTATGATCTATATTTCATTTGTTTCTTTAGCTATTTTTATTTTGTGTAATTCGAGGAATTACCAAAACGAAAACATCACCTTAAGTCGCGAGTATGTTTCCGTGCCGCCTTCCGTGGTGCCTTCGTTAGAATCTACTTATTTAGGTGCAAAATATGCGAGTTTTGATATTTCGAGGTATCTGGAGAATCATTGGAGTTTAGTGTTTTTTGGTTATACTAAATGCCCAACAGTTTGTCCGTTATCCTTGTCTAGATTATCTTCTTTCTATAGATCTCTGAATTTTAAAGATAAATCTTCAGTTCAGATTGTTTTTATTTCTCTAGATTCAGATGAATCTTCACAAGAAGTTGATGATTATTTAAAATCTTACCAAGCTCCGATAAAAGGTTTTAGCAGTCAAAATAAAGATTTGACGAGTTTTCTTAAGTTTTTTTCAGCAGATGGCCCAAAGATTGAGATGCATGCAACATCTGTTTTCTTAGTGAATCCCAATCGAGAATATATAGGGCATTTCACACGTGTATTATCGGTTGATGCTATGAAGCGTTGGTTTGTAAATGTTAAAAAATAAGAAAATATTTTCTATGATTATCCTTGGTGTTTGGTCCATTGTATTAACAGTTTATTTATCAATAAAAATGGGCCAGCATTTAGCTTCTTATAAGCTTCCAGCAGAAATTTTGGTACCATTCGACCATCTTCTAAAACATCAAGATGAGGGCTATGAAGGGTGGAGTATATTTCATGTTGTATTTCCCGAGTGTGTGTGTGCTAACAGTTTGATATCTAGTCTTATTAAAAGGAAATCCATTTCAAATATCCAAGAGTTTATAATCATTCAAGGAAAGAATTTTTCAATGGAGAAAAGACTGCAAGCGTCAGGATACAGAGTGATCTCAGTTCCCAAAATTACGCTGCGAAAAGTATATAATATTTCTGCTGCACCTTTGTTTTTTATAAGTTTTAAAAATACACTTTTATACGCAGGAGGATACTACAACAGACCTTCAAATTATAGGTCTTTAGATTTTCAAATTATTATGGATACCATGTCAGGAAAAACCCGGAAATCTCTTCCGTTGTATGGATGTGGTTTTTTTGATTAAAGGTAAATTTTTGAGAAGGTTTTCTCTATTTTTTCTGAAGACTTGTTGTAGCAATGGTTTTCTAAAGATTTTTTATTAGAGCTGATTTAAAAATGCCCTGAGTCAAAAGGTTTGCAAGAAAGATGCTAAACGCTTAGTGATGAAAAGACCACCAAGTAAGTAGTATTCATCACCGATGATACCCCCTCTCTCAGGATATTAATCTTTTACTTGCATATTCGTTAATTCAGAACATTTTAAATCAGTTCACACCTTAAGATATTTTCATAAAAATCAATTCAAATCACTGAAAATGTTATATATTAATAAATTATGTATTTTTTTTCATTTTTTATGTAATTCATGCCGTTAAATATAATTCCTCAGTAGTACAGGAGTTTTTTTCATGGTTCCTCACATAATATCAGTGTTAGTATTTTTAAGCATTTTATCAGGTTGTGATAAAAACGCTCAAAAAATTTCAAAAAGAGGAGACCTAGGAAATATTGACATTTCAACCATGAAGCAAAACCATATTCTAGTGACACCTGAAACTCAGAAAACCGCTCATCTAGATTCCGTGAATATGACCATTCAAAACAATACGTTTGATAATAAAACGGTTGTTGTTAAAGCTGAAAAATTAGAATCTCTTACAGGTGTAAAAATCACTGCAAAAGAACCAGGAGGAACTTCTTATATCTCAGCGATTAAAAACATAGAAATTTGTTTTAAAAACCCTCTTGATTCAGGCTATACTCATGTAAAAATCAAATCACTCCTTGATGATACAGAGTCCAGCATCCTTGGAACTTCTCGTGAAAATAAAATTTGTATTGAAACAAGGATAAGTTCTGGATTGTTTGAACTATTTCACGATATCAACACTCAAGAAAAAATTGAAAGCAATCCGATAACGAATGATAAAACAGTAAGTACGGATACAGAAAAAGTTAAAAACCAAGAACAGCTAGTGATAAAAACCTTAAGTGGGATGTCTCTTTTAATTCAAGGTGGAGACTACACGACAAAATCTCAAGTCAATTTAACAATAAGCGCAATCAATGCAGAGCAAATGTATGTGACAAACATTCCCGACTGTTCAAGTGGAGGAAGCTGGGAAAGTTACGCCTCAACGAAAACGTCTTGGAATCTAGAGCAAAACAATTCACTTGCAAGTGTTTATGTAAAATTCAAGAATAGCGACAACAATGAGTCTAACTGCATAAGTGATTCAATCACACATGACAATGAAGCTCCAAGTTCGCTTGGTTTAACCATCGGTGAGGGAAATACAACCTCTCTTTCTTCACTAAATCTTGCAATATCAGCTACTGGTGCCAGTGAGATGTATGTAACGAACACTTTAGGCTGTACAAGTGGAGGTAGTTGGGAAAGTTACGCCTCAACAAAAAACTCTTGGGATCTAGGACAGAACAACGCACTTGCGACTGTTTATGTAAAATTCAAAGACCTGGCTGGGAACGAATCCAACTGCATCTCCGACAATATCACTCATGATAACATCGCCCCCGGAACTCCCAGTTCGTTTAATAGTGAGGCAGAAAGCTTAAGCTTAAGTGTGAGCTCTATCCTCAGCTGGAATACAAGTATTGATGAAGGATCAGGCCTTTCTTTTTATGAGGTTTCCATCGGGAACTCAGCCGGAGATAGCAGTATCAGTGAATGGTCTAACGTCGGCAGTGTTCTCACAACCACAGTTTCAGGATTAAATCTCACTGAAGGAGCAACTTATTACGCAAATCTTCGTAGTACAGATCATGCAAGCAACACCAGCGAAATTTTATCAGTAAGCTTTTTAGGAGAGAAAAAAGTTGAGGATCTCTCTTCTGGCCATTGGCATGCATGCGCAAGTTTCGAAGACTTTAGTCTAAAGTGCTGGGGGAACAACGTCTTAGGTGCATTAGGACAAGACCATAGCAATAATATTGGAGATACTCCTTCTGAGATGGGGTCCAACTTGTCAAACATAAACCTTGGAACTGGAAGAAACGTATTAAAAATAGCTGCTGGTGGGTTTCACACATGCGCTCTCTTAGACGACAACAGCGTTAAGTGCTGGGGTGAAAATGCTTCAGGCCAGGCTGGGCAAGGGACCACAGGATCAATTGGCAATGAAACAGGAGAAATGGGAAATTTAACTGCAATCGACTTAGGCACAGAACGAACAGCTCAAGACATTGTTGCTGGCCGATACCATAACTGCGCTCACCTCGACGACGACACCGTTAAGTGCTGGGGTGAAAACGGCGAGGGACAGCTTGGTTTAGGCGATATAGCTTACCGCGGAGACGCCGGTTCAGAAATGGGTGACAACCTTACAACTGTCGACTTAGGGACTGCTAGAAAAGCTCATACATTAGTCGCTGGATATTATTATAACTGCGTAATTCTAGATAATTCTGATGTAAAATGTTGGGGCCAAAACGATGAGGGACAACTTGGTTTAGGACACTCAGACAACCAGGGTGATCAGGGCTCAGAAATGGGCAATAACCTTGCTAGTCTTGACTTAGGCACGAATAGAACCGCTATTCATTTATCAGCAGGAGAAGATCACTCCTGTGCCATATTAGACAACGGAGACCTGAAATGTTGGGGTGAAAATTCCTATGGGCAGCTGGGTTATGGTGACTTAGCGAGGCGAGGAAACGACCCCAGTGAAATGGGAGATTTTCTTCTCCCTATCGATTTAGGGGCAAATCGAACAGCTACTCAGGTTGAGGCAGGTTATAATTTCACTTGCGCTCTTTTAGATAACAAGACGGTTAAATGCTGGGGGAAAAACCTTGAAGGACAGCTTGGTCAGGGCAACACCACAAGCCTTGGTGATAACAGTAATGAGATGGGTGATAATCTAGAAATTGTGAATTTAGGACAACAACGCACAGCAGTTAAAATTTCTGTTGGTGAGGCCTATGTTTGTGCAAAGCTTGATACCAATCAAATTAAGTGCTGGGGCGACGGAAGCGATGGGCAACTGGGACAAGGTGACAATATAAACCTTGGAGATAAAAGCTCTGAAATGGGGGATAATCTCCCAATTATCGACCTCTAGCCACAAAAATGCATCGCTATGCGATCATCACGTTGTGCGTATCGCATCTCATAAAAATTCAAAAAACCTAGCCTAAAAAATACACATTTCATCTGTGGTTTATAAAAAATTTTTCATCTCATCACTCTGCATTTCAACCTATGAAATCAAAAACTGAGCCTCCTCAGCTAAACGGACAGTTTTCTAGCTAAGATTCCGATAAGGAATATGAGGAACTGTCAGATGAAAAAAAGACGAGTATTTACAGATGATTTCAAGAAAGAGGCCACCCACCTTGTTCTGACCGAAGGTCAGAGAATATCAGAGTTGCTAGGAGTCTTGGGATTTCCCAAGGGGTATTAGGACGCAGGGTTCAGCAAGAAAGAGATCGCGCTCAAGGACCTGTAAGCAGTGAAGACTCAAAAAGAATCAAAGCGCTTGAAGCAGAAAACCGTAAACTCTGGATGGAGAAAGAGGTTTTTAAAAAAGCCATCACATTCTTCGGCGAGGAATCAAAGTGAAATATCACTTTATTGAAAACCACCACCACGAATTTTCGGTGCCGCTTATGTGTCAGGTTTTGGAGGTCTCACGCAGCGGGTATTATGCTTGGCACGGACGCAAACTTCACAGTGACAGATATAGATACCGAATTCTTAGAGATATTGAAAAAATCTTCCTTGGATCTCGAGGCAGCTATGGGAGCCCCAGAATACA
>JBGCEP010000081.1:0-4699 GCA_045106415.1 Oligoflexales bacterium | reverse complement strand
ACTAGGAGAAGAGCCTGCTCTTGTGCTTTTCAGAGGGGTTGTCATCGGAGGCCTATTTCTTCTCGTCAATCAGATTATTCAAAAAACAAATACAAAATCAAAAAACAGTGCACATGTTATATCTCTCATGTTTTTACTGTGCCCTGTCATTTATATAAGCATGATTTTTAGGTTTCATCTCAGGCCAGATTTCTTGTGTCTTCTTGTTTTTGCATTTTTTATTCTCAAAGGATCACAAGACGACCATAATACAGAAAACACAAAGTTCAGCCCTCCTTTATGGTGGTATTTTTGTTTGTTTTTATCCAGCCAGTGGCACGCAGGAGTTGCCGTCTATTTAGGTTTTGTTATTGCAGTTCTTACATTTTTTTCAATTTTTCAAAAAACATCTGATTTTAAAAAAGCTAAAAATTGGCTCCATCTTCTATTCTGCGCTGCTCTAGTAGCAGGAAGTTATCTTGCAAACCCATCGCACTTTAAAATGATTTCTCTTCTCTGGGTTCATGCTCAATATGACCAAACACTCATCTCTAATACAGAATACTTATCTTTTAGTTTAAGTTTTCTAGATGTCACAAAATATGGCTGGGCCTTCGCTCTATGGTTTAGTTATCTTATTCTTGGATGGTTTTGTTTCTTATACTTAATCGTCAGCCGCATAAAGAATAAAAATATTTATCAAAACTCATATGCTGTTTTTACTATTGGCTTTGTCTTATCAGCTTTAAGTATCAAATATATTCGAATGATTCCTTTTCACCTTATTTTCTTTTTGCCTATCATCGCTCAGTCACTTCTTCATTTTTTATCCGTAATTCCAAAAGCGCGGTATGCCATCTGGGCAATAGCATGCTTCGTATGGCTCGTTCCATTTCGAAGTGAAGTTCAAAAATACATGCATTTATGGGGGGTGTCCGTTAATGAACAGCACTTTCCTGTAAGAGAAGTTCAATTTATAAAGAAAATAAAACCAAAAGGAAATATTTTCTCAGATTTTCTCCCAGGGTCTTATCAAACGTGGGCTTTACAAGAATACCCTGTTTTCGCTGACCACCGAGATGTTATCTATAACTCCATCAAACCTATGTTGGTCGGGTTTCAGACAAACCCTGCCATCACACGTCATGTTGAAGAAAAATATGGCATCAACACAGCGTTTCTACCCATTGCCACCAATAGATGGGATTCTGCAGGAAATTTAATTGGAGGCTTAGATCACATCATGCCACCAAAAAGATGGTCTATGGTCTTTTTTAGCAATAAAATAGCTGTTTATGTCCGCAACATACCAGAGCACCAAGACATCATTGCATCTTATCAATATAAGTATCTGCACCCTGGGTATCCAGCTCATGTGCCTTTTATCAAAACACAGAACCAGCCCCATAAAGAAGAAGAGCTCGCCCTAGAGGTTGAACGCTGCCTCAGCGACACCCCTAGAAACATGTATTGTATTGCGACACAATCAGAAATTTTTATGAAAAAAGACAATATCGATATGGCCATAAATATTCTCGAAGAGAACAAAGATATCGACCCTCGAAAAAACACACCTATCCTTATTCAGCTTTGGAAGGCGTATACAAAAAATGATCAAAAAGAACTAGCAGCTCAAATTGACCAAATTTTGCAAAAAAGATTTTCAAAGTAAATCAATAAAAATGCCGTGTGTAAAAATATTTACGCACGGCATTTGTTCAATCAAACAGAAAAAGGACGAATTTTAAACTCTCGCCCCTTCATTTTATTCTGAGACAGGACTTGAAACCCTTTAGCATACTTGTCAGCTTTAAGAGCAACAACAGAATGAAAATCAGCAATCATAATCTTACCAACATCAGAGCCTTCAAGCGCATTTTCAGCTGTCAACGCTCCAAGAATATCTGTCGGTCTTAGCTTGTTCTTCTTACCACCAGAAATACACAACGATCGCATCTCAGGAGCCAACGTTTTTACGTTTTCTGGCTTTACCGAAGGTACAGATTGCCGAGGATATGTTCTCTCTAGAATTTTTTCGATTTCTATAACCCGACGCTCTTCTTGCGGCGAATAAAGAGTGACTGCAAGTCCTTTTTTGCCAGCTCTACCCGTTCTTCCAACTCGGTGAACATGAGTTTCTGGGTTTCTCGAAGGTTCAAAATTACAAACAAACGCAAGGTCTTTAATATCTAGACCCCTTGCTGCGACGTCTGTAGCGACTAAAACAGACAAACTTTTATTAGAAAAAAGCGCTAACACGTCATCTCTATCTCTTTGCTCAAGATCGCCATGTATTGCTGCAGCTGCAAAACCCGATTGCTTCAACTCGTATGCCACATCGTCACAGTCTTTTTTTGTGTTGCAGAAAACAACAGACGATTCAGGCTCAAAATGAGATAGCAAAGAAACCAAAGCCGCTGGCTTCTGATTTCTTTTCACTTCATAGAACTTTTGCTCAATATCTTGGTTCGCTTTTCCGCCTTCGACAACAACACGAAGTGCATTCTCTTGAATAGAGTTGCTCATCGCTTGAATATCTTCTGGGAATGTCGCAGAAAACAACAATGTCTGACGGCTTTTAGGAATACGACTCACAATTATGTCAAGAGATTCTGAAAACCCCATGTCCAACATGCGGTCAGCTTCATCTAAGATAAGCATATTTGCGCTACGAAGATCCAAAGTTCTACGGCTCAAGTGATCGCACAAGCGACCAGGAGTACCGACAACACAATGGGCCCCGTGTTCTAACGATGCGATTTGAGGTCCCATAGGCACCCCTCCACACAAAGTCAAAATCTTTAAGTTATGGTTTTGACGTCCGATTCTTCTGAGTTCTTTTGCTACCTGATCTGCCAATTCTCTCGTTGGACATAAAACAGCAACCTGGACTCGTTGAACCGTTAGGTCAATGTGGGATAAAGCTCCAATACCAAACGCTGCAGTCTTGCCACTACCCGTTTTCGCTTGGGCCATGACATCGCGGCCTTTCAAAATAGCCGGTAGGCTTTGATTTTGAACAGGCGTCATTTTCTCGTAACCCAAAGACATCAGGTTATCTGCCATTACTTTTGATATAGATAATTTTGAAAAACTTAAATCAGCCACAGTATCCAACCCTAAAAGACTTCAATCGGACACGACTATACTTGAAAAACAGAAATGAATGTAAAAAAAAACACAAAACCAATTGAATGATGCCTGCGATCAAAAAAGGCTATCTAAACAGAAAGATGGTATTCACTAACCATTGATATACTCAATGTTAAACAAAGAAAACACTTACAATCACAAAATATCCACTAAGAGCCTAATAACAAAAGAATTTCATGGCTTTCTGCTTACTTTAAAGATAAAATACAACCGCCTAGATCAAAAATTTTATTGTTTACCAGGATACAATATGAACGACAATCGCTTAGACCCTGATATTTTGACCATCGATTCAACCTCAATACCCCGCGGCACAACACAGTATTTCGAGCTGAATCTTGCAAGGCTTTATGATTTCACAGAGTTATCAATGCCTGTCTGCGTCATCCGAGCTAAGAACCCAGGGCCGGTCTTTTTTATCTCCGGGGCTGTACACGGCGATGAAATTATTGGGCCTGAAATTATAAAACGACTTTTAAAAAATAAGAATTTGCGCTTAACTAAAGGCACGTTGATTATTATTCCAATTGTTAATGTGTTTGGCTTTAACAATAAGTCGAGGTATTTGCCAGATAGAAGAGATTTAAATAGAAGCTTCCCTGGTTCTCAGGCAGGTTCTTTATCCTCGCGGTTAGCAAGTATTTTTCTCAAGGAAATTATTGAACAGAGCCACTACGGCATCGACCTTCACTCAGGAGCTGTACACCGCGCAAATTTACCGCAAATACGAGCTTGTCTAGATAACCCGGTAACGGAGAGTCTTGCCCTGCAATTTGGTTGCCCCGTTATTGTACATTCAAATATCCGGGATGGCTCCATACGAGAAGCTGCAGAAAACAGCGGTGTTAGCATGCTTTTGTTCGAAGGAGGCGAGGCTCTTCGCCACGACGAACACGTTATAAAGTATGCAATCAGAGGGATTCTCCAGTGCCTTCAACATGTTTCGATGATTTCATTATCAAAACAAGAATCAAAACCAAAAAAGACGTTCGTCGCAAGGTCTAGCTATTGGATGCGTGCCCCACAAAGTGGAGTAATGCACAAGACTGTACGGCTTGGGGACTCAGTGGATCAAAAGCATGTCCTGTGCACTATTTCGGATACATTCGCAAAAAATGTAACCAAAGTATTCGCGAAGTCTTCTGGTGTGGTCATTGGCGAAAACCGGCTGCCTCTAGTTAATCAAGGTGACGCTTTGTTTCACATCGCTACTTTTGACCAAATTGACATGGATCAATTCCCAGAAGATTTGGGTGATTTCAGTGGGTAGATAAGATGACAAAAATTTGGAATAAATTCAAATTCACTTTGGAAAGATTTGTCCTCAGGGGGCCTTTCTTTCGACTGTTAATAGTTATTTCCTTGATTGTAGCCATTTCATTCATCGGAGGTGGTGTTGTTCACATTTTTGGTAACCACTTTGAAAGTGTTTGGGAAGCAGCGTGGTGGGCTTTCCTTAGGCTCTCTGATCCTGGATATTTAGGAGATGATCGTGGAACCTTACTCGTCACTGTCTCCACTATAATAACCGTTGCAGGATGTGTTGTTTTTCTGGGTGCTATGGTCG
>JBGCEP010000080.1:0-20136 GCA_045106415.1 Oligoflexales bacterium | reverse complement strand
CGTTCACGCGGCGTTGCTGCATCAGACTTTCGTCCATTGTGCAAGATTCCCCACTGCTGCCTCCCGTAGGAGTCTGGACCGTGTCTCAGTTCCAGTGTGGCTGATCATCCTCTAAAACCAGCTACCCATCGTAGCCTTGGTGAGCCGTTACCTCACCAACTAGCTAATGGGAGATAGGCCGATCTAATAGCGGTAGCTTACAAGTAGAGGCCACCTTTCATCCGAAGATCACATGCGGTATTAGCCACCGTTTCCAGTGGTTATCCCCCTCTATTAGGCACGTTCCTATCCATTACTCACCCGTGCGCCACTTTACTCACCCCGAAGGGCTTTCACGTTCGACTTGCATGTGTTAAGCACGCCGCCAGCGTTCGTTCTGAGCCAGGATCAAACTCTAACGTTTAAATTCCCAGCTCTGTTGACTCGACTAAAACTTATTGTTTTTGATCGGTGCAACAGAGTTATAATTTTTTTCAACCGAGTCAATAACCCGGCGTCCCATTCAATTAAGAATGAAACCATCACTCTGTTGTATGTATTCTTCGTCATCTATTCAGTTTTCAAAGAGCCCCGAAGTTTCAGCAGTTTGTTGCTGCGTCGCCCCGATGAAGAGAGTTATACGTAGCCACCCCTAAAGAGTCAACACTTTATTCTAAGTTTTTTTCACTTTTACAAAAAACAAACAATCACCCCCTCTACAACAAGCTTTATAAGCCATATTAATTTTGCCCCTCCATAAATAAACCTCAAGCATCTGTAAAATAATCCGATAAATCTCATACTAAGTTGACTCGATCTTAAATATTTGGAGGAGTTTCGTGTCAGAGGAATCAGAACAGCCTACTATTCTTATTGTGGATGACGAGCCAGACCTTCGGCAGGTCTTAGCCATGCAAGCTGAGTGCATGGGTATGAACCCCGTCACAGCTTCTCAAGGGGAAGAAGCCCTTGAAATCCTTATGACTCGCCCTCCGGTAGACCTTATCTTATCTGACCTTATGATGCCTATTATGGACGGCATGCGTTTTTTACAAGAAGTCCGAAGACAAAGGTTTCGTTTACCTTTTATCTTTCTGACCGGTTATGGTAATAGCAAATCTTCAAAAAGCGCTTTAGAAGCAGGTGCGTATGACTTTTTAGAGAAACCTTTTGAGCCAGATCATATGCAACACATTCTTGACTCCGCGCTACGCACGAGCATGAGGGACTCATTAGGTGTTGGCCGCCAACCCAAAGATGATTCTAACGAATCTCAAAATGCTAATCTCCTGCTCCAATCACATTCAGAGCAAGCTGGGATTCTGAAACGCACACTCGAAGATCATCTACAAACGCTTTCTTCCCTTGAAGATCTTTTGACTTTTGCAACAGCTTCTACTCAGTCTCTTGACGAGGAAACCCGCCGAAATGAGATAGGTTTTTTATTTCGGGTGATGCGCCAAACATGGCAAGAATCTTTACAAGCCGGGCTCTTTGAGGTCGCACGCTTGGCATACGCAACCTTCGAACTCTATGTCAGCTACCGAGTTGACCTCCACCTATTAGATAGTGAAGAGCACGTTCAAAACGTTGTGGACTCTCACAACAAGATCTTAAAACTCATCAAAGACCTACAAGACCCCTCTACAGCAGAAGGATCCAACTTATCTGAAACAGCTAGGGTTCAAAAAATAGTTGAAAAAACGAAGAGTTAAATTTCTGTTCTGACCGACTGAAGAAAAGTTCTCCACCATGGAAGTGTGTCATCGTCGATATCGATCACTTGGATCCCAAAAACAGCACCACCGTCCGAAGATTTCACCGTTCTCACGACTTTACCCATAAGAATTCTTGCTTCATTTAAAAATACTTCATCTTTATCGATCAACAACTCAAGAATGGTGTTCACGTGAAAAGGTGTTTCACCCGAGCCACAAGAAATCAATAGCCCGGTTTCGGAAACGTTTTCAACACCTAGAAGCCAACCATGGCTTTGCCCAATGGTTTTTGCTTCAATTCTTAATCGATTTGAATCCACGCGGTAGCGAGGGGGCCTTTGTCCAGGTTTTGCATCCACCTCACTTGTCGCAACTTTACTGTGGCTATCATGGTCATGCGGAAGCTCAATCAAGCCTGCAGCGTGAAAGATAATATCGAGATCATACGTCTCATCATCAATAAGCAGCCCGTATCGCCAATTACCATGAATCTCAGGATCTCGCGACGATGAGATCACAAGCAATGGGATCTTATAAGAATCCAGCTCAAGAACAAGCTTCTCTCCCGCAACCAGTGCTTGACCCGCAGTAATTCCTAGTCCCATCCTAGATACATCAACAATCATAGCTTTCAGCTCATAGCCCGACTCTCGAATGACTCTTCCTTCGAAGTCTTGAACTTTTCTCCTCGTATGATGCCTACGATCTCTACCTGTCCCCTCACTCATTTGTTCACCTTTGATAGTTCGTCAAATTTCACACTATGTTTTGATGCTGAAGAGTTTCTTTTTCACTCAGCAGATTTTCCTTCCCAATAGATTCAGTCGCCAATGATATAATCAGAACAACTGATCACCTCGACAGTGGAGTCCACGTGAAGCTTCATAACCGGATATACCTCGGTACAGTTTTGAGCTGCCTTTTTCTGAACTCTACATCCTGGGCTTCTTCATCATATCAAATTCCTGTCGTCGTTTCAGCACGAGAGCTCATCTTAGACCGCGCCTTACCCTCTAATCATTATGCTCTATTTCGCAATCAAAATGGGATCCCGCAACAAATCCCGCATCAAATTGATGAGCGAGATCGTTTCGGAGACTTTATTCTTCCAGAAAATAAAAAGGATAGTGATGGAGTCTTTGGAGGAGACGACGAACTTAGCTTTATGGGCCACGACATGGGGCCCTCTCAACAACCTCAATGGGAGAGCATCACACAAAAAAATCCTGTGTTAGGAAGTTATGAAATAAAAACACAAAAAGGCAAGACATCTTACTCAGCATTTTTAGTCGCTTTCAAAAAACCTTTTCCCTATAAACTTTCCCAGCGTTACACTTTTTTTAGTGACAAACAATCAAGAGTAGAAACACAAACATACAACTATCAATTCAACCCAGAAAACTATCTTATGGCACAGTCTGTTGACATCCACAGCACTCCTTGCACCTCCAAAAAACCATGTCTTAAAAAAGTTATCGATCAATCCAGCTTCCATCTAGACACTCGATTTAAATACCTCTTTAACCTCGAGTTCGACGGAGACGACGTCAACACAACCTTACTTGGATTCAAAAATGGACCGATTCGCTCCATAATACGTATCGCAATTGGAATAAACTTCTTAAAGCTTCAATTTGATCTCGATATGTATACAGATATTTCTTTCTTTGCTAACGCAGTCACCCTACCTGCTTTAATTGATTACCCTTTTGACAGTACCGAGCTCCTTGAAGACGGCAGCCATATTTCATACACATTGCAATCCACTCTTCCTTTAGAGAAACTGAACTTAAAATCAAACCTCCCTCACTGGCCAACCAATTCCCTGCCTCGCAATAAAGTATGGTCTCTATCTTCCCATAACGACTTTTTTAAATTTTATATGGAAGTCACACCATCAAAAAAAATGATTGAGGACGAACTATTTCCTCAAATCAAGACTTCAGACATTAACTCAAAGGCTAACGTTTCTGTTCTTTTTGATTTAGCTAAGTTTAAGGCCAAAAGCTACAATCTTTCTTTTCGACTCCTATTTGAAAAAGACGGCGTTGAAAGCTTGACAGACTTTCAAAAGCTTCACCTATGGTCAACACGAATACAAAGGGTCTACGCCAAATAAAACCACCTCCCTTATCAACATAACTCCGACAATTATCAGCCGGGACAAATGAAAAACCATCCTTAAAAACACAACCAAAAAGTTTGTGACTTGACTCGAGCTCAGTTATCGTTTTGAGTATCTGCTGTTAATTTTGAACACAAAAACATGAACCCACTCAAAGGAGGTTTCTCTTGAACGAAACACCCCCTACTCAAGCCAGCGAAAATCTCGACCTTCCTATGACCGTCTGGCTCACTGGTGAGGAGGACTATTTTTCTGAATTTACAATGGATGCAGACGCGGTCATGGCACAATTACAAATTAAGCGTTCTAGACTAACTCAAATATCCGGCAAAGAACTTAGAGTGGGCCGAACTCGTATCGACCGCTATATCCGCCCAGTTTTTCGGCCACAAGATATTGAAAATTATTTAAACTGGTCCCGAGCCCCAGCGACCAAACAAAAATCAAACGCAGAACTCTCTGAACTTCAACAACAGTTTGAGGCTAAGATATCAGAAATTTTATCAAAGGCTCCACAACACATCTCTCACAACACCGCCCTAGCGAAAACTTCTGACTCAAAAGCTCTAGAGCACAAAATCCGCACCATACATCAAAAACTCTGTGATCAACTTCAAAGCCTTTTAAACACATCGCATCGCAACCTTCAACAAAGCTTGTCACCACTGCGAACCGAGATACAATCTATAAAAAAACAATTACTCACAGTAGAGGCTATCGCTCAAAGCATTCCACACCTCCTCTATGAACTCAAAAACCTCCAAATCACCATGGACACGCAAAAGCCATCACAACAAACACGACACAAACACATAACACCTCGTTACAAACGCTACCTCAACAATAAATCCCCGCTTGAGTCCCTGCGGAAAAAACGATTTTCTCGGCACTAAATACCCACAGTCCCCACACAATATTTGATCTTTAAAAAATACTTGAAGTTAAATATCATTGATTTTAATTGTTTAAAATCAAATACTTATATTGTTATTAAGAATAATTATCAATATTGTGTAGAATATACCGATAAGAGTTTTTGTGAATACACGGAGGAAACCATGTTTGTCTGCCTTTGCTTTGGTCTATCAGAAAAAAGACTAAGAGAGGTTGTTGCTCAAGGCGGCTCAACTCTTAAGGAGCTTCAATCAAGGTGCGGAGCAGGAAGTTCTTGCGGGAGCTGTATTGACGACCTTAAGAAAGTTCTTTCTCAACCAGATTCAGCAAATGACACAACTCTCTCCGATCAAGAGACAACACCCTCATCAAAAGGTTTTCCGTAACACAAAGCACCACGGCTTTTGATTAATAAAAACTCAAATACAAAAACAAAATGCTATCCGAAAAAATTATTTTTCAAGAACCATAAAAATCTTAAAATCATATCGTTCTTCCAAAACATCAGTTACAATCGAGCTCGAAGTACCTATTTTTACGACATATGTAGGAGAACACGATCTTGAAGAAAATAACGCTTTGCCTAGCTTTTGCAGTCACACCTCATGTCAGCTGTACACCTGAGCCAAAAACTCAAAAAGAAAAAATTTCATGGGCTCTTGGAGAGCAAATGGGCGGACATATCCACACAAGGAAGGATATTCTCGATTTAAAAACACTCCTTACAGCCATCGAACATACAGTTGAAGGTAAGAAATCTCCCATGACACCTGAAGACATGAAACAGGCCATGGTTGACATGCGAAAGCTTCTACAAGAGCAAGAAGAAAAACAAGCTGCTGAAAACATTGAAAAAAGCAAAAATATCCTAGCAGAAAACGGGAAGAAAAAGGGTGTCACGACAACAGAAAGCGGCCTTCAGTTTGAAGTACTAAAAGCTGTAGATAAGGGAGACTCACCAAAAAATGGAAGCAAAGTGAAGGTTCACTATGAAGGAAAATTAGTGACCGGAGAAATTTTTGACAGTTCTTATGAAAGAAAAGAACCTATTGACCTTGATTTAAACCGCGTCATTAAGGGCTGGCAAGAAGGGATCCCAATGATGAAGGTTGGGGAAAAAAGACGCCTTACAATCCCACCTGAACTAGGCTACGGGACCATGCGTCACCCTAAAATCCCCCCAAACTCTGTGCTTATTTTTGAAGTTGAACTTTTAGAAATCCTTAAAGCCCCTGAGCCAGGGACATCAAAGAATAAGTCGGCTGCGGACCCTCACAAGGGACACAACCACTAAGCAACACCTTCTGGGGGGTTAAACCACTCCCCAGAAGCACGCTATCTATTCCAGCTGTCACAGCCCCTTGAATATCTGTAGGCAACTGATCTCCAAGCATCAAGGGTTTGCGTGCACCTGTCATTTTTTTCGCTACATCAAACATAAACCCGTAAGGTTTTCCCAGTTTTTCAAAAGTCAGCTCAAGCCCTGGGTAGCGAAGCTGTATCGCCTCTTCGATAAGAGAAGCAGCAGCACCAGAGGTGACACCAAACTCTCCATCAGCAGCTGGGAATAACAAATCTGGATTTGGAAGAACGAGGCGAATAGAACGATTTGCTTCAACCGCTCGGTAAATCGCCGAAATTACTTTCCCCATAGTTTCAAGATATTGATCACGGAACCCATCGGTAATGACCAAAACTTCAAAAGGATCCTGAAGACCTACAAGTTCTGCACCTGCTGATTCAACAAGAACCTTTGAACATTCCGGCCCCACCCATAAAGTTGGAGCTCCGTGTAGACCTTCATGCTCAAAATAATTCTGCAACATCATTCCTGATGTTAGAACTTTATCATCTGGAATAGGAAGACCTCGACGGCGATAACCTTGAGCTGTCATTTGCCTTGGAAATTTTGCCCCGTTCGAGACCACAAGCCATGATTTTTGTCGCTCTTCAAGCAGAGCCAAGGCTTCTGCAGCACCAGGCAAAGCTCCTTGAGAATGAATCAACACTCCAAAAGCATCAAAGAAAAACGCATCGTATTGGTCTATCACTTCAAGAAAACTGCCTAGTTGCTGCATAAGATCCTCAGTTAACCAAAGTAAGACTTCAAGCCTGTTTGGTCAGGCTTCATGCTTTTTTCGCCCTTTTTCCAATTTGCTGGACACACTTCGCCGTGTTCTTCAGTAAACTGCAAAGCTTCAAGAAGGCGCGTGTACTCATCAATATTACGACCAAGAGGAAGGTCGTTAATGGTTTGATGACGAACAATACCTTCTTTATCGATAAGGAACGCTCCTCTTAAAGCAATACCTGCTCCAGGGATCAAGACATCATAATCACGCGCGATCGTTTTATTAATATCTGAAACGAGTGGGTAGTTCACACCCTCAATACCACCTTCAGATTTAGGGGTATTCAGCCACGCATGATGACTAAAATGAGAGTCAATAGAAACACCAATCACTTCGCAATTTAATTTTTTGAAGTTTTCTAGTTTTTCTTGAAACGCATGCAACTCAGTCGGACATACAAACGTAAAATCTAACGGGTAAAAGAACAGCAGCGCATATTTTCCACGAAAATCGCTCAGCTTAAAGTTATCCTGAAAATCACCATTCACAACAGCAGTCGCCTGAAAATCAGGAGCTGGTTTACCAACAAGAACAGACATGTTCACCTCCAAAATGATACAAATTCCTTTTTCAAGGAAAGCGTCTGGATTATAGCCAGACGCCATACATCTTGCAAACAGGTTCTGCTTTCCGTTCACTTTTCAGACAAAGACGCTGTGTCACAAAAAAAAGAGCCTCCAACAAAGCTCTTTTTACAGTCTCTTATACAACAACAATCGCTCTAGCGAGATTGGCTAGACATGCCTTCAAAAAATATCGCTCCACTTGGAATTTTAGGAAACATAAGGTCACAAGCAGTCACACTGGGTAGAGGGGGGTTTTTCATATACAGCTTTTTTATCACTTCTTTCGATAAAGATCTTCCTCTACAAAAGGCTTCTTGTCTCACTGCCGGCACCTTTTGCGCTATCGAAACACGACTATGTTCTTTTATTATCACATTTTCACCAATATCAGCCGCATAACCTATCTCAGTATCATTTTCTAAAACAACCCCATCTCGAACAGTAACTAAAGAATCAACCTTAGATCTATCCAAAATACGAACATGATTCCCTATTCTTGTCTTTGATCTCACATAAACGTGACGACCGACTCTCGAGGCTGAACCAACAAAAACTTCATCATGAAGCACTGTTGATTCACCTATTTTAACATCATTAGAAAGGTGAACACCGCTAAAAATCTTCGCTCCTTCCGCAACTGTCACACGCTCATTAATCACAACATTCTCTTTAATCAAAACTCCAGAAGCAACCACCGAACCGTGACCGACAAAAAAAACGTCTGTTTTTATTTTACTTTTTAACGATAGTAAAAAAGGACTCTTAGATAAAGACTGGCTTAAAGTTGAAAGATGAACCTCTCCACCTCCTCGCCCGTCAAGGGTATAAACTTTTAAATACTTGGCTTGAACAGGTTCAAGAAATAAAGCACACCAACCTAACAAAGAAAAAACATATACAGAAAAAAGACGCATAAAGAGTTTCCAGCACAAGTTTTTGATACAGGGTTATGATACCAAAAAAAATAGAACTCATTGTTTTTTTATCGAAAGTCTTATTTATTTTGGGATTTCAAAAACTTATAAGAAAATTTAACACAAGCCATTATTGTTATATCCTACAGACGATTTGAATTTCGGCTTCATAACCTTTTCAAGGCAACCTCAAGCTCAAACTCAGCAACAAGCTCCCCTTGGCTAAAAGCCTGCACCTTCAAATCTGCAAAAGCTTTACCACCAGAGGACTGGAGTGAAAGAAACGTTTTCTCTAAGGATGTGTTTCGCACACAGCAAAACTCTACTTTGTCTTCAGGTCTCCTTAAAAACTTTCCATGCACCTCTTTAAACAATAGCCTACAGGGAAGCTGCTGTTCCTCCATGACTCCTAAAACAAGCAAACCACACACTAAGTCTGCAGCACTCAGCAAAGCACCAAAATACATCGAGCCAACATGGTTTTTTGTCCGCCAGTTAAGAGGAACTTGCAAGCGACAGCACTGTGGTGTCAGCTCCAATACTTTTGGCTTCACCCAAAAAAGCATTGGAACTTTTCTCAAACACCACCACAGTATGCCAACCTGCTGTTTCCATAAAGAATGCGTTAAAAGCTTCAAAGGCACAGCTATCCCATATGTGGATAATGATGATCCACAGGTGTAACAAAATTTTCTTTCATCGTGCGATGACTCACCCACCGCTGAAGATTCAATGCACTCCCAGCTTTATCGTTTGTTCCTGAACGTCGACTTCCCCCAAAAGGTTGTTGTCCAACAACAGCTCCTGTTGGCTTATCATTAATGTAAAAATTCCCAGCTGAGTATTTAAGTTTTTGGCTCAACATTTCTATCGTTTGCCGATTTTTTGCAAAGATCGCACCAGTCAGTGCATAGGGCGTACTCTGATCGCAGAGCTCAAGTGTTTCATCCAGCTTATCTGCATCATAAACATATAGCGTGAGGACTGGACCAAAAATTTCTTCGATCATTAACTTATGTTTAGGATTGGTTGTCACAACCAAAGTCGGCTGAACAAAGTAGCCCGTATCCCCTAAACACTCACCACCGCAAATCACTTCTGCATCTTTAGATTCTTTTGCATAATCGATATAACCTTGAATCTTTTTAAAAGATTTCTCATCAATAACTGGGCCCATAAAATTATTAAAATCACAAGGATTTCCCATTTTAAGGGAAGCACATTGCTCTACTAAAATAGGCTTCAACTCTGCCCAACGGCTCGACGGAATATATGCCCTAGAAGCAGCTGAGCACTTCTGGCCTTGGTATTCAAATGCTCCACGAATTAATCCTGTCACTACCTGCTGAGGATCAGCTTCTTCGTGCATAAAGACAAAGTCTTTACCTCCAGTTTCACCAACAATACGTGGATAGTGTTTATAATCACGAATCTTAGAGCCAACTGTACTCCAAATATGATCAAAGGTTTGTGTTGAACCTGTAAAGTGAATCCCAGAAAGATCCGGTGATGCTAATGCAAGATCCCCAATCATTTTAGGGTCCCCATTTACCATTTGAATAACTCCTGGAGGAAGACCTGCCTCTTCTAAAATCTCAAGCATATACCACGATGCAAGTGCAGCTTGTGGGGCTGGTTTCCACAGCACTCCGCACCCCATTAAAGCAGGGGCAGCCGCTAAATTCACAGAAATTGCTGTAAAGTTAAAGGGACCAATCGCAAAAACAAATCCTTCTAGACCTCTAACTTCCACTCGATTCCACAGCCCATGATCAGAATACATGGGCTGTTCTTGGTAGATTTGCCTTGCAAAAGAAACATTAAACCTTAAAAAATCGGCAAGTTCACAAGCTGCGTCAATCTCAGCTTGAAAACACGACTTTCCTTGCCCAAGCATTGTTGCCGCGTTAATTTTCCAACGGTACTTATTTGCTAATAAATCAGCCGCTTTCAAGAAAACGGCGGCTCTGTGTTCCCAAGGAAGGTCTGACCAAGCTCTTTGCGTCGCCACAGACGTTTGAATAGCAGACTGCACTTGCTCTTTTGTCACCGTATGCAAACGTGCAAGCTCATGCTGATGATCATGAGGAGCTCTTATTGATATTTGTGAGCCAGACTCAAACCGTTGGCCTCCGATCACTGTAGGAATTGATTCCACATGCCGCAGCTGCTTATCAAGCTCTGCTTGTAATTTTTCACGACATTCACTCCCTGGTTCATAGGAAAATATTTTCTCATTCCAAGGCTTTGGAGGAGTAGCTACACTTGCCATTGACAACCTCTTTTCACGAATCCATCATTTTACTTCACACACCATACCGTTTAATTCTTATGATTGGAACCATCACTTTCTTGATCTTTTTATTAAAAAAACTCTCAATATTTCATCTCGTATTCATAGGCTGCTAAAATAGAAAGCAATGTGATTCCAGCGGAGAGAATATGAGTACGATCGGACATCGAAAATTCAGAAATTTTCTTATGCAACCGACCATTCAGATGACAATGGGAATTTATCTTGTTCTTCTTTCACTCTTTTTTGCAGCTGGAACAAGTTATGTTCTGTACAGCTCGCTCAAAGAGCTTGTCTCGACTGTATTAACTCTCACAGACATGGAGTCTGAGGTTCATCAGTTCTTCTTAAATGGAATTCGTCAAACTGTCATTGCTCTCATTGGCCTTCTTCTTGCTTATACTTCAGCAGCTATTTTGCTATCTATTATTTACACACACCGCATGGTTGGACCTACCGTTGCATTTTGTAACCAGCTTCAGCAGATGCAAATCGGAAACTTCTCTAGTCGGATCCAGCTTCGAAAAGGTGACGCTTTTGGTGAGGTTGCCACTGAGATCAATCAACTCGCTCAAGTGCTAGAGGATCACAACATATCTCTTCCTTCAGCTTCAGACTCATCATTACCTTCATAAATAAGAGGTTTACCCAATGCATTTCGATTGGTTTGAAGGTGTTAGATCCATATCGTCTGTCCATTATGCACTGGACTCCCTTATTGATTCCTTAGAAATGAGACGTTCTTTTTCCCATACTCTTCGCTCTCACCTAACCTCTGACAGTCAAGATAGAGTCAGCGAACTATCTCAAAACATAGCAGCTCTCAAGAAAAACATTGATGCTCGCCTCCCTAGCCTTAACACCAGAAAGGTGCCTCATTTTTTTGAAAAAAACCAAGCTAACCTCACAGGACCGTTTCACCAAGACATCAAAGATACCCCGATCCTCAACCCTCTACTTGTTCAACCAGAAATTCTCATGCTGCAAATAGAGAGAGCATGGCGCATCAAGCAAAAACCCTGCTTTACCACTCCTGGGTGCCTCTGGTACCAAATTCTTGAATTAAACTTAGCACTTACTGAAATCGACTTACTCCCTGCGCCTTGGGGATCCATATCTCTCAAACAACCAAAAACTTTGCATCCATCTCTACAAAGCTCTTCTCTGGATCGCTTCCTCAGAAGCATCGCTCAAGAACTGCATCAAGCACAGACACTTCTCGACAGTTGCTATTGGTCTTTGCATAGAAAAACAAAAGCCTTCTCAAAAGAAAGTCTTCACAAAACATGGCCCACTCGAATTCCACCTCAAAAAACTGTTAAAGACAATGATCTAGAACTCTTTAAGTTCAGTTCCTTACCATCTATAAACGAATTAAAACGCCGCTATTATCAACTGGCTCGGGTGCATCACCCAGATATTCCTGGTGGTTCGCCAGAGGGTTTTCAAAAACTTCAAATAGCCTACCAGCGACTCTCCAATAAGTGCCTCAAAAACAAAGGATCAATAAGAGCCTAAATAAAATACCCGCCATCCAAAAGAGCAAATATCGACTAAGTAGATTTTGTATTCTGATAAATTTGTTTTGTGACAAGAGAGGCTTGCATAGCTGCTGTTAACAAACGGTGAAAAAAACTTTTCTTTTCTAAATAAGAGCCCTTGACTGCCGAATAAAAAACTCTTGGAACCTGTCCCTCTTTCTCAAGAAAACCAAGCTGGCAGAGATTTTTCAAATGCCTTTGCACCATAATCCTGCCAATATGAACATCCGGGTGAGCCAAAAGATCATCTGGACGTATTGGAGAATTTTTCATCACGATTTGAAGAATATGATTTTGCGCTGGGGTCAATTTTTTTCTCTCTAAAGATTGCATATTCATCCTTCACGTAGAGGTTGACTCTTTTTATTATATCTCATCCGAGCCACTGAACTCTCAAATGTCACAGCCCCTATTGAAAACTTTATGCAAGATTGGTTCAAACAAAGGAGCTCATCAACTATGACTTGGCTACACCTCTTTATGCATCATTTTCAGCATCACCCTGATCTCAATGAAATTCTCGTTTGTGGTAAACAACCCATAAGATTAGAAACATCGACACAAACAAAGCTTCGAGCCAACCCTTTTACAACAAACAAGTCTATGGTGTTAGGACTTTACCAATTCGCAGAACAACAAGGCTCTCGACTCGACTATCGGCAACCTTTCCACGGAGGGCTTTACAGATCAAAAGACAGACTCTTCCGTTGGCACGCTGTTGTTCCTCCAATTGCTGACCGAGGGGCTATCTTCAGTATAAGAAGACAAAGGTTTTCAGATCTAGATTTATCAAGTTTTTCCATGTCAGATATTTTTTGGAAACAAATACTATCTTCATTTCGAAAAAAAAATCACTTCCTTGTCATAGGAGCAACCGGATCTGGCAAGTCATCTTTTCTGGCCGCTATTTTAAAAGAATTTGTGACATTAAAGCGGACTCTTATTCTAGAAAGCCTGCCAGAACTCTGGTTTGACAACCCACACTGGATTTCTTTATCAGAAAAACTCCCTGACCTCGAAAACAAAGGAGCAGTCACAATTTCTCAACTTTTTGAACAAACCTTACGCCTCAAACCTGAAGTCATTGTTTTTGGAGAAATTCGGAGTCAAGCAGAGTGGGATACATATATAAAAGCAAGACACACTGGTCACAGAACATTCGCAACAGCACATGGCCATTGCAGGCAAGATATTCTAAGTCGATTTAAAACAAAATCTCTATCGAAAACAACTATCATTTCTCTAGAAAAACCTAGAGTTACTCAGGTTGAAATTCATTAATTGTCATTTAGATATTTAATTTTTTTCTCCTCTAGAAAAGTAAAAAATCCCACTCCTTTGTCTTTGACTATTTTGAGATAAGAAAGTCATCATTCATCAATGCACAAAGCGATGCTTTTATAGCAAGGCAAAGCTTTATTTACACACCCATAGATATCAAATATTAGTTTAAAAAGTGGATTTATCAACTTTTCAAAAATCTTAACGCGTAAATAAAATCATCTAATGCCATATGTAAATGAGTTCAGAGTATGATTAAAAATGATTGGGAGAAAGGTTGTTTTAAAATTTCAGTGCAACCTGTCATATTGAAAAAGAGCAAAGAACGGCACTATATAGAAAAGAAAGATTGTTTAAGCACTTCAAAAGTAAACTCCAAATGATAAGAGGCTTTAAAAAAATATTTTAAAGCCTCTTATCATTATCGAAGTCCGGAGTGCCTTAGAAGAGCATCTGTTGAGGGTGCTCGACCTCTAAATTCTTTAAAGACTTTTGAAGGGTGTTCACTGCCACCTTTAGCTAAAACAGTATTTTTAAACTTTTGACCGACAGCACGAATATCTTCTTCTTTTTCAAGCCCAGCCTCTTCAAAAGCAGAAAATGCATCTGCGCTTAAGACTTCAGCCCATTTATAACTGTAATACCCTGCTGCATACCCACCCGCAAAAATATGTCCAAAAGAACATAAAAATCGATCTTCTTTAAGAGGGGGAAGAAGTGATGTTTTTTCTGCAATACGGTACTGCATATCAAAAATACTTTCACCACTTTTAGGATCCCAATTCTGGTGCAAAGCCATATCTATAAGACCAAATTGCAATTGACGAAGCATTTGGCTCGCTGCTCGGAACGTTCTAGCTTGTTGAATTTTTTTAAAAAGTTCATGTGGTAAAGGTGCACCTGTTTCCACATGACAGGAAAGCCCCATCAGAGTAGGTTCATGATAGCACCAATTTTCCATGAATTGACTTGGAAGTTCGACAGCATCCCACTCTATCCCGTTGATTCCCATAACATCTGCATATTGCGCTTGCGTAAGCATATGCTGAAGGCCATGACCAAATTCATGAAAGAGAGTTTCAACTTCACGGAAAGTAAGAAGTGATGGTTTTTCACCGACAGGCTGACTGAAATTACACACAAGGTAAGCTACAGGAGTCAGAATTTTCCATTTTTGAACTTGACGGCTCCGACAATCATTCATCCAAGCTCCACCTCTTTTATTCTCAGGTCGGGAGTATGGATCTAGAAAAAAAGATGCAATTTGTTGGCCATTTTCAAAAATTTCAAAATAGCGAACATCAGAATTCCAAGTCTGAGCTTTTCCATCTGCTTCTTTAACGTCAATATTAAAAAGCGTTTTTACAAGAGAGAAAAGACCATCTAAAACTTTTGGAAGTTGAAAATAAGGCTTTAACTCTTCTTCTGAAAAGTTAAAAGACTTTTCTTTAAGGGTTCGAGACCACCAAGCCATATCCCAGTGCTTCAAATCGGCATGACCCTGCGCTTTTGCAAGCGTCTCCAACTCTGTCATTTCTTTATCAGCAAAAGGTTTTGCTTCTTTAAGTAATTCCTCCTGAAGCTGCTCAACAGCTTCAGGATTTTCAGCCATTTTTCTGCTAAGGCTTATATGAGCCCAACTTTCATGACCAAGAAGCTTTGCTTTTTCTCGCCGTATTTCAAGGATTCTTGCACAATTTTCTTCATTATTCCAAGGATCTTGTGAAGCGCGAGTGATATAAGATCGGTAGAGTTTTTCTCTAAGTTCAGGTTTTTCAGAGTATTCAAGAAAAGGCATCACTGAAGGGGCATCAAGAGTGACTATCCATGGTCCTTTTTCAGGAGTTGACGCTGTTTTTTCAGAATATTTTTGATTATAGGTTTGAGATGCCAGCTGTAAGTAGCTTTTTGGCAAACCTTTAATATCAGCTTCAGAAGAAAGTTCGAGCTCAAAACTTTTTGTCGAATCTAAAACATGATTTGAAAATGTCGTCTGAAGCTTTGACTCTTCTTGGCACAGTTCATTAAACCGCGACCTTTTCTCTCCAGATAAAGAAATACCAGCATTCTCAGCACTCTGCATTCTAGAGGTTAGTATACGTTGTTGAGCCTCATCAAAGGTATTCCATTCTGCGGATTCTTTGAGTTTTTTCATAGCTTGGTAAATTGTTTCATTCTGACTCACCATCAAACCAAACTCAATGAGTTTAGGCTCTACCATTTCCCAAGCTTCTCTCAGCTCATCTGAATTTGCAACTGAGTTCAAATGCCCAATAGGCCCACATACTTTATGAAAAAGCTCATCGAGTTCTTCCATAGGAGGAATCGTTTGCTCCCATGAACCACCAATAGATTTCTCAATAGTCTGAAGCATAGATTGCGCCTGTTTCAGCATCTCTTCAACCGCAGGAACCACATGCGTTGGTTGGATTTCTTGAAATGGAGGCAGCTCATAAGCTGTAAGTAATGGGTTGTGTGCTGTCATATCAGCTCCGAATCATGTCGCATCTTTAAACATTGCGTCAGCAGCTTCTAGTGCGTTTAAAAAGCGCTGCGTGTCATCATTATTATTGTACAGATAGGGAGAGACCCTGACCAAGGCGTTGACTCCAAGGTACATCATCAAAGGTTGTGCACAATGGTGCCCAGCACGCACACAAACCCCATGAGAGTCCTGAATAGCAGCCATATCGTGCGGATGAACTTTGTCATGTGTAAAAGAAACCACTCCTGTCCAAGGACCTTCAGGCTTATAAACTTTAATATTTTTAAAATCTTGGAGAGATTTCACAAGATCATGAGCAAGCTGAAGACTTTTATCCTCTTGAGAGCTTTTATGAAAATCCATAAGAGCCTCAGCAGCTGTACCTAAAGCAATAGCTTCTGCAATGGGTGGGGTTCCCGCTTCAAACTTATAAGGCAGTTTATTCCAGGTCGACCCTTGTAGCGTCACTGATTCAATCATATCACCACCTCCTTGGTATGGAGGCAGACGACTCAGCAGTTCTTCGGTGGCCCAGAGAACTCCTATTCCTGTAGGGCCAAGCATTTTATGGCCACTGAACACATATGCATCACAGCCAAGCTCTTTTACATCGATTTGAAGGTGAGGAACACCCTGAGCACCATCTACAATAGTTATGGCACGATGTTGTTTAGCAAGTTGGCATAATCGTTTGACAGGATGAATACTCCCGAGCACATTCGAAGCATGTGCAAAAGACACAACCTTGGTTTTCGATGTGATCATTTCTTCAGCGACTGTCATATTTAAGGTTAAATCTTCGTTTAATGGAATATAACGAAGGACAGCACCAGTGCGTTCAGCAATAATTTGCCACGGCACAATATTAGAATGATGCTCACTTACGGTTAAAACGATTTCATCGCCAGCTTGAATATGGTGTTGACTAAGACAGTTCGCGAGAAGATTAAGACTATCGGTCGTCCCTCTTGTAAAAATAACTTCATGAGCTGGAACATCACCAACAAATTGAGCAAGTATTTTACGAGCACTTTCAAAAGAAGCTGTCGCAAGCTCACTTAATGCATAAACACCTCTATGAACATTCGCGTGTTCATAGCTATAGTATTGCTGCATGCGGTCTATAACTACTTGAGGTTTTAAACTTGAAGCAGCTGAATCTAAAAATGCTGGAGCATGTTCCACTTGGAGTGTTGGAAAGTCTGTACGCTTTAAAGTCTTCGTAGCTAAAGAGCTATTTATATGCTGAGTGTCCATCGTTATTCCTTTCTTGGAGCGACGACCGGATCTTAACAGTGCTGTGAGCTTGCTGCAATAGGCGGCTCTATGTCCATGCTTCACAAAAGAAATCCGCGCATTGATAAGCCGAGCCCTTGCAGGCATGGCCCCCAAGTTCCAACTAAGCGTGCACAATTATAGATAGCATTGATCAGTGTTATTTTCTGGCATATTTAGTATGCTATCTCCAAACAGTATTGAACCGACTTTGATCAGTCCAAAGTAGCATTTTTGTAATTTTCTTCCATTTTCCTAAGACGGCCTTGATAGTGGGCTTGAATCCAAGTTTTAAACCACTTTTTTTCATCATTGCGATAGATATCATTAATCTCATATTTTATGCCAATTGAGCTCATTTAAAAATTTTCTTAATCGACAGATATGTAAGTAAAAGATTAACGTCATCGGTGATAAGCTCTCACCAAAATAAGAAACATTCCATCTTTTGTGGGGTTTAGACGCACCAATCGACGTTGCTGCATAAATCAATTCGAGAACTAAATTCCATCAATGTAGTGAGGTTATTCACGCTATTTGCGATTTTAGCATACCTAAATGGGTCATTCGATTCAGAATTTGCGCTCCAATCCTAAGTTCCGTACATTGATTGCTAAAATTTCTAGCCCGCAGTTTTGTGGCCTAATATGATTTTGTAATGAAAGAATATATGTCCAACTAAACTTCGATCATGATACCCAACTTCTTTTTTCCATTGTTTTCACCCAAGGTTCCAGACGTTTCTGATATTATTACGAAGCATCTGTCCCATATTATTTTTTGTGAGTGCAGCCCCACTACGAGGAGGAGTGCGAGACCAGGCTTTAACCCATGCAATTGCATCAAAGGCATGCTGTTATCGTAAGCCTTATCCCCTGTTACAGTCTCAATTTCACTTGATGTGTTCTGGGTAAGGTTGTCAGTTTCTAAACTGTCATGAACATTAGACTCCGTCATAGTGATGAATAGGTTTTTCTAGATCAATATGTTCTAAAGCAACATCAACATCCTTCGCACGCCTTGAAAAAGTCGAATCATTTGAAACTTGAAGCTCTATATTAAGAAGGTAAAACAAACCTTCTATAAAACCTTGTCGCTGGCGAAGAAGTAGGTAGTAAATGCTCTTTAAAATGAATCCAAGTTCAATGGCATGATTGCTATATAAAAGTGGCTGCCTTCTTTTTGGAGAACACTCGGAAGAAACCCATTGAGACAAGATTTTCTCATCAAACCAGACTGTAATATTTCCCGGGTTGATCAAAGATTGATGATATTGCTTCCAATTTTTGACACGATAAGGCTGCTTCAAAATAAGCCCCCTCAAATTTTAGTTTTTTGTCGAACCAAATTCTAGAAGGCTACCTCCCTAATTTCTACAACGATTTATGCAACAACGCCATCCTTGTTGGCAACAGAAATCATTAGGTTTTTCGTATGGTACTGTCAGCCTTAACTTTCTATGGAGTACAGCTTCGATGACAGCTCATCCGTGATGCATAAATCATTGCAAAGAAAGTCCTTTTGGCCATACTTCGCAAAACCAATTGTCAATATTTTTTTATTTTCAAGAGCTTATTCAGAAATAGTTAACAGACCTTAAAAAATGGCAAAACCTCACCGCTTAACTCCACAGTAAAAGACTTTTTGTCGCAAATCTCCTTCTCTTTTAATCCAGCACGTCGAATATCCTTCAATATAAGTAAAACCATGACAAAGCACCTCATGACGGCACATATTTCTACATTTTTTCACCGTTGAAGCTGATAACTGTTTTATATCTTTCCCTGAAAAATCAAAGTTCTCACGACCTTTTTGATTTTTCCTCCCAGATATCATCCTAACCCTCACTTGACGCTGAATATTTTTCTTTAAAAAACAACGATTCCATCCACTTACAAAAACAAAGCCGTCACATAGGCGGTGAGAAGCACACAACTGTTGGCAGGTTTCTTTGGAAAGATCTTTCTTTAAAGTTTTCAAATGATCACCAATAAGATCACAACCGACATCAACGTTTAAGTTTTTCGAAAAAACTTCCTGAGACAAAAAAACAACTATAAAAACAACGGTTTTCATCATATCACTTACCTTCAGTGCATCAGCTCATTATTGATCTATCATACCAGTAGAGAAACAAAATGATTAAGATCAACACATTGAACAAAACATCTTGCTATAAGACATAAACATAAGTACAAAACTACAAAGTTTTATGCATAGGAACTCTAATATGAAAACGTTATACTTGACCCTTACATCTTTTTTCTTTTGCAATTTGGGGGCTTCCGCAAACCTGCAGTCTTTACCTACCGATGTGACTCACTCTTTTCTCAGCTTTTTAAATCCCCAAGAATTACTCACTTATCGACAAACTAAAAAAAACGCGTCTGAGCACACTCAATATATTTTCAGCGAATCATCCTATCGCAAAAACAATTTAAGTTTATGGTCTGAAAAAGAAGGGTGTTTTCATCCTACTCCTTGGCAATTTGGGTTATTTCAAAAAGTTCTCACATCATCTCAAAAAATCATAAGTAACGTCGGACCCGAAAACTTCTCTATAGAAGATGCTAATGTCATTTTGAATCAAATATCAACCAATATAGAAAATGAGATGATGCCTTTTCATGCCCCACTGAATGGCACGAATAATTCTAAACGCAAAAACACCTCAGTCTATGACAAAGCAGCTCAAACTCTTGTTGAAATCACTTTACAGAACTTAACTCGAGCGTATGTTTTAAACACAACACTGCAATACATTCCTGAGCATGACATTAGCCTACTCGTAGATAGTGAAGAAGCACACAGTGAGTGGCTGAATCTTCTTGAAAATGAATCTACTGCTCTCACTTCATTCATACCTCACAGTAGGCATATGCCTGAAATACCCGGACGTGTTTACGATCAGCGTTTTTCACATCACGATCACA
>JBGCEP010000079.1:0-41078 GCA_045106415.1 Oligoflexales bacterium | reverse complement strand
TCAGCTGCAGGTGATGGCGAGATACCCGACGATTTAGATGAAGACTTTGGTGAAGAAGAAGTCTCAGCTGCAGGTGGTGGCGAGATATCTGACGACTTAGGTGAAGACTTTGGTGAAGAAGAAGTCTCAGCTGCAGGTGATGGCGAGATATCAGACGATTTAGATGAAGACTTTGGTGAAGAAGAAGTCTCAGCTGCAGGTGGTGGAGAAATATCAGAGGATTTAGATGAAGACTTTGGTGAAGAAGAAGTCTCAGCTGCAGGTGATGGAGAAATATCAGAGGATTTAGAAGAAGAAGTTTCAGCTGAGGGCAATCAAGACCTGTCAGAAGAGGACCAAGAATTAGCTGCTGATCTAGCGGAAACCTCCACGGCAGATGATGTTGGATGTGATGATGATTTTTGTGAAGAATCTGTGATAGCGGGTGAAGAGCAAGTTCCCATGGTTGAAACAAGTATGCCAGAGGTGGGCCAAGATCAGAGTCAGGGTTTAGATGAAGCTGCCCTTGAAGATAAACTAAATGCTGACATTGAAGCAACAGCTCAAGCACAAGTTGTTGACGATGAAATTGATACTCATCAAGAGCAAAGAGAGAAAGCTCTACGTCTGATCGCTAGCAAGAAAGAAGCAGAGTCGCAGAGAGGTTTTTCTGGACTACAAGTCGATGCAGACGGTGGGGTTGTGATGAGTTTTCACTCCGGAATAAAGGTGAAACTCCAATCTCATGTGTTGAATGAGATTAGAGAGTTTACGATAGATAACTGCCTCGTGTCGGTGTGTCTAGACCCTCAAGGGGAAGTGAGTGTTGAAGTGGATGGCCTTTCGATCTGTTTACCTGAAGCTTCCTAATCTTCTTCAATATCCATAGTCACAAGAATTTGATCAGGTTTGAGTTGGTCACCTTCTTTTACGGCAATGTGTGTAATCGTCCCGCTTTTTGGAGCGCGGACTTCACATTCGATTTTCATGGATTCTAAACTTAATATTTGGTCACCTTCAGTGATTTGATCTCCTGCTATTGCTTTTACAGACGTGACGAGGCCTGGAACAGGAGCTCGGATAGTTCCATCAAAGTCAGAGGTTTCTTGTTGGTGTGTTGATGATTCATCGCGGAAAATATAATGCTGCCCTTGCATATGAACGGTGACTTCAAGGCCATTGTCAGTCATATAATGGGCTGCTCTATAATAAAAAGATTGTTTGTTCTCTGGTGAATAAAAACGTCCTGTTTCTTCCCAGGATTCATCGCTGGTTTTGAAGAGTCTTCTATTGTGAAGTGTTGAGAGCTGTTTTTCAGGGTGAAATATGGATTGAAAAACATCGCTCGCGCTTTGGACTGGTAATAATGGCTTTGGCCCATGATGATGGATTTTTTCGAAAACGTTTTTTGATGTATTTTCAAATTTTTGGTGCTCGTTTGAAATTTTGTTTTTAAGGTCTTCGTGTTCATTTTGAATAAACTGAGTCGAGAAATTGAGGTCTTGAAATGTCTGATGAGCAAGTAAGGTTTGAAGCATAGAAATATTATGCTTCGTGCCAGCTAAGAAAGTGTTTTTAAGAGCATCCTCAAGTCGATGAATACAAGAGCTGCGATCTTCATTGTAACTGATCACTTTCGCTATCATGGGGTCGAAAAGGCTATTGATGACTTGTCCGGGCTCAATACCAATATCCCAACGAACTCCTGGGGCAAGGTAGGGCTGAAAACTATGAATAGGGCCTGGTGTGGGACGAAACTCATCATCTTCAGCATAAATGCGAACCTCGATAGCGTGCCCTCTCGGTTGTGGAGGAGTGAGTGGTAGAGAAGCACCTTGTGCAATTTTGAGTTGCCATTTGACAAGGTCAAGTCCGTAGACCTCCTCCGAAACTGGGTGCTCAACTTGAAGGCGTGTGTTCATTTCTAAGAAAAAGCAGCGAGGCTTAGGCGTGAGGGATACTAAAAATTCAATAGTACCCGCGCTTTCATAATGAACAGCTTTAGCTAATTGTAGACTGCTGTCATGAAGAAGTTTGCGAATTTCATCAGGGAGTCCTGGAGCTGGAGCTTCTTCTATGACTTTTTGATGGCGACGTTGCATCGAGCAATCACGATCACCAATAACAAGAACATGGCCGTGAGTGTCGCCAAGTATTTGAACTTCAATATGACGGGCTTCTGTGAGGTAAGCTTCAAGGATTAAAGTATCGTTACCAAAAGATTGTTTTGCCTCACGAGCTGCTTTTGGAAGCTGCTCGTGAAGTTGCTCTGTGTTTTCTACGCGCCGCATACCACGACCGCCGCCACCAAATGCAGCTTTAATGAGCATGGGGAAGCCAATTTTTTCTGCAGCTTCTGTTATTTTATTGTGATCAAGCTCTTTAAGTTCAACGCCCACTGAGCATGGGACGCCTGCATCTATAGCTTTCGTACGAGCTGTGGCTTTGTCGGCCATCACACGGATCGCATTCGCGTTGGGTCCAACCCAAGTAAGGCCAGCTTTTTGTGTTTTTTCGACAAACTCAGCTTGTTCTGAAGCAAAGCCATAGCCCGGATGGATAGCGTCACAGTCATGGTTTTTCGCATCTGAGATGAGAGTATCTAGGTCGAGATAATGAGCAGGTGAAAGATCTTCTTTTATAACAAATTTATCAATCACTTCATCTAAAAATCGTGGTGGCTTAGGAGAGCTGAACGTTACAGTTTCGATGCCTAGGGTTTTCGCTGTGATAGCGATGCGCCGACAAATTTCACCGCGATTTGCAATAAACAAACGTTTCAAAGCATATCCTTTCTAGAACGAGATCATTGATCAAAAGTGTTTGAGAAAAAAGCAGTGAGTGGACTATCCTCGTGAGGAAGTGTATATGCCCATTGTGCTTTTTCTTTATTAAAAAAAGACTGTAAACCATGTTGTCCTTCTGGACGAGTTCTTGCTTGAGCGATGAAGTTTGTTGTCTGTTTTGCGTGTTTGGTGAAAAACTCATCAAGATCCTTTAAATCTTTTGTAGCTTGAGGAGCGCAGGCTAAAAAATGATCGAGGTATGTTTGTATTGTATGTTGTCTTTGGTCTGGGGTGACAACTTCATCAATAAGGTCGACACTTAAGGCTTCAGAAGCATGAAACACTTTTGCCGATAAGCTGAGACGACGAAGAGGTTGGCGGCGCATTTTTCTTAAGAGAAATGGGTAAATCATAGCGGGAAGAAGACCAAGGCGTAATTCACTTAAGCAAAATCTTGAATGATCCTCAGCGATCACAACATCACACGCTGCAAGCAAACCAATAGCGCCGCCATAAGCAGCGCCGTGAGTAAGTGCAATCGTGGGAAAAGGGAGCTGACTCAGGCTTTGTAACATATAGAGTAGTTTTTGTGCGTCTTCAACGTTTTCTGCTAGTGTCATCTGAGCACTTTGCTTCATCCATTCAAGGTCAGCCCCAGCAGAGAAATGTTTTCCTCTCGCGGTGAGAATAGCTGCGCGGCACGAAGAGTCTTTAGCGAGATCATCTAAATGACTTTGCATTTCTGCTATGAGTTCACCGCTAAAAGCGTTCGCTTTTTCCGGTCTATTTAAGACAAGTGTTGCGATGTTGTAAGGACCTACTGAAATGTTACTTTTTTGAACATGCATCAAGGACCTCTTGAGGAATTGATAAGTGTTGTCGTAACAAGGCTTGTGCAAACATTTTTCCTTGTGGATCGACACGAAGCGAGCAGCTTCCGCCTCCACCAAGAGAAGAGTCTAATAAAAAATTAAACCCATCAATGTTATCAAGTTCAAAGCGTGTTACAGATCCTTTGCAAAGATCTTGAAACCAGTCGAGAACTTTTTGTGCGGTGAGCTCTTTTTTTAGGTATTCATAAGCTTCAGGTGAACGAGCAAGGACTCCAATATTAGCCATGTCGCCTTTGTCTCCTGATCGTGCAAGGCAAATGCTAGATAAAGGAGAACCGTTTTGATGAATTGCTTTTTGAGGTTTATCTGCTTTTTGAGCGTTTTTATCATGAGGGGTTTGATGCCCTAAGGAGTGAGCCGTAATTGTGCGTGTTTCCTCAAGTTGATGTTCCCATAAAGAAATGACAGGGTGAACCCACTCTTTAGGAAGAAGGGCAGGCCAGTAGTGAACCACTTCTTGTGGGCGAGGAACTCCACCAAGTACGCAAACACCAGGAGGGCCAGCTAAAAGGAGTGACGGGATGAGTTTTCCAAACTTATGCAAAACTTCTTTTGACGGAGAACGGGCGCTGAGACGCAGAATGATTTCTTCACCATCTTTTGCGTGACCTAAAGAGCGGTGACAAGCATTGTGTCCATAAAATTCAGTAAGTTCATCTTGAAACTCGCCCAAATTTTTTGCTTTCTTCCAAAATATTTTAGCAAAAGCATCAGCTTTTTTCCGCGCATGAGGTCCGCAGATAGCAAGAGATCCTGTGGTTTTAAATCCATCTTGATATGCCATGGATACTTTGTAAAATGGGGTGGGTTCTTGACCTTGAACGCTCGTCACTCGAACTCTATTAAGCCCGTCTTCTTGTAGGCGAATACTTGAGAAATCAACAACAACATCAGGTGTGATATATGCGTGAGGTTGTCCCATTTCGTATACGATCTGTTCACGGACAGTGTCTATTGTGACTTGTCCCCCAGTGTTTTTATGCTTTGTAATGACAAAAGTGCCGTCTTGTGAAACTTCAGCGATCGGAAAGCCTATATCTGAAAAGCTCTCGACCTGTTCCCAGTCTGTGAAGTTGCCTCCAGTGGATTGAGATCCACACTCTAGAATATGTCCTGCGACAATTCCAGAAGCGAGTTTGTTCCAATCCGTCCATGACCAGTTGAAATGATGAATCATGGGGGCAAGTGTGATCCCTGTATCTGTAACTCGGCCTGTGATGACAATGTCAGGGTTCCAAGTGAGGCACTCTGCGACTGAACGAGCACCGAAATAAATGTTTGCTGCGTCAAAAGGCTTGGACACTTCAGAAAGTTCTTGGCCTGTTTCCATATTGGTGAATGATGCGCCTTTTTTTTGCAGTTGAGGTAAGTGCGTGAGAATGTCATCGCCTGACACAATAGCTATCTTAGGTGTAAGCCCCAGTCTTTTGGCGACATCTGACACAGCTTGAGCGCATGCTGTTGGGTTAATTCCACCGGCGTTTGTAATGATTCTTGTTTTTTTTCTCAGAAGAGTAGGGAGAACATTTTCAATCATTGGGATGAAGTCTTTTGCATAACCTAAAGAAGGATCCCTTGATCTTTGTTTTTGCATAATAGACATGGTGACTTCAGCGAGAAAGTCCATTGTAATGTAATCGAGTTGACCCTGTTCGACTTGTCTTCTAAGTGCATCAGGGTCGTCACCCCAAAAACCACCAGCGTTGCCAATACGAAGTGTCTCCATCGTTTCCTCCTCTCTCTTTTCCATTAGGAAAGAGTGAAAGGGAGAGTTGAAGGATTTTATGATAACTCCGACTCTCCTCATTACAGCCTGCTAAATAGCAACCCGTTTTTTAACTTCCATCTATTCTTTACATTCTGAAAACACCATTCTTTGTTTCAGGCCATTCGTGAAACAAGGTTGATGTCAACGCTTGAGCAAGAACGGATCTTGTTGAAGGTGGCTCTAGAATACCATCATCCCATAGTCTTGCCGTAGCGTAGAGGCTATGACCTTCTTTTTCGTATTTTTGAAGAATAGGTTCTTGGATTTTTCTGATGTCCTCTGCTGAAAGTGTTTTTCCTTCTCTTTCTGCTTGTTGCTGCTTCACAGTCGTGAGAACTTGGCAAGCCTGCTGTCCTCCCATCACTGAAATACGCGAGCCAGGCCAACTGAATAAATAGTTTGGATCAAAAGCGCGGCCACACATACCGTAGTTTCCTGCCCCGAAACTTCCGCCAACAAGGAGAGTGATTTTTGGAACAGCAGCATTTGCGACGGCGTGAACGAGTTTTGCTCCATCTTTTGCAATTCCACCGTGTTCATAATCCTTACCAACCATAAAGCCTGTGATGTTTTGTAAAAATAAGAGAGGGATTTTTTCTTGTGTGCATAGCTCTATGAAGTGAGTTCCTTTGAGAGCGCTTTCTCGAAAAAGAATGCCGTTGTTGCCAATGATGCCAACAGGAACGCCGTGAATATGAGCAAAACCTGTTACAAGAGTTTGTGCGTAACGAGGTTTGAACTCAAAGAAACGAGATCCATCAGTTAAACGAGCGATGACTTCTCGTATATCAAAAGCTTGGCTGAGCTCCTGCGGAAGGATGCCAAGAAGTTCGTTGGGGTCGTATGCGGGCTCCTCAGGGGTCCTGAAATCAAGATTCATCTTATGAGGAGACCCTAAATAAGAGACGGCGGTTCTCATGATTTGAAGAGCATGCTCATCGTTTTCTGCCATGTGGTCAGCAACACCACTAATGCGAGTGTGTACATCAGCCCCCCCTAGTTCCTCGGCTGTGACATCCTCACCTGTTGCTGCTTTAACGAGCGGAGGGCCTCCAAGGAAAATGGTGCCTGACCCTTTAACAATAATAGATTGATCCGACATTGCAGGAATATAAGCTCCTCCTGCTGTGCAAAAACCATGTACCGATGATATTTGGGGAATGCGCTTAGCACTCATTTGAGCTTGATTGTAAAAAATGCGGCCAAAATGATCTGCGTCGGGGAAAACTTCATCTTGCATTGGTAGAAAAGCGCCACCAGAATCGACTAGGTATAGGCATGGAAGATGGCAACGCTCTGCAATTCTTTGAGCTCTTAAATGTTTTTTAACAGTAATGGGGTAATAAGTACCACCCTTAACTGTTTGGTCGTTTGCAACAACCATGCATGGTCGACCAGAAACGGAAGCAATGCCTGTAATCACTCCTGCGGAAGGGACGGCGTCAGCATAAAGGTCGTGTCCTGCAAACTTGGAGAGTTCGAGAAACTCGCTTCCTGGATCAATCAGAGCTTGAATACGCTGTCGAGCTGTGAGCTTGTTTCTTTCGCGTTGCTTCTGGATAGCCTTTTCGCCACCGCCAAGTTCAATGCGCTCTTTAAGCTCTTGCAACTCTTTAAGCTCAGATGAATGGTGTTTATAACGCGTACGATAAGAATCAGATTGGGTTTGTACCTGACTGGTAAGCTTCATAAAAAACCTCTTAGCAGTGCCCGGGCGACACTGAGAGGTCGCTTAGGCGGAGACCGTGAACGGTGTAAAGTCTTTCCAGTATGTCAGATTATTTGCCTCTTCGGATAGTATTCTTTGTAAAACTCCCCATGTGACTTTAACGTCACCTATAGAACGGTGACGAGCTTCAAAGTTGAGTTCGTAGTGTTCAGCTAAAGTGTCGAGGTTTTTTCGAGGCAAAAAATGTAAAAAATGAGCAGCCATTTTAAGTGTGCAGAAAGCGGGCCAAGAAAGATCAACTCCAATACGAGCGAGTTCATTCTTTAAAAAAGGAAGGTCAAAGCTTGCGTTGTGAGCGACAAGAATAGAACCTTGGATAAATTTTAAAAAATCAGGCAAAACATCTGAAGCCACCGGCTGCCCTTCCAACATAGAAGGTTCAATTCCTGTGAGTTTTTGAACTTCCAAAGGTATGGGAATAGGGCTTTGAATTAAAGTAGAGAACTCATCAACAACTTTTCCGTGCTCTACTCGAATGGCACCTATTTCAATCATGCGGTCCGAGCTTGAATCAAGACCTGTCGTTTCTAAGTCAAATAAAACCCAAGGAACATGGTTCGTCACTGTTGTTGCTGAAACTTGGAAACCTACTGGGCGCTGGAGAGTTAAGCTTGTGTGTTCTCCGCCAGCTTTTTGAGTGGGGAAGAGAACTTTATGAAAAATAGAAGTTCCCTCGAGAGCTGTGCTCATAAATATCTCCGGCGGCGTAAGATGTAGATTGCCGCAAAAACCGAACAAAGCAAAAAAGGAGTGAGCCCTAAAAACATTTGCTCGAGTTGAATTATCCAGACAACTGGATATAAAAAACCTCGAATGACTTGCTGAGCGATTTGTGAGGTAGAAACCCATGTTGCAAAGCGAGGGCTGACTTCATAATAAAACTCAACAAACTCACGCCCTACTGGAGACGAGAGAAGGTATTGATCGCGGAACCAACGCAATGTGTCAAGCTCTTTTGAAAAAGGAGTTCCGAAAGCAGCGGTTGCAATAAAACAACGAGGATCAGACTCGACAGCGGCTGACCCGCCGTTAATTTCACTGACGGTGAAATTTTCAGTTGTTGTGATCAAGCGGCAGGTTGTTCTTGCTAAGCCTTTCGGGTATTGCAAAAAAGCAACATAAGGAACATTAATACTGAGGCCAGTCTTTGTCCAAGCTGCTTTGCTTGTGAGACTCTGCATTGTGTAAGGGACATCTTCAGTAATATAAGGAAGGTATGCTTGGGTTGTTGCTGTATCTTGTGTGCAGTCTACGCAGTTCCAGCCTATTGTTTTTAAATCTTGATCGCTTGTACCAGATGGTGGGGAGACATAAGAGCAACTGACGTTTGAGCCTGTTTTTGGTGTGGACGGATCAAAAGAAATGGCTTCAAAGACAGTGGGAGCGTCTGATAGAGGGAAAGAAACGGCTAAAACAGAGCTCGGAAAAGGCTCTTCTTGAGAACCAAGCTCAGTAGACCCTGCCTCCTCATCCGAGCTGCTAACAGTGACGTTTGAGTATGAAACTTCGTCAGGTGTTGACCATCTTAGATAAAAACCTCGATGGATAGATTTTGTTTCTGTGATCTCAGGCGCATCAATTGGTTTGTTCCAATTGATCGGGACGCTAAACTCATTTAAATCGAGCGTGGTCCCAATGATGTTAGCGAGTTGACCAGCAGAAGAATCGTAAGGGACGAAGACAGCGGCCATTGCGATTGACTCACCATCGGCTATCAAATCGCTAAAGTCAGTCCAAGTGTCTACTGGAATAATTGTTCCTGTCACAGTGAGAGATGATAGGTTGCTTGTGGCTTCTGCTAAGCTTTGTGCTGTAGGAGACCAGGTTGCAGAGGTAATTTGATAGAGAGGGATGCCGACGCTGTTAATCATAATAGGTTTTGTTTTGCTTATCCCTGTGAAAAATAGTTCGATCTGCCGGTTCAGCAAGAGTTCTGCCTGAGAGGCAATTTGATCGTTAGGAATATTGTTGACTTGTACTGTGATATAGATGCGGGAGAGCTCAGGGTCCATGCTTCCACTGGCTGTAACGCTGAGCTCTTGAGCATTGAGAGTTAGCGGAAAACAGCACGATAAATAGAGAAAGAAAAAAGCAACAAAACGCATAAGAACACCCTTCGCAGTAACAATATCAGACGATACTTGGATAATATCTCATAAAACTTCTATGTAGGACCATAACATCTTGTTTGTGATGAGTGTAAGTGAGTTGCTATGGTCGTTCAGTTTTGGTCTTGCTAAATATTGAAGTGTTTTTTGTCAATTTGATTTGATGATGGAAATTGGGCTACAGCAAAGGGCGCGAGTAAAAAAGAAGCCCTTCAGCGAGCTGTGAGAGCCTATCGGATAGCTGCTCAAAAGTTTATGGCATTTCTTTGTTTGAGTCAGAATTTTACAGTAGCCCGCGAGGTGGAGCTCAAAGCATTGGAGAAATCGACAATTGCAAGAATTTTTGACTCAAACTATAAAACGGAGAAAGCTACTGTTCAAAGGGTTATCAAGACTTAGGGCTGGCCACATGAAAACAAATCCCGTTCAGCCATGATCGTTGAATACATCGTGTGGCCTGTTTCACTGTGTTTTATTTTTTGGCGGGTAATAGATGTTGTTCAAGTTTGTTTAATCTTGAGTTTTATAAAATATAAGTTGCGATTTACCACCACCCTTGTTAGGAGAACTGACTTGTTGTCTTAAGTGATTATTTTGAAGTGAGAATTGTATGAAATATGTGATGTTGTTGATAAGTTTAATACCATCGGTGCTGTTTTCCGCAGGTGATGATTTTGAATGGGTGAATAGTTCTGCCTTAGAGCTGCCTGAAGAAAAGTATGACGCTGTTGCTGCTGATGATTATATTTTGTTGCAACTGAAAGCACCTAAAGCAAGTTTTCCTATTTTAAAGCTTGTGGATGAACATGAAGAAGACTTTGAGAAAAAAATAGATTTCGTAGCGGTGTGGAAACCTTTTTATGTTTTTGCTAAGGCGCAACTCACTCAAAAAATGCACAGTCTAAGCGTTAATTTTCATCGTGCGATGGAAGAGTTTTTGGAAGAGTAATTTATGAAGCAACGTTTACAGCATTTCCTGGCCGTAATATTTTCTTTTCTGTGTACTCAAAATATCCTTGGTATGAACGGTTATTGTGGTGGGTATGAAGCAGGGCTTTATAATGGTTGCAATTTTCGGTTTTTAATAGCGCAAAAAAAACCTCTAATGGATATGAACGCTGCTTATGATGGTTTTCCTCGACAGTACGAACGAAAAGCAATTATAAATGAGCCTCTCGCGTGGGCTTACCCGCTGATCAAAACAGGTCATAGCCAAGGGCTTCGAAAATTAAAATTTAATGAGCGTTTGCCTACGATTTGTGAACTTTGTGCGGGAGGCACAGATGGGTTTCCCCTACGAGGGCACACAGCGGCGCGTTGTGTGAAAAGGTTTGATGCAGGCTGGCAAAGCTATATTGACGCGAGGCTAGGGCATCATCAGCTGACTCCTTCTGTGTCTGCTTTTCTAGGCTTCTGGAAGAAGTGTTTTTGTCTTGGTCGTTGACTGTTAAAGTTAAGACTTAGTATGGTCTTGACTCTGGCTGTCTGATGCTGCTGTGTTTCAGGATATTCCTTGTCATGGAATCCCTAAGTATGGTATGCATCGCTGTCGCTATTTTGATTCAGGGGACGGATCTTTTCCGTGTCTCAAGGTTGATCTCCTGAAAGTTATAGATTTTATAAAGTAAAAGGAAGATCTGAATGTCTGTAAATATTCGCCTCCAGCGTCATGGTTCAACACACCGCCCTTTTTATCACGTAGTTGTGACTGATAGTCGTAATCCACGTGATGGTCGCTTTATTGAAAAGCTTGGTTACTATGACCCAAAAACTGAGCCATCAACGATTTCTTTAAAAGAAGATCGTGTACAACACTGGTATGGTTTAGGCGCTCAAATGTCTGAAACTGTAGCAAAACTAGCTAAAATCAGAAAGATTTCTCTTGAGCGTAAACCAGCAAAAAAAGCTTAATACTCAAGAATCGAGCCCTTGGGAAAGCTTGGGGACTGTGAGTAGAGCTCATGGGCTTCAAGGCTACTTTTTCCTAGGGGGACGGCGTTCTCCTGTGGAGAATGAATATGCAGGAGCTCCTGTTCGTGTTTGTAGCGAAGAGGGGCTTCTCTGTCATTCCGTTATTACTGCGATTAAGCAAGTCCAACAGAAAAGTGTGATCTTGATTGAGGGTTTAAGTGACCGCTCAGCTGTTGAAATTTATAGAGGATGCTCTATAGAAGTTCAGCCTCAAAATCAAGATCAGCGTATTGGTATGAAAATCTTAGATATGGAAAGCCAAGAGATTGGTCATGTTCGTGCAATTTTAGATTTTGGTGCTTCCGAAGTTGTTGAAGTTGAAACTCCTTTGAGTGAACAGCCAGTCCTTATACCGTATGTTGAAGATTACCTTGTTTCTAAACAAGTTTTTCACCTTCAAGTGCCGTTTGATTTCTTTCTATAGATATCGTTATGAAAATTTCGTTTGTTAGCATTCATCCTCAATTTATCGAAGCATACTTTGGCTTTGGTGTGATGCGTACAGCTGTTGATTCAGGTATCGTTGAACTGCAGGCTGTGAACTTAAGAGATTTTGCTGTTGATCGCCATGGAACGATTGATGACCGTCCTTTTGGTGGTGGTGATGGTATGGTTTTTAAACCTGAGCCTCTCGCTGCTGCTATGAATGTTCTAAAGCCAGACCGAGTGGTTTTACTTTCACCTGCTGGACAACTATGGTCACAAAAATCTGCCGAAAGCATGTCATCTTTTGAGGGGCACGTGGTGTTTATTTGTGGCAGGTTTGGTGGTGTTGATCAGCGTTTTATAGACAAGTATGTGGATCTTGAGGTCTCTATTGGAGATGTGATTCTATCGGGCGGAGAGCTTCCTGCTCTTTGTCTTGCTGATTCTATTTTAAGATTGCTACCAGGAGTTTTAGGTCATCCTGAGAGTGCAACGTATGACTCTTTTTCACAAGCTATTGATGGCTGCTTAGAAAGTCCAATGTATACGCGCCCTCGAGAGTTTGAAGGGGATGCTGTTCCTGATGTTTTGCTTTCGGGGCATGACTTAAAAATTACTGAATGGCGGCAAGAACAAAGTCGACTTCGTACTCAAAAGCGTCGCCCTGACCTTCTTAAAAAATGAATATCATTGTGATGCCATGTTTCGTGATGAGAATTTTGATTCTGATCTGTCGTTTCCTTATAGTTTTGCGAGCTGTTCATAGAACTGCTTTTTCGAGCTCATGCGAACGTATTGTCTGGGTGTGTCGCACATGGGTGTGTGGATATGTGGCTCATTTTGAGGATGATATGCGCCGATACGAGCAAGGCGCTGTTTTGACTTAAATGAAATATTGTGTGTTTTTTGATTGTTCTGATACCAATCCCACCAAATCTGCCTCTTCTTTCTCCAGGGAATATCTTGCGTTTCAAGGTGTGAAAACCAGTTTTTTGGCGGAGATGATGTTGTGAAAGGTGTGTTGGTGTTTTTTGGCGTGTTGACCCCTTCTTTTTGTATGTAAATTTCAAGGTTTCCATGGAAAAAACCTTCTTCTGCGAGTTTATCTATTTGAAGAAGTGAAGGAGGAGTATGAAGAGGGTTTGTGAGATGATCAAGCTCACAGTAACGATCGAATAATCCTTTGATTTTTAAAGGGTATTGTCTTAATAAGTGGTGCCATTGAGATATGGACAGATGAGTTTCTTGTGGGTGCATGAATGTATCTGCAAAACGAGCATTGTTGTGAAAAATAGATCCCATGTTTTTTGTTATATTGTTAAAGTCTTGGCATGATTCGCGAAGTTGGATTAAAGATTTTTTTGCAGTATTTATGTCTTTTAGGGAGAAAGGGCTGAGTTTTTCTTGATGAAAATAAGCCTGTATAGCGTGAATCCACCAGCGAGATGCGTTGTTATAAACCATAAGACGCAGAGTGCCACCTGGATTTAAAGATCGATAGAGTGTATGAAAGCCTTGTTGAGGATTTTCGAGGTGATGCAAAACACCAAAGGCATCAATATGATCCCATTTTTCTTGTTTATGGTTCCAAGTTTGGTGAGAGATGTCTTCACATGCAAAAGAGGCTTTTTTTGTTGTCCGAAAACATCTAAATTTAGCTCTTATAAGACTTTTTTTTGACAAGTCGACGCCATGCACAGTTGTGCTTCTTGGTTCCCATGATCGAATAATGGCAGGTAGTATTTCTCCACAGCCAATGATGCAAACACTATTTGCTGAGTGTTGTACCCCAGACAGAGATCTAGCAAAGCGAGAAGAGCTTAGGTGCCCCTCTTGCCACCGTGGAGTTGCAAGAAGAGGATAGTGTGGATAGGGGTGCTGATTATAAAATTTTTGAACGTTTTGCGTGGTCATAGAGAATGTTGAGGGCGTGGTTGGCTTCTATGTAATATTTTTCTGCCCTCAGGAGAATGCTCTAAAATAAGCGCTGTTTTTTGAATTGTTTTGTTGTGGAGTAAAGTGCTTCCATGTAAGCCTTCGTAGCTGTGAGGCTTTGAGAGAGCTTGGAAAAGAGCTTCTGGTCGAGGGGATTGTGCTCGAGTGAAAATGGAACCAATAAGAAGAAAGCCGTCATAAATCATTGCGCTAGCTTTTTGTGGCTTCCAACGCGTGAGGTCATAAAAGCGCTTTGTGAACTCGTTGATATGTGGGTCATGGTTCATGAAGCTTTCGGCCGAAAGTATGCGGTATGCCCCCATGTCGGCTGGAATTACGCGGTGAGATAACGAAACGACGATAGGAGCTTTTTTTCCTAAGGCGTCTAGTACAGCTTTGAAATCCCCTAATGGAGAGTCTGTGACAAGTGCAGTGATGTTTTCTTGAGCGAATAAATCTGCTAGCTGAGCAATGCGATTTTTATCGAGTTGTTCTCCAGAAGTATACTGAGTAAAGTCTTTCATGACTTTGCCGCCGTGTATTCTATACGACTTCATAAAAGAGGATGATGCGGCGGAACTTTTCGAGTGAGCGAGAAAGCTGACTTGTTTGATTTTTAACGTATTGTGCAGGTAGCGAGCGAGCGCTCTCGCAGTTTGAGCTTCAGATTGGCGGCCTGTAAAGCTTCCGGTTTTTTCTCGAGGAAAAGATGTTGGTAGAAAAACAGGGATGTTCGCTTCTTCCCCTACTTTTTCGATGGCGCGGCTATTAAGTTCACCGATGGAACCAAATAAGACAGAAACTCGATGTTGTTTCACAAGGCGGTTTGCTGCATCCTTTGCTCCTTGAGGGTGGGACTTGTCATCTTCAAATAAAACTTCAATATGAGGAACGGTCGATCGGTAGCGGGGATTGCTTTTGAGATCTTCGAGTGCGACCTGGATTGCAGCTTGTGCTTCTTTTCCTAAAGGAGCCATAGAACCGCTTAAAGGAAAAATGCACCCCACTTTGAGTGTGCCGATTTCTTTATAGCTTTGTGCGAATAAACTTGTCCAAGATAAGCAGAGTATGCTGATATATTTTAAAGTTTTCACGAAACCTCCTCGTTGTCGCCTAGGCGTATTATAGCGGATGATGAGGTTAAGTGGTATGAAAAACCATAGTGGAGTTTTTATGCAAGAATGGGAAGAAAGATGGTCTTTAGGGCTCACTCCTTGGGATCGAGGTGAGTGCCATCCTTTGTTTGAAATGAGCGCACCTTGGGTCGCTTCTAAAACAGATATTGCGCATAGAGTGTGGGTTCCGGGCTGTGGTCACGGTCATGAAGCAGCTTGGGCAGCTTCTTTGGGAGCTGATGTAAAAGGCGTTGACGGAGCTCAAGGAGCGGTGGCCTCTGCAATAAAGCTTTATGCTGGCAAAGATTTAGAATTTTCTCAGGAAAATGCGCTTTTAATATGTGATGAAGAGAGGGAGGTCTATCATACAATTTTGGATCGAGCTTTCTTATGCGCTCTCCCACCGGAACAGCGGAGTCAATATTTTGATTGTTGTTTTGAAAGGTTAAGGCCAGGAGGTGTGTGGGTGAGTGTGGCTTTTGAAAAAGTTCGTGTTGAACAGGGACCGCCTTTTGCTGTTAGTATTCATGAGGTTTTAACATTATGGGGTGGGCGCTTAAATTTAGTTGAATCTAGAAGTTCAGATCAATTTTGTTCAGATAAAATTGAATTAGAAACGTTTCAGATTTGGCAAAAACCTTTTGCAAAAACTTAGTAAATGAAGAGGCCTTCTTTTTGCTGTGAGAGCGATACTGAAGCGGTGCCACCAAAAGTCGTTTTTCGGATTGAGGCGGCATTGCTGATTTGTGCATTGGTTTATCGTTCCAAGGTCTCGACACATTTGCGGCCTGTGATCATAAATTGTGCAATCTCTGCCTTTGGAGAGGTGCTTGCAGGAAAAAAGAGGGAAGCCATCATAAGTTGAGCCTTTTGGAATAAGCATTGGAGCAAGAATGTGAATACCTTCAGTGTCTTTTTGTGATGTTTGTTTCCACTTAAGATAGGCTTGCCATAATTTGTCATGGCTTGAATAATCTACGATTTGAAAAAGCCGGCAACAGTGACCTTGGCATCGTCGTGTCGGTTTTTTTTGAATTGTGGATATTTGTGTCAGCATAAACGGATGTTAACACAGGTTGTTATAGCCCGGGAATGGCTGGTGGCTGGACATTGATTTCAGTTGTCATTTCTTTGTAGCGCTCAATCGCGGTTGGTGTTCCAGAGGCTGCAGAGCAAAGAGATTTAGGAAAACCCACAATATCATAGATAGGATTGAGTGATGTCGTGTTTCGTTCTTTATTATCCCAAGGAATAAAGGCGACTCGCGACCCAGAAGTGGGAATATTAATCGAAGTCAACGGGCTTTCTTTTTTGTCGTAAGCGTTTCCTTGATAGAGTTGTATACAAGAGTCTGTACCAGTAGTGATTTTAATAGCGATAAGTGAGTATTTATCATCTTTTGGTGTTTTTAAGGAGAGTTTGTAATCAGTTGTCGCAGTGGTGTTTGAATGTTCTCCGTCACAATAATGGCCAACTTCAATAGATGCGCTATAGGTTTCTTTTGCAGATGTTGGAATAATCATATCTACAGTTTTTGCAGCATTTAATAATCCATCAGATGTTGATGTAAGATTTAACTCAGCAAACCCATTATCACCTGCGTCGAACGCAGAGCACATCTTTTCAGCAGGAGTTGTAGAGTATTGTTCGGTATTTCCCTCGGGGGTTCCTGTATCTATTTTGTAGGTCGTAAGAGCAAAATCGTCAGAGCCAAGAGTCCCGTCTATTCCGGCTGTCAACTTTTCTGTTGTTGTCGGGAAAGCTACTATTCGAGAGTACGTAGGTTGAAAGTTTTCAGTGGTTTTTTGTTCAGTAATACATGTATCACCTGAGTTTTGAAATAAAATGACAATAAACGGTACGGTCCCGGGTGATAAATTATTCGCAAGATAGGACAGTTCTAAAGTGTTTTTTGTCCCGTCAGCAGCAGCAACGGCAGTTCCATGAATAGTATGGTGGTCTTCTCCTGTGCCTTCTGATCCACCGTCAATAAGGACAAGACAATGTTGAGTTGCGCCATAAGCCATAATACTGCTGTCAATTGTGAGTTTTAAGCTGCTACCAGCAACCTCTGGATTATCAGCTATCTCAGAAAATCCTTCAATTTTTTCTTGACCGCAGAAAGTAAGTTGAAATGTCCCTAGATAGCGAGTTGCAAACTCTGCTTTTCCATTTGAGATTGTGATATGTGATTTTCTCCATACAAATAAACCTGCCTCAGACTTTAAAAATGCGCATAAATTATCGTCGTTTGCATCTACTAAGTTTAAACTTGCTGCAGGCGAAGCATAAGAGATAGCTATTGTCATAGGAGAGGTGAGAGTACTAATGTTTTCACCACTATCATTTGTTGCTGCAACATTTAAAGATGACGAAGCTGAAGAAATTGTACTCCCATCAGCAGCTGTTTTAACAAAGTCAGAAGGTGTGTCCGTAAGATCAGCAGACACGCTTGCATTCTCTGGAAGTGCTCCAAGGGGAATATTGACCTCTGTTCCTTCAAGAGAGCCTGCGGAGATAGCAAGGGTGGTGGCACTAGCGGCAGAAACAGTTTCTGTGTCTTTAACCACCTTCTTAACAGCGTCTCTTTCTTCTGTTTGAGCCCCACAGGATGCGAATAGCAAAATCATAACAACAGATTTAAGTATAGAAATGGCGAGTTGGTTCATAAGGACCCTCTTTAAAGCTACAATAGGGCCTATCGACATAAAAAATAAAAAGGAAAGTTTTTTTTAAAATCCTTTTTATTTTAGGTGGTTGTAATTTCATTTTTTGTTCTTTAGGTGTGAGGTTGAGTGTGTGAGGCATGATTTAGAGGTTTGTCTGGGAATTTTGAGATAGCGGATCCATTTGCTTCAAATCCAAGATGAGAGCAAATAAATAGCGGTGATATCTATAGGTGACGATGAAATAGATATGTTGTCGTCTTTTTATGAATGTATAGAATCTATCTGAGAAGATGATTAAAAGATCAGTATATCTTATGCGTAATAAGGTGTCTTGGTGTCTTGTTTACAAAACTAGGTGTGCTCTCATAAGGAAGTGATTGTGGGTATAGAACCTCAAATTAAAGTGTTAAAAAATTGATAGGTTTGAAGTTAGAAATATCTCCTGCTGATAATCAAACAGTTTTTTACGGCACTTTATGCGAAGAAAGCATGAGGTCGCTGGCCGAGTGAGGTCATGTTTTTTTCTCTTCAAAGAGACCGCAGTTGTGAATTTATGGAACTGAGCGCTCATGGAGCGCTGTTGACCGAAATGAAAAATTCTACGGTAAAGACGGTAGCTTTAGAGCTGGAGCTAGTGTTCAGTCTCACTGTCTCCGGTCTCTGCTCTTTCGTCGGCAATTTCTTTAAAACGATTTGCAGTGGCTAGGAATGCTCTAGTGTTTTTTGCAGCCATAAGGAGTTCTGCTCCTCGGTGATAAATTGCCTCTTTTTGATAGGCATAAGAGTCATTCATGACCTTAAGAGCACAGAGAAGAGTGGATTCAGGCATAGTTTCAGTCATAGCCATATAAGCTCGCACTTTAGCAATGTGATGTTTTTTGAGGTTGTCTTGAGAGACCTCTAGATCTTGAATAATATTAAAGTCGGATTCTTCGGATTTTTGGAAGGTGTCAGGGTTGGAGAGGATCTCAAGTTTTGCGAAGATAGATCCAAGTTGTAGGCGGCTGACATAAACATTGATTTGTTCGAGTTTTTCAGTCACCTGATCGACCTCGATGGTGTCAGACTCGTCTACAGCGCTATGAGCTAGATTTTTAGCTGCAATCATCACTTTGTGAAACTCTTGTACGTTTGGGTCTTGATAGGCTGTAATTAAATCCCGTAACTCTTCACTATTTAAGAATGGTAAGACATTTTCAATGTAGTAAGCTTCAGGCTCAAAATCTTTTGGAGTAAAATCACTAACGTCGATATCTAGGGCTTTGGATACAGCTGCGATTTCCAACCATTCAGGGCTTTGTGAAGGACTATACTCAGTCAGTAAAGACTCAAAAATCTCAGATTTCCCATGTTTTTTGAGTTCTTCGAGGAGTTCGATTTTTTGAGCCTTGAGGCGGGCGCGAGCATTTGACATGTTTTTGTCCTTATCAGTGTTGAGTTCTGCATGACACAGAGCTCGATGAACTATCCAAATCTACCTGTTCTGTCAATAGAGGATGCTGGTTATGCAGTTGGATGCTGTTTTAATGCTGTTTTTTTATGTAAACAACTGTTTTTTTGTCATTTATGTGAATGTTTAAAAATATTTCTTTTCATTGTGTTCTGTGATATTGGAACGAGCTGTTGCCATAAGGAAGAAGTATGCAAGATTTAGAACAGATAAAACTTGGTGAGCCACCAGCGCCTGACGCAGGTATCTTTGGCTTAAATAGCGATGACACTGCTTTTATCTCAATATTATCAGTGCCTTGGGATGTTACGGCCTCAGGTGGAAAAGGGACAAGTTTAGCGCCTGAAAAACTTGTGAGTGCGAGTCATGAGCTGGATCTAGAAGACCCTATTTTGGGTAGACCCTATGAGAAAGGAATCCGCTACCTTCCTGTAGATCCTTGTATTGAAGAATGGCAAGCGGCGTGTGAAAAAGAAAACTACGATGTCACAGTGGTAAATGATTATAGTCGTAAAGTGGATCAAGCTGTTTATCTGATGGCGAAAAAAGAGCTTGATAGAGATCGTGTTGTAGGGCTCTTCGGTGGAGATCACTCTTGTCCGTTTGGTTTGATTCAAGCTCTTTCTGAAAAGTATGAGTCTTTAAGCATTTTGCATATTGATGCGCATTTTGACTTGAGAAAAGCCTATGAAGGTTATGAACGTTCTCATGCATCAATATTTTATAACGTCTTGGAGACTCTCCCAGGTGTGCAAGTCACGCATGTCGGGATCCGAGATTTTTGCGCTCCTGAATTAGAGATGAGTCGTAACCATCCTAGGAGTCATGCATTTTTAGATACAGAGATTTTTTCTCGAAAAGCTCATGGCAAAAATTTTGAACAAATTACACAAGAAATTTTAGCAACACTGAGTGAAAATGTTTATATCTCTTTTGATATTGATGGCTTAGATCCTAGCTACTGCCCTGGGACAGGAACACCAGTGCCTGGTGGGCTCCATTATCATGAAGCTGTTTATTTGATGGAAGCCTTGAGGCACAAGCATAAAGTTGTGGGTTTTGATCTTGTTGAGTGTGCCGCGGAAGACTATGACTTGAATGTGGGAGCCAGGCTTCTTTATAAAATGTGTGGTTTGTCTGTAAAAACGCAAAAATAATTTGTATTTTAAGCCTCTTATTGAGTTGAAGTGAGATTGACTTGTTTTCAATAAGAGGCTTGTATAATAGAGCTATCTTTTATGATAAAGAGGCTCTGCGTTGAAAAGTAAAAAAAACAAGATCAAAATGGATTCTGTGCCTTCAGAACAGATGAGTGATAAAAAATCTTTCTGTATATTGTTTGTTTTAGGTTTTTTTGTACGCATAATCTTTCTTTGGGAAACGATAGATCATCCCACTTTTTATGATCCAATTATTGATGCACGAACATATCATCATGCTGCTATGACGCTTGCGCAAAATTTTGTTTGGACTCCGTCTTTTTTTTGGCAGCCGTTTTTTTATCCTTTTACATTAAGTGTTTTTTATCTCATTTTTGGTGTTCATTTATTAGGAGCTAAAATAGCGCAGGCATTTTTAGGAGGCCTGTCTTGTTTTTTGGTTTATAAAATAAGTTCTTTTTTATTATCGAAGAACCAAAGTTTTATCACAGCTTTGTTCTGGTGTTTTTATATGCCTGCTGTGATTTATGAAGTTGAAATTTTAGGGGCAGGGCAGGCAATATTCTTTTTTCTTTTATGTCTATTTTTAAATACAAAAATTTTCTTGTTAGAAGAAAAACCTAAGAAATATTTTTTATCACTGGTGGGTTTTGTAAATGGATTGTCGATTTTAGTCAGACCAGTATTTTTACCGATTATCATTGTGCAATCTTTTTTTCTAATGAGAAAACATCGAGTAGGGTACATTTCTTATGTTTTGAGCACTGTCTTTCCTATCTTGGCTTTATGTTTTTTGAGTTATTTAGCGATAGGTAGTTTTTCTTTTTTACCTAAGTCGGGAGGTCTCAATTTTTACCTAGGTAATAGTAAAAACATGTGCGAAACCATCAATATCAGGCCAGGTTACCAATGGGAAAAAATCCAAGCAGAGGCAGAAAGAGAGAGATTAAATCATCAGTCTCGAAATAATTACTTTATTCAAAAAACTTTTCAAGATTGGAAAGAAAATCCCTCGGTTGTTGTTTCTAATGTTTTTGAAAAATTTATCCGTTTTTTTTCTTCGAGAGAATTACCGAGAAATATTGATATTTATAATTACAGGCAAAGCTCATGGCTTGCTTATACAGGTCTTGTAAAAGTAGGGCCTCTGGGGATTGTGACAGGTTTTATTTTTAGTTTCTGTTTTTATGGTATTTGGTTACTAAGAAAAAAAACTCCTTTTTCTTTCTATGTTTTTAGTGTTCTGTACGTTTCAAGTTTGTTGATGATTTTTGTTGCCACACGCTACAGGCTTCCTGTTATGCCTTTGTTTTTGATGTTTTCTATTTATGGATTCAGTTTTTTTATTAATAGTTTTCGATCTTTTGATAAGAAACATATGATGTGTGGATTGCTTAATCCACTATTATTTTTTACAACGCAAATTATATACCCACAATTTTGTGAGGAAAAAATATCTTATCTGTCTGAAATGTACTACTGTCTTGGTACTAATGCTGATAAAAAAAATGAACCTCATCAAGCAATATGGTCGTACGAAAAATCACTTGATATTTCTTCAAATCACCAGGATTCTCTACATAATTTAATTTGGAATTATAGAAAGATTGGAGAGAATAAAAAAGCTTCATTGAAAATAGAGAATTCGAACTTCCATGAAATGAATGAAAAAACACATAGTACTGCTTATTTGATCTACACTAGTTTAAATCATGATCAAAAAGCACGAAAACACCTTGAAGCCGCTTTGACTTTGAACCCCTATCATGAAGATTCGTTGAATCATAAAGGGGAGTGGTTTCGTAGAAGAAAAAATTTTCAGCGCGCACTCGATTTTTTTCAAAAATCATTAGAGATAAATCCATATTCATCTATCACGCATAATAATATTGCTGTGGTTTATGCAAGTTTATATGACAGAGAAAAAGCAGTCTCTCATTTTGAGAAAGCGGTCCTTTATAACCCATCGTATGGAGAAGCTTACTTTAATCTAGGGCTGACACTGGAGCAACTTGAAAGAATACCTGAAGCCTTAGAATCTTATCGTAAATCAATTCAGCTTCGAGGGCCTAAAAATGCCCAATTGAGGTATGATTTGTTGAAAAACAAATAATCTATGAGAGAGTAGAGGCTACAAAAAATTTTGTAACGCATAGAAATTTTTTGCTACATATCAAATCTCTTTGTAATATTTATCACTGTTTCTTGTTACTGTAGCAATGAATGCTATCACTTTTCTTTTTAAATCAGGGTCGCGATACCAATGATCAAGGCCCATTGCAATAATGACAGAAGAACCAGGTATGATTTGATCTTGTAGTAAGACGATGCCGTCATTTGGACCATATTTTTTTAATTTTTTATATCCTGATTGAACTTCTTTGATGACTGTCCCAGATAGAGGCACTCCAACAAGCTGAAATGTTCGAATATGAGACGGAATGCTGATTTGGTTCATACGCATGGTGCTTTGCTCTATGCTTAAACTTTCCAACATTTGTAAAGAAAATCCTGAGAAATAACCAATCGTAGAAGCAAGCCATCTATGAGGCCAAGACAGCCATTGATTTGCAAGAGGAGATCCTCTTAGAGCTCCTCCAATGCTGAGCCATATGGCAACTTTTTTGGTTGCTTCTATGGGCATTAAAGATCCAAGTGCGTATGCTGTTTCCGGTCCGCCTTTACTCGCACTGATTAGAATAATCTTTTTGTGATGGTAAGATTCTTTTTGTATGAATTCTGCGACAATTTTTGAGTTTTCTTCAACAGTTCCTGTGTCTAAAATAGGGGCTCTCTTGACCTCAAATCCAGATTTTTCAAGAATAGATTTTACGTCTCGAAGATCACCTTTAGCTTGAGGTTTTGATTGATAGAAAAGCCCCGGTATAAGGATGACTTTATAGTTTTTTGATGTAAGATGTAGATGGATTTTATTTTCTTTTACTGCTTGATAATTTTGAAGTAGAGACTGTTTGATTTTAGGGTTTTTTTGAGTGTGGATATGAGCGAAAATCATGGCGCTTAAGTCAAGAGAGCCTTGTTCAGATATTCTTTTCAATTTCTGATTTGTAAGGTCCCCATTTTGAGCATACCTTATAAAAGAAGAAATTTTTTCATCAAATTCTTTATTGGAATGATCGTTTTTTAAGTATTTTTCAATGAAATAACTCGCAAGAGGAGAATCGACTTGGGATGAGATCATTTCATGTGCAATGTTTCCTTGTGCAAAATATTGAGGCGAGGATGGAGTGTTGCAAGAAGGTGTAAATTGAATCCATATAAGAATATTTACAAAAGTATAAATCTTCATTTGTTTATCCAATGTCTATGAGTTCAGTGTTGATATTACTGAGTGTATCACTGTCACTTCTTTGAAATGTGAGGTTCTTTAGGTGTTCGAACCGTTATTTTGAATTTACTTAAATCTATTAGCGTAGAATTAAGTAAATTTCACTTCAACGAAGAGGGGGTGAGATTTTTCATCTTGTCCTATCTATAAAGAGTGGAGAGGGTGATACCTAAAAGATCATTCTTTCGTCGATAGGTATAAAGCACATCACTTTTTTCACTAAAAGAGAAATGATTTTGATTGTTTTGTCCATCTGTTGTGATGGAAGAAGGTAAAAAGAAGCATGGTGATGCCCATTTTTCCGCAGTCCTTCGTCTAAAAAAAGATATTTTTCTTACTTTTATTTTGATATTAGGTGCGTTTTTTTCTTTTTGAAATCTGTTTGTCGACAATTGTATTCCTTCGTTCAGCATAAATGACTCCAGGGATAGCTTCTAGTCGATTTAACACCTGGTTGAGCTGTTCTGCGTTTTTAAGCATAACCTCAAAATCAAGAATCCCATTTTTGGATTGATCGACCTGAATATTTGCCCGCTGGACGTTGCCGCCGCAAGAAGAAATCGCTGTTGAAACTTCAGCAAGAAGTCCTTGACGATCCATGGTGACAGCTCGAATGCATGTGGTGTGAGTCTCGGCTTTTTCGGGAGACCCCCAAGAGACAGGAACTCGCCGTGCCGGGTCTAAGTCTAGAGCTTTGCCGCAACTTCCCCTGTGAACAGAGACACCACGACCTCGTGTGATAAAGCCAATGACATGATCACCAGGGAGAGGGTTGCAGCATCTGGCTCGATTTACAAGAATATCATCCATGCCCGATACAAGAAGCCCTGTTTGAGAGCTTTGTGGACGAGGTGCAACGGGTTCAGGGTTTTGTAAGGAGACTTGAGATTGTTGCTCAAGCTCGAGTTTTTTGGCATAAGCTCTTTGCACAACAGATGCTGCTGAAAGACGGCCATACCCAATAGCAATACAAACCTCGTCAAGACTACTCTCTTTACTTGCGTTAATGAGAGGCTGAACATCTTGTTGTTTGATGAGTTTGTCTAAGTCTAAACTATGTTTGCTGAGAGCTGCGCTCAGTAAGTCTCGGCCGAGCTTAAGGCTTTGATCTCTTCTTTCACTGCGCAGAAAAGATCGTATTTTATTACGTGCTTTTGATGTGCATACAAAGTTGAGCCAATCTTTATTTGGACGCGGGATAGAAGAAGTCAGAATTTCAATGATATCCCCGTTGTGGAGCTTAGTGCGGAGCGGAACCATGCGGCCGTTGATTTTTGAGCCCACGGTTGTTAGCCCAACATCAGTGTGAATAGCAAAAGCAAAATCAATCGGTGAAGAGCCTGTTCTTAGCTCAATGACATCTCCTTTAGGTGTGAATACAAAGATCTCCTCATCAAAGAGGTCAAGCCTTACTGATGCTAAAAATTCATTTGGATCTTTGATGTCTTGTTGAAGCTCCATCATTTGGCGAAGCCAAGAAAACTTTTGTTGATCGTTGGATTTGAGCTTTTCGTTGGAGCCTTCTTTATAGCGCCAGTGTGCAGCAACACCCATTTCACAAATTTGGTGCATTTCATTTGTTCGGATTTGAATTTCAGCCACTTCACCGTTGGGACGTATCACTGTTGTGTGCAAAGATTGGTACATGTTCGGTTTTGGCATTGCCACATAATCTTTGAAGCGTCCAGGCATTGGTTTCCACATTGCGTGAACAATGCCCAAGACTTCGTAGCAATCTTTGACAGTGTCGACAATAATGCGAAATGCAAATAAGTCATGGATATCTTCGAATGTTAGCTTACGCTCGATCATTTTTCTATAGATTGAATAAAAATGCTTGGGACGCCCATAAACATGCGCTGATTCGAAATTGTATTCTTGAAGTTGCCCTTCTAAAATTTGAACAATCTCTGTAATCTTGTCGGCGCGTATTTGCTTTTGTTGTGCAACTTTCTTTTTGAGGTCACGGTAGCTCTCTGTGCGAGTTTCTTTCAAACACAGATCTTCTAATTCATTTTTTATATGATAAACACCTAAACGATTGGCAAGAGGTGCATAAATTTCAAGAGTTTCTTGCGCCATGCGATGGCGTTTTTCAGGTGCTAGGAACTCGAGAGTTCTCATGTTATGAAGACGGTCAGCCAGTTTAACGAGAATGACACGTAGGTCTTTTGCCATAGCTAAAAGCATCTTGCGAAAATTTTCCGCCATGCGCTCTTGGCTGGAGCGAAATTTCATTTTTCCGATTTTAGTGACGCCATCTACGATCTCACTCACAGAGTTTCCAAAATCTTTTTGAAGATCCTCAAAAGTGTAATCTGTATCTTCAATTGTATCGTGAAGAATCGCTGAGGCTAAAGTATAACGATCGACTTTGAGCTCTGTAAGGATTAAGGCAACACTCAAAGGGTGGAGAATGTAAGGTTCTCCTGATGCCCGTTTTTGTGGACCATGACGAGAATCAGCTATTTCAAAAGCCTTACGAAGGAGAATCTCCGTGTCTTCGTACTGATCTAAATAATGAGTCGCATCAAGTAGTTTCTGGAATAGAAGTTCTGAGCTGTCTTCTGGAGGAACGATTGATTGCGTCATTATAGCTCTCCGATCCACAATAGAGAGTTGTGGCTATGATTTTTAAAACTGACTACGTAACTGCTGAATCCAAGAAGCATCTCGGTATTCATCAAGGAGTTTCTTGGCGTGGTATTCTGCATCTTGTCGAGGTAAGCGAGGAGAGAGCCCTCGAATAACCAATCCTTCCAAGTCATCATAAGCTTCCTCAATAGAAACATTAATAATGAAGTGATCGTATGTATGGACGGACTGTAACTCAGTGTGTGCCTCTTCTAAGCGTGACCAACGTGTTGCTAAAGACTCTGTCCCTCGATGTGATAGCCTCTCCCACAAAGCCTTTAAGCTTGGAGGCATGATAAAGACGCCTTTTGACTCAGGGACACGTTCTTGAATTTGATGCCAGCCTTGGACGTCGATTTCAAGCAGTATCTGTTCTGCATTTTCTCTTAAGGTATCAAAATCGTCAAAGGTTGTGCCATAGTAGTTGCCAAAAACCTGCGCCCACTCCAGTAATCGTTTTTGTTCAACAGCCTCTTTAAATTGCTCTTCACTTACGAAACGGTAGTGATCCCCGTCTTTTTCGTTAGGGCGCTTCGTGCGAGTTGTTAGGCTTGAGGGAGTTTTGATTGTGGTGTGCTGGCTAAGGAGGCGGCGGGTTAATGTCGTCTTTCCCGTACCAGAAGGGGCTGTCATAACAAAAACTTGAGCTGTCATGGCTTATGTCTCTTTCGTATGGGGTGTCGATTTTGGGATGTGTCGTGGGTTGTCCCACATACTTAGTGTACAGTTGTACACTTCTCTTGCAGAATTGACAGCCCCAAGTTCGGCCTTGGGGCTGTGAGGTAGGAAAAATTAGCTCTCTGATTTAGGAGTCGCGAGAGCGATGCTTTTTTCCAAAGCGATAGCGTGAAGCTGATCCATGTTGTCGATCAATCGAGTTTGGGCTGTTTTGCGGTTTAAGTTTCCTCGCTCTTGAGCGATGCGACGATAATCCCGAGGCGCAGCGCCAATCATCTTGTGAAATAGGCGAGAGAAGTGAGCTGAGCTCGAAAATCCACAAGAGGTTGCGATGTCGATGAGTTGTAGCTCTGGAGCGACATTGATGCATTCCGCAGCAAGTAGTGTTCTATACAGCCATAACCAACGGATAGGGCTCCTCTTTAAGTGCTTACGAAACCGGCGACTCAATGTCGATTCGCTCATCCCGGAAACAGCAGTCATACCCTCAAGAGTTAGCTCTTCAGTAATGTGCTCTTGTACATAACGAAATACAGTGCGCAAACTGGCGACCGTACCAAGGCTAGTTACTTTTTCTTCCAGCGTTGCAGCTGCATCGACTTCAAGTGGAGAAGGTGTTGAAGTAACAGCTGGTGTAGCAGGAGTCATGTTGTGGTTTTGGAAATTGTCAGCGTGGGAGTTCATCATTTCATCATCCTTTGGTCAGTTCAGTTTCAAATACCCGTTCGATGATCTCTTAAAGCAAAAGCGATGCCAGGTTTGCAGGCCGTGATAAATTGCGGGTTTACCGATACAGTCGTTTACTTTTGAAAAGGTGACTGTCTGAGTTTTAGACATGATTGTCTGAAACAATGACACTTTTTATGGATAAGTAGGCTTTAGTTGAGATCTGTTACGATGAAAGGGTGACTATATAAAGGAGGGGAAAGATGAGCCAAGCCAGAAAAAAGCTTCCTGAATATTTAAATGAATTTATAACAACCCAGAATTATAGTCGTTATACAGCAAGAGACCAAGCGACGTGGCGATGTATTATGAGGCAAGGTCGCGATATTTTCGGAAAAACAGCGCATCCTGATTACCTAAGAGGCCTGCAAGAGACAGGGGTACCTATATCGAGAATTCCCCAAGTTGATGAGATGGATCGCCTTTTAGATCAATTTGGCTGGGGTGCGGTGTGTGTTGAAGGCTTTATTCCACCTGCTATTTTTTTAGCTTTTCAAGGACACAGGTTGCTTCCTATAGCTTGTGATATGAGAACGTTAGAGCATATTGCATATACCCCAGCGCCTGACATTGTGCATGAAGCTGCGGGTCATGCTCCTATTCTTGTTGATCAAGGTTATGCTGACTATCTTGCGGCTTATTCTATCTATGCAAATAAAGCTATTTATTCGGTTGAAGATATTGCTTTGTATGAAGCTATTCGTACGCTGTCGGATATTAAGGAGAATCCTGAGTATGGTGATGTTGATATTAGAAAAGCCGAGGCTGAATTAGAAGTAGCTGAAGCAGCTTTGCGAGGAATTTCAGAGGCAGGGCTTCTTGCGAGGATGAATTGGTGGACGGCTGAGTATGGTCTTGTGGGCGATATGGCGGACCCTAAAATTTTTGGAGCAGGTCTTTTGTCTTCTTTAATGGAAGGAGAAGACTGTGTGAGTGATCGAGTTTTTAAAATCCCTCTTTCTGTGGCATGCACAGAGCAAAGTTATGACATCACAAATCCACAGCCTCAGCTTTATGTTGCAAGGAGCTTTCAGCACCTTCTAGAGGTTCTTGAAGATTTTGGTGAAACAATGTCTTTTAAAAGAGGCGGAGCTCATGGGTTGAATCAAGCTTTTGAGGCTAGAACAGTGACAACCACAGTTTTTGATCATGGTTTATCAGTGAGTGGCGTATTGGAATTTTATCAGAATTATAATGGGACCTTTTTTCTTCAGTATGGACAAGGGTGTCAAATTTCACGAGATAGCCAACAAGTAGAGCCATGGGGATACGAGACTCTACAAGATCCTTTATTTCAAATTGTGGGTTCAACTGACAGGCCTTGTCATGACATAAATTGGGCACCTGGCCAGAAGGTGAAAATTGAGTGGCTAGGAGGAGTTGTCGTGAATGGAGTTGTTGCCAGTGCTAGGAAGATTGGATCTCAATATCTTGTGACTTGGGAGTCTGCTGATATAAAAACTCCACATGGGAATTTTACATGTCAGCAATGGCCTTTGATTCTTGGGTCGAGTGTAACATCGGTCTATGGGGGCTGTGGAGATTGGAGTCGTTATCAAAAACTTCAAGTTGGTAAAGCTTCAACAACTCCTGGTAGTCGAGTTCAATCAACAAAAAAAGAATTAAAAGTGTTTGAGGCTTATCAAATTATTCGTGATTTCCGAGAAGGCTTCCGTAAAGGGAATGCTGATGATTTTGGGAAAATTAGATCTGTTCTTGAAAGTGAACCTAAAGAGTGGCTTCTTGCTCTTGAAATATATGAACTTAGATGTCAAAAAAACCCGATTTTTGAGGAATGGTCATTGTGGTCTAAATTAGTTGAAAGTCAGCTTGAAGAAGAGCATCATGATCCTGCGATTGGAAGATTAATTCGGCACGGGCTCAGAATTGCTTCGGTTTTGGATGAAGGAGGCAAAGGCCTATGATGGCCACAAATTTTATTGTGCATATGGCGTGTTTATTTTTGGCGTTAGGTATGGCTTTTTGGATTTTTAGATTACAAAGCGCAATTCATTCTTTGCGGTTATGTTTTCGGGTTCATCATGTGATCGACTGGCTCCCTCTTGCTTTACGTAAAATGGCACAAGCAGCAGGTGTAGAATTTGAGTGTGAACTTCCTTATAAAGAAAGTTCTCCACAAAAAATAAGAGTAGATCGGGTGTTGGAATCTCTTTTGAGGTTTTCGGTCCAGAAAATGATTCTTAGCCGTAAAGGATTAACAATCGAAGTTGATCATGGCAGTTTTGATTGTCATCAAATTTTTCAAGAAGACTTAGGGATATCTATTGTTGTACAACATCTGGAGAAAATATGAAGAAATACTTTAAAATACAATCTTTTTTATGTTTATCAATGCTGTTTTTTGGATGTGTCACAGATTCTTCATATCAACCTCCTGTAATCGATAGTTCGACTGATTTGTCAGAATTATTGGAAGCAGGCGTCAATTTTGGCGGCATGACTTTGGCGCAAGTTAGACAAGAAGTTGCAAGAAGAAAAGTTTGGCCTGAAGCAGGAAAGCTTTTATATGAAGGTATTAAAAATCATAAAGAAGACTGGCCATCATCTCATTTGATTAATGCGATTCATTTATATCACTTGAGCAAAGACAGTAGATCTGTTGAGGTTTTTAATTCTTTATTGAACGCTGAGAAAAAAAGTCATCAACAGTTAGCGTGGCATATGGCGGCTTTACGCCCTTCTCCTCGAATGGCTGATGCTGTTGATCAAGCTTTAACAAAAGCATTAATGAACGGAGATCTCAGTCAATGGATGGGATCTCGCATGGCAGATGCAATCGCAAAAAATCAACTTATATCCAGTTATTCTATTTTGAAACAAGGTCTTTTTGTGACTCATGATGAATCTTATGCGAAAGCAATGATGAGTTTAAAGCCTCGTGCAGCAAGTGAAGATTTTTTAGATTATTTAGCAATGGCTCCTGTTGAAGAATTGAGGCAGCTTTCCTTGAATAAAGTGAACATGATGACGTGTAGTTTAATGTTAAGTCATTTTCAGGAATATCCCCCCTCAATTAGTCACCCTCGGTTTGAGCACCTCTTTCTGTATAGCATATCGAGAAACAATGGTTTTTCTGAGTTAAGCAGTAAAGTTTTAGAACGCTATTACGGACGTTATGGACAGCAGCTTGCTGTGCAGTTAGCGTCAATGCCAGAATGGATTCAAATTGCTGTTGTAGATCACGCAGGGCGGAATTTAACGCCTGGAGCGGGACAGTTTTTAAAACAACTGAGAAAAACAACGGCTAGAAATTCTGTGATATCTGAAATAGATACGGTTGTTTTTAGATGACTTTTTTGAAGAAAGATTTATTTAAATTAATAACCTATATCAAATATAAGTATTGGCTGTGTATAGACGTTGTCAATACTTATGCTAATTACGTAAATTAAACGTAACTACTCAGGCATTTCCCAAGATGAAATTAATTTAAGCCGTCATGCTTTTTATCCTTGACATGATTTTGGCAAAAATTCTCGATTTTTGTGAAGTATGTCGAATAGTCATCAAAGCACCTCTTATTCATCTGAAATGTGGTCCATAATCGCTCGAGAATATCATTGAACCCCAGATCGTTTCTATTTTTTCGACGGTCTTAAAAGCGTGTTTCTAGGGGAAAATATGCATAAAAAAACTCAGAGATACATTGAGAATGTGCAAAAAGCGCTGGCTCAGGAAAAGGATTTATCCTCGAGTTTTCGTGCAACCATTGATCTTTTAATCGTGATTGTGACACTTCTTGCCAACCAGATGGGGTTTAATAGCAGAAACAGCTCGAAGCCACCATCTTCGGATAATGTTCCAAGAAAGAAAAACAAAAATTCAAGCGAGAAAAGACCTGGTGGGCAGAAAGGCCATTTAGGATCAAGGCTTGAACCTGTTTCTGCCCCTGAATCCCTGATTAAATTGAAAATAGATCTGCGCACAATTCCTAAAGGGACTTACTCGAGTGCTAAATCAGAAACTCGACAATTTTTTGATTTTGAGATCAAACGCATAGTTACAGAGTATGAAGCTGAAGTCCTTATCGATTCAAATGGTAAGCGTTTCGTTGCTAAGTTTCCAAATGAAATGACGCAAAAAACTCAATATGGGCCAGGCCTAAAAGCCCAAGTCATCTACGACTCTCAGTCCCAACTTATTCCGTACGACAGAATTGTTGAGAATTTATCTGAGAATGCCAATCAGCTCGGACTCTGTTTATAATTTCATCCAAGATGCCTATGAAAAACTTGAAGAATTTGAAACGGTAGCTAAAGCAAAGCTAATTGCCGCCCTTGTGGCTCATGTAGACGAAACAGGAATTAATATTGGAGGCGAGCGCGTCTAGTTGCATATATGCTCTAATGAAAAATGGAAATTCTTTATGCCTCACAAAAAACGTGGTTCGGAGGCAATGAATGATATTGGTATCCTTCCATTCTTTAATGGGGTGCTTTGACATGACCACTGGAAGCTCTATTTTAAATATGATTGTAAGCACTCTCTTTGCAATGCTCCCTATTTACATGAACTTGAAAGAGCTAATGAACAGGATGGTTATAAATGGGCTGCAGAATTGAAAAATTTACTGCAAAAATCCAATAAAGAGAAAATCGACCTAAACGGAAAAATCCCATCTATTTTGCAGAAAAAATTCCGATCTGAGTACCGTGAAATTTTAAAAAACGGAGAGAGAAACTCTCCCGCCAGATCCTTCTCCACCTGGAAAACGAAGCAGAATAAAAAAATCTAAAGCTCGGAATTTATTAGAGCGACTAAGAGACTATGAAGAAGAAACACTGCGTTTTATAACTGCTGAGAATATTCCGTTCACAAATAACCAAGGTGAGCGAGATATTAGAATGACAAAAGTTCAACAAAAAATCTCTGGATGCTTTCGATCTGAAAATGGTGCGAAGTATTTCTCTCGAATCAGAGGATTTATTTCAACATGTAGAAAACATGATGTCAGCCTTGCCAAGGCATTAAAAGACTTGTTTCTTGGAATTTTGCCGGAATTTTTTAACTGAGAAATTTTTGAGGTCTGAGTAGATACAGTTTTTCTAAAATTTCTTGTTTTTGAAGAATTGAGAAATGTTTTTTCTTTATGCTTATCTGAGTTGGCTCCATTTTGGAACCTCCTTTTTATCGAAGGTGCTCAAGCGAAATGGTGTCACGTTCATTAATGGTGATTGACTCTTAAAACACGAGTTGTTTTTTTAGTACATCCAGAAACATGTTTTTTACGAATAAATACCAAAGCATACATTCCAGTATATGCTATTTACCTATCTCACTCACTTTATGATGAATCTTATAAATCTGTTTTTCTTTGACCATCAAAATATTAAGGACTTTCTGCACAGAAACGTTATAATATCACCAGAACTTCCTGCTGGAGCCTTATTATGTTTCAATCTTTCTTATGGTTATCAATTTCACTATTCTTCAGTTCACTTGCTCTTGCAGTGGACACACCAGAGGTAGCTGAAGAAACTGTTCTTGTTGCTACTGAATCTTTTTCTGCTTTTTCTAGAGCAATGCAAGGTGGGCCTGTTGTGTCCATGGTGCTTTTTAGTCTTATCACTTTGTCTGTTCTAGCTTGGGCTTTGCTTCTCACCAAATGGTATTGGCTACATCAGATGAAGCAAAAAAATGAAATCTTTATTGATCATTTCTGGAAATCTCAGTCTCTGCGCGATCTTCACCAGAAAATTGATAAAGAACCTCATTCTCCTGTCAGGGAAGTTTTTCGTGAAGCTTATATTGAGATGACAAAACACCCGAAACCCCCACAAGGGATTATGGCTCAAGCCCTTATTCAATCGGCCATGGACAGTCTACGGCGTACACTTGCAAAATCGAGACGCAGTGAGCAGCAGCGTATGGAGAAATACCTCCCCTTTTTAGCAACTACTGCCTCGGCTAGTCCCTTCATAGGGCTTTTTGGGACGGTCTGGGGAATTATGGATGCTTTTGATACAATTGCACGCACGGGAAGCTCTAGTCTGGCCTCTGTTGCCCCAGGAATATCAGAGGCCTTGATTGCAACTGCTTTTGGCTTGGCAGCTGCAATTCCTGCGGTTATCGGCTACAATATTGCTCGCTCACACATTCGCCTTATTTTAGAAAATATCGATGGGTTTGGATCTGATTTTTTAAATATTGTTGAACGTCATTTGGTCGCACAACCCTCCTCCTCTGAACGAACATCAAGCCAAACGAGGTCGTAATGTCTTTTCAGATCAATCCAGATTCTAACGACCAAGAGGACCTTGCAGAAATCAATATGGTGCCCTTAATTGATGTGATGCTTGTTCTTCTTATTGTTTTCATGGTAGCTGCTCCACTTTCAATTAGTGGGGTTAAAGTCAACCTACCAACTTCAGAGTCAACCGGGCAACCTGTTGAAGAAAAGCAGTTGGTTTTATCGATAAACAAAAAAGGTGACTACTATCTCGGGAAAGTACAAATTTCTGAGAAGGATTTAAAAACTCGTATTAAGACAATTTTAGACAGCCGTAATAGTAAAGATTTGTTTATTCGAGCTGACCGCAAAGTTGAGTACGAAAAAGTCATTCATGCTATGAGTGCTGCCAAAATAGCTGGAGTCAAAAGAGTTGGAATGCTGACTGAAAACAAAGGTAAAGGTTGATGATGGCTGAAGAAAAAATTTTAAAAACTTTTCTCATAGCCTCTTTGTTTGGCCATGCCTTTGCGGCTTGGTCTCCATACCTTCCTCTATGGCGGTCAAAGCCAAGTAAACAAGAAGTCATCGAAGTCGATCTAGTCAACTGGACTCCTCCTGCACAAGCAAAGCCGCCTAAAGTTGACAAAAAAAAGATGCTTCCTCAGCTTCCTAAAAGTTTTAAAGTGAAAGAAAGTGTAGCAAAAAAAGACTCTAGTACTATGAAACTGAAAAAGGATCAGAAGAAGAAAAAAGAAGAAAAGCGCAAAATGGAAGCTATTAAAAAAAGAGCTCTCACTGAATTAAGTCAAAAAGATTACATCCGACGCCTTCAACTCGAACAAGCAAGAAAAGCAACAGAGCATGCGGAAACAGCACAAGCCTGGGGGCAATATCAAAGCCAGCTCAAACGTTGGATTAGGACAAATTATACAATTCCAGAAGTTTATAAAAATAACAACGGTATCAAAACAACGGTTGAACTTGTTCTTGACCCTCAAGGCCGTATTCTCACAATAAAAGTACATCAACATTCTGGCGATAAAACTTTCGATCAAATCGTTCTTGCTAACCTACGCAAATCTTCACCGTTTCCGACTCCACCCAAGCGGCTCGTCGGAGAACCTTTACAGTTTGAGTATTCCGCAAATGATTAGGAGATATGATGTTATTTAAACCGTCCATGTATTTATTTATAGCATTTTTGAGTTTTTTATCTCATCTTAGTTTTTCAAATCCTTTATTAGTTAGAGTTGATCGGCCAAGTTTTCGCCAACTCATGGTTGCTATGCCACTTGTAGCAACGGATAAGTCGTCAATAGAGCTTGAAAAATTAGCTATAGAAGCTCGACAAGAACTCAGTCATTTCCTTGAGTTTTCTGGCCTTTTTCAAGTTATGCCGCTTGAACACTACAAAACTCTTCTGCCGCGCAAAAAACTCTCTCAACTCCCTTTTGCTGAAGAAGGTTTTCGCACCTTGAATCTTCAAAGCTGGAAAGACATTGGAGCAGAAGCCCTTGTTCTTGCAAAAATTTCCGAAGACTCTACCGGTCCAATTCTCGAAATACGTATCGCAGACCTCTATAAAGGTAGCTCTGTCGTTGGAAAACGTTACCGTTTAAAAAGCTCTCCCATTGTGGACAGCATTAAATCTTTTGCTGATCATGTCTTAGAACACTACACAGGAGCTCCAGGTCTTTTCTCAAGTCAAATCGCCTTTGTTGGGAAAAGTAGTCCAAAAGCAGATCAACAGGTTTATGTGAGCGACGTCGATGGCCGTAATTTAAGGCAGATGACTACAGCGCCTGCTCCACACATATCTGTTGCTTGGTCACCAGACGGTAAGCAACTTATTTATACTTCTTTTGAATCAGGTCGCACTGAGTTATTTATTATGGATTACCCTTCTGGGAAACGCCGCAAACTCGCAGCCTTCAAAGGCCTTAACAGCGGTGGAAGTTTTAGTCCAGATGGAAAATGGGTTGTTTTTACAGGATCTGTCGGAGGCAATGCGGAAATTTATGTTATGCCTCGTAACGGAACAACACGACAACAGCTGATACGTGGCGTGGGGCTTGATGTTAGCCCTGTTTTTTCACCAGATGGTAATTATATTGCTTTTGTCTCTGGACGTTATGGAAATCCTCATATCTTCCGAGGGACATTACAGTGGGATCAACAAGGTGCGCGTGTTGTGAAAGACGATAGACTTACTTATGCTGGTTGGTACAACGCAGGCCCATCTTGGTCTCCAGATTCACAAAAAATCGTCTTTGCAGGTTTTGATAAAGATATCAATCGTTTTGATATTTTTATGATGAATTCTGACGGTGCAAACCTAGAAAGATTAACCATTCGCTCTGGAGATAATGAAACTCCATCTTGGTCTCCTAACGGTAAAATGGTTGTTTTTCAATCAAACCGTACAAATAACGGAAAGCTTAGAGACGTCAAATCTCAACCTCAGCTCTATCGTATGAACGCTGATGGAAGTAGTCAGACTCTTATTCCAACAGGCCTTTATGAGGCTCAAACACCGAGTTGGGGACCTCAAATGAAAGTCTTTTCTCGTGTCGCGCAATCTCGTTTTGAAAAAAAACGTGGCTAAAATTTTACTTCACCACAAAAAGATCCGGACCACGTTTGTTGCTCATTTTCTTTAACCCACACTAAACCTTTTGGGTTCTGCAAAGCATCAGGCAAACCCATCCAAGGCTCAACACACAAATAATCTTTCGCCCCCGACCATAGAATAATAGTCTGTTCACAGTTCTCCATTTCAATGCGCACCCTTATGTTGGGGTGATGGTTTAATTTCATATCAACATAGGGCTCATGAAAGTCTTGTAAAATAAGACTTGGTTTTTTACTAACAGAGCAAGAGGGGTCCCATTTACCTAAAGACCCAACTCTCCCTTCTTTAGTTACGGCATACTGCTTTCCAGGCTGACAGAGTAATTGTAAATCTTTTTCTTTAAGAGAATTTACTTGAAAGTAAGGGTGCAGCCCCATAGCGAAAGGCATTTCTTTTTTTATCCAAGAAGGATATAAGCAGCCTTTATTTTTAATCGAGAAATAATACAGTAAAGAGGTCTCTTTGAGTTTCCAATGTACTCTTAATTCAAACTCCCATGGATATAACTTTCTCGTTTCGTTAGAGGAAGAAAATACCATTTCTATAGAGCTGCTCTTTTGTTCTACAATCTCCCAAGGTTTGTGATGAACAAATCCATGGATAGGCATAGGAAATTCTGTGCCATTTAAAAAGTAATAGCCTTGCTTATTAGAGCTCCACACTCGACCTGCAAAAGGAAATAGAATAGGTATTCCTCCGTGGCACCACCCAGAATCTTCTTTTTGCATTTTATCCCAGAGCAAACGATGCTCTTTTGATTTTTTATCTTGGTTTGAAAATATTCCAAATTGAACCACTCGAGCACCGTTTAGAGGATCAATATCGGCATAAGATTTTTCATTTTCTAGATGAATCATGAATCACCCTCTATTCTAAAAAACAATCAAGAAAGACTATGATTCTGTGTTTCGTTCTTCAGATCTTTGGTTCTTTTCCATAAGTTTTAAAGCAGAATAACATGAGACCTGTATTCCTACACTATTTGGAATCATTCTAATTTTAATTCCATCTTGATTGCGCTCAAGAGTGATCATTTTATACTCTTGAGCTTCTTCTAAATTCTCAACTGAGACTTCATGTCCCATCAATCCTTGTAAAGCTTCTTTCATCTCAGAAAAAACAAGGCTTACTTTTTCTTCCTGTGAAAGTTCCATTTTATGAGTGTAAATAAGTAAGGCTGAAACCACTCTTAAAATTCTCGGTGGTGGTGATTTTTTTAATTCGACAGAAATTTGTTTAAAACTTTGGCATATTTTCTGCAAATGTAATAATCGATCAACTTGATCAATTTTAACCCATGCTTTTCCATGATCACTATCACGATGAGTTAATAGTATTCCTGACTCTATTAAAATTTTGGTATATTCTCTCATCATTTTTAAATCAAAACAAAGAACTTCAACCCCTCTTTTTTCAAGATCAGAAATATAGCAACGATCTCGACCTTGATGAGCTGATGTTGTGTATAAGTCTAAAAAAACAGATAAAACCTGCTTTATCGAATACCATATTGTAAGTTGGGTTTTTTCTAATGTTTCTATTTTTTTAAGTAAAACTTCTTTTTCTAAATAAGATGATTGAATAGAGTCGCTATAAAATAGTAAAAGTTTTTTAAGCCAATGAGGCATAGCCTGAACATATCTTTGTAAGGTTTCCCATCTTATTTTACGTAAGACTGTTCCATTCTTTGTTTTTGCTTTATGCCAGCGAGGTTCATTAGTAAGACATGTAAGCCCACTTAATATGCCTGATCTTCCCACTATTTCTTCTGTTACTTTTCCAGCCCATTCACGTTGTAGAAGAACTTCACCGCTTTCAACAATATACAAATCACCGCCTGGTGCATTTTGCTCGAAAACAACTTGACCACTTCCAAGTTTTACAACTTGTTCTCCAGTCATTTTCATAGCATTAACCTCGTATATTGATTCAAATCACTCTCTTAAATAGAACCTGCCCACCCAAAATAAATATTCTGTTTTGTTCCGTCAAAAGATTCGTTGATCATTTCAGCATCGTATAAAAACTGATGGATAGCATGTCTCGAATAACGAATGTCTGATCTCTTTAAAATTTGATAGCATTCAAACATAAAATCTTGTGTTGTGGTATATCGCTGTGATGGATTGTACTTTAAGGCTCCTTTTACAAGACCTCGTAGCTTTCTTTGCATTTTCCAATCCGTTGAACGAATCATGGACCAGCGTATTGATTTCATTGAATCACGAATATCTGAAAGCGACTTTGCGTGAGGAACAGCTCGAACACCGGCTAGCATTTGATACAAAAGCAAACCAGCGCAATAAATGTCCGTATAGGGTCCTATTGGAGTGTTTGTAATATGCTCAGGAGCATAATATCCCGGAGTTCCCATGACAAAATTTCTATAATCTTCAATTTCATTTTTACAAGAAAGCCCAAAGTCCATAACAAAAATCTGGCCTCTACGCGAAACCATAAAATTTGATGCCGACAAATCAGAATGAACAACATCTCTTAGGTGAAGATGATCGAGTCCTTGTAAAAGATCAAAAATGATAGCAACAGCAACCAATGGAGGTATTTGCCCTACTTGTTTTTGAAATTGATACCCCGACCATCCGTCAATATATTCAGTGACGATATAACATAGGGGAGGTTCAAAATAACTATCAAGATAGCTTGCAATATAACGATTCTGTAAACCAGAATACATCAACATTTCACGATGAAATACACCTAAAAACTTTGGATCTTCTGCGAATTTTTCGTGTAAGACTTTAACTGCAACAATTTTTCCTTCTGGACTTAAAGCCTGAAAAACTCGTCCGAGTCCACCAGAGCCAATTTCCTTTACAATACGGTAAGGACCTATTTCTTCAGGTTGCGCTGGCTCACCCGCTTGGCTCATGACATCCTCTTGTTTCATATAGAAACTTATCGGCGTATCATGAATAAACTAGAGACTATATTAAAAGAGTTTGAGGTTGTTCAAAAATCTCATCAACAACTTGTTGATGCTGCGCAATCATTTCTGGGAGGGTTTCTGTATAATGACCTAAGCATCCAAGAATAATCTCAAATTGCTCATAACAAAACCCTACTCGAGGAATATCATAGAGAAGAGATAAACCATGAGCAGTATATTCTAAGCGTGGGCCTATCATATCTGAACAGACTGAAATAAGAACTCTAAAGTCTTCATTTTTATCAAATTTTACACCCTTAAGATAACGTTCAAGGTCGCGCACTTCAAAGGCTATGAATGCATGTTGAAAAATCACGCTTAAACCGTAGTGGCAGCCTTCTTCTTCCCACCCAGTGTGGATCGTACGGAGGCGATCGTATTCATAATCCCAACCATATTGATCCAGAAAGCTACATATATCTTCTGGTCCGGGTTGTTCCATGATGACCTTTCAAAGATCGACTTATTTTCAACTGTGATAGACTAATCTCAGGCTATCCCTTATAAAAGTGAAGGTCAAATGGACCTCCCCTCTTCTTTTATGTATGAATATGAACAAAGCTTCTACCCACGTGATACTGGTGGGAAAACTCGCTATATTTGGATTCGCCCCAAAAAGGATGACCCTGTTGGCCTTATTCTTTTTTCTCACGGCATGGGATTTGATGCTGTCTATCCCCATCTCAATTTCTTTAAAAAAGCCCTTGAAGACGGCTACCAAATTTTTAGCTATGATTTAGATGGTCACGGAATAAAAAGCAATACTTATCTAGACGCCAACACACTGCTTCATTGTTTACAAGATGCTATCACTTTCGTCATTCAAAGAACGTCGCTTCCAATTACTTTAGCTGGTATGAGCCTTGGAGCTCGTCTGTCATTCAATATCCTAATGCAAAGCCCACACCCGCAAATTATTCAAGCTTCTCTTCTTGCTATGCCTCTCTATAGGCCTTCATATATACAGGCTCTTTGCTATGAATCACTCACTTTATTTAGTAGGTCTTTTCATAGTCAATGGCATGAGTATGGTTTAAGGAGCATTCCTGCATTTGGCCCTTTTGGTCGTGATGACTTTCCAGTGCGTACAAATGGCACAAATTATGTCGTTGAGACATTAAAATATATCGATTCACATAACCCTATAGAGCAAGCAAAAAAATATCCGACCTCGATCCCTATCATTCTTAAATATGGTCGATGGGATGGAATTGCACCTGTATCACAAGGTCTTCAGCTGCATCATGCGCTGCCTTACAGCTCTTTTCAAATGATCCATGCAACTCACTTAAGTTTCCCTGCAAAAGCTTCGTTATGTTAAAAAACATGGTCATATACATTTATCTGAAACAGGGCCCGCTGTTTTAGTCGTTGGATTTTTTCTTAGGTATTAAATCGTTTTTCCATTGTTATTCCTTTTTGGAAAGCACACCACATAGAATTTAAAACTCTCACCTACAACCACTCTATCTTCAATTGGCTACAAAACACCAGCTTGCTTTCATGAAACAGCTATGGCACATAGTGCATGAAATATCTGATTTAAACGGAGAAGCTCAATCCCAATAAATAGCTTTCAAAAGACTTCTTCGTTTATTACAAAAAATAAAAACCTCACAACTTAAGGGATGACAAAGCTTTACCTCTTCAGTAAGCTCCGCAAGGCCTGACGCCTGCTTTCTCATATCAACAAAAGGTCGATAAAGATGGAGTTTCAAAAAAGAAATCAAAGGCTTCATTGTTGTACTCCTCTTATAATAGCTTGTAAAACAAGAGGGTTTTGAACCACGATAGACGCTGGTATTTCTAGAGTTGTATTTTTTATTTTGAGAGTAACAACCAGAGGTGATAGGGAATCAGGACCCAGAATCGTCTGGGAATTTTTTGAGTTTATGTTTTTTTTCGATCTTTCTTTAGCCTCTGAATATGT
>JBGCEP010000078.1:0-54149 GCA_045106415.1 Oligoflexales bacterium | reverse complement strand
CATTCAATTAAGAATGAAACCATCACTCTGTTGTATGTATTCTTCGTCATCTATTCAGTTTTCAAAGAGCCCCGAAGTTTCAGCAGTTTGTTGCTGCGTCGCCCCGATGAAGAGAGTTATACGTAGCCACCCCCAAAGAGTCAACACTTTCTTCTAAGTTCCTGAAAAAAAAAGAGCCCCTTATCGTAAGACCCTAATAATAAATAGAAATGTTGAGATTTAAATTTACGTTTTTTGAGACGGTGTTCCAAAAACCTCTACGAAGCACTGCTTTTCAGCTTCACTAGTGTAGCTTTGATAAATTCTCCGCTGAATTTGGTCCGACCACTCCTGAACATTGATCTCACCCTGATCTTTTAAGAGAAGCCCTATTTGGTCCCTGAGCATAAAAAAAGACTCACTCAAATTTCTAGTCCTTTGACCAATGACATCGTCATGCGACAACCCACCCATGACATTAATAAGGACTTTCGCAACTTCGGAGTCAAGTGTCGACATCGCCTCCATATGTTTAGAGAACTGCCCTGAAAATCGTCGGAGCCGATCTTTTCCCAAGTCAGACTCTTCCGCGACTTGCACCGCGCCACCGTTTGCAGCTTGATCAAAAATTTGATCAACATCCTGTTGAACTGTGTCAATAAGATCAACTTGTCCAGATTCTGGCTCAAAATAAGCCCGTTCAAGCAGCGCTTCTGCTTTCTCAGCCCCTTCTCCTGTCAACTTCGATATCTCTGATATTTCTTTCGATATTTCGTCAACAGTTGAGGTCATCAACTCTCTAATAGCATGAAGCTGGAGCTCGACTACACTCGACTGCCTTTGTACTTCTGCAAGAAACTTTTCAGACATCTGACGAACGCGTTCTTCATTTTCCATTATTTACAACTCTCATAAAAATGAATCACCCACCCACCAGCTTAGTCACAGCTGCTACAAGTTGATCCGGCTCAAAAGGCTTCACAAGCCAGCCTTTTGCTCCTGCAGCTTTCGCTCTATTAATAAGCTCTGCACTCCCCTCCGTCGTCAACATCACAATTGGCGCCTGAGTAATCGAATCACTTTGAATCTTTTCAACCATTTCTAAGCCATCCATGTTAGGCATGTTGACATCAGAGATAACCATAGCAACATCAGAGTTTGATTGAAGCTTTTCAATACCTTGAAGACCATCTTCTGCTTCAATAACTTCAAAACCACCTTTACTCAAAGTAAAGCTCACTTGTTGACGAATTGTCCTTGAATCATCAACGATCAAAACCTTCTTACCCATCTCTCTCTCCCTTGCCTCAATTAATATTGCTCACGACTCATCTGGAAAGACTTGCCTATAAACCTGTTTTTCATCTTCCGTTGTATATGAACGAAACACTTGGCTCCGCATAGACAACGTCGCGTCCTCAAAGACCTTCTCTTTGTCGGAACACTCGGACATCTTTTGAACATAATCTCTCAAAAGAACAATGGAGTCAGATATATGCTCAAGCCTTTGACCAAGAACATCATCCATAGACATAGCACCAACCATTTTCATCAAAGCATCTTGCAACCCTGAGCTCAGATCATGAAGTCCGTTCATATGCATTTTAAATTGAACTCCTGCATCTTTCGCCTCGTCGGAAAACTGATTCATTGTCGCTTGAAGTTCTTGCTCTGACGCTTTTTCCTTCTCTATAACTTTCGCGGCATCTTGGTCTGAAAACCCACCACCTTCATCTTTAACCTGTAAAGAAGAAGCCAGCTTTTCTTTTTGTCCATGCTTTTCATGGATTCCCTTAACACCAACCATCACTTCATCACACAGGCTCGTCATATGACTTTGGATTCCGGCTAACTGTTTAACAGCGACTGAAGCGTATCGACTCAGCAGCTCAGCAACGATCTCAACATCCTTCGAATCTTTCAGACTCACAGCTTCCCCCCAGCTTGCCACCTTCTACCCATCGGTAAAATTTCGCTGACCTTAATAAAAAAAACAGCCCATCACTCAAACAAAAGCTTCTAACTATTTAATATTTAAAACTGAGTTTTTTTTGCTTCCCGCCTTTTAAGACAACACATGCTATATTCAACACACTGAAAGATCGTTGTCTTTCCGCTTTCGAGCCACAGCAAAGACAACACTAAGGCGAACAAATCACAGGATAGGACCCGATATGAGCAGCCACGGAGAATTGCTACAGCACTTCTACGAACACTTGGCAAGCGACGAGTGGCAAGAGGGTCTTGAAAACTTTCGACAAGGCCGCGTAACAGTCGAGACCTTTCAAAGCGGGCTTCTTTCCGCCATAGTTACTCACGAACGTGGCCAAGAAACCATTCACCTAAAAATCCACCCGGCACACTCCATCATTCAATGGATTGAATGCAGCTGCCCAGTTAATCGCTCTCAAAGCCGTTACTGTAGCCACATTGCCGGCGTTGTTCTCTACCTTGACCGGCACCTCGAAAAACAGTTCCATATTCAGCTCAAACCACCACCCACATCACCACCTAAAAAACGCAAAAAACCGAAAATAGGTACGAGCTCTACTCAAGGCGTCACGCCACACGAAAACCCGATAACAAACGGGCAGCCCTTTCATATTCTGGATCACCTTGAAGACTCCATTCAGTCCTTAAGCCTCATTGGCCAAGGCCCCAAAGTGAAAGTTCGAGTGAGTTTACAAAAGCGACAATCCACAGTCTACGAACTCAGCATCGATGAAGCCGGGCGCTTTCTAACCACACACCCAAAGCTATGTGTCAAAACAAATGGATCCATAAAAACTTTTCGATCCGTCGCTCGCGTTGGCACTTACATAAGCAGCTCAGGCGACGGAGAGCTTCTTCTAGAGAAGTGCATTCAAATCCAGGTCCCATCTGGTTTCTCACAAATAAAAAAGGCATTCGGCGAATGGAGAGAAAGCAGTATTCACGGGCGAAAGCAAAGTTTAGGGTCGAGATTTTTTCTCTTCGGAAAATATGCAGAAAAATTCACAGGGGAAGAGTTTTCTTTTGTTCCAGAACGAGGATATTTCCCTCTCCACCGACCTCCACATGAATGGTTTCAAAAACCTGCTACACGCAAAATATCTGGGGACACCGCGGCCCAAGCACTTCTTTCAAACTTCGACTCCTGGTCAGGGATAGGCGCCGTCTGGCTAGATAAAGATTTCGAACAACCCGAGATTGTCGAAGCCCCCAAAATATCAGACATAAAAGTTCACCGCACAGAAAAAGGCTGGTTTGAGCTCGACCCTATCTATCAAGTTGGGAAATCAAAAATTTCTATGGCAAACCTCCTTAGTGCCTACAAAAAAACTAAAGGGCAATACATTCAAGATGGGAAAACCTGGACAAAAGTTCCCGATTTTTTAAAAGAGCATGACTGGGGAATCAAAGATGACAAAATTCAAGTGGACACTCTAGGGCTTTTAAGACTTCGCGCTGAGCTCGGAGATTTCGATTCTTTTTCTGGGAGCCAGAAAAGTCTTCAACAATTTCGTATGCAAACAGATTTCCGCCTTAACGACACCCCTCCTAAACTCATAGACACGAGCCTCGACCTCAGAGATTACCAGCACCTTGGCTACCAGTGGTTGTGGTGGTTGTATAGCAACAGATTAAACGGCTTGCTTGCCGACGACATGGGCCTTGGAAAAACCCATCAAGCCATGGCTCTTTTGAGCTCTATCCAGTTAGAAAACAACTCTGCTAAATTTTTAGTTATTTGCCCAACTTCAGTTTTAGAGCATTGGGCTGACAAAATAAGATCTTTTGCACCTCGACTATCCCCACAAAGCTACCACGGATCTCGGCGGGAAAGGCTTTTACAGAGCAAAAACTCCACAACACTCATTACGAGTTACGGCATCATGCTTCGCGATATCCGGAGGCTGTCGGCAATTCAATGGGATGCAATTGTTCTTGATGAAGCTCACTATGTCAAAAACAAAAGCACAGCAACCTTCAAAGCTGTCTGTCAACTCAACAGCAAAATCCGACTAGGCCTTACGGGCACTCCCATGGAGAACCATTTAGGAGAGTTAAAATCTCTATTTGATTTTCTTATCCCTGGCTACCTTGGGTCCGACCGATATTTTAGAGACGAATTTCAAACACCCATCGAACAACACAAGGACCGCGAAGCGGAGCAGTCCCTTCAAAGGTTGATTCACCCCCTCAAAATGAGGCGAACCAAAAAAGACGTCCTAAAAGAACTCCCAAGCAAAATAGAAGAGGTCCGCCACTGTCGGTTAAGCACAGAACAAAGCGCATTGTACAGTGAAGTTCTTGCTTTAAAAGCGCGACCTCTCATAGAAACTTTAGAGTCAGGGAACACTCCTGTTCCTTATCTTCATGTTTTTGCGACTTTGCAAATGTTAAAACAGGTTTGCAACCACCCGGCTCTCCTTTCTTCTCCTGAGGATTTTCAAAAACATGAAAGTGGAAAATTTGAGCTTCTTAAAGAAATTATTGATGAGGCTTTAGGGTCAGGAAATAAAATAGTCATATTTACCCAGTACGTCCGTATGGCGGAAATCATTTCAAGCTATTGCGACCTACAAAGTATTGGGCACGTCACCCTCACGGGAAAATCTCGTTCAAGAGGACGTCTAATTCAGAAGTTCCAAGAGGACCCCAACACACGAATATTTATTGGTTCTTTATTAGCTGGTGGAATCGGGATCGACCTAACGGCTGCGTCTGTGGTAATCCATTACGATCGCTGGTGGAATGCCAGCAAAGAGAACCAAGCTACTGACAGGGTTCACCGCATTGGCCAGAAAAATTTTGTTCAGGTCATGAAGCTCGTCACGTTAGGGACTCTGGAAGAAAAAATCGATCGCATGATCCAGGCAAAGCAGTCTATTTTTGAAAACGTCCTTGAAAAAGACGAAGACCTCTTCAAAGCACTTGACCGCCAGCAGTTGATTGACCTTCTCCAGACATCTGACGAAGACCCGAACCTTGTCTGATTTAAAGGAGAAGTCTGTTGAGTTCCTTCATCATTGAAGGGGGCTACCCCCTTGAAGGCCATGTTACACCGTCAGGAAATAAGAACGAAGCACTCCCTACATTGATGGCTTCTTTACTGACAAATGAACCAGTCACACTGCGGAACGTTCCTCGTATTCGGGATGTTTTAACGGTTTGTCAAATATTAGAAGATGTCGGCGCTTCTGTTGAGTGGATCGAAGAAGAAACCTTGAGAATCGATGCGAGTAAAACGCACTCCTGGAGACCAAACACCGACCTATGTTCACGCGCCAGAGCGTCCATCCTCCTTTTAGGCCCACTTTTAGCACGGTTTGGCAAAGTGGAACTTGCTCCTCCAGGCGGAGACGTCATTGGCGCCAGAAGGCTAGACACTCACTTCGAAGGTGTCGCCGTCATGGGCGGTAGTTATCATTTTGGCAACCCAATCACCAGCGAAATGCCAAATGAAGCAAAAGACACAGAACTCTATCTTGATGAACCTTCGGTCACAGCCACTGAAAACCTTGTTATGCTGGCTTCTGCACGTAAAGCAACAACGACAATTCTTAACGCAGCTTGCGAGCCACACGTTGTCGGTTTATGCAAAATGCTCATCAAAATGGGCGCAGATATTCAAGGAGTTGGCACCAACCAACTCAAGATCACGGGCAACACAGAATTAAAGGGTTGTGACCATAAAGTCGGCCCTGATTTTATGGAGATAGGAAGCTTTCTATGCCTTGGGGCTATTACAAAAGGAACAATATCCATAGGACCTGTTGAAATTGAAGATCTCCGCTTCAGCCTAAAAACGCTTGCTCGCATCGGAATCCATCCTCACTACGACCCTAAAACTAAGAATCTCACCATTGGAGAACAGGACATGGTGATGCAAGCAGACCTCGATGGTCGCATAGGAAGCCTTTACAGTGGTCCTTGGCCTGCTTTTCCATCCGACCTCATGTCCGTCACACTGGTTGCAGCAACCAGAGCTGAAGGCGCAATGATTTTTCACGAAAAGATGTATGAAGGCCGCATGTTTTTCACAGACAAACTGATGGCCATGGGAGCAAACATCGTTCTTTGCGATCCCCATAGAGTGGTTGTAACAGGGCCGCGCGAACTTTGTGGAGCACACATGAGCTCACCTGATGTAAGAGCAGGAATGTCTATGCTCATGGCAGCTCTTATCGCTCGCGGTACGAGCCGAATCGACAACATTCACCAGATTGATCGCGGGTACACAAATATAGAAGAAAAACTGACTCGGTTAGGGGCTCAAATCAAAAGAGTTCAAGTCAACGACTAAATCCAGCGACTACAAAATATCTAAAAAAAGAGGTTTTGACGCATTGAGTCAAAACCTCTTTTTTGCCTCCATATCCATAAAAGCTTACGAAGGGCGCATGGTTTTCAAGAATTGAGCTGCATCTCTCAATCGAAAACGAACCATTTCTCTACCCAAAGTTTCAATCATCTCAACAAGAGGTGGAGAGTCTTTTCGTCCACTCACAACAAGTCTTAACGGCATCAAATATTGTCCTGGCTTCCAGCCTAAATCTGCACGATGATCATCAAAAACCCGCTGTAAAGACTCAACATCCCAGTCGTAGAGTTCATCTAATTTTTCCACAAGTGATGTAAGCATTCTCACGACGTCATCTTTTTCCCTACCTTTAGGGATTAATGACACACCATCATAAGAAAGTTTGCCATTAAAAAAGAACTGAGACTTATCGATAAAGTCTTCTCCAACCTCTATTCTCTCAGCCAAGAGCGGATGCAGTTTCATCAGCGCTTGCTTGGAGAAAAACTCCTCTCGGAGCCAATCTGCAAAAACTTCAGGACTAAGCTCTCGTAAATAATGCGCATTAAAATAGTGCAGTTTTTCCACATCAAAAACAGGGCCCCCTGGCTGAACATCTTCCAGACGAAACTTATCAACCATTTCAGACAAGCTAAAAAACTCGACATCATTTCCAAATGACCATCCCATCGTACCTAAGAAGTTTAGCATCGCCTCAGGAAGAACACCTTTGCGGCGATAGTAATTCAAAGACACTGGGTTTTTTCTTTTAGATATTTTTGATTGATCGTTATTACGCAATAAAGGCAAATGAGCAAAAACAGGAATATCCCATCCAAACATTTTATACAGCTGGATATGCTTGGGTGTTGATGAAATCCATTCTTCAGCTCGAATCACGTGAGTAATCTTCATTAAATGATCATCAACCACATTTGCAAGGTGATAAGTTGGAAACCCATCTGATTTCAACAGAACTTGATCATCCATTTGTGTATTTGCAATCTCAATCGTCCCTCGTAGGGCATCTTCAAAAGTTGTGACACCCTCACTTGGAGCTTTCATACGCACAACGTATGGGATTTCAGCGCTAAGGTTCTTTTCAACATCTGCATCTGAAAGGTGACGACAAACACCATCATAACGGGTGGTTTCTTTCTTTTCCCTTTGCAACTTTCTAACTTCATCGAGCCGATCTTTAGTGCAAAAACAACGATAAGCGTGACCAGAAGCCATCAAAACATTCACATGTTCGTTGTGAATATCTTTACGTTCCGACTGATGATAAGGGCCATAACCACCGCCACAATCTGGGCCTTCGTCCCACTCAAGACCAAGCCATTTCAGGCTTTCCATAATCTGCTGTTGGCTTGAAGAACGAAACCTTGCTTGATCCGTATCCTCAATTCGAAGTATCAACTTTCCGCCATGCTTTTTAGCCAGGGCGTAATTAAACAAAGCTGTATAAGCTAACCCTACATGGGGATCCCCGGTCGGCGAAGGGGCGATTCGAACACGTACGGACACTGTCATCTCCTTAGTTACTCTGGACTCAATGCTGAGCCTTCGAAGGTTAGCATACTGATTATTTAAAATTTTGCTATGCCTGAGCTGCTTTCCATTGCAAGACAATCTTTTTCCAGTTTTGCAAAATTCTTTCTCCATCCAAGGTCATAAATGACTCTGGATGAAATTGAATACCATAGGAGAACGCTCCTAGAACTCCAGGACTCCGCATAGCTTGCACCTCACCATACTCACACGTCGCTAACTGTTCCCAGCCTTGCGGCACATTTTCCACCACCAAAGAATGGTAGGCAGCTCCTGAGAACTCTTTGCCAAAACCTTCGAACAGCGGATCTTTTCCTTGTTGTTCAAAATTTTTGACCTCTCCATGCACTGGGTTACGAGAGCATTGAATTTGACTCCCGAAACAGTGCCCTAAAATCTGATGACCTAAACAAACCCCTAACAAAGGAACTTGTTGATGTTTTTCAAAAACAAGATCGCAGGTTTGCGGTGCTGATTGAGGATCTTTACGCCCTGGAGATAAAACAATAGGAGAACAAGGCAAACAAGAGGCTGAGGGCATTCGATCATACTGATATGTTTGCACATGAAACTCACAGCTCAGCCAATCTCTAAGATTAGCTGTAAAGCTGTCATAGTGATCAATAAGAATAATTGACATTTTCATAGCGCACCTCCTTTAGCAGCACGAACCCTCTTGTCTCAGAAAGCAGAACCGCACCTATAGTCGCTGGCTTTGATAAAAAGACATCAGATTTCCAGAGCTCTATAAATCCCATGAAGGTAGGCATTCACATTCTTAGAGCTCCCTTCAATCAGCGCCTAGAGTAAAGTGTGATTCCTATTGAGTCACGCCAATATATTTTTATTTACAAACCAAACGAAAACTCGTCATTGACCATGGGCCATGATCTCTTCCTGCTGGAGATGTATATCTAAAAAAGTCTGCCATATCTAGGTCTTCATAATAGTGCAATCCTATAACAGCAGATAATTCTCGCCCATCAATATTATGAGCAGGAAGCAAAGGTTGCACAAACTCAGAACAATGACCAACTCCATCGTAAAGACCATATGGATTAGGTTTCTTTTGAGCGACAGGATGCATTTTTTCAGATTGATCACCAACATAATCCAGCCACTCAAACTCAGAGCCTTCACGAATATCATCACCCCAATAAAAATTAGTACTCTGCCCACCGTTCACAGCATGAATCCATTGAAAATCATTTGGTAAAGAAACTTCAATTTCAATATCATTTTTTTTCAGTTGATCGTTTAATTTTCCGATAAAAGAAACAGCGTCAGCATATCCTATATTGTGAATGGGATAACGTCCTTCTTGGTTTACTGATGGATTTTGACCCATAACAGCTCTGTAAATATCTTGGGTCATCATTGTCGTGGAAATCCAGTAAGAATCTAACCGCTCTTTTAATACCTTTCTCTCGAAATTGGTATTCAACGTACCGCATTTATAGAGCTCAGCAACCCCACCAGGAACATGAACAAAATCAATAGAATGTCCATTTAGGTTCAATGTTTTTCTATCTAACACTATAAATGATGGATCAAGTCGATCATCCGTCGAAACCGAACTCAAAAGAGAAATACTTAAGTCTTCTGTTTGAAAACTAGACATATTTTCTGTACCACAAGAAAACAAACTCAAACTCATTAGAAAATAAAATAATTTCATTTAACACCTCTAAATTTAATTAAATGTAAAACAGCAACAACAGAGTTCATTGCGTGTTCAATAGCCTGGTCTTCATGACCTTTTTTAAATTGTTCTATCGCTTCGTTTTTTTCATCAAAGACATCACATAGTTTGTTGTGCTTTTCTCTTACCACTCTATATAAAAAACCACCGCAATGATTTGCAACTTGCCTTACAAGGGTAGGTCTAAAATGAGAAGAGCATTTATCTAAATTAAGCGAGCAAGAACTATTAAAGTGTTTTGAAATTAAATCGCACATACGATGAGAAACTCCTCTATGAATAACAAGTTTCCCTAAGTATGTATTCCCTAAACCATTATGGATAAATGATTCTGTATTATGGATATAAAATTCAGGACGATTATCAAAATAAACATCTAGATTTCTAATGCCCATTGTATTAAAGGCAGCTCCTTTAATATTTTTTTTACCTGCTATTATCTGCGCTGCAATACCTCCCAGCGAATGTCCACAAATATAGACATCTTTATTTCTTAATAAATCTCTAAATTCTTCAAAGTTTTTTCGTGCTTGTTTAAAAACATTATTCAAACCTTCTTTACCCAGGCATCCTATTTTAGCGTCATTCACTAAAGAAGTGCAGCTATTTGTCCCTTGAAAACTTACAATCGCAACATGATCTGTTGTACTTAAAAACAACACCGCCAACATATTGTTAGACTTTGACCTAGCAGCTACATCATAATTAAGGAAACCATTTTCAGCCTTAAAACCCTTCATTGAATATGCATTATTACTCGCGTAAGCAAGGTCACACATAGGAATATTAAACTCTGAATTCCTATGACTATCCCTCATGAAATCCATATTAATTATATTCACTAAAAAGAACTTCTCCCACTGATTGTTTTCAGTAGCGCTTCCTCGAAGAACTAGATTCTCATCATGAGCCGTTGCGGTTATGTATTTATTATGAACAGTTTTAAAAGAGCAAGAATCATCTTCATTTTTAATAAATTTAAATTTCTCCCATGCATCAGCTTTGTCAGCCGAACCGCGGACAACAAAATTTTCATCATGAGCCGTTGCTGTAAGGTATTTTTGATGTTCAGATTTTAACGTTGCAAAACCGTTATCATCGACTGAAATTAAAAAGACTTCCCAACCTCCGACTTGATCTGCTGCCCCTCTAGCAACCCATTGTTCATCGCATTGCGTTGCTGTTACAAATTTTTGATGGACAGTTTTTAAACATGCTTTAAACTCTGTTCCTCCACTTAACATCGCTGAAGCAACAAGCGTTACTGAAACGATAGTTCCATTAAAAATATTCAAATTCTTTCTCCATTCATCATCTACGTTTGATTGCTATGTTATATTTTATAAATTATTTGCCTTGAGGACGGATAATACGCCACAATACCTTTTGAAAATTAGAATATTCATCTAAATAAAACTTATTACTCATCACGTAATTTACATTAAGTTAATTAAATCGTTCTGGAATTCTTCTCTAAAAAACATTCAACACAATAATCTTCATCAAAAACCACATATAAAACCTACCTATAAATCATTATGTCAGGTAGTCTTTTTTATTAAAACTTTATCCACATCTCCACGTTTATATCTAAAATTATTTTCCTTCACTCTGCTCAAAAGATTCAATGATCCATTCTTTTTCTGCAAAAATATGACTAGGATGACTAAACGGTAACAATGACCTTGAATCTATAGAATTATGCACAATCAAAAAGCTCTCTTCTTCTGAGAAGTCAGGATTATGAACACATAATTCATTATGATTATCAGCTTGTATGGTAAGACCCAAAGTGTCATTATATAAAGCATATTTATTTTCAGATGCTGATACTTGGATAAGTCTAAAATCATAGCAATCTAAATTTTTCTTGCTATCAACAATAACTTTTACTTGTCCATTTATTTTTTTTATTCCTAAGTACTTATCTTCTAACAACTCTTTAAATTGTATTTTAGTCGTTACAGGCGCACCTAAGTCTTTTTCAAAACTCGATGCGACATAATTTGTTGATTCAGATAAGGAAGCTCCTAAATTTTGTAATGAACTCCCAGGAAGGATTGAAGGATTTGCAAGTAAAATAGAAAGCTTGCCTTTATTTAACTCTAAATCATCTAAAATATTTTCAAATTTCTTAAAATCACCTGATTGCGCTGCAATAAGACTCACCAACACTTCTTTAATAATATCTTTAATATCTTTCTGATTATTTTTAGATAAACAACTCGTAATTTTATTAAGAACAACATCACTTTTTGAGTTTCTAGTTCTAATATTTCCTCTTTCTCGAATAAAATCTGATATTACTCTGTCAGGATCATCAGATTTCTGCAGAGCTTCTCTTAATTCTGTAACTGAACCATAAAGATTAAGATAAAGGTCTGCCCTTAAAGAACAGCTTTCTTTGTCGGTTGCGTCAATATATTTTGTAAGTTCTTGACTTTGCTTCAAGACACTATAGACAGATGTTTTACAACAAACAGCTCTTCTACCATCAGAAATCTTTTCATTAAACGTAGGCATTCGATAACAAACTTCAAGTGGCCTATGACCTTCTCCCACAGGATATTCAAAATTTTGTTTACTAATACAAGTAACACCTTTTGCAATAAAATGACCTGCAGTTGTTCCAATCCCTGCAATAGCAACACCACCTATTACTGCTGCTAATGCAATAGGACCTGCAGCAGCAGACCCTAACATTAAACTTCCTATTCCTCCCACAAAGCTTTCAGCAACTCCACAAGCTGCTGCTCCAGCTGCAAATCCACTACAGCCACCAGCTACTCTTCCAACATATTTTTTAAAATTTAATTTTTCTGCAAATTGCTCTTTAGCCGCATCTACAATATGTTGCAAGCTAGACTTGTTTCTAATACTAAAAGCAGACTCACCGGAAGAAAGACTCGCTGAAACCGTCATGTATTCACTGTTTTTTGGGTCACCATGAGGTGTTTTTATCTCAAAAGATCCAATTGTAAATGCGTAATCATCTTGATTTTCCATGAAATTCATCATGGTGTTTTCAGCTTCTTGATACACCAAGTTATATTCATCTTCTTGTAGCTGTAAAATCAGATATTGGCTAGTACCCATAACTTCAAAATCTTCGTGGAAAGAAGACAAGCGAATAGGTGAATAAGGGTCGTCAGAATCTTCTGGCCAAACACTAATATAAAGATCAGATATTTGAAGACTAAGATGACCGACTGTACTCTCATCTTCTTTGATAGGACTTGCATTCCAGCTATGAACAATTACAACACCGCTTGGTAAAGTCAGATCATTTTCTTGAAAAAACTCCAACTCATTATCATTTTGAATAGCTTCTCTTAAATGATCTTTCCAATCACTTACGGTATTTCCGAAAAGACAATTCATATAAAAACTAAGAAACATAATAATGATTCGTTTCATATCAAACCTCTAACATCTCTATTCAGATAAATAACTTAGACAGATAAGCAATGCTTACACCAACAATCGCAGCACCAATAGCCCCACTAACAATCATGGAGCTTGAACTATAACTCTCACCATCATTTGCTTCTTCTATATTTTGAGTGCAGTCAGACGGTTGCCTCCAACCACACCCCATTATTTTTAACGCCTTATAGCTCCAATGTAATTTACCTGTATCTTTCCATTCACGATAGAGAGTTCTATCAGAAACAGGTTCTTTAATATTAAGAAAATCTAAATCATGAACCACTTCCATACTAGGGTGAGAATAGCCTGACATCATGACACTTTTAGGTGTTATAACTCTGTTTTCTGAAGAATATTGCCCAGACAGAACAGACGCCGTTTTTAAACTTCCACCCAGAGCTTTTGTATTTAAAGAACTCATATTTTGTTCTACACCAATATTGTCAATCCCGATAAGAGAGAAAGCATTATGAACAAATTCTGAGCAATTCTGTTGGCTGATACCCTTAATAGATTGAGAGAAATTATATTTCACTCTCAAATCCTGCATAATATGTCGATAGATCAAAATTTTTGAAACTTGTTCAATCGAAAGATTTTTCTTTGGCTGAATAACACTAAGAAGATTATTATTAATAGCTGAAATAAAATGAGGAGTGGCCCACTCCAATAAATCTATTGAAGGAGACATATCAAGAATGACTCCACCTTTATAATCAAAAGGAAGAGATACATCATGACCAAAAAAATCTTTAATTACTTCATTTCTTTCTTGAACAAGACTTGTTTTATTATAAATATCTGAAGCAATTTTTCTAACTTCTTCAATGGTGTTATTTTTTAAATTTTTTTTCAAAAACCACTCAATGCAATCTCTCTCTATTAAATTTGAAAAACTCAGATAAAAAGACAAAGATCCATCAGCCTTACCGTTTACAATCTGCTTCTTAAAATCATAATAACCACCATCATGGTTATTTTGATCTGGTATCATTTCAACTAAATCTTTTATAAAATCTTTGTAAATATCAGGGTGAGTCACAGCCTGAATATATGCTTCCATCATATCTTCAGTTGAAATAAAAATTCCAACATGCCCGAAGCGGCTTTGTGTCGCGAGCTCAAAACTTAACGTAGAGGGATCTGTAAATTCACGAATACCAATAATTGCACCAGATCTAATACGAGAATCAGATTCATCAATATGTATTTTATTCTTCAACCAAGACGAAGATACCGTTCGATCAAAAGAATAACTGTTTGTCGAAGAAAAAAGGCAGATACTGATCAACAATCTTATTAACATTTTCGAACTCCAGATTAAGAAGTATTAAAAAAGAGACTTCGCCCCTTCTTATACATAATTACCACTTTGATGATTTTTGTTTTTTCTCTGCTGCAGTTTGTCGGTCAAAGACTTTATTAAATGAAAGTTGAATACATCTTTCAATTGTTTGAATTTCTTTCGTACAATTATTATGATATGACAATCCAGCAGCAATCACAGGTAAAGAAATTTTTACACCATTTTGTTCTAAGGCATAAATTTCTTGTTGAACATTCTCAATTCTCTTCGACAAGGCGATCATCATTTTAATAGTACCCTGTATATTGCCTTCTTGAGCTTGTAAAAGTAATTTTTCTTCAAGTTCATCAATCTCTTCAACCAAATGATTTTTCCCAATATTTTTTAATGCATTAAACGCTGGAATCATCGAGTTTTTATCAAGATTAACATCAATGCTGAAATGACTTGTTTGATGGTTCTGTGCAATATCTAAATTCATTTCTCCATTTGCTTTTGGAAAAGTTCCATTAATTTTTTTTGAGAAATTAATTTTGTCAGACTCAGACTGAAACCGTAATGATGCAGATAAAAAGTATGAGAGACCATAATAATGTTCATTAATAACTCGAACTCCTGTTGAGGATAAGAATCTCCGAGCTTGTTCAGGTATCATAACAGGTGATATCTTCTGCGTATTACCATAAAAATCACACATGAATGAAAAAGAATTTTTTTCATTATAAGCAAAATTCTTTATTTTAGATAATTCACACTTCTGTGAATCAATTCTTTCATGCTTAGGTGAATAATAAGAAAAAAGAATCAAATCAGTACTGAGTGTATCGCTTTGAGATGTCATTTTTGAATCTAAAAGCGCTTTCCCAAGTTTTAGTGTGTCACTAACCTCAGTATTACTTTTAACTTCTGTTGTAGATTTTTTCGTTTTATTGTCCATATATAAATATGTGTGAGACAAAACATTATTAGATTCAGTAATAACAGATGGGTCACCACCGCCAATTTGTTGCACAACACCTTGTTTGCAAAACTCTTCAGCTCCTTTTAAGCCTTGCGTATAACCTGATCCTAAAGGGCGCTCTGACGAGCTTGTAATTGGTATAAAACGAGGGTGATAAGGCAGATCTCTTAATGCGGCAAAACTACTTTGCGTTGATAAAAGTAGCCCACAAAATAAATACTTAGATTTCAGCGCTGGTGTTTTCAAAATCTCTCCAAAATTTAGGTATATTCATATATTTAGTAGTTAAATAAGATATTTGTTTTTCATATGAGTTATATTTATACATGATTATTTATATATATTGAGATTTTTTATCAGAAGCACAATAAAACTTGTATTATCAGATTGTTATTTAAACAAAAAAACACGAGGGATTACTCAGGAGATTTTATTAAAATGCATATGAGCATTCAGAGCAACTTAATAATGTTAGATAAGTAAATTTTCTTTTCTATACAACGATCATTCATATGAAAAAAACAGACAATATTTTTGTGTAAATTTTATAATTTGAACGTGAATATTTTTCCACCTGAGTACTTCCTCTAGAAGGGAATTTCTAAAGATTCAAGCAGAGATAAATAATCAATATTTTCTAAGGCTAAAATAAACATTCATTTAATTCACTGTTTTTTATTACACTAACAAGAAAAATAATGTTTTTGTTGACCGGTTAATCATAATTAACAAGAATTACACAATGAGTTATAGACTCAAAAATAAAATCAAAATTCTTTAGGGTTATTTATGAAAATTTTCAGTTATATCTTACTATTTATTTCATCTAATGCGTTCGGGTTAGAATTCCCAGGTGGTTTTACGTCAGAAACAAAAATCATCTGTTGTGGCTACAAAAAAGCAATATCCAGAATTTATCCCAATCAGTTTGTCACTAGTGTAATGCAACAAAAAAATCTTGATCTTGAACACAAAAGAATTTCAGAGACCATGAAGAGAAAAGCTGATTATGCATATAAAATCACCCTTAGCAATGGGAATGAATTCATCACTGGTGAAGGTCAGCTATTTTTATCAAGCCAGCTAGAATGGATTGCAATTGAAAATATAGATATAAAAGAAAAACTTCAAGGCATCGACAGCACTATTGAAGTTCACGCTATTCAAAAAATTATAAAAGAAGTTGAACTTTTTAATTTTGAAGTCTCTGATTATCACACTTATATCATAGATGAAAAATTTCCTCTCATTGTACACAATCCATTTGGTCTCCATAAATTTAAAGAAAAGTTAAAAAGCTGTGAGAAAATTGGACAAAGCACTCTTCAGGGAGGCTTAGCCGGACTTGGAGCTGGCACGATGGCGGAAGGGATTGCTGTCGGAGCAAGCGTGGTAGTTGGAGCTGCATACGGTATTTATCATGAAGATCGAAAAAGCTAAGAGTATCATTTAACAAAAAACAATTAACAACATCACTTATCTATTCATTAAAGGTTTTAAATTATGTTATACACAGCAAAGATTTTATTAATGCTCACTCTTATCATTAACACGAGCAATAGTTATGCTTCTGAAAACAGGAGTGAGAACAAGTACTCGATATTTATGAGTCAAAGCGAATCATCTCCTAAAAACTCAGCAGGTCTTGAAATCTTTATTCCTAACTCTTCTGAATTTTCTTCTCACCACATCTTCTCAGTAGAAGCAGGAAAACACTATGGAGTACAATTCAGCTCTACAGCACATAGTTTTTCTGTACTTTACGGACCACGATTCAGCATTCAACTAAAAGACCTTACTCTTTCAGTAAACCAACAAGTTGGTTTATCAGCATTAAAGCATTCTGATCAAGCTTTAGAATACTCAGGACTTATGAATTATTATATTGGATATCAATTTGACGCTACAGAGAAAGTCTCTGTAGAAGGACGATTAGGAACAAGATACGAGCATAGAATAGATCCAATAAATCGCTCCCCAAAAGACCCATGGGAAGTCCATATGGGGTGCTCATTACAAATGTAGAAAGATTCTCTATCTCTTAAAATTTAGTGGATATTTCATAAAAGTATTCACTAAATTTTCTAACATCTTTTCTATTTCCAGTAGAACGCAGAAATTTCATTATTCTACAACTACGAATCTTCTCACAACCTCCTCCACAAATATTTATATAAATCTGATAAAATAAATCATTGTTTACAATGATATTCATAAAAATGGCTCAATATCAAAGTTAACAACCTGCTGAAACTCTAAGCATGGGAAAGGAAAAAGAGGTACCAACGACAGACTCTGTCTCTCATGCTAAATCTGCAATTCAAAAAAAGGTTTCTGTATTTTTAGAGATTCTCTGTAAAATTTTAATGCAAACATATCGACACCACAAAATAGAGGCATATATGAAATTGAAAACGACACTTCTCTTCTTTTTTCTGAGCGCTCCCTTATTTGGGAATACGATGACGTACCAAAGCAGTTTAAACCGGTTTAGCCCAACAGAAAGAGCTTCTTCACACGGGGTAGGAGTAAACTTAGGAAGTGGCTTTGAACAGATTCGCACCCCCGAGGAAGACGGCAGTATTTCAACTCAAACAGTCACTCGAGCCTGGCTAACCAAAGGTATTTTCTGGCCTCTTGATATAGGTTTAGGTCTTGCGAGTTTTGAAGAAGAGAAAAGTTATTCAGGCTATATCCAATATACTCTCTACGAAAAGTTTATGACTCCAGCCATCGCTCTTAGAACTACCCACAGCCGTATGTTTGTATCGACACAGGGCCCACTTCACACAACGACAGCACAAATCTTAGCTAGCTGGGGATATCGGTCTATCAGTCTATGGGCAAATTTCGGGTACGCTCATCACATCCAAGTATCTGATACTAACGACTACCATCAATGGGGAGAGCTCACACAAGATGCTGGATTTTACTGGCATCTCTTCCCTCCTTTTATTGCTGTATCGGCTGAGGTTAAAACAGCTCAGACAAGCCCTAAATCTTATGCATTCAAAGTCTCAATTGGCATTTAATTCTACAAAACAAATCCATTGATAAAACTGGACTTAAATTCAAAACCTGATGTGATCTTGAGTGGAGAAAAAGTTTTGCGTATTTTCTCTATTCACAATCAGAAAACAACACAATCACTATATCTCTCACAAAAATTAACTTTCGGAGCTTAACAATAAAGAATGCTGTGATTATATCAATCATTCGAATCCTCTATACTGAAGTGAGTTTTCTTTTAAATCAAAAATTTAAAAGAATCCTTATTCTTAAGAGCTGAAGAATAAAAAGAAACTCCAAAAAAACTTGACTCAATTAAAAACTCTCTCTATAAGCTAGCAACAAAACTACACTGGGGTTTCTATGCATTTAATCTTTTTAGTCTATTTTTTCTTAACTCCACTCTGTGTCTATAGTCAAAACAACCCTGCCCCAAATCGCTCTCATGAGAATGAAATCAGACAAACTGCTCATAATGAAATCCTCAATCAATATCAAAAAGAACTGCCCAGTACATCCCGGGGACGTCTCAGCGAGCTCCTTATTGCAATAAGTTATTGGTCTTTATCTATAGAGAAATTCCAACAAGCCCGCATGGACACTTCTCGAAAAATTTACACTAATATTCAAGAAATGCTCACTGATCATAATTATGAACAACTTACAGACTTTCTAGGGTTACACTACCTTGAAGGTCTTATTAGCGAAATGAGAGAAAATTCTAAGGTAGATCACATTGACACTCACCTTGTGCATTTTGTTGAATTCTATATGAATACGAATCACAGTACACAAAGCATCAAAGAAGGGTTTGCAGGCTATTCTTATATAGACTTATCTTCTGCGGTATCTGGCTTTATCAACCCTTCTTTTCCTGAAAATTTTTGGCGAAAAATCTTTCATAAACCCTCACGTAAAAAAGCTTCTTTTTATATGCAAGACATAAGAAAAGATCTCCAAGAAATTCTTAAAAAAAAGCCACAACTTCAAAGAGAACAAATATTTGAACGTCTTCAAAGCTTAGAATTCTTCACAAAAAAAGATCTTTCACAAGAATGGGGGAATGCTATAAATGAAGAATTTAAATCTTTTCAAGCACACTACTTCGACCTTCACAAAGACTCAGACTTCCAAGGTCTCTATGAAAAAACACTACAAAAATTAAGCAGAGATATTTCTGAAAAAAGATCTAAAAAAATTTTAAGAAAGTTTGCACCTCACTCTTTAAAGGCTTTTCTTTTAGAAAGCACCCCAGAGTGCCATAAACAAATCGACATGATTCATCGAATCATCTTTAACAGACCATATCTTTACTTATGAATATTTTTTAAAATCTTTATAAGACTAGGTGATGTTTCTAGGGTTTTCTTGCCGCTCTTTTGCGCCTCGATAATCACAGAAGATTCAGCAGACAATAAATGCAGGGCAGGGATCAGCTGATTTTTTAAGTCTTTTTCTCTCAAAATTTTCGCCCACCCTTGCTTTTCAAACGATTGCGCATTAAGCAGTTGGTCACCACGACTTCCAATTTCAAGCGGCACTAAAAGCATTGGTTTTTCTAGTTCTAAAAACTCAAAGATACTGTTTGCTCCAGCTCTAGCTACGACAAAATCCGCAGCTGCGATCACATCAGCTAATTCTTGCCCTAAGTATTCAAAAGACTTATAACCTTCTCTATCTTCAGCTAAATTCTTCCCAGCTCCTGTGAGATGAACGATACGGTATGACTTTAAAAGAACTTCGAGCTCCTCCACCACAGCTTGGTTCAAACGAGCCGCACCTAGACTACCTCCAGTAACAAGAACTATAGGCCGAGCATCTTTGGAAAAACCAAGCCATTGCAACCCTCGATCACGGGACCCTTCTTTAAGTTCTGAGCGCACAGGAGGTAAAAGCCACTGAGATTTTGAAGAAATATATTTTTCTGTCTCTGGAAACGAATAAAGCACCTGAGAAGCAAAGGGTTGTGAGATCTTATTCGCTAAACCAGGAGTAACATCTGATTCATGGATAACAACAGGTATTCTTAAACACCAACCAGCTAAAGCAACTGGGACACTTACAAACCCACCTTTGCTTAAAACAACATCAGGTTTAAGACGCATAAGATAAAAAAGAGACCAAAAAAAACCACCTAACACCTTAAAAGGGTCAATAAAGTTTTGAAGGCTCCAATAGCGCCGTAACTTACCTACAGGAATCTCGTAAAAAGGAACATTCTGTTGAGAGATTAATTGTTTTTCAATACCGCAAGATCCGACGTAACGAACATCCCACCCCTCAGCCCTTAATCCTTTAAGCCAAGCAATATGCGGCATCACATGCCCTGCGGTCCCTCCCCCTGTGAGAACAATACATTTCAAAGGTTCATCCTTTCTGATTAAATTTCGACATGATGACAAGCAACAGCATGATCCGCTTGCATCGAATGTTTTTTCAGCTCAGGTCTTTTCGCCTTACAAAGCTCAGTTGCTTTGGGGCACCTTGTATGAAAGTGACAACCACTTGGCGGCTGAATCGGGCTTGGAACATCACCACGCAAAACTTCTCTACGCCCTCGATGTGGCTGATCAACTCGTGGAATGGCAGCTATAAGAGCTTGCGTATATGGATGTAAAGGACTTTTATATAAATCCTCTGCCGATGCAATCTCTACAATTTTTCCCAGGTACATTACAGCAACACGATCACTAATGTATTCAACGACAGCAAGATCATGCGCAATAAAAACATAACCCAGTTTAAGTTCTTCTCTGAGGTCTTTCATCAAATTTAAAATCTGAGACTGTACTGACACATCCAGCGCACTCACAGGTTCATCAGCAACAATAACAGCTGGATTTAAAGCAATAGCTCTTGCGATTCCAACTCTTTGTCTTTGCCCCCCTGAAAACTCATGAGGATAGCGAGAAAGCGCTTTTTCAGGCAATCCGACTTTATCAAGAAGGTCTCTTAGTTTTTGTTGAAGGTTTTTCCTGGTTCCTAAACCATGAATTACATATGGCTCTAAAAGAATCTCTTCAATAGTCATTCTTGGGTTTAATGATGAATAAGGATCTTGAAAAATCATTTGAAAGTTTTGCCTTAAAGGTCTCAACTGTTGAGCTGACATTTCACATAAGTTTTGACCTTTAAAAAAGACTTTACCTTCCGTAGGGCGGACTAACTGTAAAAGACTTCGACCTAATGTCGATTTCCCACAACCAGACTCACCAACAAGACCAAGTGTTTCACCTTCTTTTAATTCAAAGCTTACACCATCCACAGCATAAACTTTTGACTGCACTTGACCGAGCCAGTTTTTCTTCGCTGTGAAGTGAGTTTTTACCCCTTGAACATCAAGCACTGTTTCTGTACTCATTTAACTCCCCAACATGCAACTTTATGGTGATCGTGAAATGTCCACTCTGGTTTCTGCGCACATTTCTGTTCTGCTTGATGACAGCGTGACTCAAAGCGACACCCCTGGTTCCATTCCTGTGGAGAAGGGACTTGACCAGGTATAGTTGGCAACCGATTACTCTTTCGACCAAGGTGAGGCACTGAAGCTAACAGCCCTTTTGTATAGGGATGAAGAGGGTTATCAAAGACTTCCTGAGTTGGACCGCTTTCCACCTCTCTTCCGGCATACATAACAACGATATCATCACAAACATCACCAACCACTCCAAGATCATGTGTCACAAGCAGAACAGACATTCCTATTTGATCTTGAAGCTCCAGAATCAAATCTAGAATCTGAGCCTGAATAGTAACATCAAGAGCTGTTGTCGGTTCATCGGCAATCAGAAGCTTGGGTTCACAGGCCAACGCCATGGCAATCATAACTCTTTGTCGCATTCCCCCTGAGAGTTGGTGAGGGTATTCTTTTGCTCTTTTTTCCGGTTCAGGAATCTTCACTTTTCGCAGCATGTCTACAGCTCGATCATGAGCTTCTTTTTTTGACATCACTCGATGAACCCGAAAAACCTCTGCGACTTGAAAACCAATAGTTAAAACAGGATTCAAACTTGTCATCGGCTCTTGAAAAATCATACTAATTTCATTCCCACGAATCTCACGCAACCTGTCTTCAGGCATCGAGGTAAGTTCCTTGTTCTGAAATAAAATTTTTCCACGAACCTCTGCTTCTAAGAGCCTCAGAATAGCTAAGCATGTTGCACTTTTCCCACACCCTGACTCACCGACTAAACCTACTGTTTTTTTCTCAGGTATCGATAAGTTGAGATGGTCAACCACTGTCAACAAACCTTGCTCTTGAGGAAAACCAGCCACCAAATTTTGTATATTAAGAAGCACATTCACCTCCTAGGTTTGGACACTGTCTGTCCAAAGGGTAATATTCACAAATTGCTTGCACAATATCATAACGAGTCCCTAGCACTCTTGGTACCTCAGGACATACATCTTGAATACCTTCCGCATAAGGGTTCGCAATCCAAAGTTTCGAAACTTCATTCGAACCCTCTTCCAGTGGAAAGCAGTAAAGTTTTCTAGCATCTATATACAAAACTTGGTCTGCACTCGAGTTAGAAATATCGCACTCAACACGTCCGGTAAATATAGGAATATGATAACGCTTTGAAAGTATTTCCAGTAAGGTTTCTTCTTCAAAAACACGAGTTTCTAAAAGACCTTCAAACTGTTGGACTTTCCAACGTCGGCAGTATGCTTCCACTAAATCAAAACTTTGTTGATCAATGATAAGCTCTTCCAGCAAGCCATCCATCAAATTAGTCTTCAAGATTCCTCCATTCGAACTTATAATCTTGAACTTTAATTTTTGAGAACGACTGTGAGTCTTGCTTTATCTTCCATATCATTTTTTGCGACCATAGCCCCCACAGCACAGGCCATTTCACTTTTACTTTCCAGCCCCATTTTTTTTTCGAGATTTTTATTTTTCTGGATCCATCTTTATAGATCCATGATCCTTTTGGCGTTTTCCACATATGAATCAACCAAGTCTGAGGGATTGTTCCTTCTAAAAAACACGCTACTTCATTGGGTTTTATGGGAATCTTGTGATCATTAATCACAAAAAAACCTTTTTTCACTTGAGATTTAAATCCAGTTTTTGGAGTAATAGATAGAGGCTCCAGCTGAGAATGTTTCACACTTAAATGAATTTGTCCCCAAGGATCAACAACCTCAAAAACCCATCCTCCCTCATGATCAGAGATCCAGTCCGCTTGTCCTTCTACCTCAGTTTTCCCCTCACTAAGCCTCCATTGAATCCCTCCCTCATTTGATTGACAAGAGCTTACCGGGAACGGAACAAATGATTCTTGCAAAGGTTCTATGAGCTTAGCTTCATATGAGGCACACGAGAACATGACAATACTAATCACGCAGATCAGAAATTTTTTCTTGAATTCTTTCACGAGAAGATGCATCAAGGGTTCCTTTTAATGATTTTTCATACCACTTTTTCGCTAAGGTTCTTTTTTTCTGAGCAAGTAATGTGTCAGCCAAATGCTCCATGATGACACCTTCCTCAGGTTCATATTCTAACGCTTTTCTAAAAAGTTTTTCTGCTTCTACGAATTGCTCCCGTTGATAAAAAACCCAGCCTAAAGAATCAAGGTAATAACCATCCATAGGCCGCACAACAAGAGCTCTACGAATATATCTCTCTGCTTTATCAAGATTCTCTCCTCTTTCTGCATATAAATAGCCAATATAATTCAACGCAGGAGCATACATCGGCTCAGATTCAATAATGTTTTCCATTGTTTCAATGCAGTCTTCAACGTCTCCCATTTGTTCTTGCCAAACACCTTTCTGAAATGCGAGAGAAGTGCTTTTAGGAAATTTCAGAAGACCTTGGGCAATCACTTCAAAGGCTTGATCCAATTGTTCTTGTTCAGCATAAATTGATGCAGCTAAACCAAAACCTTGCCAGTGTGCGCTAGAGCTTTGATTTAATTGTTGTAGTTTCTGAAGAGCTTTCACATAATTTTTTCTCTGTTTATAAAGAAGGGCTGATCGATAAAGGCCATGTGGAAAAAATCGTGACCCTTTTTCTATTTTTTCAAAAAGAATCAAAGCTTGCTGAAAATCACCAATTTTTTCATGGCCTAAAGCAGCTAAATAAAGAAGACGGCTGCCGTGATTTTTTCTTGCTAAAATTTCATCCAAGGTTTGGGCTGCTTTTTTATAGTTTTTAAGCTCCCAAAAAACAAAAACTCTCTGAAGGTCAACTTCTGGGTAGCGACCCTTAAATTTCTTAGAAAGCCTCGTCAAAACATCCAAAGCATCATCTAAACTACCAATATCTTTATAAAGAGCCAGCAGAGTGGGTACAAGATGTTCATCAGCATGATTTTTAAAAAGTGCCTCAAATAATTTGGCTGCCTGCAAAGACTTTTCTGTTTTTTCTAAGGACCAAGCTTTCATTAAAGAAAGCTTTAACGAGTCAGGGTGATGTTTCAGCCCTAGAGTTGTGGCTCTAAGCGCACGGCTCGGATTCTCCGTAAGAAAATAAAGACGAGACAACACAAGCCACCCAGACTTTTCCTTAGGCTCTGTTTGAATGATCTTACGTGCAATTTTTAGTGCAGACTGATATTTTTTCTGTTTCACATAAAGTTCAATCATCAGGGCTCGACTCAAAAGCGCTGGCTGCAGTCTCATTGCTTCTTGACCTTGTTTTTCAGCCTCTTCCCAATCTTTAACCAATGACAAAAGGCGAGCATAAATCATTCTTAATTCAGCGTCTTTTGGATACAGTAGGATCATCCTGCGTGCACTTGCCAGCACGTCCACCGTGGGCTGTACTCTCGCTCTTGCCAATAAAACTTTACGCCCTAAAAACGCATTTGGCTCAAGATCATACGCCCGCTGTAAGAACTGGTCCGCTCCCCTACGACCATAAAGAGACATATATTCACCAAGAAGATAAGAATACCCAGCTACGGATGCTCTTTGTCTTGGAGACCAAATTTCAGATGGAGAGGAGTAAGAGTCTAGCTCGCTTGCGTCACTAGGCGATTGAGGGTTTGTTTGACAACCCACACATAAAAGCAAAAAAAACAACCTACGTAATTTCATCACAACCCCTATGTGCTAGGCTTCGTCACATCAGGGAACTGACATAGTGAGGCCTTGTTTTTGTCTCTCAATCACATCTGCGATTGTCGCAATATCATCATAGTACAATTCTACTAAGGATAGCCCACATGCAGGAGCTGTGACCCCTGCTTGACGACGATCCTTTTGCTCTAAGATATATGGAATCTCAGTTTTGAGATGACCTCGACAGCGATCGACAAGAGTCCCTACCAAAATCCGGACCATTTGCTTCAAAAATCCTTCACCAAGCACCCACACGTTCACTAACGGCCCACAATCTTCTATATGGATATCTAAGACCGTCCTCGTCCGAGTCTTTGCCGTCGAGTCTCTATTGCAAAATGACGTAAAATCATAACGCCCCACGCAGTGTTGCGCTTCTTTTTTCAGGCCTTCAACATCAACCTCAAAAGGCATAGACCATACCCATGGTTGATAAAATGCCTCATGACAGCGGCCTTTCCACAACCGGTAGCGATACACCTTTGCTTTTGCACGAAACGCAGGGTGAAAATCAATCTCAGTCTCACGAATACTTCGAACAGCGACACCATCAGGTAATAAGGCATTGAGACTAGGAAGCATACGATAAGGGTCAACATCCTTATGCGTATGAAACACAGCAACCTGTTGCTGAGCATGTACCCCAGTATCTGTTCTTGAAGCGCCTTGAACCTTCACGTCTTCACGTAATAAAATTTTCAGAGCTTTTTGCATATGATCTTGGATCGCATTGCCGTCACTTTGGCTCTGCCATCCTGAATAGTGATGACCAATATACGATAAATCTAAACGCCAAGAAGACATTTTTCTACTTCCTATGTTTCAAAAACAAATGACACACCATAGGTTTGGCGAGCAAAATTGACTGCAGATTTTTTACGAGCTGTTAAAAAGAGCCTCTCTTGCCCAAGATCTGTTGTAAACTCACTAAAGACTGAAAAATAAATACGACGAAAATCTGTCGTATGATGCAAAGCATAAAGTGATTTTTGGTCTAAGAAATTAATCAAAAAATCAACCGACATTCCTAGTTTCATGCCTCCACTCCAGCCTGTATTAATTGATGGAGTTCCTTCACTTTCATCTTCTAAAGGAGAGCGAACTTCTTGATAATAAACCTCTTCGTAACCCAGCCACGCTGAAACACCAACAAACCTTTGTTCAAAGGGTGAAAAACGAGCTCCCACATGAAGACTTAGCGGTAGAAATACAAACTGACTTTCCTCATCCGTTAATTCAAGATCATCACATGATGCTTCAGTGATTTCACGATTCTGCGCACCTGACTGAGCCCATTGCGCTGTCCGACCTCGTGTACTGTTATAACCCATGCTAAAGCCATACGACGTCCACGGAGTAAATAACCAATCGCTTTGAATTTGCGCACCTGTTACAGTTTTAGGGTAAAGTTTATTCCAACATTTCATCGCTTGAAGCTGAGGTCTCAGTGCAGAAAAACTTGTTCGTGCACCCTGAATTTTAGGTTGTGATCTTTCAGACTCAAGGACCGTTTGATCAGATTTTTCAAATCGGATAACCGCAAAAACCGTGTGCGAGTACACACATAAAACACAGAGCAAAGATCGCAATAGTTTCATAGTTCTCATCTCACTTTCTATACTGAAGCAACTCATTTAAAATTTGCACTGCATTTGTCGCAGCACCTTTTCGTAGATTATCAGCAACATTCCAAAACTGAACAGAACGTGACCTCACTTGATGATAAGGCAATCTCACTCGAGCTATAGAAACATCAGCGCGTCCCGACACATTCAAAGGTGCAGGCATCATCTCTTCACAAACTCGCAACCCAGCTTGTGCTTGAAACGCAGCCAAAACCTCACTTTGCGTCACCTCTTTTTCTAACTCTATAAAAACAGCTTCAGAATGGCTATTTTCTACAGGGACACGCACAGTCATAACTTCAACATCCAGATGCTCGACATCCAATATTTTACGCGTTTCTTGCACCATTTTAATTTCTTCTTCGCAGTGGCCTTCGTCATCGATGCCTCCAATAAAAGGAATCAAATTTCCTGCAATCCGGTCTGGGAAACAAGAATTTAAATCCCCACCTGCAAGCTCTTGCTTTAAGGCTTTTTGACCTTTTTCTCCAGCTCCAGATACAGCCTGGTAGGTTGCGACCTTTACAGATTTAATTCCAAACAAGCGCTGTAAAGGAGCAAGACACACAACAAGCTGAATCGTTGAACAATTCGGGTTTGCAATGATATCCCCTGGCTCCACATTTGCGAGATTTTGAGCATTCACCTCAGGCACAATCAATTTTTCTGTATCTCTAAAAGCTCTACTGTTATCAATAACAATTGCGCCCTTATCGCAAAATAAAGAAGCCGTTTTCATAGCAACTTCACTACCAGCGCTCATCAAGACATAATCCCAAGGAGCATCTTGATCTGCATTTTGCAAATCACGAACCAAAAGGGATTTTTCTTGAAAACAAAAAGACTGCCCAACAGACCTTGCAGAAGCATAGAGCCCCAGTTCAATTTTACGGCCTAAAGAAACAGCTAACTGCTCAAGCTCACACAACATTTGGCGCCCGACAGCTCCTGTTGCCCCAACTATAGCTATTTTTATTGTCATCATTTTCTTTTCATAAAAAGAAAGCCCTCACATCAGGGCTCTCGAATCTGACTTCAGACTATTCAGGTTCATCTTGATTACGAGGGTCTGGATATAACTCAGCAGGCTCCATACGGACGCCACCCTCGAGTGATTGAAAGATGTCCTCTTCTTCAGCTGCTTTTCTCCAACCCACAGCCCATTCTCCAACACCACTTAAACCATAAGAAAAAAGTAAAACAAACCCAACTAGAGCAGGTTGGTACGCAATAAGACCTAATAAAGCCACCATACTCACAAGCAAACGAAACGCACCAAGCCCTGAAATCCTTAACGTTTTATGAGAACGGTAAGAAATATTACTCACCATCAAACACGGCAATGCAACACCCATTGCCACTAAAAACCAATGGATAAAATTTGGGTTCAAAAGAGCGTCTAGGACATGCTGAGGAATTTCACCAGCTGAAGTCTGACGAAGCTCTTCCATTGCCGCAACAAAACTTGCTGGGATCAACGCTGCCATTGGAATCGGCAAACCAGTAAAATCGCCATTCGCTTTCCCAATTGAGCTTTGCACATTAAAGCGAGCCAATCGTAAGGCACCACCCGCTAAATACAAAAAACAGATTACCCACCCCATTCTTCCCATGTTTTGCAAAGAATACTGGTGCATTAAAATAGCTGGACCAAAACCAAAGGAGATCACATCACACAGCGAATCATACTGAACACCAAACTCACTTGTCCCTTGTGTTAGTCGAGCCACACGTCCATCTAGAATATCAAAAACAGCAGCAAGAAAAATGGCGGCTGAGGCCCAAACGAAGTCTCCTGAGATAGCTTTGATAATTGAGTAATAACCAAAAAATAAATTTGCCGTCGTTAGAAGGTTAGGAAGGATATAAACCGCACCGCCCACTCTTTTTGTCATCATTTTAAATTCTCCTCTGCAGTAGATCGTCGCATGTATCGCGCCTGAGGGTTAGACTCAACTGAAATCCTTGCACGGCTTTGAATTGCCGCTTTCAAGCTTTGAGACAAAACAGTCTCCCTATCTAAAACTATAGCCTCTGGGTGCATCTCTTCAAACTCAGGCCATTGCCCAATAATAGATATTTTTTGCCCCGTTGCTTCAAACGTTTCACAATCAATAGGCTTTGGCTCTACGCCTTGCTGAGCTGCAAAACCTCTCGAACGAGTGGAAGGAAGAATGAACAACTGATCAGCAGCGCTCTGTTGAGTCACCATCTGCAGCCCAGAATACGGAGCAAGCTTCAGCTTATGCTCACATCCTTTTTGCGCTCCATACGCCCAAGACAACCCTACTTTAATACCTGTAAAAGAACCTGGGCCTGATGAAATATAAATATGCTCAACATCGCGCCACACAATACCGTGATCATTTAAAATTTTTTGCAGCTGGCCACCAACACCAGATCCACGTTTTTCAACGTCAATCTCTAAAAAACAAGGATCTACCTCACCTTTTTTCACACCAGCAATTCCGTACCCATAAAGGGTTGTATCAACAAAAAGATCCAATTTCTTCACCTAGCGAATCAAAGCCACCCAAAAGCGACTCACATCATTATAAAAAGCCAACACCATCAAAGAGACAACCAAAGCAAAACCCACTCTTTGAATACCTTCTTGAACTTCATCACTCAAAGGGCCACCTGTTAACACCTCTAAACATACAACTGTCAGTTTTCCACCGTCCAATAGAGGTATAGGTAGCATATTTAAAACAGCCAAATTCATACTAATAAGAGCAAGTGAAAGTAAAAAAGCCTGGAGTCCTGCTTGAGCAGAATCACTTGCAACCTTCGCTATTAAAATCGGCCCTCCTAGCGCCTGCATAGGAACCTGACCTGTGACAAGACCCACGAGACTCTCTACCAGAGTCACTCCAGTTTGCCAAGTTCGTTGCCCTGCGTAACCCAACGCTGCAAACGCTGGATACTGCTCTGTATATTTTGTAGGCTCAAGAAGCTCCCCATAAAAGACGGCATCTAAAACATAGAGAGTTTTCACACCCTCAGGAAGTTGAATATCCAATGGCTTTAAGTGCAACCGGACGAGGACCTCTTCCCCTTTACGTAGAACCTTTGCTTCTATATCCTGCTTTTCTTGATTCCTCAAAAACTTATGCACAGCAAATAAATCTTCAACCCTGTGGCCGTCTAGCTCCAACAAGACGTCTTTCTGTAAGAGCTCTTTATGCTGACCAATTTCTTCCACCGTCAGCTGACTATCTTGCAACCCAAGAACCTGTAGAAGTCGCTCTCGTCCTCGAACACCTTCTTCAACCGCCTGCGGAAAGGATGCTTGAAGCTGAAATGTCTGCCCTTGTTTTGTAAAAACTTGAAAATCTACAATTTTTTTCTGGTACATTTCAAAAACAGCAACCCCAAGATCAGACCAACGAGTCACTTCACGAGAACCTTCATTCCAACGAATCTCTTGAATCTCAGCACCTGTCTGTAGACCTGACATCTGTGCTACACTCTGCGGCAAAACAGTCACAACAGCAGGAAGAAAGCCATAAGAAACCCCCAGTAACTTCAACCCTTCTGGTGTCATTTCTGGTTCAATATCGGCCTGCATAAGCTCATCATCACGTAACCAACTAACAGATAGACTGCCCTTTTTATGAGCCCGCACAGCTTTCTGAAGGTCATCCCAAGTATGAACTTTTTGACCTGCGATAGCTGTGAGATGGTCCCCAGAAAACAGGCCTGCAACATCAGCTGGAGAACCAGGACGAACCTCGCCTACAATAGAAGGACGGTGCTCGACTCCTTGAAATCCCATAAACCAAAACACTGAAAATGTAAGGATCACATTAGCAAAAGGCCCAGCAATAAGAGTTGCTGCTTGAGCAAGTGGGGAAGCGCTTGCCATGTCCTTTCCCTCAAAGTGTTTGGGTACTGGCTCACCTGGAAGCATACCTGCAAATTGGACATAACCACCCAAAGGAAGCCATGAAAGTCGGTATTCTGTGTATTGATGTTTAAATTTTATAATCGCTGGCCCAAAACCAATGGAAAAAGTCTCAACACCAATTCCACATAAGCGCCCTACGATAAAGTGACCGAGTTCATGCACCGCTACCAATAATCCGATCATAACAGCCATAGCCACTACCGGATGACTCATCCACTCCACACCAACCTCTTCATTTCAGGAAAAGTTTTGTAGAAGCGCTACAAATACCGGAGCCGCAAACATCGCCGCATCACATCGGTCTAAAAAACCACCATGGCCTGGCAGTAAGTTCCCCGCATCTTTCACGCCCGCATATCTTTTAAGAGCAGATTCAATCAAATCTCCGACAACTCCAGCGCTCGCTCCGCAAATACCAAGCATAGCTATAAAGTGCATCGATCCGAACATCTCGCCGTAAGCAAAATTACACAGAACCGCTCCAACAACACTAGCAACAATACCACACCAGAAACCTTCCCAGCTTTTACCTGGAGATAATGTTGGCGCTAATTTTCGTCGCCCCCATTTTGTACCACCAAAGTAAGCAGCAGAATCTGTCACAATAACAACAGTCATCATTAAAATCAGACCACTAGCACGGGGGTAGAGCATGTACAGATGCCACATAGCTAACCAACCACCACCACAGTAAACTCCTGAAAAGGTTGTAATAAGCATACGCGCTACTTTTTGCCTGACATCACCAGGCCATAAGCAGCACACAGCCATCAACACAGCCCAAAGCAGCCAGAACGATGCAATACCGTGTTCAATCGCACCAAGCGCGAACACTCCAAATCCACCAGCAATCGAAAACAAACAAGTCGCAACGCACAATTCATCTGTCTGTAAGACCAAAGGTAGGCTTAGCATACGTCCGAGCTCATAGCTCACAAACACAACAACAACCCCCATAAGGATTCCGGCCTGCAAAGCACTACCTGCTATTAAAATCGATAGTATAAGCGGCAACAAAATAACCGCAGTCCAAATCCGAGTTTTTAACATTCTAAACTCGCTCTTGTATTTTTCTTGGAGAGTTCTTTGACTTTTCCAAAACGTCTATCTCTTCTCTGAAACTCAAGCAACGCATCAAACAGATCGCTCTTTCGAAAATCGGGCCAGTGTTTCTCAACAAATAAAAATTCTGTATACGCAGATTGCCACAACAAAAAGTTCGAAAGCCTTTGCTCACCACTTGTTCTGATAAGCAAGTCTGGATCAGGTATATTTGCAGTCCAAAGATATTTCGACATCATCTCAGTTGTTATTTGTTCAGGGCTTAACACCCCTTTTTGAACATCTAAAGCCATACGACGACATGCATCCGTCATTTCACTACGGCTTCCGTAACTAACAGCAACATTCAGAGTTAAACCAGAACCACCCTGCAGATCACCAATCGTGTGGGCGAGGTGCTTTTGAGTTGCTTCAGGAAGACGTGAGGTATCTCCAACCACTTGCAAGCGCACACCATGACGCCTCAAATTTTCAGCTTCTTTTAATAGATAAGTATCGAGCAGCCCCAAGATCGCTTGAACTTCAATAGCCGGTCGCTGCCAGTTTTCGTCACTAAAAGCAAAAAGCGTAAGATGATCAAGACCAGCCTCTCCTGCACCTTCAACGACCGAACGCACACTTTCAACACCGCACTTATGACCCCAAACTCTCGGTTTCCCTCTAAGCTTTGCCCATCGACCATTGCCATCCATGATGATAGCAACATGGCGAATAGAACCAATATCAGGCGGCCTTTGAGTGTTGTTTTGAAACATGCCCCTCACCAACTTTTATTAAGGCCACAGTCATCTTTATCACGACACGATCGAAGACTTTGGTCAAAAATCGCAGTAATAACTCTGGCTGAGGTTATCGCGTTCCATAACAGTTTGCAACTAGGTTCACGCAAGCTAACCATATATAAATGTTTACTTCATCTATTCTCACCGATCCCTCGATAGAGAGACGATGTTTTATAGAGAGGCCAAAACTCACGAACCAACGCAACACAGATAGCCACAGTTGGAATCGTCATCAACACCCCCCAAAAGCCGAAGACACTCCCAAATGACAGAACACTCACAATAACAACGAGTGGATGGAGCCCAAATCTGCCTCCAACAACACGTGGCGTCACTAACATTCCGTCAATAGATTGCACAACAGCAAACACAATAACAACCTCTATAAGCTGCCACCATCCTGAAAAATCCGATAAAATCACCAACAGACAGAGAGCACCACCTACAAAAATATCGAGATAAGGTACGACACGACAGGCACCAGCCATCAAGCCAATAGCGACAGGTGAGCTAAATCCAATCACTGAAAACCCAACCACATACATAGCAGCAACAATCGAGGCAATCGTCATGTGGCTTCCAATGACATCTTGTAGAGTGCGATGAACAACGTCCATCACACGGCTAACACCTGGCTTCAAATCAACAGGAACAGCCATACGAAAAAACGTAAGAATACGCTCATAATGAAGAAGCATAAAAAAGACAACAACAGGCGTTAAGATGATATGCATCACCAAAGTTAGTATCTTGGGAGCTCCGCGCCACACTGTTGCAGCTGCACCTTCAAGTTGCGCTGTCATCCGCCCCGGCACTCCTGAAGTCGCAAACCACTCGTCAAAACCAGCTGCATCCATAAACCCCAGCTCAATCACAAAGTTTCGCAGTGAAGGAATCCATTGTTCAATAACTGTATGATAAGCCGAAGGAGCCAGAATAATAATCTGAGAAAGCTCTAAATAAATAACAGGCAGTAAACGCGTTAAAATGAGACTCATACTAAACACAGCGACTGACATTGCACATAAAGCTACCGTCATTCGAGGAAGCCGAATTTGTTCCAGCTTTTCAACAAGCGGCATCAATAAATACGTGAGAAAAAAACCGAATCCAACAGGGAACAGTACGGCGCGATAAAGATTAGAAATTAAAAAACAAATGAAAAAGGCACTAAGAAAAAAAAGCCCAAAACGCTTTAAATATAAAATCTCATGATTTTTCTGCATGAAAGCCTAACCCTTTGGTTGCACAAATGACTCTATCTCTTCCAGCTAAATCAGGAATCACTTCAATCTTGCTCCAGCCCTGCTTCTTTAGCAAGGTTTGCACACGTTCAGCTTGTTTCCAACCAATTTCAACAGCTAAGATTCCATTGTCACGCAGCGCATCAAAAGCACAATCGGCATATATTTGATAAAACCTCAGCCCATCATTGTCAGCAAACAAAGCTTCATGTGGTTCGTATTGCCGGACATCATCACAAAGATCTTGAAATTCATCATTTGCAATATAAGGAGGATTGCTCACAATCACATCCCAAGAACCTGCAGCCCAATTCGCTCGCTCAAGTGCACTCATATTAAGGTACGTAACTCGGTCACTGACTTGATGTTTTTCTGCATTCTCAGTAGCAATTTTCAGTGCCGCTGCGCTGACATCCCACCCAGTCAATTGCCACTTCTGTTTTAGGTGGAGAAGAGAAAGCCCTACACAACCACTTCCCACACCAATATCCAGAACCTTAATCTCTTTGTCTTCCACGCGTTCAAGTAAAAGTTCAACAAGGGTTTCTGTATCAGGACGAGGGATAAGAACCTCAGGACTTACTCTAAAATCTAATCCCATAAATTCTCTCAACCCAACGAGGTAGGCAACTGGAACTCCTTGCCCTCTTTCTTTCAATAAAGACCGAAAACAGTCTCGCTCTTCAATCGACATAGGGCGATCATAAGCGATATAAAGCTGAATACGATTCACCTGAAGCGCGTACGACAAAAGAGTCTCAACATCCAAACGAGGATTTTCAAAACCTCGTTCTTTTAAATAGTTCATAGACCACGTCATAACGGTCTGAACATTCCAAGTTGTCAAACTTGCGTCTCCTTCAACAACTCAGCAGTATGATGCGCACCTAACGCATCCAAAATTTCATCTAAGTCACCATCCATCACAGCATCCAATTTATATAAAGTGAGTTGGATTCTATGGTCTGTCATTCTACCTTGAGGAAAGTTATAAGTGCGAATCCTTTCGCTACGATCTCCGGATCCCACCAAACTGCGTCGCTCTGCCTGCAGAGCGCTTTCTCTTTCAATACGAGCATGCTCATACAGTCGGCTACGCAAAACCTTCAAAGCTTTCTCTTTATTTTTATGCTGTGAACGGCCATCCTGGCATTCAGCAACAAGCCCTGTCGGAATGTGCGTCACTCGCACAGCGGAGTCCGTTGTATTCACGTGCTGGCCTCCTGCACCACTCGATCGATAGGTGTCAATACGCAAATCACTTGGATTGACTTCGATATCAACATCTTCGACCTCTGGAAGAACAGCAACCGTACAAGCACTTGTGTGAATACGACCTTGAGACTCCGTTTGAGGAACTCTCTGCACACGGTGCGCACCACTTTCAAATTTCAAACGACTATAAACCTGCGCACCTTTAATGGATAAGACAACTTCTTTCACACCGTTGCCTAGCGCCAAAGCATTTCGACTTAACTCTTCAACTTTCCAGCCCTGTCTTTCTGCATAGCGTCCATACATACGCAAAAGATCACCTGCAAATAAAGCTGCCTCATCCCCGCCTGTTCCCGCTCGGATCTCAACGATAACATCACTTTTATCAGCAGGATCTGAAGGCAACATCATAATTTTGACATCATACTCAAGCTGCTTAAGCGCAGACTCCAACTCAAGAGCCTCACCTTTTGCGAGGTCTTTCATCTCAGCGTCATCAGACTCTAGCATCTCTTGACAGTCCATCAATTGTGATTGCATATCCCGATAACGTCGATATGCAATCACAAGAGGTTCGAGTTCAGCTCGCTCTTTTGTCAATTTTGTCAGTTCCGCACCGGTCATATTCGGCTGGGAAAGCGCATCGTCTAAACCCTGAAAACGAAGCTCAATTGTTTCTAATTTATCAAACATGCTTTCCCTTAAATCAAAAAATGCATAAAAAAACTGCCGCTCAAGCTGCCTCCTAAAAAAAGGCACTCAAGCGACAGTATTGTACAACAAGAAATTACTTGCGTCCGTACTTACGTTGGAACTTCTCGATACGACCAGCTGTATCAATAAGTTTTTGCTTTCCAGTGTAGAACGGGTGACAGTTGCTACAAATTTCAATACTGATTTCTTTTTTCACAGAATGAACCTTGTACTCATTACCACAAGCACACTTTACTTCAGCGAGGTTAAATTCTGGATGAATATCTGCTTTCATAATTGACTCCTTAAAAATTAGCCATTCATTGAATCAACAAACTCTGAGTTTGTTTTGGCTTTTTCAAATTTGTTTAACAAAAAATCCATTGCATCGACAGGACTCAGCGGCTGCAATAGTTTTCTTAAAATCCACATACGGTTCAAAATATCTTTCGGCAGTAATAATTCTTCTTTACGAGTTCCCGACTTGTTCAAATCAACCGCAGGAAAAACTCGTTTCTCAACCATTTTACGGTCAAGGTGAAGCTCCATATTACCCGTACCCTTAAATTCTTCGAAGATCACTTCGTCCATTCGAGAGCCCGTATCAACTAGCGCTGTTGAGATAATGGTTAAAGAACCACCTTCTTCAACGTTTCTAGCTGCGCCAAAAAATCTCTTTGGTTTATGAAGAGCATTTGAGTCCACACCACCTGAAAGGATCTTTCCAGACGGAGGAACCACTGAGTTATAAGCTCTTGCAAGTCTTGTGATGGAATCTAAAAGAATCACCACATCACGCTTGTGTTCAACAAGGCGCTTCGCTTTTTCAATAACCATTTCAGCAACCTGAACGTGACGCTGAGCAGGCTCATCAAAAGTCGAACTAATCACTTCACCTTTAACTGAACGCTCCATATCCGTCACCTCTTCTGGGCGTTCGTCAATAAGAAGAACGATCAAAACAACTTCAGGGTGATTGCGTTCAATCGCAGCAGCAATTTGCTGAATCAAGACTGTCTTACCTGTTCTTGGAGGAGCCACAATCACAGATCGTTGACCTTTTCCAATTGGAACAAGCATATCAATAATACGAGTCGCATAAATCTTAGGATTGAATTCAAGATTGAATTTTTCCATTGGATAAAGAGGAGTCAGATTATCAAAAATAATCTTGTCCATATCCTGATCAGCTGGCTCATTATTTACTTTTTCCACCTTCAGCAAAGCAAAGTAACGTTCGCTTTCTTTAGGCGGTCGAATTTGCCCCGCAACAGTATCACCGGTTCTTAGATTAAAACGACGAATCTGAGATGGTGAGACATACATATCATCCGGTCCCGGAAGATAGTTATAATCTGGAGCTCTCAAAAATCCAAAACCATCTGGGAGAGTTTCTAAAACTCCTGAACCATAAATCACACCACCACGCTCAGACTGAGCTTGAAGCAGTGAGAAAATAAGTTCTTGTTTACGCATACCACTTGCACCAACAACACCAAAATCTCGTGCGAATTGAGTCAAATCAGATATACGACGGAGCTTGATTTCGTTCAGATCGATGACTTGGGGAGTCTTCTCTTCCTGAACTGTCTTTGGATTGGCATCCTGAGCCATGAGCTTTACTCACTTCATTAGGGTTGACTGTGCACCTGCTTTGGAAAAACAGGGGCGGCGCTATCATATCGTTGTACTGACAGCATCTTGAGTTTGGACAGGAGATAGAAGTTCCAGCCGCCAGCATCTCATATCCTTTCTAGCTGGAAAAATCAATGACTTTGTATCAAAAAAGACTACAACCCAGTAGGTGAAATTCTATTTCAGACGAAATCCATACAAGGCAAAAGACATCTACGACCTCTTAAAAACCTCTTTTTTATTCAAAAATCTTAAAAAACAGACCATTCTTACACAGTAAAGACACGAATCTAACAAACTCTTGTTAAACTAGAGAAATCACACATTACTATATGAGGGTCTCATGGCAAAAATTCAAAAAATATTTGTGGTCATCACGCTTCTTGGAGCTCTCGCGAGTCCGGCTCACAGCCAGAATATGGAGCAGCGTTTCCAGGATTTGTTTATTACAGCCGGCTACTCTACTGCATTTGGAGCTGCAATGGGAGCTGCTATCATGGGTTTAAGCATTGGGTCAAACAATTCAACCAACAGCCTTGACTATATCGCTCAGGGAGCTTCACTAGGATTTATTGTTGGCAGCGCCTTAGGATCTTACGTTGTTTTTTCACCGATGTTTGACGTAAACATTGCATCAACATCTTCACACAACGTTTACGCAAACTTTGGAGTGACCCCCTCACAACAAGGGGGTGCTCTTTTAGCGGCCAATTTCACCTGGGAGCACAACTAACCCGCTAACATTAGTCAATAATGTGACCAACAAGATCATAATCGTGAGTTTCGGTAATTCGAACCGTCTGGATTGTTCCTGGCTGAGGGTGACCGTCGTTAATAAAGACAACACCATCAACCTCTGGGGCTTGAAAACTCATACGTCCTTCCCATAGTAGCTCACTCTGCTCGGAAGGGCCTTTCATCAGAACCTGCTGATCAGTGCCAACCCAACGCTTTAATTTATCAGAAGAAATCTCTCGTTGGATGTCCATGATTTTCTCAGCTCTTTCTTGAGCAACTTCAGGGTCCACTTGATCTTGCATACGGCCAGCGACCGTTCCCTCTTCTTTTGAATAAGCAAAGCAACCCAAATGGTCAAACTTCATATCCTGGACAAAAGCTTGCAACTGCTCAAAATCTGCGTCTGTTTCACCTGGAAAGCCAGCCATCACAGTTGTCCTAATCGCTGTATCAGGGGCAGCCTTGCGCACTTTTTCAATAGATGTTCGAATTTGCTCTTGCGTGACGCCACGATTCATCTTTTCAAGCAAGCGATTTGACGCATGCTGAACAGGGATATCAAGATATTTTACAATCTTCTCTTCACTGGCAAACACTTCAAGAAATTCATCCGAAATATGCTCTGGGTAGACGTAAAGAAGACGAATCCACTTCAAACCCTCTACTGTTACAAGCTCACGAAGCAGCGGAACAAGAAGATCTTGACCTTGCTCTCTGCCGTAAGCCGCAAGATCTTGAGCAATTAAATTAATTTCCACAACACCATCGTCGACAAGGTTTTTAACCTCAGCAACAACACTTTCAACTTTTCGAGAACGCAAGGGACCTCGAATCGCCGGAATAATACAAAATGAACAATTATGCTGACAACCTTCAGCAACCTTGACCCACGCACTACCTTTCATCAAAGTATTAATACGAGGAGCATTATCTTCGTAGAGATACTTTGTTCTTCTCGCAAAGAGCTTCTCATCAGAATTTGCACGTTTTTTATCTAAAAGCTCAGCAAGACGAGGAAACTCGTCCGTTCCTACAAATAGATCAACTTCCGGCATCGCTTGAACAAGCTGACTTTTGTAACGCTGCGTCAAACAGCCTGCGACCACCAGTCGAGCGTCTGGATTCTGCTTCTTATGCTCCGCAAGAGAAAGAATTGTATCAACACTTTCTTCCTTAGCAGCCTGAATAAAACCACAAGTATTCACAATCATTACGTCAGCGTTCTCTGGCTCAGCTTCATGAGCCCAGCCCTCACCGAATAACGTGCCTAACATCACTTCAGAATCCACACGATTCCGAGCACAACCTAAGGATACCAAATGAACTTTTTTCGATTCGATTGACTCCACGACAGAACCTCCACTAATGTCTGTACGCGACAATAAGACGCGTGAACTTACAACAGTTCTGTGACAAGGACAAGAGGTTTCAATGGCGATTGTTTCAGTCAATGGAGTCATCACAAAAGCGGATGACGCCCAAATATCAGCTTTAGACAGAGGCTTCTTATTTGGAGAAAACATCTTCGAGACATTTGTGGCCTTTGGCTCAAAAGTTCTCGACATCCCTCAACATCTTACAAGGCTACGTTCATCTGCAGAACGATTTGGGATCGACATACCTTGGCGAGACGAAGAGTTTGCTTTTGAGCTTGAAGCCATCGCATCACAGCTCCAAGCACCGAAAGCATCCATAAGGCTCGTCGTTACTAGCGGACTCGGTCTTCAGCTACACGCCAATGAGAAGCTTTGCCCACAAAGAATGATTTACGCAGCCGCAGCGCTGTCGACTTCCCCTGAGATCTACAGCACAGGAATCGCCCTTCAAAAAGTAAGCTCAGAGATCACGAAACGCCAGCCTAGCGCTAAGACAGGAAACTATGTCGCCAGTCGTGTCGCCGTAAGAAAAGCAAAACAGCAGAAATTTGAAGATGTCCTTTGGGTGAACGGAGCTCAGGAAGTCACAGAGGCAAGCACGGCAAACATTTTCTTTATAGGTCGCCACGGAGACCAAATCGAAATAGCGACCCCCTCTTTGCACTCAGGCATTCTTGAGGGGATTACCCGCAGAAGAATCCTGTCTCTTCTTGAGAATGCTGGAATAGGCGCTCATGAAACAATTATATCCAGCGACGAGCTTCCTCGATTTGATGAAGCTTTTGTTTGCTCAACAGTTCGCGGTTTAGTACCCGTACGCCAAGTCGGAACTCAAAAATTCCACACATGCCGCAAAGAGGCAACCTACTGGCTTATAGAGCGCTTGTATCTCACTTCATTGGAATGCGAACTGGGCTACCGCCCACATCCTGCGACAGGGCGCCCTACTGACTCTGCATCATCCACTTTGTGATGCGTCTTCGTCAGAAGATGCTGCGCTTTCATGAGAGTCTCGAGCTTGCTCAACAGTTTGTTGAGCCTGCTCTGTCTCAATATTGTGCTTCTTCATTTCCTCAAGAACACTGTGACGAGTCGTATATCGCGCATCATTTAAGATGATTTGCTTACCATGTCTATTCTTAAGGTTGAAAACCACAGGAGCCTTTAAATTCGCAGTCATATTCTGCGGGTTATTCGGCATTGTGATAATCACAGAAACCACTGCATCAGCCTCATCTTCAAGATCAAGATCAGACACCTCTGCGTCCGTGACCTCAACAGAATAGTCAGGCTTAAACAACAAAGGGTTCATCAAAACAAATGCAATAGCACCATCATCCAGAGACTGCAGCCATTTAAAAGGCGAGTCTTGTTCGTGGTCCAGCAATATGTAGCGCTTGAGCTCTGGAAACCCAACCAACCCATGGGGGAGTTCAAGCATCGACGCTTCTTCGACTTCAATCTCACCAAATCGAGTGGTCTTGACTTTTAGCAAGACGGCCCCCCATTTCTAATACACCCTAGTTCTCATTCTATTCTAACCTGCTGTGGATGATTCCAGCAAGGCCAACTCACAACTAACTTGCTTTCGAGTGCCGCGAAAGCTTCTTACGAGTCCTCAAAACCCCGGACGCAACATCATTCACAGCGCTTTTTTCAAAAATATGACAAGCTGATGACAAATGGTCTTGGTTTAATTTTGAGGCAACCAAATTCTCATCTTGTATACGTTGGTACACCTCTTCACGATGCACCGAAGTGCCTGCATCTGCCTTTATACCCAAACGCACTTGCTTACCCTTAACTTGCATGACAACAACTCTCACGTCATCACCGATCGCGATTCCTTCCCCAACTTTCCGTGTCAGGACTAGCACATGACCCCCCTACTCGTGACCATCATTGCAAAAAATTCAACAACGACGGCTGCAACAATTTGTTTGCCGCCAGAAGCGTACTCTGCAGCACACTCTCTGTACGCTTGAATTCAGAGGTCGCTTCATAAACATCTGCATCTTCCAAATCAGAAAGGCGTGATGTTTTTGCCTCTTTATCAAACTCCACACGTCTCTGAGCGCTTTCAAGAGCGTTTGAAACAGCACCAACACTTGCCTGCAAACTTGTAAGCCGGTTCAAGTGAAACTTCATTTCCTCAATTCCAGTATACATAGAATGCTTATCATTCTGCTCCATACCTTCTTTAAGAACTTGAAGCATATCTAGCATATTACCATGACCTTGAGATTGTTCGTCCTCATCGACTTGAAAGACTTGTCGACCGGGAAGATTTATCTTTTGAAACACGCCATTTTCAACCTGAAGATAAATAACACCATCGTCGCCCATGTAAGACCCATCGTCTGAGATAGGAGGGGTTGATGATCGAAATCCTGAAAAAACATAACGCCCACCAAACGACGCATTACCTAACCTCACAACTTCTTGTGTAATTTCATTCAATTCTCTCGAGGTTGCTTGCCTTGCTTCTGGACCATAGCTATCGTTAGACATAGCAATAGCAAGCTCTTGTGCTCGGATTAAGCGATCAGACATCTGAGAAAGAGCTGATTCTGTCGTCTGCAGAAAACCGTTTGAGAAATCGATATTTTTTTCAAAGCTCTCTAGCTCAGCAATCGCATCTTTCACCTGAATAGCTTGAGACGCACCCACTGCATCATCACGAAGTTTATTAATTCTTTTTTGAGAAGAAAGGACATCTAAAGATTTTAAGTTTCGATCTTTCGACTTCTCCACTCGAGAAATCGCTGTATCATACCGCATTCTTTCAGACACTCTCATCTTTTACCCTTATCTTTTCAGGCGCAATACTGTTTCAAGCATTTCATCCACAGTTGTAATCACCTTTGAAGAAGCCGTAAACGACGTCTGCCAACGAATCATATTTGCAGCCTCTTCATCAAGAGAAACTCCTGACACAGCTTCACGCCTAGATTGCAAATCTCCCTGGAGAACCTTATCAGCTTCCAGCATATGTTCAGCTCGAGCAGCCTGAATACCCAGTGTCCCAATCATATTCGCATAATAAGACTGAAACGTTGCATCCCCCTCTAAAACAGCAGAATCCTTGAGCCGTAACAACATATTACCAACAACATTATCTCCAGAAGAAGCCGACGTACTTGCTATCGAAATCGCATCTGTAGATGTCTGAACAATATCACTCAAGCGTATTTCACGCGCCGCGCCTTTAACATCACCAACACCCTCAAAAAAGTCCCGGCCTTGAGTTTCTCGATAATCACCAACACCAAAACCTTGTCGGTGAATTTCATTAAATTTATTTGAAAATGTATAAGCAAGCTTATCGTTTTGCTCAACAAGTTTCTCCAGCACTTGATCACGAACCTCCATTAACCCGGAAAGTTTTCCCCCTTCAATCGCATCTCCAACAGCTTGACTCCTTGTCCCCTCTGGAGGAATAATCACCACATCTGCCCAAGGATGATGCTTTTCACTTTTCGTCACTGAAAATTTTGACGCATGGCCTCGGTCAACAATAGTGATCTCTTTTGGACCTCGAATCGTAACCATCCCATTTTGATCTTCATAGTAATGAATATCGACTTTTTCACTCAACAAACGAATAGCCATATCTCTTTGATCTCTAAGATCGTTTGCCTGGGTAGCCTCTCCGACTTCAAGCTGCTTTATCTGAATATTATAAGAAGCAATTTGTTTGGTGAGTTGCGTCATTTCAGTCGTCATATGCATGACTTTATCATCTATGTTTTTTTGAAGCCCAACCAATTCACTATTTACTCTACGAAAAGATGACGTGACATTTTGAGCAAGCTCTTGTAACTGAGTTCTTGTATTTAAATCATCTGGATATGTTGTTAATACCTGAACAGCACCAAAAAAAGCTGTTAACTCATCACTCACAGACGCATTCAATTCAGGACTAAAAACAGACTCAACATTTTTTAACATAGAATTACGTTCTTCACTGGCTCCGAATTGGCTTTTAGCTCGATTCAGTTGAGCCTCAATATACTTGTTATGAGATCTTTCTACGTCACGAACAAATACACCATTCCCAATTAAATTTCCTCGTTGCCAGGTCGCTTCTCGAGTTTCAAGCATCAACCTTTGCCGGGAATAACCCTCTGTTTGAGCATTTGCAATATTATGAGACGCTGTATCGACACCCTGTCGATTTGCATATAAAGACTCTGATCCAAGGCCCAATGTATGGAAAAGACCGCCCATAATTTATACTTTCACAACAAGTTGTGAACAATGACCACTCGATTGCTTCTCACCACGATCTCCATATTGAGATCCTTCTTCTGCAGCGATTGTTTGCCAAAACCGGTAACTTTCTTGATGATGGTCCATCATACGCTCTAAAACCACCATATTTTGATGTATATCAAAACGCAAACGATCTGCTACTTCTAGTACCTGCTCTAAGTCTTTACGGCATTCTCGCAGAAGATAACGCGCTGTCTTAGACTGCAAATCATCATCAAACAGAGCTGCTTCTATATGCTCAAAAATTTTCAACCCTAACGAAAGCTCAAACCTTTCCGGCAAAGCATCTTCACCTAAAGCAAGCAAATCCGCTAAAAGATCTTGAACAACTGTTTGCAAAGCATCAGCAGAAGACTCTTTTTGAGAAACAAGAGCCTCCACTTCATTAAGATTATGAACAGAAATCGCACGGTGCTCTTGTTTCATCACAGCAGACAACTCATGACACTGTTTAAATGCGCTCTCTAAATTTTTCTGCATTTTCAAAAGACTCTTCACCGCTTGCTCTGTTTTCATCCGCCAAACTCCGCTGCTATTTTATCTTTAATAGCCTCTCGAAGCATACCATCCGCAACTTTTCCAGCATCGACTTTATAGGTTCCATTTTTAATTTTTTCTTTTAAAGAAGCTATTTTATATTCTCTAACATCAGGCGTTGCCATCGCTATGTCATAAGCCTTTTGATGAGCAGCCTGAAGCTCTCTAGCTCCATTTGACAATTGAACCCCAACACCTTGCGCAGTGGAATCGGTCGCTCCAACTCCTCTTTTGTCTTGTTCTTTGGCGCGAGAAGACTGAACATCACGAAGAGCTTCACCACCCTGCGTCTTTGTTGATGAAATTCGATCTAAGCTCATAAGAACCTCCTTTAATCTCTCTACAAATCATTGTCTACGATACCTAGGTTTCACGCAATCCGTATTGCGTGCCGCCCTGTCTTGCTAAAAGTTGTTTCTTAAGATCTTCTGCAAGTTTCTTGCCAGGGCCTGTCACAAGCTGCTTTGAATATTCCGAATCAAGAAGAGAACGGTAAATTTCTTCAGCATTCCCGCCATCTATCAGTCCTGATTCCGGTACTGTTGACCTCATAGCATCAACAACTAGCTCCATAAATATAGAGGCAAACTCCTCTGAGACCTTCTCGATTTCCGCTGTTTTTTCATGCAACTCAGAACGTTGTTTTTGTATTTTTTGTTCACGCTGAAGAGAACCTAACTGGGTAATTTCCACCTACCCCTCCTTAAATTAACTTGAGTTCACCACGCAGAGCTCCAGCCGCATCAATCGCTTGCAAAATACTCACAAGATCAACCGACCTTGCTCCAAAAGCATTCAAGCCATCCATAAGCGTTGCAACATCACTGCCATCAATTTTTCCTATTCCCACCGAAGGGTCCTCACCTATTTTAAGCGACAAGTCCCCATGAGAAATCACTATTGGATCTATTTTAACTTGATGCCCCATCACAACAGTACCCGTTCGCTCATTGATAATTACAATTGCTTTTTGATCAACGTCCACTTGAATTTTTTCCAACCGAGACAGAAAGTGAATAGGGTCATCTTGAAAATGTTCTGGCACTAAAACTTCAACACCACGAATATCAAGAGATCTTGCATAAAACCCTTTAAAATGAAGATTAATAGCTTTTGTCATCGCATGATTTGTTGAAAAATCAGGGTCCTTCAAAGAAAATTCTAATTTTTTTTCTTTTAGAAGATCAGGCAGATGCTCTTTTTCGACAATCCCACCTTCAGGAATCGAAGCAACCGTTAAAATCCTAGACCCAACGCCATCAGCTTGCCCCACTGAAACCTGGCCGTGAGCTATTGCGTATGTTTCACCGTTTGCCGCTAATAAAGGCGTACTTAGTAAAGTACCTCCAGCTAAACTTGAGGTATCTCCTTGGGTTGAAAGATTCACTTTTAACTTGTCACCAATCCGAGCATACGGAGTTAATTCCGTTGTTACTAAAACCACGGAATAAGAACCTGCAACAATATCTTCAGGGCCAGTGCTCACGCCAAATCTTTTTAAAAAACGCTGCATTGTTTTTTGGCCCAGCAAAGACGCCGCACTATCTCCGGTTCCTTGCAAACCAACAACCAAGCCATAACCGGTTAGCCTATTTTCTCTAACACCTTTTAAACGCGCTAAATCTTTAATTCTTACCTTCTGGCCAATAGCAACAACAGAGCTCAACGCACTCAGACATGCGACAAAAAAAATTCTATTCACCATCTTCTGCATCTTGCTCCTCTCCTGGACGAGCTTCATCCAACTCTCTTATTTGTGACTTTAAGTCTGTAATAGACTGTTTTTTCTGCGTCAATTCAGATTCTAATTTTTGAATTTGTTCAGCAAACTTTCTTTTATCGCCTAATAAATCGTCTCTTTCTTTAGCTATTTGACGCCTTTCTTTTCCAAAAGACTCTAAGCGCTCTCTAAGTTTTTCTCGCACGCTATCTAAGTCTTTTCTTTGGCTTTCAAGCTCAGCAGCATATTTAGATTGCGATTCATTAAATCCACTCATACGTAATGTGTACTCATCTTGCCAATCAGAAGAATGACTCTTAAGCACTTGAGAGCCATCGTTTTCATAAAAATCCACATCATTTAAATGCTTTGTTGTGATTTCATCCTCTTCTTGCAAAATCCTTGCAGAAACAAGACTTCTCACAGAATATTCCCTATCATCCTTATTTGCTTTAGAGCTACGACGAGCAACAACAACGGCATCTCCATTAGGTTTTATAGACACAATTTGAGCACGGAAACTTCGAATAACAGAAAGTCCAGAGTCAGGTTCTGGCGCTAAAGACGGAAAATTTTTTAACAATTCATCTTCAAGACTTTCTTCTTTTTTATCTTCATTTTTTTCATTGTCTCCAGGTTGTTCAGCCTTTAAGTTTCGCGCTCTATTTTGATCAATACGAATAACAATGGAATCACCCACCTGATAAGGAGCTTGATCTCTAAACCAGTCATGTCTTCTATCTTTCGGCTGATAAAGGCTTCCACCTCTATTTTCAGAGTGATTTTCTTTAATCATAACGTCTGATGTTTTTACATAAATTTCAGCATCATCGTCTTTAGCAATTCCACTCTGCAATGAAACTTCAGGAACCTTTGGCATTCCTTTAATAAGGAGATTTGGATCTCGATACGTTACAGTTCTCACACCCTGTGAACTTACACATCCAGCTGTGATCCAAATCAATAAAAACCACTTCATAATATCTCCACATGACCATCAGAAAGAATTTTTCCATATACAGTTTTTCGTGTTTTCATATTTTTAAAACGAATTGTCTCACCAGGGCTTCCTTTTTCTTGAGCGATTAAAAAAGATTCAAGTGTTAAAGATCCCATTTGAAAAGTGACCTTTTTTCTATCTCCCCTTTTAAGCGCATACAAAGAAATAAGATGTCTATATTTTAATGATCTACCTTGCATAAGGGTATTTTTAAGAACAACCTTCTTAGGAAATTCTTGAACAAGATCTGTTTCGCACCGAACCCATTCTTTCTTAAATTGATGCGGGTGAACTTCATCACCGTTTTTCATATTTTCTTTAGTCATAAAAGAAAGGCATTTTTTTTTCAAACGAACTCGGATAGAAAATTTTTGCTTAGAAGATGTTTGTAGAATCAGATTTCTAGGGCTCAGCACATAATGCTCCCACCAACCTGATTCCAGCGTTATGTTAAAAGAATCATTTTTCCATATTTTTTTAGTTGCGTTGATATATTCAACATGAAATTGAGACTTTTCTGATCGAGGAAGATGTTTGTTTAAAAGAACTATAAGATCTTTTTTCTCTGGTATGACTCCTACCCCCGACACAGAAACAGTCATTGCATTCCCAGAAAATTCAACAATAGCTTGCGGCCATTCAATATTAAGAATTTTTTCTATATCCCTCAAAGAAATTCTCACCCTATCATCTGGATGTTTTAATCGTGAAATTTCTATGCCATAGCTTTCATCACAAACTTCATCATAGCTTTTGCACAGAGCAATATCCGATAAATACACAATAGGACGGTCAATTTTTATATGGTTTTTCAAAGTCAAAGAGACTGGAATACGAACATGATCTGCAAGCTGCGGATCATGCCACCCCATCACAAAAAACAAAGAAGATAGTAGCAATAATTTAACGCACATTTGTTGTCGCCTGCAACATTTGGTCACCTGTTTGAATAACTTTCGCATTAATCTCATAGGCTCTTTGACCACTAATCATATTAACCATTTCTTCAACGATATCAATATTTGAGCTCTCCAGTTGAGCTTGCCCAATTCTTCCTATCCCATTTTGATTTGGAACCCCAACAATAGCATCTCCACTTGAACGAGACGGCGCATAATAATTACCACCTAACGACACAAGACCAGATGGATTAATAAAATCTGCAACCATCACTTGACCTATCTCTTGTGATTCACCTGCCATTTTCACAGTCACTGTTCCATCATAACCAACATGAAAATTTTGAGCACCAGGGGGTATCGTTACCTCTGGAACAAGAGGAAAGCCATCAGAGGTCACCAACCGGCCATTTCTATCTTTACTAAAGTGCCCATCTCTTGTGTAAGCGAGGGTACCGTCATCTTTTTGAATTCTAAAAAAACCTTTCCCCTCAATCATAAAGTCCAACTCATTACCGGTTTCAAGGATTGAACCTTCTTTAAATAACTTATCAACAGAAGAAAGCTTTGTTCCCGCACCAATCTGTATACCGCTAGGAACAACAGTTCCTGTTGTTGCGCTCTGTCCCGGGGCTCTTAATGTTTGGTAAAGAAGGTCATGGAAATTAGCCCTAGAACGCTTAAAAGCCGTTGTATTAACGTTGGCCAAGTTGTTGGCAATGGTGTCAATATTAAGCTGTTGAGCTTCCATACCAGTCGCAGCTGTGTGTAACGAACGAATCATCCTCTAACCTCCCCTAGGCTATTTGAGCTTTTTTCCATCATTTTGTCGTAATTTTGAATAGTTTTTTGATACGCTTCATACGATCTGTGAGCCACAATCATGTTTGTTAAATTTTGCATAACATTCACATTCGAACCCTCAACATAACCTTGACGCACATTCATATGAGATGCTTTCGTTAGTCCTTCTTCTTCCCCGCCATGAAAATAAAGGTTATAGCCAACTCTTTCTAAATTTCTTTCATCAGAAACTTCCAGTGTTTTTAAACGATCAACCATTTGTCCATCTTGATAAATTTCACCAAGATGATTCACCTCCATATTCTTTCCTCTCAAATAAATAAGACCCTGCTCACCTAAAACAGGATGCCCCAATTGATCTGACAAGACTCCAGAATCATTCACTGTAAAAGAACCGTTTCGAGTAAGTCGTTCTCCATCTGGTGTCTGCACTTGAAAATAACCCGGGCCATCTATGAGCAAATCAAAATCACTTTTGGTTTCAATAGCAGGTCCTTGAGTCTGATCTCGATAGACCCCTGAAACACCGACATAATCAACATCATTACCGTGCAAGTGCATGATTTTTTCAAAAGGGACTTTATAATTCGCAGGCGGAAGTGGATTTTTATAATTTTTATACGGTTCAGGAAGAAGCTGCTTAAAAGTTACACTCTCCTGTTTAAACCCAACAGTAGACGTATTCGCAAGGTTATTTGCGATAATGTCCATTACTTTTTCTTGCGCCACACTCCCTGAAAGAGGGGTATAGATTGTTTTAAGCATATTGACAACCTCCACCCCCTATTAAGCAAACACCATGCCAACATTAAAACACCGACAACAAAGCCATCGCCACCACCTACTTAGGCACCTTTTGCCATTCATCGTCAAGAGTCTGGCGCAAAACTGTCAGAATTTTTTCACGAAGAAAATTCTTCCGATCAAAAAGTCACAACTGGCAGTAACAGACTAAGCCGTGCCATCATAAGATCGTAACTTTCTAAAAAATCTATTTTAGTTAAAGTTATCGTCAATGTATTTTGTACTGTGATGTGAGACATGTATAGCGAGAACATTACTATCTGATGAAGTGTGGCTTCAAATTTTAGATACATTTCAATCAAAGGGCTTACGCAAAGAGCTCAATGCTATTAAAAGGGAGCAATATCCTTGGGTGCTTGAGGTTAATAAGCACTCTCCTCAGCAGGCTATTAAAAATCTTGGGACAGCTTACAAGAAGTTTTTTCAGAAGAAGGGTTCTTATCCTCAGTATAAGAAAAAAGGGGTTACCAAAATACAAAAGACAGCAAAACTGTCATGGAAGCTATTCTTTGGAAACTAAGAACTGTCGCACCATAGAGGGAAACACCGAAAGACCTTTGTCCATGGCAAACAGCCATTTAACGGCTTTAATAGATAAACTAAAAAAAGACCTCAGGAAAATTTCATTGCTATCTAGAGGCGAAATTGATACGGATTGAACTTTCGGAGATGGAAGTTATGTTCGATCTCATCAGCGTTCGAGTCGAGCTCGACCTGGAGAAGAAAAAGCAATTAGAAAGTTCAGGGGGGATTCACAACTAAAATTCATATGGTCACCGATACGCATGGAAATCCAGATTCTTTTGACATCACTAGGGTGAAGTCCATGATCCAAAAACTGCAGAAAAATTGACTAAAATTGTGCCTCTGCTTGAATTTTTTATTGCGGACAAAGGTTATAAATATAAAGAGATATGGGACATAGCTCGCCATCAAGACACCACTGCTGTTATCCCACAGCGTAAGAACAACGCTGAATCAAGCCCTAGTTTTGACAAGCGTCTCTATAAATTAAGACACTTAGTAGAAAATATTTTTTAAGACCAAAGCATTTTAGGCCTATAGCAACAAGAATTGAAAAAGCTTGCTAGGAACTTGAAATCAATGGTCTACCTTGCCTGCATTCTCATTTAGATTGAGCTATAGCTCTTATGAGGACACGCCCTAGAATTGGAAATATATAAATGGCGTATGGAGGTTTCTTGTGAACAAAGATAAAAGCACTATAAAAGCTAGTATTCCACCAAAATGAAGCACATATTTAAAAATAGTTCTCTTATGATAATCTTCATTATAAAATAAATTCACCTTCTTCAAAAGAAGAGACTTATCAAAAACAAAATGTAAAAAATAAAGGAATAATATAAAATTTACAATAGAGTAATGGATAAGTACAGGCTCATTATACTTACTCGGATCTAGTAACATTTGAATGAGCAGCCAAGCACTAGACATGGACGTCGATCGAAAAAAAACCCAACCAATACAAACAACATGAAATGTTAATAATATTGACAAATATTTTGGGATTTTAAATGGTGAAATACGTACCCATGTATGAAAAAAAACCAAACATAATCCATGAAAAAATCCCCAAAAAACAAATGTCCACGCTGCACCGTGCCACAATCCACCTAACAGCATAGTCAATATTAAATTTCGCACAGTCTTCCATTGGGGTTTTTGTTTTCCACCTAAAGGAATATATAAATAATCTCTAAGCCAACTGGATAACGTAATATGCCATCGTTGCCAAAACTCACTAATGCTTTTTGCGCGGTATGGATAATTAAAATTTTTAGGTAGATAGAACCCTAAACACAACGCTGCGCCTATAGCCATGTCAGAATAACCTGAAAAATCCATATAAATTTGTAATGCGTAGCCATAAACAGCAAACCATATATCTACAGCTGAAAATTTATCTACACCATTAAAAACAATATCTATATGTGATGTAGCAAGATAATCAGATATAATTTTCTTAATTAAACCAAAAAGAAAAATAGTTAACCCTACACCAACATAATCTAGGCGGAATTTAATCTTATTTTGCATTTGCTCTAGAAATTCTTCACTCCGCACAATAGGGCCTGCAATCAACTGTGGGAAAAAAGAAACATACAAAGAAAAATCCAAGAGACTTCTGCACGGTTTACGACGATCTTTAAAAACATCAATAGTATAACTCATAGTTTGAAAGGTATAAAAAGATATTCCTATAGGAAGAATAACGTCAAGTTGAGGTATCACTAAATTTGGAAAAATTTGATGCAAAGATTTATATATATTATCTATAAAAAAATTAGCATATTTAAAATAAGCAAGTATGCCTAGATTAGAACAAATGCTTAAACATAAATATTTTTTCTTCATCTTGATGTTTTTTTCTTTCGCGACAACTAGACCAACACTAAAATCTATAATAGTCGACAGAATGATAAGAACAAGAAGCTCTTTATTCCAAGATGTATAAAAATAATAACTAGAAAAAAGGAGTAAAACTTTACGTGAAGTATTATTTTTTAAAAACCAGTAAATAATAAAAATTATAAAAAAGAATAACAAAAATTTACAATCGTAAAAAAGCATAATTATGATCCTTTTATTTTATGATTTTGATCATTAATTAGTTCTATAATTCTTAAGAGTTGTTGAAAAACAATTTCATGTCCTTGTTCATTAAAATGCACAAAATCTTGATAGAATCTTTGAGGAGATTTTTTCATAACAGAAGAGATGGGTCCTACAAGATTGTAATATTCAACTTTTTGCATTTTATTAGCCATATATTTTAAAGATTTAAAAACATTTCTTTTCCCTGGGGAATATGTGTACGATAGATGTCGGGAGGGTACAGTCACAATAAAAAAACGAGAAAACGGATCTGATATCTTTAAAATATCTGACAAAAGAAATTCAAGACCTCTTAAATTAGATAAACTTATTCTTCTATTTGTATTGTCTGTATACCAAAGATCAGGTGCAGATGTATATTGATCTGGAAAAACAGGATTAGTCTTTATACTTCGCAAAAATTTATGTACACCTTTTAAAAGCCAGAGAGTTTGATGAGGCCATAATTCTAGTTCTTTTTGCTCTTCGCGTATTTGTTGTTTATATGATTCTGGAAGAGGTATTTCAATATCTGTTAAATCAAATTTTTCATATTCATACTCAACAAGATCCCCGATACTTGGAATCCAAATAATATAGTCCGGTTTATAGCGAAATAATTTTTTACGATAAGCATTCGATAACATATGAAAATTCCCACCGTCAAAACCAGCGTTAATTATCTCTACAGATGGAAAAAATTCATCTAATTTTTTAACAAACGTACCTGCAACATCAACACCAAGCCCTAATGTGATTGAATTACCAAGGAAAAGTATCCGTTTTTTATTATCTCTCTCTGCATCAATTTCATATGATGTTCTTAAGCCATCTCGATTATACTCATGTATAAATTCTTCTCCTGAATTTATACATGGAATCATATAAGCTATAAATTTAGCATATATCTCAATAGAAATAATGAGAAAAAAAGCAAGAGAAACACTTAAAATGGCTATCATTATGTTCCGCTGAAAATTTTCCACAAGGACCCTTTTCTTTTTAAAAAACAAATGAAATAATAAGTTTTCTCACCTTTATTCAGATAGATTTTTCACAAAATCTTCAAGCTTAAAACTTATTATTTCGTAACCTTTTACTACGGTTTATAAAATATAAAAATACCTCTAGATAATATCGTAATACACACTTTAAAACCATCCATGATCAGGATTCAAGATAGGAGAACAATATAGGGCGTTGTTGCATAAATCGTTATTGAAATCAGGAAGGTAGCCCTCTAGAGTTTGGTTCGACAAAAAACTAAAATTTTAGGGGCTGATTTGAAGCAAACTTATCGTGTCAAAAATTCAAATTAAATCGATACTTTGAATAATTTTTAAATCAGCTCGACAAATCTTTATACTTATGTACAAATTGTTCTTTCATCATAAAGAACTATTTCTGTCATGTTTTTTAAAGATTTTCCTTATACCAATTACGTAAATTAAACATAGAGTTTGAATTGGAGTTAAGAAGGAGATACAGGGGTTTTCATTTAGAAGAAGCAAAGACGACTGACCTCATAAAACTATGTTTAATTTACGTAATTGGTATTATTGCAGATGGCGCAGGGTTTGTAGCTTGATCTTGATCCAGGGCTCTCTCTCATACCAGTAGCTACCTAGGAAGTCTAAAGCTTGTATTTATGATTTGATCTCATTCAGCTTCATGATGTGGATTCAAAGAATCCTCAATTATTTTCTGTGATTGGTATAACTCAATAAAAATATAGGCCGCCTAAAAGATAAACGTCTACATTAGCCTTGTAAAAGCTGCATCGCCATAGCGGGAAGTTGATTTGCTTGAGAAAGAATAGAGACCCCTGCTTGCTGCAAAATAGAATTCTGCGTCATTTGAGCTGTGGCTTCTGCAAAGTCGGTATCCATGATACGTGACCTGGCCGCAGTGAGG
>JBGCEP010000077.1:0-5011 GCA_045106415.1 Oligoflexales bacterium | reverse complement strand
AAGTTATTTATCTTCCTCCATATAGTCCAGACTATAATCCGATAGAACATGAATGGCATAGTGTTAAAACAAAAATCAAAAAAATTTTAAGAGATGGATGCGATTCAATTTTTGAAGCAACTTGTGAAGCTCTAAAAAGTGTGTAAAAAAACGTCGTCAATGTTATAACATAAGTTACGCATTTGTGAACGGGATTTAAACATCATGCCACCCCCACTAAGTCATCATAAACCTGTGAAACAGTGTCTTTTCGGTTTTTAAAGTTAGAGTCAAAAACTCTTGCAATGATTGAACCCACCAAATCCTGGGGTTCTTTGCAGGAGTGCGAAGCATGATTCTGATTCGGTTGAATAAATGAAATAATTTTGCTAGAGGCTATACGGTAGGCTTTAACAGCCCTCTGGATGGTGGTCTTTCTAGAAAACTGCTCACCTATGCTGGAAGCAAGCACAAGAGATGTGACTTGAACGTGACCCCCATTTTGACCTCTTCTAGTTATTGGAGGTGTCTAGGCCAAATGGGGATCACGTTCAGTTGAGCTTTAATGCAAAAGCTCAACTTATTTACAAATGATTTGATTTAGGCTGTGTATGTGGTGTTTGAAATTGTTCTGTCTCTGTTGAGTCACTCATGGCTGATGTTGAAGATTCACCTTCTGTGACAGTATTTAGCACAAGATCAAAATAGCCTGTCCCAACCTCTCGTTGGTGACGGGTGGCTGTATATCCATGAGCTTCATTCTCAAATTCTTGATGTTGAAGATGTGCATATGCAGACATTCCTGTGGTTTTATAGTTTCTAGCTAAATCATATGTATGAAAGTTGAGTAAGTGCCATCCCGCAAGAGTGATAAATTGGAACTTATATCCAAGGCTTTCAAGGTCTTTTTGGAAGCTTGCAATTGATTTTTCATCTAGATGTTTTTCCCAGTTGAATGATGGAGAGCAATTGTAAGCAAGAGGTTTTCCTGGATAACGGCTATGAATCGCTTCTGCAAATTCAGCTGCTTCATGAATATTTGGAGTAGAGGTTTCAAACCAAATGACATCAGCCCATAGTGCATAAGCAAGTCCACGTGAAATAGCAGAGTTGAGGCCTGCTTCAATTCGATGATAGCCTTCAGGTGTTCTTTCTCCTGTTAAAAAAGGCTTGTCGTAGTCGTCAACATCAGATGTGATTAATTTTGCTGCATGGGCGTCTGTTCTAGCGATAATGACAGAGGGCACATTGCAGACATCTGCTGCAAGCCTTGCAGCTCTTAGAGTACGAATGAATTGTTGAGTGGGGATGAGAACTTTCCCTCCTAAGTGTCCACATTTTTTCTCTGACGCAAGTTGGTCTTCAAAATGCACACCGGATGCACCTGCTTCAATCATGGATTTCATTAACTCAAAAGCATGAAGGGGGCCTCCAAACCCAGCTTCAGCATCTGCAATAATGGGAGTGAGCCAATCAATATTTGCTGTGGGATCGTTTTTTTCGACTTGATCCGCTCTTAAAAGCGCTTTTTGGATTCTTTTCACCAGTTGTGGAACGCTATTTGATGGATATAAACTTTGATCAGGGTAAGTTTCACCAGACTGATTAGCGTCTGCTGCTACTTGCCACCCACTCACATAGATCGCTTTTAAGCCAGCTCTAACCATATTTACAGCCTGCGCACCTGTAAGAGCTCCAAGAGCTCGAACAGCGTCCGGCTTCATCATGTCGTCCCAGAATTTTTCTGCTCCTAGTTTTGCTACAGTGTGTTCGATGAGGATAGACGGTTGTAGTTTCTCGACATCTTCACGGCTGTGAAGGCGTTTAGTTTGAGACCATCGTGGGCTGTCTTGCCATGTTTCGTGCAGTTTTGTCATATAGAACTCCCTTATGAAAGATGATTGACGCGCTGAGATTGATGAAGATGACGAGATGCTGGAATTGTGAGAAATTCTTCAAAGCTTTCATCAAGAACCAAACTGTTTAAAAGATCAAAGCTTTCTTGCTGAAGAGTGAGATTTTTAGCTTCGTCCTGACACAGCTGTTTATAGAGGCTGGTGTTGATTTGCCGTCCGTCATTGAGTGTGGCTTTATGATGACACCATTGCCATAGTTGAGATCTCGAAATTTCAGCAGTTGCAGCATCTTCCATAAGATTATCAAGGGCCACAGCTCCAGCCCCTTGTATCCAGTGGTTAATATATTGAAGACTAATTCTAATATTCTGACGAAGGCCTTGTTCAGTAATGCTAGAACCATCAATATGTGGGTTTAAGAGGTCTTGTGCACTCATTTGAACATCGTCCCTTTTTATTTGTTTTTGATGAGGAGCGCCTTGCATCTTTGTTGCGAAAATCTTTTTTGCAACACTGACAAGATCGGGATGAGCAACCCAAGTGCCATCGAATCCATTGTCAGCTTCACGTTCTTTGTCTTTTCTGATTTGCTCTAAGGCATGAGCTGTAACTTGTGGCTGCTTACGATTTGGAATAAATGCAGACATTCCGCCAATGGCATGTGCTCCGTGTTGGTGGCATGTCTTAACAAGTAAGTCTGTATAAGCTTTCATAAAAGGAGCTGTCATGGAAACTTGCTGACGATCGGGGAGTATTTTTTCTTTATGCTTATGCTGTCTTTTAATAAAAGAAAAAATATAGTCCCACCTTCCTGCATTAAAACCCGAAGCGTGATCTCGGAGCTCGTGGAGAATACCCTCCATTTCTAAGGCTGCTGGAAGAGTTTCAATTAAGACTGTTGCACGTACAGACCCGTATGGAATAGAGCAATAATTTTGTGCATATTGGAAAATATCATTCCATAGTCTAGCTTCTTCTGCGGATTCAAGCTTGGGGAGGTAAAAATAAGGGCCGCTCTTTTTTTCAAGAGATTTTCTAGCGTTGTGAAAAAAATAGACCCCAAAATCAAATAATGAAGCTGATATTGAAGTGTTGTCGATTTTGACATGTTCTTCAGTGAGATGCCACCCTCGTGGACGTACGATTAATGTCGCTGTTTTTTTTGCGAGTTTATAAGACTTATTTCCCACATCAAAATCAAGTTCTTGACGGACGGCGAGACATAAATTTTTATGCCCATCGATAATATTATCCCATCTGGGTGACGTCGCATCCTCTAAATCAGCCATAAAGACTTCAGCCCCAGAGTTAAGAGCGTGAATCATCATCTTTCTATCAACAGGACCTGTGATCTCGACATTTCTATTTTCTAGATCTTTTGGCGTTGATGCCACTTGCCAAGACCCTTTCCATTGGGAGGATATTTCTGGAAAAACCCCTTTATCCCAGAGGTTTTGTCGATCCTCTCTTTTTTTGAGAATCATGAGTCTTTTTTGTTCAAAGGTATTGTGAAGGTGGTGTAAAAAAGTACAAACCTCATCGGTGAGGAGTTGATGAGGGTCTTTATTGAGGAGTTTTAATACCACGAGAGTGCTCCTTAGGTGATGTGTTCAGGGGTAGTGAATTATAACCTAATAATTGATTTTTTCTAAATAAGTGCAAAAGTTTTTGTCTAGATGAGGATTAAGTAAAATTTTCTTATTATTTTAGGCAGGTCATAGAAAAACGACACTTCAGCTGAGGTTTAAGGTGTCGTTTTTTTTATAAGATATGTGGGAGTAGTTTTTGAAATTTTATGGGCAGGAGAGGGAGCGATCAAGGCGGCTGTCATAGCATGTTTTGACACTACTTGAGTGTTTATCGCAATCATATGAATAAATATGTAAGGAACAAGCAATGTTTTTGCTGTCAGGATTTGCGAGGCGGTGAATATTGGGTTCTGTGCTACGAAAGTAGCACCCATTGCCTGGTTTTAAAAAATCGACAGCACTTTGAGTAAGGGGTTCTTCTTGCTTGTCTTCAAAGTGTTGGTGCTCGATATGACCTTGTAAACAGATAAGGCCACAGTCGCAAATATGATCATGTGCAGCAGTTGCTTGGTTTGGGCCGATAAGGATTAAGCTGACACAAAAAGGAATTGGCTCCGACCAGGACTTGAGAGTATAAACCTTATATCCTTTCACGGGTGCAAGTTCTTGATCTATTTCTGGGACGTTAATGGGGTCTTGAGAAATGCTTTGGTGGAGCGTATAAGGAGAGCGAGACTTAATAGGCAACGCCTTATAGCGGTCGTCAATTTGTTGGCAAATCACTTCTGTAAGATTTTCGAGAGTCATGGCAGCGGCTCCATTAAAAAGCTGTGACAAGTTCTGAGGCAAAATAAGTGGTCTTTAAGTTTAAAACAAGAGTTTATTTTATCAAATACGAGCGAAAACCTCTTCGTTCACGGAGAGGATGTAAGCGAGTACCATGATCCCGAACGAATTGTGAGGGTGAGTGGTTAAAGTGCTACTTTGGCGTTTGCTGGCTCTCAATATACTGCTTTACGATTTATATAGGAGCAGCACCACAAGAACCAGCAAAATAGCTTGAGCTCCATAGACTTCCGCCCCAGAGAGCTTGACGGTTGGCAACTCCTTTTGTCGAATTCTTCGTGAAGATGCACCTTTTAGGCTATTGACTAGCTTTGAGAGAGCAACCTTTGGTGGGTAGTTGACTAGGAGGTGGACGTGATCGTGTTCACCATCAAATTCGGTTAACTCTGATTCAAAATTATGACAAACCTTTTGAAAAATGGGCTGCAGCAGTTGACTAAAAACCTAATCATTTCTGTTGATCTCACCAGTGATTAGGAGCATAAAGCCCTCGTAAAAAAATGACTGAGGCTGTCATGACATGTGTATCAATAGGTGAAGCTGCACTTGTGCTGGGTGTTTCTATTTCAACTTTACGACGTTGGGATCGTTCACAAGCATTGATGCTAGGCTACCGAACTTCTGGAGGTCATCGCCGTTACACATGGGAGCAACTGATGTCGTTTATGGGCCGACCCATTCTAAAAAAAGATGGATTCTCAAAAAAGAACTCAAAGATTTCATTGTTGTACTCCTCTTATAATAGCTTGTAAAACAAGAGGATTTTGAACCACTATCGATGCTGGTATTTCTAGATTTGTG
>JBGCEP010000076.1:0-7296 GCA_045106415.1 Oligoflexales bacterium | reverse complement strand
TTCTTTTTCCAATTATAGATTGTTTTACGAGCGATATTGAAAGTCTCACTGATAGAGCTATCGGTATAGCCAGATTCTGTCGCATCAATCACTTTATTCTTCAGGTCTAATGAGTATAACTTAGGCATGTCAATTCCAAATGTTTGATAAAAATAGGAACAACATGCTAAATTTATAAGATAAAACCACATCTCTCGAATTCAAGTTTATAAGGGGAGTAAGCCCAGTCTGGGTGAGTAAATAAAACCAGCTAATGCTATATTCAGAAAAATATCTTTTCAATTAAGTTAAAAACAAAACGCTAGAAGAATCTTTTCATGAGATGCTCTTGGACTTCTGAAGGCTAATGTTTATAAACTTTTAAGAGGACAACAGTCATGTCATCTTCCTGTGGGGAGTCTGCATGATTTTCTTTAATAAAGCCAAGTAGTTGTTCAAGAGCGTTCTTCACATTTTTTTTCTCAATCTGGGAGCTGATCATTTTTTTAAGTTTACCAAGTGTCATATGCCTCCCATTTTTCATTGGATATTCATAGATACCATCTGTGAACATAAGCACAGTATCATCAGTATCTAATTGTAGGCTCAAGCTTTCAGAAACTGTAAAATCATCGCTACCTAAGGGACTGGATGGGGCGTTGAGAAAGACAGTCGACTGTTCTCGGACAACGATAACGGGAGGAGCACCAAGTGACCATGCTTGTAAGTTCATTGTATCGGGGTTGAAAGCAATGATGGACATCGACATCCAGTATTTGCCACCTCCCATACCTTGAATACACCGCTGGAAAGATTCAATGATTTCATTCATATGATGATGAGGACTTGAATATGTTTTCATCAAAGCTTGGTAACACCCTGCTATGACAGCTGTGATCATAGCAGGTCCAGGGCCGTGATCCGTGACATCTCCGACAATAGCTATAACAGTCTTATCTTCTGCAACGTGATACCACATCCAATCTCCCCCTGATTGGCTTGCAGGGAGAAAATAAGATAACAAATCAAAACCATTATTTGATAGTTCTCTCTCTAATGGTAAAAGAAGCTTTTGGATGACCCCTGTGATTTCAAGGTTTTTTAGAGCTTCTTGCCGCTCTAGTTCAACTTGAGCGCTCTTATGCGATTCAATAGCAGCACCAATATGATTTGCCATAGCAGAAACTATTTCTATATCACTGCTGTTAAAGACTCCCTTAATAATCCGGCTATCAAGATATAAAAGACCTAATTTTACATCATTTATAATAATTGGAGCAGCAATAATACTACGTATATTCGATTCTATGCGATGAGAACCCACGATCTCATATTCAACATCATCTGAAACATATGGCGACTCATTTCTATGAACATCTTGAATCACGATTTGATCTGCTGTTGAGAATTCTTCAACAATATTTTCTTTTTCAGAATTTAATCCATAGACATCAGAACTGTCATCTTTATTCAGAACCAAAAATGCTCTTTCAGCGTTTAAATTCGAAACAACTTCGAATAATGCATAATATATAGTGTCTTCGATTTTTTTCTTTTGGTAGCAATAGATACTAATATTGAGTAATGAATCTAGATATTTTTTAGATCGGATATCTCCAGATGTGCTTTGTAGAAGCGATCTAGAACCATGTGATTGAGTGATCACGTGATGAGCTGTCGATATTTCATGATCTACTAAAAAATTAAGCTGATATTTATTTGCCAAAAAGTTTGCACTTTCCATTCTCTCATTAGCAACTTCAGTATAACCAGTTTCTTTTAGAATCAAAGACTCTAACCTTAGGCATGCACATATAATCCAGAAAACGCTATATTCTTCTGCTGAGATTCTTGCTTTTTCAATCATGGACCTGGACTTCTTGAAATCACCATCCAGATAATATTCACCAGCCTGAATATAGTATGAGTGAGTTTTAAAGAAAGATTTTCCATTACAAATCTTTAAAGAATAGCTTGCCTCTTTCATTTTTTTTCTTGAATTATCGGAAATTCCGCCCTTTGTTTTTTCTAATAAACAAGACTCAAACAATGCATGTGCGTGTGCTATATAATAATGTTTTGCTTGATGAATAGCTGTTCGTGGATTAAAGTTTAAGCTCTTGCACCACAGGTTATGAAGAGAATCAATATTTTCTAGAACATCACCACTGAATAACGCTAAATACATTTTCTCACAAAGATAGTGTGATAAAAGAAAAGAGCTTGCTTTTAACTTTTCCATCATATGCTCTTGATTTCTCATTAACTCAGCAGATCCTTTAACATCACCTGTCATTAAGAGAAGAACGGCCTTGATAGACTTAAAATAAAGACATGTCACTCCATCTTCGGGGAGCTCTGATATTTCATTTAAATGACTGTTGTAATCATTTAAAGCCTCAGTGATTGCTCCCCTCGCTATGAAAATTTGAGCTCTAATACTAAGGCCTTCTAACACGTTTGTTGGTGGTAACCATCGTTTCATATCAGAAACATTATTTAGAGAAATTTGAAGGGCTTGAAGAGGATCTCCAGTCATATCATATCCCAAAGTCGAGTAGTGCATAATCTCAGATAAAGCTGAGTAATCTTGAACACTATTGGCATATGCTAGTGCTTTTTTCACCAATTTAACCGAGGATTTTTTAAGAGACAAAACAGCCAATGTAACACTCAATGCCCCATACATTAATGCTAAATCTTTTATAGAACCTCTTGTCTTTAAAAACTCAAGGTTCCTTGTTTGTCCATGCATTAAGTAGTCATGCCTCAATAGATGAAATCCCGTGTGAAAAAGAGAAGCATTCAATCGAATATAAATACTATCAAAATAAGCTTCTTCATCCGTTCTTTCTCGATAAAGGTGCTTATAATCTTTTTTGTAGGATGTTATTAAGGTCCAAATGGCTGAAGTGAAATTCGAAAAAGCTCCATCTCTATAAGGCATCCCAAGAGCGTCAAAACCAAGAATAGTATTTTCAATAGATTTTTCAAGATTTATATGCACAAGATATATTTTGGATCTTACCTCATACAATTCAGCTCTGGCTATTTGATTGCTGCCTGATATTTTTAATGCAGTTTCACTTAATGAAAGGGCTTCATGATTTCTTGTGCTCCTGGATACAGCAATGGCTGCTGCATAATAAAATTCAAAATTATTTTCAATATCAAATAATTCTTTATGGTCTAGTACGAATTGGAACTGTTTCTCTGCATCTTCATATGAACCATCCTTCATCGAGGATAAACCAGCTTTCATAATAAATTGAAAACATTGATTTGGTTCTTTTTTATAAAAATCAAATTTTATATGATTTACAATTCTATAAACATCAAAAGATTCTTCATGTTTGATAAGATAAGACAATATTTCATTGTGGTAGTTCAATTTTTCGGCATCTGTCACCACACTAAAACATGCTTCCATAATTTTATCATGTCTAAAAGCCAATACATCTTTTTTTCTATATTCAATAAATCCTTTTTCTACAGCTTCCGATAAGTACCGACTTATAGATTTATTACTCATTTTTGTAACAGAAGATAAAATATCAGCATTAATAAAACCAAAATCAACAGAAGATATTTTTAGTATTTCCTTACAGTTTACCGAAAGAGAATTAAAACTACTCACAATTGAATTAACAAGATTTGCTGATATCTCTTTGCACTCTTCAATATTTTTTAAGAGAATCCATTCTCCCCAGCTAAATGAAACATTTTCTGAATAAAGAACAGATTTCGAGTATTCATGGATAGCGAAAGGAGAACCTTCAGAGCGATTATAGATCCAATCTATAATTTCAACTGGAACCGTTTGATTTCCAAAAAAATCAATGATAATTGGCTTTGTTTGATTTTTCTCAAGAGGTTCTAAGTTGATGTTTTTTTTAATGAGTTTAGCATTGTTTTTTTTAAACCTTTCAAGAGCATCTAAACTATCATGATCACTTCTTGATGTTGCTACAACCATGAAGAAGGTCTGTTTTTTTGAGAATCTTAATATTTTTGTTATTAGCTTGGAACTTGCGTGATCAAGCCATTGAATATCGTCAATGAAGAAAATTGTTTGACCACAAACCTCAAGAATAACTTCAAACAATTGCTGAATAGTTTCAGACATCTCTTGATCACAAGCTTTAAATTTTTTCAATACAGAAGAATTAAACAGTTCGGGAGAAAATTGACATAGGTTATTAAAGGATATTAATTTTTTCTTAAAAATTTTTTCTGATTATTATTAAATTTCAAAATAAGATTTTGAAAAAGTGCCCTTATTCCTAAAAAGGGTGACTGATAATTTTTTTTACTTTTATAATGCCCTACATAATGTGATCCTTCATGATCCTTAAAGAATTCAGAAACAAGCCTACTTTTCCCTAAACCAGGCTGGCCTTCTATAAGAAGAATACCATGCTCAGATTTCATGCTGGTATAAGCTTTTTGCATTTCTTCAATTTCTTTTTCTCTGCCATACATCGAAGTTTTACAAAAAATTTGGTCTTTAGTAAAATTTCTATCGAGGAGTTCTTTTTCAATTGGTTTCTTTGATAAATCTTCAAAGTTTTGGAGGTCATGGTATAATCCTTCAGCGCTTTGATAACGATCATCAGGATCTTTAGAAAGAAGTTTTCTTATAATTTTTTCAATAACATCAGGTGCATCTATACCAAATTTTTTAAAATCAGGGATAGGAGTTTTGGCATGATGATCAACCATCTCAGGGATTGACTGGCCCTGAAATGGCAAATGGCCAGTCACACAAGCAAAAGCAACAATTCCAAGTGAATATAAGTCAGATCGATGATCAACAGGTCTGTGAAGAGCTCTACATTGTTCTGGTGACATATAATAGAAACTACCAATAAGTCCTTCGTTTTCTAGATTTTCTTGCTCTTGAGCTAAACCAAAGTCAATCAAACATATATTTAAGTCGTCATCAATTAGAATATTTTCAAGTTTAATATCCCGGTGTACCAAACCTCTTTGATGAATTTTAGATAAAGCTAAAGATAATTGTTTTAGTATAACCAGAATTTTTTTTATATCGAACTTCTTTTCATTATCAAGAAGAGAAGCAAGGGACACACCATCAAAGTAATGAAGCACAAGATATGGGCGATTATCAAACACACCAATTTCATATACTGTGCGTAGAAAAGGAGCATTTATAGTTGCGATAAGTTTCGCTTCTGTTAGTAAGAGAGATCTATCTATTTCTTCGTTGTGTTTTAGAAATTTTAATGCATATTCGACATTGTCTTTATCGCACGCTAAAAAAATGTCACTAAAACTACCAGATCCAATTCTTTTAGTAATCTTTAGGTTGCCATTTTTACATGGTATATTTGTACCAATAACCATTCTATCACCTGTCTCACTTAAAACGGCGTGCTCCCCAAGCTTATCGGAAAAAATCTATAAAAATACAGATTTCACTAAATAGAAAGTTGTTTTTATTGATTAATTACAGTGTGTTAGATCAACTTTGCGTTGAGTAAATTACAACACCCCTGAATGAGCCCCCCATTTAAAGCTCCTATCTCCAAAGATTAAATTTTATTATTGAATACTGCAGTCTTGACTAAATTTGGGATTTCCTATGTTTTCCTATGTTTTTTAAAATCATGCGAACAAGAAAATTCACCAACTAATTCCCAGCAAACGGCTCCAACATCGTACTGATGCCTGCGGGCCTATTTCTTACATCATTCTTCAAGACTTATCCACTTCGCCTAGATGTCTCACAGCGCTATAGTAACGCGAGTCATTGTCATATCCTCTTGCTGGGCAAACTTCTATATTGATCCGGTTTGAAATTTCCCATTTTATATAAAGCTGTTTCCACGGGCGGTGGTTTGCAGGATATGAACAGCGTCGGTCATTTATTGTGAGACCTGTATGCTGCCAAACAAATTCCTATCAGACGACCAACGTCAAGAACTCTTCTCAGAGCTGCAAATCAAGCGTGAACGTAGATTTGTAGCTAGGATTCGAGTGATCTTATGAATCGATGAGGGTCGTCGTTATAGTGATATTGCAACTTTTCTTTTTCTCGATGAGAAGACCAATTCGTAATTGGAAACGTCGGCATGGGAGGATTTGAAAAACTTTTTAATGACGTCTACATGGGTCGAGCAAGCTGTTTGGATGCTGAGCAAATCAAATTTCTCGGAGAGTATCTTTCAACGCGGGTATTTACCACGACTCGTCAAATTGTCATTTTTGTAGAATCAGAATTTAGGGTTCAGTATACGATTGGTGGAATGATCAGTTTGTTAGATTGGTTAGGTTTCTCTTACAAGAAAGGGAAAGGTGTTCCCGCAAAATCTGATGCGACCGCACAACAAAATTTTATTAAAGAGGATCAAAAAGACTCGTTTACTTCGCTGACTCAACGCATCCGGCTTTACAATCATTATTATCATATGGTTGGATCAAAATAGGCGAAGACTTTGAAGTAAAAACACCTTCAGGACGCCAACGTTAATAGGGCTGTTGAGCTGACAACGCAAGATGCTACCACAAGAACTTGTCAGACCGTTAATCAGCAGTCTATGTGTGATTTATTGCGCGCTATACGCAAGAAAAATTCTGAGAAAGCAAAGATTTCTCTTGTCCTGGATAATGCAGCTTATAAGAAGGCAGTATCTGTGCTGAATAAGAAGCGTCTAGAGGAAGGTGTGAGGCAGCTTAATAAAAAAGGCACCTATTGCATTATGGATATAGCATTGGCTGGTTTTATTTACTCATCCAGACTGGGGCTATTTTTATCCGATCTAGGCTCAATCTATAGAGCTTTAGAGGCAGTGAAATTGGGATGTCAATTGAATCTAACCAGCTGTTTCACGGCAGCGTATAGCTATGAACCTAATGTGTGTCTGAAGATTTTGTTGCAACATTTAAGTGTGATTATGTATATAACTCTGACTGCTATGATGCAGACACTGTTCTTCAGCTAATTTCTCAGTGGTATCGAGATTACAATGAAAACGCTCCGCGTTCAGGATTGGTAATAGAAAGTCCTGTTGAGTACAGAAAATTTATGAATTGAGGTGTCTAGTCAACTGGAGGCCAAAACAAGCGGTTAAATATATACGTTTTTTATCAAAAGTAAGAATGTTTCTATCACTGTTCTGTAAAATGTACATATTGTTTATGTGCGATCAAGAGTAAAGACTTCTTCTTCTTCTTCTTCTTCTTCTTCTTCTTCTTCTTCTTCTTCTTCTTCTTCTTCTTCTTCTTCTTCTTCTTCTTCTTCTTCTTCTTCTTCTTCTTCTTCTTCTTCTTCTTCTTCTTCTTCTTCTTCTTCTT
>JBGCEP010000075.1:0-12039 GCA_045106415.1 Oligoflexales bacterium | reverse complement strand
TGTGTAACGGCGATGGCCTCCAGGAGTTCGGTAGCCTGGCATCAATGCTTGTGAACGATCCCAACGTCGTAAAGTTGAAATAGAAACACCCAGCACAAGTGCAGCTTCACCTATTGATACACATGTCATGACAGCCTCAGTTAATTTTTTCCGAGGACTTCATACGCCTACTCACTGGTGAGATCAACAGAAATGATTAGGTTTTTAGTCAACTGCTGCAGCCCTAGTTGAAAAAACAAGCCTACTATCGTAGAGTGCACCGTTATTTGGAGGTTACGACGCGTGAAGCACATTTTCTTTCTCATTCTCTGCACAACTCAACTCAACGCAGCAGATCACAGCTCTCAAGAAAAAAAAGAATATGAAATTAAAAGAGACTCTTACGCTCTATATGTCACTCTGAATCATGTCTTTCATTCTGTCGAATTTGAATGCAAACAACAGCTACCACAGGCACACTCTGGTGCTATCCGACAAAACATCATCAATATGATGACAGGTGACAGCTTCGGTCACAGTTTTGGGTATTCAGTTGAGTTCTACATGCATAGCTACCCACTGCAAAGGCACCTTAGCCTCATAAAGCTTTCCGCAAAAAATCTTCTCATCACATCTCTTCTTAAATCTCATCTCTTAGAAAAAAACCCTGAAGACGCTATTTTCGATGCGACTCGTACGTCTTTCTACACCATTGCTCCTCAACTTCCAAAAATAATAGCGACCATCAATCAACATGTTTTCTTATCGACATTTCAATATTTCGAAGTTTCAGCCGATCAGATTCTCACATCACTCAAAACATTTCAAAGAACATCTAAAGTTCCTTATGCTGAAGAATTTTACAAAGAAGCTTTATCTGCTATTGAAGATCGCTCTTTTTCACAAAACCTCGAGTTTCAGGCTGCGTCAAGTATCTTTTATAAACGCTATGCTTCCCTCACTTTAGAAAAAAGCAGCACTTTCAAGCAACTTCCTACAGATCTTACGATTATCATCACCAGCTATATCGGAGACTATGGCTATTTAAAAAAGAGTGGCTTGATCAATGTCTTACACAAAATAAAACTTGCAGGTAAAAGACATAAAAAAATCCTAGAAGAATCATAAATTTTCTCGTTCTAATAAGAATATCAATTCAAAAAAGTGAGTTATAATCCCCAGCTTTTTAATACTTCTTGCATATGATCTTCAGATGTTGCTTTACGGTAACGCGCTCCTCGTCTACCTTTCACCTCTATTTCACATTCTTTCCATGTCTGATGTTTTTTTAAGTCACCATCTATATAGCTTAAATAACAATATGCAGTTCCACTTGAAGTTTTCTTAAAAGTTTTGGAGGGTATTTTTTTAACAGGTTGTGCTGTGGGTTGATCATCACTCAGGTTGACATCATAGTCAGCTTCAGGTCCCACAAAATATTGAAAACCAACCTGTTGCGCTTCAGATGATGCTATCTCGTCTGCACGTTCATTACCCGGAATACCACAATGAGCTGCAACATGCGTCCATGTGACATCAAGCTGCTGACAAACAACATCAAGATCCATCCATAACTGCTGGTTTAACACAGGCTTTCCTTGGGCCGTTTTCCAGTCTTTTTTCTTCCAATTTTTTATCCAACTAGTCATACCCTGCACCAGGTATTTTGAGTCTGTACGAACTTCAACAGATTTTGCTTGCTTTTCTGTTGCTTTTTTCAACCCTTGAAGTGCTGCAAGGAGCTCCATTTGGTTGTTTGTTGTTGCGTCAACAAAACCACCAAGTTCCTCAACATTATGATGACACGAGACTACACACCCCCACCCTCCAGGACCAGGATTCCCTTTGCATGCACCATCGCTATAAATAAGAGCATCTTGCTTTTTCATACTTCGTTCTCCAAACTTGAGATCATTAGGTGTGTCATACAAGCCTTTTAAACACAAGAATTTTTAAAAAGAGAAGAATAGAAATCTACAAACCAATTTGACACTGACTTTCAGCTTGATAAGCAAACCAAAAAGGTTGTGCAGATAAGTCATCTTGATAAACAAGGGAATTTTCTTGAAAAATAAAATTGATTTCTTCTTTTTGATAAATCATCTCACCATTCATCCATACTTCTAAAGACTCTAAAAGATAGCGATCTGTTTCAAAAGCATCGTAAAGAACATCTTCATCAATAAAAGACCCCTCGCTGACCTCTACATCTCTATAACCAGGACCACCTTTCGATATTTGAACATACCTCAGACTTGAAGTGAAATTCGCCATCAGTTCATCGGTGGGATAAGAGCTTTGTTTTGAAAAAATTTGGACATTTCTTTCATCAAATCCAAACCCAACATCATCAGCAAACGAAACAGAAATCCGAGTTGCTTCCTGACCACTTGTCCTACGAGCAGCAGAGCGGCCTATGGAACGATCCTCAATATGACGACCATTCACACGAATTTCAACATTCACAAGGGTTTCTCGACCTCGACACCCTATTTTCCTCGTTGACTGCAACTCTCCTACGAGATATTGCAACTCTAACTCTGGAGCAAGGTCGTTATCTTGTGCTTGAGGGTAGGAGAAACCTGAACCTAGAATCCCTTCTTCTGGGAGCGTTTCTGCCGCCTCATCCAGCCTTTGATCTACAGTGCTATTTGGTGAAAGATTTTCCTGCATATCACTTGACGTGGGCTGTGTTGCGCTTGCAGAGCGAACTCGGCCTTGAGTACCTGAACCTGTATTTAAATCACAAGATACTAAGATCACAATAAAAAAAATGCTCTTGAAAAAATGGATCACCATGAAACCCTACCTATTTGGAGCTCTCACGGATACTTATCGGAAATCAAAAGAAAAAACTTAAGAGCGGCAAAATTGCCGAAGAACCCTCGTCACATCAGAGTCCGTAGGACACAACGACAGATAACGGTCGCGACTTCGGTTACTTTTCCAAATACGATAAATACGGGTGCCTTGAATTTTTAGTTTTTTCAAACTCTCTAAGTCTTTTAAAGGCTCAAGATTTCTCACCTCGGCGTTATCTCTTAAATCAAGTTTTGACAAAGAAGTTAAATCACGAAGAGGCTCAAGATCAGAAATCTGGTTATTTTTAATGTATAACTTTTTTAGGTGATCATGATCACCTAAAAAATCTAACTTTCGAATTTGGTTATAAGATAAATCTAAATACCTTAACTCATCAGCCTTACTTATTGATGGCATTTTTTGAATTTCACACCATCGAAGTTGTAATGTTTCTAAATGAGAAACGTCTGTCAACTCTGGAACATAACCACTCTGGCATCTTTCTACACGCACAGATTTCACATAATGTAATTCACCAAGACCTTCTAGCTGATCCACTCCTTCTAAAAAAATTTCTTCAACTTCACTCTCTTTGAATGCTTTTAAACCACCTGTCAGATGACGAAGATGCACAGACTTTAAATCATTTAATGACTCTAAATCTGGAAGCTCTATCCCCCAATCATCTTTAGATATCAATTTCAATTTCTTCAATCGCTGCAGACTCTTTAAAAACTCCGCCGATCTCAGCCAAGCTCCTTGATCAATTTCTAAATTCTCAAGGTTTTTTAAAGTTTTAAGAACTTTTAAATAACGAAAAGAACTTCCCATCAATTTAAGTTCTTTTAAATTATAAAGCTCAAATAAAGGGTTTAAATCAGTAAGGTCTGAAGCTCCCTCACCAGCAATTTCCAAACTTTTTTGCTGCCGAAGAATCTTAAACATTTCGAAACAATCTTCAGCTCCATAAAGTTTTTGCAACCACTGAACCGTCAATATAGCAGGTGCCTCTTTCGCATAACACCAATCTTCAGCATGTGTTCTTACCGGAGGACATAGGTTTTTTTCTTCACTTCTATTTCCAGGGATATGCAAAACAATACGACCAGGACACAAAACAGACCAAGTCCCATCATATTCACCTAAAACATTAAAGTTTCTATTCAATTCCAAAGCTGAACGGTAAGGTTTTTCTATAAAAACTTCAGATTTATCAGTGGTTGAACACGACCCCAGATGGACCCAAAGGCAAATCCACATAGAGACCACACTCACCATCTTCATCCAAGACATGGATGTCCTCCCATACATCAAAATCTAGTAACATCTCTTCTTTGATTGCTAATTTTTTATGTCCTTTATAATACATTTTCATCCGAACACTTTCTCGAGTACGAGAAGCCGTAAGAAAAAGACCTTGCCCAACACCTGTCTTAGATAAGCCACGCATGATAAGAGCAGAAATAACCTCTCTTACATGAACAGCCGACCTTAATACAGAGACTTGAGCGACTTCATATAAGTCCCACTCTAAAAATTTATTTTGGTTCTCGAGCCACCCACTAAAACGGTGACAAAGTTTTTGAGTGAGTTCAACTAACAACACTGGATTTTCTTGTTTTTTTTGATCAAGCACAGAGGAAAGAGTTTTTATTGAATTGGACGATTGATGACAATGACCTTCTAATAATTCTCGCAAATGCACTTTAAAAAACTCATCGATACTTAGGCCATTTTTATGTCCTACCATCGACAAAACACTTTGCATAAACAATAAATTATCTTCAACATCTCTTTGCATATTAAGACAAAAATTCGATTGAGAAACTTGTATCAATTGAATTTTTAATTCCAAAAGCTCTGTCCAAGCTCTATTCATAGACAATCGAGAAACCACTCCAATCATCTCTTGATTTTGAACAACCGGAAAATAATTTTGAGAAAGATCATTCAAACGTTTGATCGCTGCATCAACTTTCATCATGCTATCAAACCGCTCAAAGTCTCGTAAAAGATGTGCAGATATTGGCTGTGATAAATCAGAACTTCCAAGCAGTAAATCCACAATATGATGAGACTCATAAACCCCAACAGTGACTCCTCGTTCTTCTATCACGGCAAAGTCTTGATCAGGGGCTCTAAAATACTCGATAAGATCACGCAAAGCATCTCGTGATGAAAACATCATTGGACTTGGCATAAGAAGATCACGGACTCTGAGGTCTTTAAGATATTGATTCAACATTTGCAAATAAATCTGCTGGTCATGACCTGAAAAATGACTGATCTCAACACCAAAACCTCTCGGTTGAGCAGAAGCATGTCCCTCTTTACACCAACGCACCTGCCCCTCACCACGGATTTCTTGCACATCCGTCGATAAAGTAAATTCAAAAGTTTCGCCTGGATTAGGGAGAACGTCTGCTTGTACAAATAGACCAGATCGACTGATATTATAAAGCTTCTGTCGGTGTAGAGCCTCACTAAAACCTTTCAGAGCACTGAAAAACAACGGCTGTCCAACAGGTGTCACCCTCAATTCTTGTTTCCGAATACGCATAACACCCCCTTCAAACACAGCACAACAGCTCCGTTTATTCTACATCTGTCTTTCATTTCTACGGTCGGTCACTTCTGCACTCTGCAGCTGTGAACACAAGTTCTTTATTTAAAAGATCTTTGTTTCAAAAATTCATCTGGACCAAAAGAAAACATCCTGTTAATATACGCGCCCTGTTGTGGAATTCTCTCTTCATTGATCAGGAGTGTCATTTTGGAGCCTTTAACATTCGAAACCAGCTGTAAGATAGTCGAAGCCACATCATCCATTTTTCAACAGGGTGATTCGTGGGTTTTACGTGTATGGGACTTAGATGCTGGCGCAGAGAGACTCACAAGAGGGTTGAGTTTTAAAAAAGCGAGCTCAAACCTCGCAGCCTGGCGTAAAAAGAAAATCGATGAGCTCTTACGTAATGAACCATCTCAAAAAGGATGGTTTGTACAAGTCTGGGAAGAAAACCCTACATGGCAAGGTGCTGGATTATGGCAGCACGCTGAAAATTTTTGGCACCTCACTGAATCTGATGCTCAAGGACGACTCGAAGAACTTAAAGCAACAAACCCTTCGAACTACCAACTCGAAAGCCAAGAAAGATCTCAAATACCAAGACACTTTCAAATTTTTCAAAAAGATAACACAGACTCCCCCCTTGACGCTTCTTCATACACAACTTCATCACATGAAAATCAAAGCTTAGCGCTCTCTTAAAGGTCTTTTAGGTTGGGCTTGCCTTTGGCCTCCATGAACTTCTCTGAGAAAAACTTCATAAAACTCTTTTTCCTCACGCCCACCTTGAAAAGCCATCTGCAAACCATGGTGAAAGACTTCCTCATCGAGTCTATGCCACCGCACCTCTGCCTGATATCTTTTAACAGATTGGCCACCTTGGTGAATCACAACAGATACACTTCCCTTGAGATGTTTTTCACAACTAACAGACATCCCAAAACGCGAAAAGTCCCTTAACACCACATCATGGCTTTGTACCTGAATGGTAAATGCCCCTGGATCATAAACCGTCCAACGGACTTCACGCCTTGTTTGGTATTCAGCATATAATCGACAAGCTCGGTCAACCTGTTCACGCTCTTCAATAAAGGGGTCAAGCTCCCAAGCCGCAAAAAGTTCACCTCGATGTTTCGCACGAACTCTCTTTTGTTCCAGCCCCTCTGGTGTCAACTTCGCATATGTACGTGTTGCATCAGACATCATCACAGCAAAGGGGGCACAAGCAGACTCGAGTCTTTGAGCAAGATTTACTCCTTGTCCAATCACCGTATAGTCAATCCGAGACTCTGTTCCCAAGTCCCCAATATAAACATAAGCCGTGTTAATACCAATTCTTAAAGGGACAATGACTTCACTTTCATCTTCTTCGAGAAGTTGAAGATTTTTTTGCAGGTTACGCCTTTGTATTTCCATTGCACAAGCGATGGCTTCTTCTGCTCCATGAGTTTCAGAGGGGCTTTGTTCACTAAAATCATACCCAAAAAAGAAAAGCATCCCATCACCAAGAGTTTTATCAACAACCCCTCCGTAATGGTGAACAATTTCAGTAAAATCACCGAGAAGACTTTTCAGCCTTCCAAATATTTTCTCTGGTGATTCTCTTTCAGCCATAGCGGAAAAGCCCACAATATCTAAAAAAGCAATCGTCATAAGCTTTTCAGAAGCTGGCTTTTTAAAACGTTCTGGCTCTCGAATAAGCTCTCTTAAGGCTTGATTAGGAACAAGGCCACCTAGAGCAGCCTCAAGACCCAGAGCTGTTCTTTGTTGTTCGAGCCCACGATGAGAAGCCACAAATAACACAGCTAGAAGGAAAAGAGGCACCCAAGATAACCATGGAAAAATCACTCCAAACCAACAAAAAATAAAAATAGCCATTCCAACGGAAGTTACCGCTAAAGCAAAGGACATCCCCCATAGTGCAACTTTATTTTGTAAAAGACCCACACCCCCTCCTAAAAGGGTTGCTAATAACGTAAGCCATAGGCTCAAAGACCACACGGAAAGCCATTTTTCATTCAAAGCACTATTTAGTAAAGAAGCCAACACAAACCCCAAAGGTTGCCTTCCTAAAGGGGTCCAGCCAGTATCAAGGTGACCTGTGAAGTAAGCAGGAATAATAAGAACATAGTCTTTCTCATCAAGGCCACCATGTGGCACACCTCGTTTTGCTCTCACAAATAAAGACCTAAGACTAAATACGCGACTTTCTAGCTCTCTCACATCAGGAAAGTTCACAGGAAGTTTTTTCCAACGATCTAAAGGGACATGCTTTCCGTTAAGATAAAATTCATTATCTTTAACCTCAATACTTTCAGATGTGAGTGATGTGATATGAGGGACAGCTAAGTCATCAGCAACCCTCAACAATGGGTTCACTCTTCCTTGCCCCGTGTATAAGAAGTGCCCAATGCCATGGACATACGGCGCAAGATCTGTGGCAGGTCCATATGCCACCAGCTTATCCGACATGGGAAACTCACTCACTTGCGATAAGTCTTGCTGCGTCATTTCAAGCAATGAGTATTCTGGACGCCCCATATCCAGCCTATGACCATTAGGGTTGACTTCTTTTGAAGCCCAAGCACCTACAAACATAGGGACTTGAGCAAAAGAGCCCCCAAGTTCTTCAAGCTGCATTTTATCTGCACCCCCCTCAAAAACTCCAAAAACACGATCAACAACAACAGCGTGTAGAAGGTTAGGAGCAAGGCTTCGTATAAGCGTACTCCACTCCTGTGGGGTCATATAAGGTCTTTGGAGATAGCTCACCATCTTATCGTCATGAGCATAAATTTTAAGTCGAGAGTTCACAGCAGGAGCAAGGCCAAGCATCTGCCTTGCTTGAAATAAAACAGCGCTACCAAATCGCTCTTCCACATAACGACCAGGGCTCGTATAACCAAAGCCCCAACCTAAGACGCTAAGCGTCACGACAAAAAAGATCCAATAAGAGTATCTTCTTTGAAAATAACTAAAATCAAGTTGAAAAAAAGATCGCATGAAAAGCCATCACCGTGAAAATCCATTCAAAATGATGGTACGACGAGCACACAAAGTCGCGAAGAGTCAAAGTTACCGAGCTCTTTTAAAAAGCCTAATGAAGCTCAATAAGAAGTTTCTTCTCGATCAAAGCTTGAAGCTCAGTCGCCACGGCTTCTTCGCCCATATCTGTGGTATCAAACAGAACAGCACCTTCGGCTTGAATCAAAGGAGCAACAGCTCGAGACTGATCTTGTTCGTCTCGAAGCCGCATCTGCTCTTGAATATGACTTAACTCAGATTCTTGAGCCTTCAGCTGGCACATACGTCTTTTCGCTCTCACCTCTAGACTTGCCGTCATATAAATTTTAAGGTCCGCTTCAGGAAAGACCACAGATCCAATATCTCGACCATCGACTAGAGCTCCAGAAGCCTCACTCTTCATCACAAGAGTTCTAAACACAGGTAGAAGGGCTTCCCTGATTTGAGGATGAGTCGCAATTCTACTTGCTTGACGGCCTCGCTCTGTTCCTGACAGCAAAGAGGTTACATCTCGACCTTCAATATGTAAGCGCCCTTCAGCAGCATCCCAGCGTCCCTGAGCTTCAAGCTGATTCACTAAGCTTTTCATTTTTTCAGTATTTTTCAGATCAACGCCCTGCTCTTCAGCAAGAAGGGCCACAGCTCTATAAATCGAACCAGTGTTCACATATGCCCAACCCAGAAGCTGGCACACCTTCTGACAAACTGTTGATTTTCCAGAGCCAGCAGGCCCATCGACAGCAACCACAAGAGGTTTCGCTGGCACAACACCTAAATTTGACACCATTTTTGATATTCCAGTGCTTTGATCCATTATTTCCCACCGTTTCATCTATATTTCAAGGATCTCATAATTTTAATTTTCGAGCCAGACCCTCTCATAAACCTGCCGATCCCATCTGAAGATATCTCTGAGCTCTTTGCTCTTTAATTTCTACATCAGACATAGAATCATAACCTTCAAGCTCTTCGAGTAACAAATCTTTGACCTTGCTCATTACAGCATCTGGGTCTCGATGCGCACCACCATAAGGTTCTTCAATCACTCCGTCAACCACACCTAAATTCAACAAGCTTTCAGAATTCAGTCCTAGGGCGTTCGCTGCATCAGCAGAGCGTTCGGCACTCTTAAAAAGAATCGAAGCACAACCTTCAGGAGAAATTACAGAGTAAATGCTGTGCTGCAACATAAAAACTTTATTTGCCACTCCCAAAGCAAGAGCCCCACCAGAGCCACCTTCACCGATCACAACGGATAAGATTGGAACTTTTAAACGAGACATTACAAAAATATTTTTTCCAATCGCCTCGGACTGCCCTCTTTCTTCAGCTCCAACCCCTGGATAAGCTCCCGGGGTATCAATTAATGTCACGATCGGAACCCGAATTCTTTCAGCCAGCGACATTAAACGCAATGCTTTACGGTAGCCCTCAGGTCGAGGCATTCCAAAATTTCTGTAAATATTCTCGCTAGTATCGCGACCTTTTTGATGACCTAGGATCATCACCGAGCGAGACCCAATACGCGCAAGACCTCCTACAATCGCCTTATCATCTTGATAATTACGATCACCATGCAACTCATGAAATTCTGAAGTCATTGCCTCAATATAGTCAAGCGTCCTTGGCCTCATGGGATGCCGCGCAAGCTGGACAGTTTCATACGGCTCTAGAGACGAAAAAACATTTTCCCTTAAGCCTTCAAGTTGTAATTCCAATTCATTTACTTTTTGATCTAGATTACGATCATTTTTTTGTTCTCGCAGCTGAACACGAAGCTCTTGAATTTGTTCTTCAAGAACGACAATCGGTTTTTCAAGTTGAATATATTGCATTTTTCTACTCGTCTATAAAACACGGGAGCCTTCACAGTAGCATTTCCATGGAGGTTTAGTGAACAAACTTTCATGCTTCACTATCACCATTCATATCTCTTTTTTTTCCAGAAGATTTGCACTTCCTAAGAAAGTTGCTAGAATGTCGTTAGGTTAGATTCATAAGTTGTAGTCTGAATATTGTTCAGACGATTTTGGGGGAGAGAGTTCACATGGTCAAATCTGAACTTGTGGAGAATCTTGCAGAACGCGCAGATATCACACTTGAAAAAGCTGAAGAAATTGTTGATCTTTTCTTTGATAGCGTTGTTCAGACATTGTGTGGCGGTGACCGTGTTGAGATTCGCGGTTTTGGAGCTTTTACTGTCCGAGAGTATAAAGGATATGAAGGTCGCAATCCGAAAACTGGCCAAAAAATTCCAGTTCCACCAAAAAGGCTACCTTTTTGGAAAACAGGGATGGAACTCAAGCAACGTGTTGACTCTGGTCTAAACCAAGAATAGACCAGCTGTTGACTCTATAGCTTGACCGTTTCATGCATCGCTTTGAAAACCGACACAGTTGTTGACGCGTCGGTTCGAAAAGCGCATAATCCTTGACCGAAGCAGACTGTCGAGATGGGGTTATACTATGCCAATTTATGAATTCGAGTGCCAAGCTTGCCTTAAAATTTCTGAAAAAATTATGAGTTCTTCTGACCCTCTCCCTTCAGAGTGTGAAACCTGCGGGAAAGGCCCAGTCAGAAAACTTGTCAGCCAGAGTGCCTTTATCCTAAAAGGTGGAGGCTGGTATTCAGAAGGTTACACATCAACATCATCAGCAGCACAGAAAAGCTCTTCTCACACTAAAGCCTCGGATACAGCTTCTGAATCAAAACCAGAAAGCAAGCCAGCTCCAGCTAAAGAGCCTTCGACACCGTCCACTTAGGAACAAAAAAACCTCATGCGCAACTACCTCAATACAATGGAAGACATTCTCGCTCATGGAGTTGAGAGCTCTGATCGCACAGGCACAGGAACAATCTGTGTGTTTGGGCGACAAATGCGATTTGATTTGAGTCAAGGCTTTCCTTTACTCACAACCAAGAAACTCCACCTAAGATCGATCATCCATGAGCTTCTCTGGTTTTTATCCGGAGACACAAACATCAAATACTTGCAAGAGAATAACGTTCGCATTTGGAACGAGTGGGCTGACGAAGACGGGAACCTAGGTCCTGTCTATGGGCAGCAGTGGCGAAGTTGGCCAAATCCCAACGGAAAATCTATCGATCAAATCTCTAATGTAGTCAATAGAATTCAAAGTCACCCAGACTCGCGTCGACACATTGTGTGCGCCTGGAATGTCGCTGATATTGAATCTGGGGCCATGGCGCTACCTCCTTGTCATCTTCTTTTCCAGTTTCATGTCGCTGCTGGAAAACTTTCTTGCCAGCTCTACGCAAGAAGCCAAGACTATTTCCTTGGGACTCCTTTTAATATTGCAAGCTACGCCCTCCTCACACATATGGTAGCACAACAGTGCAATCTAGAAGTCGGTGATTTTGTTTGGACCGGCGGAAATGTTCATCTATACAAAAATCATCTCCAACAAGCTAAAGAACAACTGTCTCGCTCTACAAAGTCTTTACCAACTCTGCATATCAAAAGAAAACCCTCATCTCTTTTTGAATATACATTTGATGACTTTGAAATCCATGGTTATGACCCTCACCCAACCATTAAAGCGCCTATTTCAGTGTAAAATCACAGCTTCGTGCCTGCTCTATTTTCTTTCAAAAACATAAGAAAAGAAGCAGGCTTGACGCTTTAAAAACTCACATAGCCAAAAGAC
>JBGCEP010000074.1:0-13138 GCA_045106415.1 Oligoflexales bacterium | reverse complement strand
AGCTCAAGCAGAGGCAGAAGCTCAAGCAGAGGCAGAAGCTCAAGCAGAGGCAGAAGCTCAAGCAGAGGCAGAAGCTCAAGCAGAGGCAGAAGCTCAAGCAGAGGCAGAAGCTCAAGCAAACCAACAAATTCAAAGAACTGTAAAAAAGGGACAAATTAAATCTCTTAGTGCTGGATATGAGGCTGTCAACGGAGACGTAGAAGTTGTTTTCGACAACTCTTATACTGGTGCTGGCATCAACTACAAAGATTTCCCAGAAGGTAGCTATACAGGACATTTACATATTCAGTCATGTGGGAACGGAATGGGAGGAGGACACTATAAATTTCCAGACGGTAGTGAATTGGCAGCTATTGACTTTGATAGCTCAGGGTTTTATCAACGTCAAGACAGTAGCAAAACAGGCAATCCCACAATGGTGAAGTCCGTAGTTATTCACGAAAAGAATGGCGGGAAAAGAATTGCTTGTGCTGATTTATAACAGTGAATCGAGATGTCGAGTTGAAGGGGTGAGTCACTCACCCCTCTCCTCACAGAACCCTGCATGCGGATTTTCCGCACAAAGCTCTTCAAATTTTAGTTTGCTCAATGGCTAAGGTCCGCCATTTCTTGTGGTCGTACTTAAGACCGTAATGTGCAATTGGGTATATTTTGAGAATCTTCTGAAGCGAACCCAGTTCAATCAACCTCTCTGGTTACGAACACTCCAAGCGGATGTCTGAGCTTGATCAGGCAAACACCCGAGCTTTAATAGCTGCGTTTTCCTGCATTTATAAACTCCAGCGCTTCCAGTCATATCACCTAAGACGACGTCGTATCGTAAGCGCAGAAGCAAAGGTACCTATCAGACCCGATCAGTTTGATGTAGCTTTATAGTCAGAGAGTGGAAGAAGGTCATCGACGCCAGATCCAACAGGCCGGAATGGCATTTCTTGCAGAACATGCAGGGCTGTTTCATCTAAATAAAAAACAGAATCGGTTAATTGCTTTATAATTATAGAATGTTAGCTCAACCTGTTTTAAGAGCTAACGTGGCATCGATTTGGTCAAGAGAAGATCTTGAAGAAGCATTTGAGGGTATTGAAGACCCTCGAGTGGATCGCACTAAGAAATATCCATTATAGGAAATCTTGTTCTTGGTTCTAATAGGCGCTTTGACCGGAACTGATAGTTGGCGCAGTATCGAAGTGTATGGAAAAGATCATTTGGAATTTTTCCGGAAATACTTTGATTTCACTAATGGTATTCCTTCTCACCAAACCATAAGCCGCGTTTTTTCTCTCTTCAAACCTCGTGCATTTGAATTGTTTTTTAGCCTATTCTCCAAACAAATGATGCCGGAAGCAGATGCAAAACTGATTGCGTTGAATGGCAAGACACTTCGAAAGTCTTTTGACAAAGCATCAGGTCAAAAATCGTTGCATGTTCTCAATGCCTGTGCCGTCGAAAGCGGAATTTGTTTAGGTCAGATTCCTGTGGATAAGAAATCCAATGAAATAGCAGTTGTGCCAGAGATGTTGGATGTTTTAGATGTGAATGGTGCAACAATTTCAGTTGATGCTCTTAACACTCAGAAGAACACTGCTGCCAAGATTATCGAAGAAAAATCTGATTATACCCTTGCTCTAAAAGGTAATCACAAACATCTCAATGAGAAAGTGGGTTTCATTTTCGATACGAAATATTACGTGGAAGACGTGTATTCACATACCGAAGTCGAAAAAACGCATGGAAGAATAACTGAACGTACTTTTGAGGTTATACCGGTCAATGCAAATTTACTCGTGGATGAAGTACAGGAATGGAAGGGGCTCAAAGCTATTGGTAAATACAACACTCAGACTGAAAAAGATGGTCAAAAAACAAAAGAAACACGCTATTACTTACTCATTTATCATGATGTTCATCACTTCGCTAAATTCGCTAGAGGCCATTGGGGCATTGAAAATCGTTTACACTGGACTCTGGATGTAACCTTTAAAGAAGATGCTTCTAGAGTACGCAAAGACCATGCGCCTAGAAACTTTGCTGTTGTCAGGAAGCTAGCCATGAACATATTAAGGCTCAGCAAAACCGACTTTAGCCTCCCTTTGATGAAGCGAAAGGCAACTTATGATCATAAGTATCTTACTGATATTCTAGAGAAAGCAGGAATAAAGCCTCAATTTAGATGAGACAGCCCTGTTCAACCTGTAGGAAACAGGGAAACAATGTGATCGAAGCTCTCGAAGGAATTTTTTGGGGCCAAACTCCAGGCTTGCCTGAACCACCGACGTAGCCCTAGCTGGGTAGTTACGGAACAACATACTAAATTTATAAGATAAAATCACATCTCTCGAATTCAAGTTTATAAGTGGAATAGACTCAGTCTGGGTGAGTAAATAAAACCAGCCAATGCTATATCAAGTTAAAACAAAAATACGAAAAATTCTCAGAGATGGATGTGACTCTATTTATGATGCTGTTTGTGCGGCTATGAAGATGTTGAGTAAATAAACGTGATCAATGCTATATCATAGCAATGAAAAAGTTCTTCAACTTTTGGAGATAAATCACCGTTCATAGGATTTTCAAGTAAGCTATGAAATTCATCCAAACCTTCTCGTAAGGTCAGGGTGCTTTGCTGGTTTTGATAGTTCATTTCAGATTCTCCTTTTGCAAGTGACTCTGAATCATAGAGGTTAGACTTTGAAATGCTTTTTCGTTGCGAGTGTTTAGAGACATCTGAAAATCTGCATGAATACGAGTGGGTTTGACATAAGAGTGATACATAGGATGGACAGACTTTTCATATTGATCAAGAATACTTTCTAAAGATCGAGAGCGCTCTTTGATGTCTCTTCGGATACGGCGGTTTAAACGGAGGTCGTCATCAGTGTCGATGTAAATTTTGAGATCATAAAGCCCCAAGGTTTCAGGGTGATAAAGTGAAAATAAACCATCAACAATCAGAACTTTTGATGGTCTCATCTCAACAGACTGTTCTCGGTGATGGTTTGTGAAATTATAAGACGGTCTTTGAATGGTCTTATTATTTTTAAGGTTGTTTAAATCTGAGATAAATAATGGAAAATCAATAGAAGCTGGGTGGTCAAAATTATGATTTTCTTTTTGCTCTGCCGTCCAGTGTGATAAGTCGTTGTAATAGTGATCCATGCTTAACATGTTGATATCAGATGAATAATCGTGAAGAGAAGAGGCGAGGGTCGTTTTTCCAGAGCCAGAACCACCCGCTAAAGCAATTAAAAATGTTTTTGACACAGACTCTCCTTATAAAGTTTTTTTCTATTCTAGAGCATTGTTTTTAGGATTTCGATGATCTGATGTGGAGCAGAGAAGATTTTATGTGTAGAATTCCTCATCGGACCGAAGAAATGATTAGTCGCCAGGAGGCGTTTTATGGCAAAAACCCGCCGAAAACTTCAACACATTGTGTTGACATCTCACCCTAATTCTCAGAGTCATGCGAGTCATCCTATTGAGTGGGGGGCAGGAAGCCCTGCTCAACGCGGGCCAGTGATTGCAACGACAACAAACCCTTTAGATAGAAATGTGATTGGAACACATTCTGGTTCTTACTCTATTTACAGAGCGCTTGCAATTGCATCAGGTGCTTTAAAAGCAGATCACCAACCCGATTTGACGAACACAACGCCTGTTGTCGACTTTCCTGCTCAACAAGCATGGTCTGATCCGAAAAAAATTGTCTCTATAGATCCATACGGACACATGGTGTCTCAAGTGTTTGAAAAAGAGCTCTCAGAGGGTGTCGATGTTCGTCCGAGTATTGCAATTACAAAAGCTCGGATGAAACTTCCTGAAATAGATTCTGCTATTGCACAGGGCCGTTTAAAACCAGATGGGAAGCACCTTCTTGAGACAGGGGATATTTCAGTAATTAAAGCTGCTATTGAACCTGTTTGGTATTTGCCCGGGATTGCGGAACGTTTTCAATGCCCAGAAGGAGAGTTTCGCCGTGTTTTATTTGAAGAAACCGGAGGAATGTATCCAGAGCTTATTACACGACCTGATTTAAAAGTTTTCTTACCTCCAACGGGTGGAATTACGGTTTATCTCGTTGGTGATCCATCCACTATTACTGACCCAGGTAAGCCTTTACATGCAAGAGTTCATGATGAGTGTAATGGGTCGGATGTGTTTGGATCTGACATATGTACTTGTCGGCCTTATCTTGTTCATGGAATTGAAATTTGTGTGGAAGCTGCACAACAAGGTGGATGTGGAATTATTGCTTATAATAGAAAAGAAGGAAGAGCCTTAGGAGAGGTGACAAAATTTCTTGTCTATAACGCACGGAAAAGACAAGAAGGGGGAGACCGCGCAGAAACATACTTTGAAAGAACAGAGTGTGTAGCTGGTGTGCAAGATGTTCGATTTCAAGAGTTAATGCCAGATGTCTTGCTATGGTTAGGAGTTGAAAAAATTCACCGATTTGCTTCGATGTCGAATATGAAATTTGATGCTCTTGAAAAATCAGGAATTGAAATTGAAGAGCGCGTAACAATACCTGATTATTTGATTCCTGATGATGCAAGCGTAGAAATTCAAGCCAAAAAAGCCGCTGGATACTATTCAGAAGAACCCGTGGACCCAGAGTCTTTAAAAGAGACTAAAGGTCGTGATTTTGATGGAGACTGATGTGGTGCAAGAAGATTTAAAATGGCTACAAACAACAGCAGCGGTAAGATCTCGTAGTCAACAAATGCTTGAGCTCGCTCGAGAAAATAAACTAAAGTGCTTTACTCTTCAAGAGGATCGGCTTGAATTTTTGGCAGATCAAGTTGCAGAAATTACCAAAAAAAATTATCCAAATCTGAAAATTCCTTTTCACAGTCGTTGGCGTCATCTCAGTGCAGGTGGTATCGACCGAGGAGAAGAACTACGGCAAGAAATGGCTGGTCTCTCTTCGGAGGAAAAGTTAAGAGTTTCTTTTGACCTTATGTTTATTTCAGTGCTTTTAGATGCTGGTGCAGGACCACAGTGGTCTTTTCGAGATGCCGGCCGTATTTATAGAAGATCAGAAGGTCTCGCTGTTGCAAGTTGGCAAATGTTTCGGCAAGGAGTGTTTTCTTCAACAGGAGAGGCTTACCGAGTTGATGCGCAAGGTCTTACTCAATTGACTGTGGAACATTTAGCTCGTGGTCTGCGTGTGAGCGAAAGAAATCCTCTCACAGGCTTAGAAGGGCGGGTTGGTCTTTTGAATAGGCTTGGACAAGCAGCTAAAACCAACTCAGTGTTTCAGGGTAGTTTTGCTCGACCGGGATGTATGGCTGATCGTTTTCATAGCCCTGTTGATGCAACAAGTGTGATGGAACAAGTATTAAAAGGGTTGAAAGATGTTTGGCCTGCTCGAATGGAAATTGATGGGATTCAATTAGGAGACGTTTGGTCTCATCCTTTGATTCAAGGGGCAGGAGTCACAAATCACCTTGTGCCGTTTCATAAATTGAGCCAATGGTTGACTTACTCTTTAATCGAAACCCTTATGGAGTATGGAGTTCGTGTCGATGGTCTTGACCAAATGACCGGTCTTGCTGAATACCGTAACGGTGGTTTGTTTGTAGATTCAGGTGTTTTAGAAGTAAAAAGTAAACAAGACTTACAGGTTGTTCACCAACCAGATAGTGAGATGATTGTAGAGTGGCGTTCAATGACTGTTGCTTTGCTTGATGTTTTACGACCTCTTGTCGAAGATCGACTGCAGGTCGAGCTTCCTTTGGCTTGCATGCTAGAGGGAGGGACGTGGGCCTTGGGAAGGCAGCTGGCAAATGAAAAACGAGGAGGGCCTCCTCCTATACAAACATTAAGTGATGGAACGATTTTTTAGGAGGAAAACATGGGAATAGTGCACGTTGTTGATCACCCTTTGGTGCAACATAAATTGAGTTTGATGAGAAATAAAGATACCAGTACGACAAAATTTAGAGCGCTTATGCGAGAAGTGAGCTTTCTTTTGGGTTATGAAGCTACACGTCATTTGCCGTTAAGTCCTGTGGAAATAGAAACTCCTGTTGCAACCATGCAAGCACCTATGCTTGCCGAAAAAAACTCAGCTTTGATCTCAATATTAAGAGCTGGAAACGGTCTGCTGGATGGAATGATTCAGTTGATGCCGACAGCAAAAATAGGTCATGTGGGTCTTTACCGAAATGAGACAGCAGGAGCTGTTGTTGAGTATTATCTAAAATTTCCAAAAGATATAAGTGAACGTAATGTGATTGTTCTTGATCCCATGCTTGCGACAGGTCATTCTGCTGTTGCTGCGGTGGCACGGTTGAAACAAGCCAAAGTTAAACGTATTGACTTTGTGTGTTTACTGGCCTCCCCAGAGGGGTTGGAGTTTTTTCATGATCATCATCCAGAGGTTGAGGTGATTACAGCATCTGTGGATCAATGTTTGAACGAGCGCTCTTACATTGTCCCAGGGCTTGGTGATGCTGGAGACCGTCTTTTTGGGACACAGTAGGATCAATTTTTATGTCGAGTGTCTTCAGTGCTAAGAAGCTCGAGGCACGCTTGTGCGACGGTTTCTACGGCGGTTTCATTCATGCATTTAAAGTGGACTTTAGGGCATACCTGAGGCCCATGACTATGGCATGGCCGGCAAGGAAGCTTTTGTTCAATGTTCTTCTGACGTGTCGATAAGGAAGAAAAACCAAGGCTTGGTGCGGTGGCTCCCCAAATAGTGACAGTCGGAATATTGAAGGCTGAAGCGAAGTGTACAGGTGAACTGTCATTGCTCACTAGGAGTTGAAGTCGGGGGAAAAAACGTCTTAAATCATCAAAGCTTGTTTCTCCAATGGTATCGATCATGCGTGGGTGATCTGGTGGAATGTAGGCTTTGAGTTTTTTCTCTTGAGGTCCACCAATCCATAAAATATGAACAGGTGTTTTTTCCAAAAGGAGATGTGCAAGCTGCAGATATTTGGTCATTTGCCATTGTTTTGTTCCCCAGACGCTTCCTGGTGCGAACGCGACCCATATCCCTGTGTGATCTTGGATTTTTCTTTGCCAAGGGATTTGTACCTGAAGAGGTAAAGGCGCTAGGTATGGGGAAATCTTAGGCTCTGATAAAGGCTCAATGCCAATGTGACTAAGCAGCTTTGCCACTCTCATTGTTTCGTGCTCGTGTGGTAGAGGGTCTACGGTGCCGTGAGCAGTCCAAGATAGTGAGGCTGTCTTCCATGTGTAGGATTGATAGCCTAAAAACAAACGTAAAAGTGATGATCGTGATGATCGATGTGGCTGTAAAATACGTGTTGTGCTTGGGGTTTGGATCTTTTTTTTCAGTGTTTTTTTTATATTTAAAAAACCTTGCAGAGATTTTATAGAAAATGATTTTGGGAGAGCTTGAGTTGACGTTAAAAAAGGCACTCCCTTTAAAATTTCAAGGCCGATGCTGGTTGTGATGACGTGTTGCCGAATGTGGGGGAGGCGTTCTTGTAGAAGCTTCAAAGCTCCGGTTGATAGAACAATATCTCCAGCAAACGCTGTTTGTATCCAAACAACATCTGTGACGGCCTCACTTGGTGAGTTTAAGTTTGTAGACGAGGGCATCCTCTCCATCCTGATAATAGCGGTTGCGTTTGTGGGTTTTTTGCCACCCTAAAGATTCATAGAGGGCAATTGCATGTGTGTTTGACGGACGAACCTCAAGAAACAAAGCGTCTTGGTTACCTGTGGCTTTGAGATGTTCAATGAGGTGAAGGAGTCCTTGGCGGGCAAACCCTTGGCTTCGTTGTGATTTTGGTGTGTAGATATAGAGCAATTCAGAGGTGTCGACCGAGCTTTGCGCAAAAACAAGTCCAGCCCATGGCGAAGCATCAGTCTGTGTGTTTGGCATATAGAATAAGATTCCATGATGCTGTTGAAAGACTTTTTCAATCTCTTCAGCTTTCCAAAAACCCCACTCAGGCTGCTGAGTCATGTTCTGGAGGTCGTGACGCTCTCGATTGTCTCCTAGGTACCTGTGGATGGTCTGGGATGGATTTTTTTGTATGTCTGTGCGTTTTCGTACCATCTTATGATGCTCGTTTGTTCTTTAGAGTCGTTTTTTCTTTGTGCGGGAAAACTTTCCCACGTTTTGGTTTGAAGAACCATCGCTATGCCGACAGAAAGTGTTTGCGAGTTGACGTCAAGTCGTTCTAGCTGCCGTTGTAGAATCGGGTTTTTCCGTGCCACAACATAAACCTCTGAGGTTTTTTGTGCAACCAAGTCTTCTCGAGGGTAAATTCGACCCTTTTTGAGAGACTCATGAAAACTTTTCATAAACTCCCTGTACTCGAGAAGAGCAGCTCCCCAAGAGGCCTCTTGGAGAGGTATGGGCTGTCTGTCTTTAAAAATAGCTAACAACATGAGAGTAAGTTCCATCTCTTTTTGAGTGTAGGATTCCCCATTGATCTCTAAAATCAGCCGATCCACAAGTAAAGGGGCGCTATATATAGTGTTTGTTGTTAAAAAAAACACTAAGATGAGACTCTCTCTTGACAATAGGGCCCGTCCTTGTAAAGGTTTACGCCTGTAGCTACGTTTTTGATGGAGTACTGAAAACATGAAAAAAAATGAACTGATTGAAGCCATTGCAACTGAGACTAAACAAACAAAAGCAGACACTGAAAAGTTTCTCCAAGCGTTTTGTGATGTTGTGAAGAATAACATAAATGGCGAAGAAGGTATTCGTCTTTTAGGGTTTGGTACATTTACAAACTCTATGCGCCAAGAGCGTAGTGGACGCAACCCACAGACAGGCGAAGAAATTCGTATTCCTGCTCGCAGAGTCCCTGTGTTCCGTCCAGGAAAAGAATTGAAGGATGCAGCTCGGTAATCGAGCTGTTAATCCTCACTGTCGACGAAATCAATCATTTGACATGTTTTGAGGTCGTTGACAGTGAGTGTGAGGATGGTTCCATCCTCATCACTGTCATCTTCTCTAGCCACTAAATATTCCCCAGTTGACTGATGAAAATTTAAGATAATCCAAGTTGTCTTTTTGTGTGGGTCGAAAACGCGAAATGGAATCAATGGATGCTCCTGTGTTTATTGCCATTGGCTATTTGAAAGAGATGGAGTCACGATAACAGCTTCAGCTTTGCCGGAAAAGCAAAGAGGGAAGCTCGCCCATGGTAGCATCGCTGTTTGTCCTTTTGGGAGTGTGCAGCTTTGGTTTTGAGCGTTGTTAATTGTCAGCGCTCCATCCGTCGCCGTTACAATGCCATAACCGTTGTCGAGATTGTACTGAATTTGTGTTGTGACCTCGATTCTATGCACTTGATAGTGATCATTTCTTGGCCAACTTAAAACTTTGTTATTCCCGTAATGAGTTTTTTTTGGTTGTTTTATTATGCTGTTAAGGAAATCTTTTCCTGTGTGCAGTTCCGGAGTTACAATTCTTAAGCTGTCTTCTAAGTGAAGCTCTCGTGGAGAGCCTTTTGGGCAAACGTGACCTGTTGAGTCGTATGTTCTGTCCCAATCCCAAAAGCGGCAAGTTTTTCCGGTTTTTCCAGGGAGAACTCTTTGAGGTTCAAGGAGTGTAATACCGGCGCCAATTGCGTGAGGGACTCCTGGCATAATTTCAAAATAATCCATAGGTTTGACTGGGATGAATTGAAAGAGTTCTTTTGCTTTGCCGGCAGAGATTGCTTTTCTAATGTCTTCTTTACTCCAGGCTTGTTGGAAACCAACGTAGAGACCAGCTCCGGGTTCACATTCAAGGATGAGCCATGATTCAGGTTTTCCACATTCATGACCCAGGAGGCATGGGTCATCATCTCGTGGATGAACCTGTAAAGAGAGGGGCTCTGCTGCATTGAGAAGTTTGATGAGAATTTGAGAGGTTTTATGAGACTTGAGTGCAGGAGAAAGAAAGTCTTCAGGGTTTTGACGGATCTGAGAATCGATTGAGGTATTTTGTTGGTGGATTTTAGAAGGGAAAGCGGGATCACACGAAAACTCCCATGACTCTCCAACTTTTTTCTGTGTTGTGGGCGGTAGTATTTGTTTTTTAAGATTTTGAGTGATGACTTTTCCAGCCCAAGGGGTTCTTGTGAGTGGAGTGAAATTGTCTGGGGCAAGAAGAACTGGAGTGGTTGCGCTAGGTTCGGTGGTCATGGTTGTTTCATTCCTATCATGATCGTCGTGAAAGCTTGGTCAAGTAAGCCTCACTTATCCAGGGGGCCATTGCAATTGTCTTCCAGCAAGAAGATGTGCATGAATATATTCTACAGTTTGAAGCCCATCATTGCCTTGGTTGAAAACAATGCGATAACCATTGTCAAGTTTTAAGTGCTTGGCGACTTTTGAAATACTTGTCATATATTGTCCAGCGCTTAAAGCATCAGCATCAGCAAGATCTGAAAAGCCTTGATATTTTTTTTTAGGAATGACTAAAACATGGACCGGTGCTTGTGGGTTGATATCGTGAAAAGCGATGACATAGTCGTCTTGATAGACGATGTTGACAGGAATTTCATCTCTTATGATTTTGTCGAAAATAGTTTCTTGACTCATGTTTGATCCTAAATTAAGAATTGTTTGGATGAAGGTTTAATGTTGTTTCAACCATTTCTATAAGAATATGGATGCACTTGATGTGAAGCTCTTGAACACGGTCCGCCCATTGCCCCCCAGGGGTACAGATGTCGAAATCACTCAATTCGGAAAGAGGACTGGCTTTTTTTCCTGTGAGGGAGATAACAGTTGCACCTGAGGCTTTTGCGGCTTTTGCTGCGTTGATGATATTGGGGCTACGACCACTCGTGCTGATGAGTAAACAGTGATCGCCGGGCTGTGCGTGAGCCTCAAGAAACCGGGAGTAGACGTTCTCATAACCGAAGTCATTTGCAGCGCAAGAAATATGAGCGCCGTCTGATATTGCCATAGCTGCCAGCGCTTTACGATCTTGTCGGAAACGCCCTGAGAGTTCTTCTGCAAAATGAGCAGCATCGCAAAAAGAGCCACCATTTCCACATGAGTAAACTTTGTGTCCTAGCTCAAGGGATTGACTTAGGGATTTGGCTGCTGCAACGAGAGTGTCTAATGTGTGCTCGTTTTTCATGAGAGCATCAAGGGCTTGAGCTCCTTGTTGGAGAGCAGAGAGTGCAATATTTTTCATATGAGGTCCTTGTGGCTGCTGTATGCTCTTAAAAGGATAGATACTTTTTTCCGTTGTATCGATATTATTCAGAACTCGCAAGCATGATCAATTACGAGGCTTGTTTTTTCTTTAGGTTTGTCTTTTTTTGTAACTTCTTAAAATAATTTAAAAAGTATTGATTTATTTCAAAAAGATCCTGTGAGGTTGTAAGCAAAAAAAGTCCGGCAAAAATACTGGGGAAAAATTTCCGACCTTAAAAATCCAATAAAAACAAACTGTTAATCTAACCCTCTCTAAATAAACGCCAACGAACTCCGAAGTCATATATGTCAGTCACAGGAGTGTTAGCCCAACCAGGAGGTCCATATGGGTTTACGAATAAGAACAAATGTTTCGTCGCTTAATGCGCAGAGAAATTTGGCAGAGTCGACAAAGTCTCTCCAATCATCAATGGGGCGATTGTCGTCAGGTAAAAGAATTAATAAAGCAGCTGATGATGCAGCTGGGCTTGCCGTATCGGAAAATTTACGAGCAGATACACGCTCGTTAACGATGGCACAGCGAAATGCGAACGACGGTGTTTCTTTAATTCAAACTGCAGAGGGTGGTTTGGTTGAAACGTCAAACATGCTTGTTCGTCTAAGGGAGCTTGCGATCCAGGCTGCTTCGGACACTATTGGGAATAGTGAGCGAGAGTTTTTGGATAAAGAATATACGCAGCTCAAAGATGAAATTGATCGAATAGCTGGTTCAACAGAGTTTAATGGAACTCGGTTGTTGTCAGGCCAAGCGGATCTTCCTGATGATATGTCCTCAGGAAGCAGTAATCCTTTCCCGCTTGAGATTCAAGTGAGTAAAGATTATTTTCAGGATTCAGATAGTGTTGATAAACGAAATGCTGTCAATGTTGTGAAGATTGATTTTGGCAATATTAACGGGTTTACACATGGTGAAGGTTCACTTGAGTTAGGTGAAAATGACGAGGGGACCCGTGTTCATCGTAAAGAAGATGCTCAAACAAGTATCGGTGTGATTGATAATGCAATTTATAAAGTGAACGAGCACCGAGCGTATCTTGGTTCAGTTCAAAATCGTTTGCAATCTACGATTAGAAACTTGAGTGTAACAAATGAAAATTTAATGGACTCGATGAGCCGAGTTCAAGATACAGACTTCGCAGCTGAAACAGCGAAGATGACACAGTCGAACATTATGCAACAAGCTGGTGCTTCGGTGTTGTCGAGTGCAAATACGCAACCTCAAATTGCATTGAGTTTGTTGGGTTAATTGAAATAATAAGAACAAATAGGAGTATGATCTCCTGTTGTGTACTGACAAAGGGCTCGCATATAGCGAGTCCTTTTTTAGTTTTTCTGGATTCCATCCATTTATTTGCAAGAAAAAGGTGACTACCCAGGTAGCCAACTAATCTTATAGAGAAAAATTTTTGATTTTGTGGCAGAGTCGTCCTTGCGGACGAAAAAGATTACATAATCCAAGTGTTACAAGAGCAAGTTAAGGCTTTGACGGCCCGCATTGTTGAGTTGGAGCGCAGGTTAAATCTTGACAGTACAACAAGTAGCAAACCACCATCGAGTGATGGGTTATCGAAAAAGCCGCGAACCAAGAGTTTACGACCAAAGGGCAAAAGAAACTCTGGGGGGCAAAAGGGGCACCCAGGTAAGAGACTTGAAATGAGCAAAGCGCCTGACAAAGTTCAAGCTCATTCTGTTTCAGACTGTAAAAGTTGCGGTAGAGACGCTTTCAGCGGTCAACCCTTTTCATATCGAAAAACGGCAAGTTTTCGATATTCCTAAACCTCAGATTGAAGTCACCGAACATCGCTCAGAACACAAAACCTGCAGCTGTGGGGTAACTACAACTGCTTCGTTTCCAGAACATGTTCCAGCGCCAATACAATACGGACCAAGAATCCGTGCTATGTGCGTGTATTTAAATCACCAACAGTTTATCCCGGAGGGTCGGGTAGCTGAGGTTTTCAAGGATGTTTTTGGCCTGAGCATA
>JBGCEP010000073.1:0-34283 GCA_045106415.1 Oligoflexales bacterium | reverse complement strand
CTCTTTGAAGGTATTTATCGCTTCGTCGCTATTCTTAGGATGTTTTGAGCGCCCAGGTATCCAAACAATATTAAGGCGATCTATAAGTGCATAAACACCAGATATGGAATAATTACAGTCAAATTTTTCCAGCAAAAGAGCTTGTATGTCATATGCCGTTTTCCGCCCACCGCGGCATTGATCTTGAAGCTCATCTAACGTAATCTTGAAGTTTTCTTCCTCTCCTGGAAGCAGCCTAGGATGACGACCTCTGCCTTCTTTTTCAAGAAGACCTTCGTAGTCATACATGATAAACCTTTGAATCCATGTACGAACGGTTCTTTCATCATAAAGAACAATTTCTGCAACGTCTTTTAAAGATTTTCCTGACTGTAGATGATGCAGAGCAAGTAACTTGATCTTTATCCTAGGGGCTTTCTCAGGCCGGTAGCTACCTAGGAAGTCTAGCTCTTGTATTTGCGATTTGATTTCATTCAACTTCATGAAGTGTACTGTCACACAATTGAGCTTAGAAAACCTCAATTATTTTCTGTGATTGGTATTACACGCACAGCCTACTTTTTAAGAGCACTATGACCCGATAGATAGGCAGGTGTCGCCACAAGCACAGCCTTTTCGACAGATTTTGCAACATGCATTGCCTCCATTTGTTCTGGATCACCACAGGACTGTGAAATCGAGCTTAGGAGTACTCATCTTCTTAGAAGCATACTTCTTCCTTTAAGTTCCAATCAAATACAGGCACATTTTGAAATCTTGAAGACAAATAATCGCATTATTAAGGCCTTTATTTGTTGTTTTTTTCTAACAGCGAAGGTAGCTCGTCATACCTCTCCTTACCCACAATTTTTTGGCGTAACACTCTTGAATTATGACTTTCTGGTGTAATTCGTGTTTCATGTTTTGCAGAGCTGGGAGTAGATCTTTTTTGAAAAAACGACATTCCAATATAAAAATTAATTTTTACTTAAAAAAAACCGATAACACCACTCATACAGAGAGGGAGCTATATATGAGTTTCATTTTATTGTTAATTATCTCTTTAACCATCTCATGCGAAGAGGGTGCGGTCGAAGTGACGAGAACCAAAGAATTAGGTGCTGTTGATATTTCTTCGACCTCACAGTCTAGTGTCATTATTTTGCCAACAGAATCTTCGGCTGTCACTACTTCAAATGGAAGTCTTATTGTTCCTGAAGGAACTTTTCCAGATGGTGCTGCACTCACTAAAGTATCTGCTCTGGAAGATAATAAAGAAGGGTTTTCTATAAAAAGCACTTATATTAATGGTGATGTTGCTATCCCTCATCAAGACATGCAAATTTGTGTTGAAACAAAAGGTGATCCCTTTTTAAAGGATATGAAGGTATTGTCTGATCTTGATGATAAATTATCAATTGAAAGTGGAGTCGTTTCTAGTCCTGAATTGTGTTTATTAACTCGAGTTGCTTCAGGTAGCTTCGAAGTTATAGATGAAGTTGATGGAGTTTCTCAAAATACCGTTTCTAAAAAAATTGAGCGTGGATATTTTCAAATTTTATCAGCAAAAAAATCTGCTTTAGGAGAAATTTATCTTACCACAGAGTTAAAAGATTATTCTGAAATACCAGGATCAGTAGAAATTTTATGGACAGGAAAGACGAACTCTCAAAGTGATCTTCAGCCAAAAGTTAAAGGAAAAATTTGTTTATATGCAGGCAATGATGACATTGGCTCAATATCTCAAATGCATAGCGATCAGTCGGTGACTCATTACGTTGTAGAAAAAAGTGAAAAAAATGAACTTTGTATACTTTCTGAAGACCTGTATGGAATATATCAATTAGGACCTAAAAACACTAAAGCTTTGGCCCTTCGTGATTCACTAGATTTAACAGGGAATAGTGCTGAAATCATTGTGTCTCCTGTGGACCAGGGCTCTATGGTTTCTGTGTATGATAATAGCTCTTGCTTAGGTGAGGCTTTAGCATCACAAAAATCATCTGTAGACGGAGAAGTCATTGTCCAGTTGAGTTTAGCTGAAGGCCTTTATGAGCTACACTCTCAAGTGATTAATAAATATGGCGCTGCAGGCCATTGTTCAAAAGAAGCTTTTCATTACAATGCTGATTTTACAGCTCCTGTGATTGAATCAATCTCTATTCAAGATTCTTCAGAGTACACAAATTTGAATGGTGTGGTTATTTTTAGCTCTGTTGAGGATGCTTCTGAGATGTATATAACAAATACACCTGGATGTTCTGCAGATGGTGTATGGGAACCTTATCAGAGTAGGAGGGCGGAGTGGCTTTTATCAGGAGTAAATAGTGCTACAGAGGTGTATGCAAAATTTCGTGACGAATCTGGTAATATAACGGATTGTGTGAGTGACTCAATTATTCATGATAACCAATCTCCTACGTCGATATCTTTATTGATTTTAGGAGGGAGCTACACATCAGATGCAACTCCGGACTTAACGCTATCAGCTTTAGGCGCTTCCGAAATGTATATAACAAATACATCTGGATGTTCCGCGGGAGGTGTATGGGAATCTTATAATACTTCCAAATTAAATTGGAGCTTAAGCCATTTAAATAGCTCTTTAGGTGTCTATGCCAAATTTCGGGATGAAGCACATAATGAAAGCAATTGTGTCAATGATTCTATTATTCATGATGATCAATCCCCATCGTCATCGTCGCTGTTGATCGTAGGTGGAACTCATACTTCTGATGCCGCACCTGATTTAGTGCTTTTATCTTCAGGTGCTTCTGAAATGTATATAACAAATACAACAGGGTGTGCTGTAGGTGGTGTTTGGGAAGCCTATAGTACTTCAAAAACAAACTGGGGTTTAGGTCATTCAAATGCATCTACGGAGGTATATGTAAAGTTTCGGGATGAATCTGGGAATGAAACAATATGTATAAGTGATTCGATTGTTCATGATGATCAATCTCCACTATCCTCACTTTTAGTTATTTCCGGTGGTGATTATACTTCAGATTCAACGCCTGATCTTGTGCTGTCGTCTTCTGGGGCTTCAGAGATGTATATAACAAATACATCAGGGTGCTCTGCCGCGGGTGTGTGGGAGTCATATAGTGCTTCCAAGTTAGATTGGTCTCTAACCCAACTCAATGCAGTAGCGACAGTATATGTAAAGTTTAGGGATGAGGCGAATAATGAAACAAGTTGTATGAATGATTCTATTGTGCATGATGCTACTGCGCCGACAAATCCATCGGTTTTAGTAGCTGGAGGAGATAATGATACATTATTTTCAAGTGTGAATTTGTCACTAAGTGCAGATAATGCAGATGAAATGTATATTACAAATATTTCGAATTGTGATTCAGGTGGTGTATGGGAAACTTATGCAACAACTAAAGCGAATTGGTCTTTAGGGCAATTAAATGCAGCAACTACCGTGTATATAAAATTTCGAGATTCTGCACATAATGAAACTAGCTGTGTAAATGATTCAATTATCCACGACGATCAGCCTCCAACATCACCATCTTTATTAATCACGGGTGGTCATGAAACCTTGGATACAGCGCCAGATTTAACGTTAGCAGCTTTTGGTGCTTCTGAGATGTATATTACTAACACTTCGGGGTGCGCATCGAATGGAACCTGGGAGTCTTATAGTACTTCTAAATCTAATTGGTCGTTAGCTCAAACAAATACAAATGCTACGGTTTACGTTAAGTACAAAGACACTGTAGGTAATGAAACAAATTGTGTAAACGATACTATTATTCACGATGATGTTGTTCCAGCGAGTCCTAGTTTGGCAATATCTAGTGGTGCTAGTTATACGACAAGCTCTACTGTCACATTATCACCAAACGCTATCGATGCAGACTATATGTATATTACTAATACTTCAGGGTGTGGGTCTGGCGGAACTTGGGAATCGTATGCATCGACAAAGACAGGGTGGATGCTAGAGCAAACCAACGCAACAGCGGCTGTTTATATTAAGTATAAAGATGAAGCCGATAACATGACGTCATGTGTCAGTGACTTTATTGTTCATGATAATATTGTGCCTTCAGATCCTGGAGCGTTTGTTGATGGAGTGCAAACTCAAAATTTATTAGCGACAAATACTATGACTTGGACTGTTAGTCATGATGCAGGCTCAGGTATCAGTGGCTATGAAATTTCTGTTGGAACCTCTGCAAGCGCGACGAATATAAAAGATTGGACCAGCATGGGGAATGTCACAAGTGGCGTGTTATCAGGGTTATCTTTAGTTGATGGCATAACATATTATGCCAATATTAGAAGCGTAGATCTTGCGGGAAATGTAAGTTCTGTCGTTTCTGGAGATGGATTTAATGCAATGAATGACCCTGTTCCAGCGGGATTGAGTGTTGGTAATTATCATGTCTGTGCTCGCTTGACAGATGGATCTATGAAATGCTGGGGCTGGAATCCGTATGGCCAGCTTGGGCAAGGAGATGTAGAGAATCTTGGAGATATTCCATCTGAAACTGGTGATGGTCTTGCTCACGTTCAATTAGGTACAGGGAGAACAGCTATAGGAATGAGTTCAGGTTATTTTGATAGTTGTGCGCTTCTTGATAATAATCAAGTTAAATGTTGGGGTTATAATTATTCTGGTAGTGCGGGACAGGGTCATACTGATGCAATTGGTGACGATGCTTCGGAGATGGGTGATAACTTGAGTGCTGTGGACTTGGGTACAAACAGAACTGCGCTAGAAATAGACTCTTCTCGTTATCATAACTGCGCACGACTCGATAATAACCAAGTTAAATGTTGGGGTGGTAATGAATTTGGTCAGCTGGGTCAAGGTAACATTTCTAATTTAGGAGATTCTGCTTCAGAGATGGGTGATAACTTAAGCGTTATTGATCTTGGGACAAATAGGACTGCTTTAGAAGTGAGTTTAGGTGAGTATTTTAGTTGTGTGCGGCTTGATAATAATCAGGTTAAGTGCTGGGGAAAGAATGCTGCCGGCCAACTTGGTCAAGGACATACAAACCCTTTAGGAGATGGTAGTTCAGAAATGGGTGACAACCTTGCTGCGATTAATCTTGGGACAAATAGAACTGCTATACAGATTTCTGCTGGATATGATTATGCCTGTGCATTACTTGATAATAACCAGGTTAAATGTTGGGGAACAAATTTTGCCGGCCAGCTTGGGCAAGGTCATACGAATTCTTTAGGGGATGGAGGCTCAGAAATGGGCGATAATCTAACCGTTATAGACCTTGGAACGAATAGAACAGCAACATTTATTGAAACTGGATATGATAATACTTGTGCATTACTTGATAACGGAGAATTAAAATGTTGGGGTGGCAATGGGTATGGTGAGCTTGGGTTAGAACATAGCGCAAATATAGGAGATGGGTCTACTGAAATGGGAAATCATTTAAATGCAGTGGACCTTGGGACAAATAGAACAGCTGTCAGTGTCTCAATAGGCCGTTACACGACATGTGCTCAGCTTGATAATAATACGGTAAAATGTTGGGGATACAACGTTTTTGGGCAATTAGGGCAGGGTCATGCGAATCATTTAATTGGTGATAATGGATCGGAAATGGGTGATGACTTACCTGTGACAGATCTTTAAATTTGCAGTGCTTTATAGCGCTTGGCCCCTATTTTGTCTCTCCTCGTTATTCGAGGTGTCTATGCCAAATGGGGGTCATGTTCAGTTTGCAAATCTCTAGAAGAAGAAAATATTTATTCAATAGCTGTAACTAGATCTTATACAAAAGGAGAAGTCTTTCAAAGGATGGGATTTCACAAATATATTGGAAATCACTCTATTCATGGAAAAAAAGAATTGATATCTTCTTAGGTCAGATTTTGTGATTTAGATAAAAAGTATTCTGACTCTATTCATTTTAAGCAAAAAATTTATGAGAAAATTGGCGGAAATCTCTCCTCTTATATGGTCTCACTATAAAAAAACATTAAAAGTATGCACTTATTAGCTAAATAAGATGAAGTCAGAAAGTCACGGATTTTGAAAAAACTATTTAAAATTCCTAAGAAGTAAATTTTCTATTGCATTATTTATAGCAATAAATCGTTTTTTATTTAAATTGGATAATGATTTTTTTAAAATGTTACAATAAATATTGTGACCATAAGTCATTTTTTTTGTGAGACCTGTATGACAAAAAATTAATTTTTATGATATGAAATGATTCTATCGACTTTTTGATAGAAGTATTTATTTTGATACAAAGGTCAAAGAATCATGAAAAAAAATATCTTTGTCGATAAAATTTATAATGATGATCAAAGCGTTGTTGTTAAAGAGTTTAAAGCATTGCCTCAATACTTGTTTGATCAAAAAATTGAAATGAGAGAAGATTTAGGTTTTTGTGTTCTTTTAGATACAGAAACAACTGGTCTTGATTATCGCAAAGATGAAATTATAGAGATCGCTGTCAGAAAGTGGATTTATCATAAAAAAGAACACTGTCTTATAAAGCCATTGGAAGAGTACTCTGCGTTGCAAGAACCTATTGAAAATATTCTGTCTGAAAAAATTACAAAGATTACAGGCATTACACAAGAAGACTTGAAAGATCAAAGAATTGATTGGGATATTGTATCGAATTTATTCAATGATGCTGATTTTATTCTGGCTCATAATGCAGGATTTGACCGACCCATGGTTGAATCTGTCGCGGAGATAACGAAGCTTTCTGAATCTAAAATTTGGACATGTTCTTTGAAACAAGTTGACTGGGAAAATCTAGGTTTTCTTTCTGCTAAACAAGAGATTTTGAGCGTATTTCATGGCTTTTATTATTCGGGTCATAGAGGGTTGATAGATATCGATGCTCTCGCAAATTTAATTATAGAAGGAGATTATTTGAAGGCAATCTTAGCAAATGCTAAAATTCAGCACGTGCAAATTAATTGTATTCACGCTCCCTTTAAATCTAAAGATTTGTTGAAATCCAAAGGTTTTTCTTGGAATTCAGCACGAAAGTTTTGGACAAAATCAGTCGCTGAAAATGAATTAGAAGAGATGAAAATATTTTTAACAGATCAAGTTTATCATCAAGACCGTATGGCAGCAGAGTTTATACCTGTTAAGATTAAAGACCGTTTTCGAGCTGAGAAATGACTTTGATTTTAATCGACTATATAATTAATAGCTTTGATAAGTGTTATAAAATATCTTGACTATCAAGTTTTTCTGCTGTGCTCCAATGGTAGCTGTTATTGTCTCTGAATGTAAATTATCTAAATCTAGCATTTGAATTGAAAGTAAGATCTTCAATGATGAATTGCTTGTGCTTTTTAGGTTTTTTTATAAATTGTTTCAATGTTCTCAATGAGAATATAAATCACAATACCCTGGCCTAGATTATTAGGATCTAGGTTTGAAAATCTAACATGATTTTCTGCGCCGAAATGATGAAGCCAAATTATTTTTATTAACGAGTTCATCAAAATATTTTTCACTATGATTTGAGCGTTATTCAAAGATTGAGCATAGTAATTTGGAGGTGTGAGAAATTTTTTGAGTGTATAAAAGAAATATAGTGATTATTTAAATTCCTTCACTAAGAAAAATGGTCGAGGATAATAAATCATAGTTTAACAAATGGGTGAAATGACTTAGGTATAGGAAGTTTTATTTGGCTGAAGAATAAGAGTTAGGAGAGCTATGTTTTTTGTAAGTATTCAATTATAAAGCTTTATTGCGATAAAGGATCAATGTTCTTGCACTGTTCTATTGAAAAGTGGTAGATCTCTACTTTTTCTTTAAAGATAAAGATCAAGGAACATGGCAAGTTATATTAAGCGATGGCCGAAGCAAGTGTCCGCTAGTTTTTGTAAACATTTGATTGAGCGGTTTGAAGATGACAACCGAGTCCAAGATGATCCACAGCCAGATTATAGTGCACGGAGCTTTTTGTTAATTTCGGATCTTCCAGAGTGGCGTAAAGAATGTCAAAAACTAAATTCTATTGTAAATCAAAATGCAGCAAGATACTTCTCTTTACCTAAAAAGTATCGCAGTATTACCCAGACTCAATGGAGCCACGATGGATTTTTAATTGCTCGTTACCTTCCTGGTGAAGCATGCATTTTACATGTAGATGGCCAATGTTCTGCGCCCCCTCAAAATCAATTGAGACTTGCAACTTTTCTTTTATACCTGAATACCCTTGAGCAAGGTGGGGAGACAGTTTTTCCTTTTCAAGATGTTCAGCTCCAGCCAGAGGCTGGAAGTGTTGTTCTTTTTCCACCAATGCACACTCACCCTCATGAAGTGTTAGCTGCAAAAGAGCCTCGATATATCCTGCAAACATGGATTACAGACCCTGCCTACTATATTGTTGATCACCATCAGTATAAAGCTCACCAAAATAAGAAAAAAATACGGAGAAAGAATTGATGTCTGAATTACCTATATTGCAATCGTTTGATACAGAAGAGTTCTTAGCAACATATTGGCAGAAAAAACCTTGCTTGATTCGTCAAGCATTAAATGGTTTTGAAACAGTTTTATCTCCTGATGAACTTGCAGGTCTAGCTTGTGAAGAAGGTGTAGACTCAAGGGTGATAACAGGAGATGCTGAAAAAAACGATTGGGCATTAAAAGATGGACCATTTAACGAATTGTTCTTTGAGAATTTCCCTAAGAAAAGTAGTACGCTTCTTGTTCAAAGAGTTGACTCATTGGTCCCAGAAATAGCAGATATGAGATCGCTTTTTTCTTTCATCCCTGCATGGCGTTTTGATGATGTCATGGTGAGTTTTGCTGAAGATCAAGGAAGTGTTGGTCCTCATATTGATAATTATGATGTTTTTCTTTTGCAGGGAATGGGCAAACGGCATTGGCAGGTTGAAGAAAGCCCAGTTCTTGCAGAAGAAGACCTTTTAGAAAATTGCCCAGTTAGGGTTTTAAAAGTATTTAGACCTAAGTATGAGTGGACTTTAGAAACTGGAGATATTTTATATCTTCCGCCTCGTTGGGCTCACCATGGAGTGAGTGTTGGTCGAGGAATGACTTACTCTTTTGGGTTTCGTAGTCCTTCTGTGAGTGAGATGCTTTTAGGAGCTGCAGAGCACAGCCTTGTGAAACACACTGAAAAAGATCGCTATATTGATCCTGATTTAAATGCGACTGAGCAATCACCTAGAATTGGTCAAGCTTTGATTGATCGTGTAAAAAAGCAACTGATTCAAGCTATTCAAGAAGAAAATGAATCGCATTTCTGGCTGGGGAGAGTGATGACCTCAAACCCGAACGCTCCAACAGATGAAGAACTTCATGACTATATGGAAGTAACTTTAGAAGAAGCTCAGTTATTTTTAGAAGATAACAAAGGGGTGTTAGAAAGGGCCGAAGAAGTCAAGTGCGCGTACTATTGTGCGGAGGATCAAGTACACGCTTACATTCATGGTCATGGTTTTCAACTCAAGATGGAAGATACGCCCTTCATTGATACTCTTTTTACTCATGCGAAAATATCAATAGAAGCATTGTTTCCTTTTTTAGAGGAATCATCTGAAAGAAAAGAGATATTAATCAACTGGATGCGGCGTGGGTATTTTAGAATTATTGAAGAAGACATCTGAACCGAGGGTCAGACGTCTTCTTCAACCTGCCGAGCATGGTGAAGTTTTTGATAACTTTCAATGAGTTTGAGGTGTTTGTCTAAGCCTTCAAGCTGCATATTGGTTTGAGTTAAACCATAGAAGCGTACCTCACCATTGATTGACCCAAGAATATTTCTCATCGTTTCAGAGCCAAACATTCTAGATAGATTTGAAGTGTAGTCTTTTAGGTTGAGGTCATGGCTTAAAGTGATGTGGAGAGTGGCGTCGAGAGCTTGGTAAAATAATTTTCTTGTGACTGTATTGTCGTTAACCAGTAGGAAGTTTGAGGTAAGATCTTTTGCTTCTTCGTAATTTTTTAAGACTAAGTAAATGAGTATTTTAAGCTCACCAACTTCAAGTTGTCCCCAAACAGTATTTTCATCAAATTCAATACCGATCAATTCTGGAACACTGGCAGAATTGTCAATTTCAAATTCTTCAAGCCGTTCAATTAAATCTGCAAGATTTTCATCGCTTAATGTATGAAGGTTGAGAATATCCTCTCGAAAAGCGAGAGCTTTATTCGTATTGTCCCAAATAAGATCTTCAGGCGGGTAAATTTCTGAGTACCCAGGAACAAGTATTCGGCAGGATTTTGCCCCAAAATTCTCATAAACAGCAACATAAACTTCTTTATTCATTTTTTTGAGAATGTTCATTAAGTAAAGACTTTCGTCTTCTGTTGTCCCTGAAAAATCCCATTTTTGGAATTCATAATCGTTTTTATTACTAAAGAATTTCCAAGAAATCACACCCGTAGAATCAATGAAATGTTCTACAAAATTATTAGGCTCTTTTACAGCATGGCTGTTGAATGTTGGAAGAGGAACATCGTTCAACCCTTCAAAGCTTCTTCCTTGGAGCAGCTCAGTAAGGCTACGTTCTAAAGCAACTTCAAATTTTGGGTGAGAACCAAAAGATGCAAAAACACCGCCCGTCTTAGGGTTCATTAAAGTGACACACATCACTGGGAATTCCCCACCTAAAGATGCGTCTTTTACTAAGACAGGAAAGCCTTTGGATTCAAGGTCGGTGAGACCTGCGAGTATGCTAGGGTACTCTTCTAAAACACTTCTTGGAACTTCAGGAAGTGTAATTTCTTCTTCAATAATTTGTTTTTTAACTGCTCTTTCGAAAATTTCTGAAAGGCACTGAACTTGTGCTTCTGCTACTGTATTACCTGCGCTCATACCGTTACTAGCAAATAAATTACCTATGAGGCTGACAGGTATATAAACTATTTCTTGGTCCGATTGTCGCACAAAAGGAAGAGCGCAAATCCCTTTGTCGATGAGGCCAGAGTTTGTGTCAATAAGGTTATATGATTGAAGCTCATGATCTGGGTCATAAATACTTAAACAATGCTTATCCATGAGGCCCTTGGGCAGGGAATCGTCTTCTCCTGATTCAAACCATTTTTCATTGGGATAATGAATAAAATCTTTGTTGCAAATGTCTTGTCCTAGTTAATGATCGTTATAGAAATAATTACAAGAAATTCTTTCTATATACTCACCGAGAGCTGAGCAAAGAGCGCTATCTTTTGTTGCTCCCTTACCATTTGTAAAGCACATCGGTGAAGCTGCATCACGAATATGAACAGACCAGACATTAGGGACAATATTTCTCCATGAAGCTATTTCTATTTTGATGCCGAGAGAGCTTAGAATCTCACTCATATTGGCAATAGTTTGCTCAAGTGGTAGGTCTTTGCCTAGAATCATGGTGTTTGTCTTATTTTGGGCGCCATCAGTGTTATAAAGAAGATCAGAGTCTTTCCCTAAGGTTTCCACTGCTTCAATTTTAAATTCTGGGGTCTGCTGTACAACTTTTTTTACTGTACATCGATCAATTGATCGGAGAATACCCTTGCGGTCACGTTCAGAAATAGATTCAGGAAGTTCAACTTGAATTTGAAAAATTTGATTATATCTATTTTCTGGGTCAATAATATTGTTTTGTGAAAGCTTAATGTCATCAGTAGGAATATCACGGGCGAGGCAGTAAACCCTTACGAAATATGCTGCACACAGTGCAGATGATGCTAAGAAATAATCAAATGGACTGGGCGCAGAGCCGTCACCCTTATAACGGATGGGTTGATCTGCTGTTATTGTAAAATCATCAAACTTAGCTTCGAGTCTTAGCTTTTCTAAAAAATTGACGTTAATTTCCATGGGTCAGTTCTTTCTTTTTGCAGGATTGTGTTTGATGATGTGTATTGATAATGAAGCATGTCAGTTCATGTTTGTTATGATATAGGTGGACAATATGGCTTTTAGGGATGGCAGAAAACTTTTCAACCCACTCGTGATAATCGTCACCTTTGAGTTTGATGGTGGTACAAAAATTTCGCGATTTGGAATCCTTTAACCATGGTTGTAACCATCCAAAAAGTCTTTCAGGCGTGCAAATGACATCAGAAAAAATCCAATCAACATCAGGGTGTTTTTCAGGTGTGGTTGCAAAAGCATCACCACGGATTGATTGAACATTAGGGAGGTTTGCTATTTTTGGGTCAAGATCTGCCCGATCATACGCGATCACTTTCTTGCACAGGTCAGCTAAAACCCAGGTCCATCCCCCTGGAGCTGCACCTATTTCTAAACATGTATCATTTTTATTAGGAACAAATTCAAAACGTGTAAAAACTTCCCAGAGCTTTAAATATGCTCTTGAAGGAGGCTCTTCTTTATTTTCAATAAACTCCCATTCACCATGTGGCCGAAGACTTGAACAATATGCGCTTGCCAACATGAGGTTTTCATTCAAAAGAGTCCAGGAACTCATAGGGGATGTTGGGATTTTTTGAAGGAATGTGAGTCGTTTTCCTGAGAATTTAGGGAGTTTACTTTGAATGAGCTTTGCTCTTCGAATATGAAGATCGTAATAAGGGTGCCATAGAGGCGCTCTTTTTTTGAGCTCTTTTGCAGCATCACCAATGGATTTGATAGGAATGATTTCTGTATGTTCCCAAATATTTGCTGCCCAATAGGTTTTTTGAGTTTTTTGTGAGCTTAAAAACAGTCGGCCTACTCTTGTGATCGGGCCTGATAGCTCTGCCTCGAGTTGATTTTCAAGGCCAAGTGGAGCAAGGTATGCTGTTTGAATGTCTTTCAATGTCTCGCCATGTCTAGTTTTGAGCCTGTGATTTTTAAGAATATTTACAGTTTGAAGCTCTGTTATAAAGTGGTCCTGCGCTTTATATTATTCTCGTTTCTATAGGTTTTTTTATCACAAGCCTTAATATTATTGGTTTCTCTGATCAAAAACGGTAGTACGGATCCATCCTGAGAAGAGGGGTTAAATGAATGTGCGAGAGGTTTTGAGAACAGGTGAAGTCGGTGTAAGAATTGCTCTGAACCCCGTTGAATAAGGAGTCGCACACCTTTATATCCAATAACTCACACTCTTTGTAAAGTCATCTTTTAGGCGTTAGAACTGGCTGGTCTATCTTGTTGTTTTTTTTGGCTTTTTCTTTATGGTCAGTGAGGTGTTGATGAAGAAAACTTACTGGGAGTGTTGAAATACTCTCAATAAGTTTTCTGCTTAGGAAGGAAAAAAGAGCAGCTTAGGAGTGATGCATGATTTCATATACTCTGATGCTTGTAATATAAGGATTTGTGGCTGCGATTTTTTCAGCTTCATCAATGTTTTCAGCTTTTATGATGACGTAACCTGTTGTTGCTTCAAGGTCCCAGGCTAGTTGCTTTGTCCCACTTTTTGTTATTTCTCTCCCATTCATAAGGCCTGCTGGTTTGCCGACTATTTTGTCAGCTATAGATTCAAACCACTGTTTCCACGCCATCATGATTTCTGGTGTTGGTTTTTCAAAACCGATAGTTAAAAGCATAAAGTTTTTCATGTTTTGTCCTGATGTTGAGTCGTCAGTAAGATGCTCTATTATATTCTGTAAGAAAAATGATGTGTACAGGTAAAATGATCTTAGTCTTTCTGTATGAAGACGATGGGTTTTTGAAAAGTTCTTTTGTATGCGGATTTTATTTTTTGAAACGTGGTTAAAAAAAATTTTATGTCAAAAATAATAGAAAATGGAAATGTAGTATGATGCATTGTATTGTCTTTTTCGCATGATGAGGTTTATTATGTTCAAAAAAATTGCAGTTTTATTACTTTGGTTTCCTTCTGTTGTCTTGTTTTCACATCCTATGACTTTGGGTGATATTACAGGAGAGAATCTTTCTTTAAAGACGATTCAACACAGTTTTGCAGGCTCTATTAAAAATAGAATTGTTATGGGCCATAAAATTCAAGGTCAGTTTGTTTCAGAGCTTAGAATACTTGAGAATGATCAAGAAGTTGTTTCAGTATTTCAAGCAGAAGCTGGGGAAAAATTTGGCGGAGTTTTTACAACATCTGAGAATGGAATAGAAAAAGCTCATAATATTCAATTTATTAAAATCATAAAAGAAGAAGACAAATATATAATGAGCTTTGATGGTGTTGAAACATCTGTGTTTGTGAATGCTGAAAGTTTTCAAAATGGACATTTTGTCAATCCTGAATATTCTATGGATTTGAATGGAGAGCATTACTCTTTTCGCCTTGAAGGTCAGGCGTGCTACGGATACTCATTACATCTTATTTCGATGATTATGAGCGCTCTTGTTTATTAAAATTCTTTTATAGACGAGAAGCTTTTGTATGTTTTTAAAAAAAGATATGCTGGAACTATCTTTCATTTATAGAGCTCATCTATAAATGTTTTTTGTTGTTCAACGCCGGTGTCATCAAGATATCGATGCCATTTGGAGTCTTTATGAAAATTTTAATAACAGGTGGTGCGGGTTTTGTAGCTCCTTGGCTACAGAAAGAACTCCAGTCGAATGACCATGAAGTGGTCGTAACGGCAAGAAATTCTAAGGCGCACTCTTGTGATTTATCTGTTTTAAGTGAAGTGGAAAAGTTGTTGAATGATGTCCAGCCAGATGCTCTGATTCATATGGCTGGTCTTTCTTCTCCTGCGAGGGTTGCGAAAGATCCTTATGCTGCTTTGCAGTCTAATATTTTAACAACAACACAACTTGCTCTTGCTTTGTCGGAGATGGAAAAAAAAATTTCTGTTCTTTTTACCAGTACAGGAATGGTTTTCAAACCCACCTCAGATATGTCACCGTATTCTGAGGGTAATATTCCTAATCCTCAAAACCCCTATGCATCTATGAAATTGGCGTGTGAACAAATTCTCTTATCCTTAAAACACTATGGTCATAAAGTCTGGATTGCCAGGCCATTCAACCATACAGGCGCAGGTCAAACGGTGGATTTTGCATGTGCGGCATTTGCGGACAAAATTGCTAAATCCCCTTTAAAAGCAACGGTAGAGACTGGGCCATTAGAAGCTGTGCGTGATTTTAGCGACGTGAGAGATATTGTTCGAGCCTACCGAATGATTCTTGAAAAACAACCAGAGGAAGAAGTTTTTCACTTAGGTTCTGGGCGAGGGCAAACGATTGGTGAAATCTTTGAAGGTTTGGTGCGTGTCTCGAAAAAAGATATTGCTGCACAGCCGTCAGGCTGTTGCCCTTCTCTTGCCATGATTGCTGATGTGAGTCGAGCAAAAAAGGTTTTGGAGTGGACTCCGGAGTATACGATGACGCAAACGTTGAATGATATTTATAGTTTCTATGATCAATCGAAGTGATGTTTCTGTAAAAGACGTTTTTATCCTATATGAAAGCTTTGGATTAGGCTCCTTACTAGAAAGGAAGAATGTCTTGAAAAAGGTATGCTTTTAACCGAATATTACAGTGATTATGATGTGAGCAAATTGGTTATAAAAAACAGTGCCATCTTCAGCTTGTTATCAAGCTGTACGAGAAATGTCTTGGGTCGCTTTTACTCTCGATTTGTTTTAAGAAAAATCATGTTTTTAGGGACGTTCCGTAAGCGTGATGGGGATCTTTATTTTTCTATGAATGGAGAGCTCCCGACGTATAAGGAATTATGTTTATAATCTAATACAGGCTGAAATGAGTGAACCATCAGAAAAAAAATAGAAACAACCTGCACAGGAGTTGGATCCAAAGTTTCTTCTGGCGTTACCGCTATGGTTTTTTTATTGGTATTTTATTTTCAATATTACTTGGTGGAGTCACAGGTCTTCTGGGTGTGTTGATTGGTCCGGCTCTACAAATTTTGATGCACCCAGAACAAAATAGCCCGATTTTAGTTTCAGACCTTCTCGCAGGCCATGTTCTTTACTTTGTTCAAATAATATATACAGCAGATACTGTGAGTCCGGATGTCTTACTTTCATGGCTTCCTTCGCTACTCATGAGTGTTGCTGGTTTTCGCATGGTGACAAGTATTACTCAGTGGTATGTTATTGAGTGCTCTGCTGAAAAATCGATACGAGATTTACGGTTACACATTGTTGAAAAATATCTTTTTAGTTCGACGCAAAGTCATAAAAAATCAGAACATCCTCTTCCTCAATTATCTTCTTTCATTGCTTATGAGATTCAAGTTTTAAAAGAATTATATGCGAAATTTTATGGGGGAATTCCACGAGAGATTTTCCAAATTATTTTCTTAATGATCGCACTTTGGGAACTTTCACCTGTTCTGTTTTCATGGTTTTTTCTTTTATTAGGACCTGCAGTAGCTGCTTTGCATCGTGTTGGTAAAAAATTAAAGAAAAAAACAAAAACAGCTTTGTCAGACTACAGTGATTTGTCAGAATGGCTGCAAGCTCGACTTTTGGGAATTGAGACAATTAAGCATTATCGATCGGAGTGCTTTGAAGTTGAAAATATGGAAATGCAAAATAAAAAAGTTTTGCAGGAATTTTTAAAAGCTGCCCGTGTTCGCGCAAGAATCAGTCCATTATTAGAGCTTTGTGGAGTTGTTGCGTTAAGTATGACTTTAGTGGTGGCTCTTCGACAAATGGAGGCTGGAAGTCTTTCTGGAGCAACTGCAAGCTCTTTTTTTGCATCTTTAGTTCTTATGTCTCAATGTGTTTTAAGGCTTAGTCGTTATTACACATCGTACCGAGAAGGTTCAGCTTGTGAGCAAAGGATTGGTGATTTATACCAACATTTACAGTCATTACAGGGTGAGTCTCTTGAGCTTTCTTCTTGTGACGAACTGAAGGATTTTGCTTTAGTTGTAAAGACAGATCGTTTTCATTATCCGTCTCAAGATGCTCTTGCTCTGGAAGCTGTTTCGGTGGCATTCCCGAAAGGTAAAATTACATGCATTAAAGGTCCATCTGGAGCTGGGAAATCAACGCTTATGCGAATGATTTTAGGGTTAGAGCCTTGTCAAAGGATCATAAAGCAAGGCTCTATTGGTTATTTGCCTCAGGATATTCATCTTTTTCATGGAAGTGTTGCTGACAATGTTTGTTGGCCCTTAGAGTTTCATCAAAAAGATTTAGGTCGAGTGCAAGAAGCTCTTGAAGAAGTAGGGCTTCCACTGAAAGCGTATGTTTCAAGTCAAAATTTATCAGGTGGGGAAAGTCAAAGAGTTTTATTAGCTCGTTTGTGGTTCCATCAATATCAGTGTTTGTTGATTGATGAAGGAACTTCAGCTTTAGACCCTGTGACAGAAAAACATGTGGCAGATGCATTTACTCGTTTTGTAAAAAAAGGAGCCACCATTATTATGGTGGCTCATAGAGAACAAACTTTAGCGCTTGCAGACTATGTTATTGAACTGCAAGAAGGGCGCATTAAGCAAGATTCAGTTCAGACAATGCTTTCGTTAGAACTGGAACAGCTTCAAATAAGTCTGCAACAATCCCATAGGTAGCAACTTTAAAAATAGGCGCTTCAGGGTCATTGTTAATGGCTATGATGACTTGTGACGTTCTCATTCCTGCCATATGTTGAATAGAGCCACTGATACCACAAGCAATGTAGAGAGCTGGGTTGACAGTTTTTCCTGTCTGTCCAACTTGCTGATCGTGTGTTGCATAGCCTGAGTCCACTGCAGCACGGGATGCTCCGACGGTCGCGTTTATTGTTTTTGCGCAATCGTGAAGAATAGAAAAATTTTCTTTATTCCCCATAGCTCGCCCACCTGAAATAATACGCGATGCCTCTGTTAAGTCGAGTTGCTCAGACTCTCCTTTAAGAACATTCTTAGTGATAAGGCGTGTTGAAGCAGCTGGCATATCGATTTTTGTGATCTGCGCTGTCGAAGCTTTTTCTATTGTTGAAAACACATTTGGGCGCAGCGTGACATAACGTCGGCCATTTCCTTCGAAACCAACCTTTGCTAAGACTTTTCCTGCATACATCGGTTTGACCCCTTCAGAGCCGTCAAACTCAATCAAGTCAGTGATGATTGCAGTCTTGTCACGAGCTGCAAGGCGAGGAAAAAGATCTCGACCCATAGGAGTTGCCATCCCCAGAACAAGCTCTGGTTCAAAGTCATTTAAAGCATGCTGAACAGTGGCTGACCAGGTTTCAACATTGTAGTGAATGTGTTGAGCGTCATCAGCCATGTAGATGTGGCTAGCTCCATGGTTTTGGAGGGCTTCAGTGCACTGTTCAGACTTTGCGCCTACGACGATAGCGCGAACTTGATCTGCAGAGCTGAGTTCAATAGCTTTGGACAGCCCTTCTAATGAAGCTGCTTTGATGTGCCCGTCACGCTGTTCGATAAAAACTAGTATTTTCATAAAAGACTCCTTTTACAGCACTTTTGCTTCATCACGAAGAAGTTGAACAACTTGAGACACCATACTCGCAGTGTCTTCGCCTTGGAAAAGTCGTCCTTCAGGTTTCTCAGGAGGTGACATGTAAGTTTTGATGACCGCTTGGGTTTGACCTTTAAGATCGGCGACATTGAGGCCAAGATCTTCAACTGTTTTACGATCAAGAGGTTTTTTACGTGCTTTCATGATTCCTGGGACAGAGGCGTATCTTGGTGAATTGAGAGCTTTGGACGCTCCAACGACAGCAGGAAGTTGAACTTGATACACTTCTGTTTGTCCACTGTCGACTTCACGATGCAGTTCGAGTTGTTTTCCATCTACCTTTAACTGGCAAACGACGTTGACATGAGGCCAATTTAAGTTTTCAGCAACCATGGGTGGGATATGCATGTCATTTCCATCAATCCCTTGCTGTCCACAAAGAACAAGATCAGGGGCTTCTTGCTCAATAGCCTTTGATAAAACTTGGCTGATAACAAAAGAATCTGCATTTTTAAGTCCGTCGTCGTTAATCAAAATGCCACGGTCAGCACCCATTGCGAGCGGCTTGAGTAAGCGTTCTTTGACACTGTCTGGACCCAGTGTAACAACAATGACTTCGCCTGAACCGGCATCTTGTTTTATTTTCAGTGCTTCTTCAATTGCATATTCATCATAAGGGTTTACGATAAACTTCAAGCTTGAAGTGTCAATGGCATCACCCCCAGACGTTGGGGTGATTTTTGCATCCGTTTCTGGAGTTTGTTTGATTAAGACGAGAATTTTCAAGCTTCGCCTCCTTCTGCATTTATAGGTTCTCTTCTCTGACTGTCACGTTGTGTAGTTGAGTGAATGCCACTCTTTGTTTTCTATTGAAAATACATTATCACTGATCTTCAAATCGTGCAGCGTTATGTTTTAAAATCGTTTGCATCCCCACCTTATTGGCTTTTCCTAGGGTGGAAATCAAATTTTCTTGATAAAGAGAAAGTTCTATAACTTGCAGCGCTGTAAGTATTTTCCAAGGGTCTGTGAGACCAAGGTGTGCTAATCGTAGAATGCTCCCTTTTAATGTTCCTTGTCCTGATGCAAGGTGCACACCCCAATATTGACAGCGTTTTTGAAGTTGTGAATTTTTTGGAATTTGAAAAGATGTAACAGAACGAGCCGCGTGACTTTGAGAGGAAATAGTGAGCTGTAAATCTAATTCACATAAGACACTCCGTGTTATTTCCATCATTTCTTCATGATGTTGATGAATATTTTGAAAACCAATGTTTTTCATTGCGCTGAGTGCCGTATGAAGTTGGCATACTAAGGTTGTGGCTGTTGTCCAGTTTCCTGAGCCTTGCTCTTGAGCTTTTCTTTCTTGGACCATATCAAAATAAAAACTATCTGATTTTTGCTTTTCTGCAACGCTCCAAGCTCTTGGAGAAAGAGCTAAGAAGCTTAAACCTGCAGGAGCGCCAAATCCTTTTTGACTCCCTGATATCATGCCGTCAACCCCCCAGCATGCCATGTGAAGAGGTTCAGCAATGGCCGCTGAAACAGCATCGACACAAATGAGGGCGTCAGGAGCTTGAAGCTTTATTGAGGCAATCATGTGTTCAAGAGGAAGCCTTAACCCCGTCGAAGTTTCTGTAGCCTGAAAAAAAACAGCTCGAGTCTTTGAAGGGATACGGCCTTCGAGAAAACACTCTTCTGGAACCTCTCCCCATGGGACCTTGATGAGATGTGTTGCTCGCTTGAGCTTTTCTCCGATGATAGCCCACCTTTGGCCAAATTTTCCGGCATCGATGACAACAATAGAGTCGTTGCTCGAAGTCACAGAACGCATAAGGCTTTCCATGGCTCCTGTGCCGCTAGAAGTTAAAATCAATGGAGCTTGCTCACTTCCGAAAACTTCTTGTAAAAGAAGTCTAGTTTCTTGAAATAAAGTTATGAAGTCAGGACTTCTATGATGTGAAGGACCTGTAAGCGCGCTTAAATGGGTGGTGAGATCAATATCAACCGGACCTGGGTAGAAATAACGATTTTGAATCACCCCTTCAGGGTATGCAGCCATAAAGAACCTCCATTGTCTGATGTAGTCAGTGTGCCATAGCTAGGGTTGATATGGCAGAGCCTGATCTTTTCAGGTGTTGAATGGCGTAAGAATGTAGGATGAAGAAAAGTGCTGCAATTGAACATTGTGCATTAAAAGATGAACCAGTGACAAAAATACTGATTTTTCTAGCTTTTTTTTATTATTCACCACTCTCGTGGTGTTTGAGTTTGCTCAGGTATCAAAATCTTTGTGAAGCAACTGTATGTGATAGTTTTTATTGTAACAATTTGTTTTTTTTTAAAAAAAATAAATTTAAGGATATTTCTATAAAAAAACTTTGCGAAGTGATATGTAGTGCTTTGGTCTCGAAGTTTGACCTTGGATGAAACCCAACAGTATGCAGGTTGCTATGTTTTTACTTTTACTCAGTCTTGTTCCTCTTTTTACAGCACCACTATTGCATCGTTTTTTTGCTAAAAATCAGAAAATTCGCCTTCTTACGAATCGTAGCCTTATTTTTGCAGTGGCTGCTCTGATTGTATTGCACATTCTGCCTGAGAGCTTTCATGTCATTGGTTGGTACGCTCCTTTTCTTGCTCTATGTGGTTTAGTGGTTCCGAGCTCACTGGAAAGGTTGTGGACTTCCGAAAAGTGGGCGATTCATGCTGTTCCTGTGTGGCTGATGGTCATTGGCCTTGCTGGGCATGGGCTGATGGATGGAGCCGGTTTGGCGACTCCTCTTGCGCACCACGCTCATGGTCATGCACATAGTCATAGCCACTCACATTCTTTACCACTGGCGATTTTACTGCACCGCTTACCTGTAGGGCTGATGATTTGGGGTGTCTTTTACCCAAACCACGGCGTAAGGCAGCCGTTGATTTATTTGTCTGCGATTGGTATTTCAACAGTTGTGGGCTACTTTGTTGGTCAATACTGGTTTTTGAGCCATGAGCCATGGGCTGCTGGGGTAGAGGCTGTTGTCGCAGGCGCACTCCTTCATATTGCATTTGATCGCCATGATGACGGTGCTGCGTGTCATGCTCATCATTCTTGATGTTGAGTGGCCTGCACCCAACTGAGAGTGTTCATATAAGCTATTGGTTCTATTGGTTCTATTGTTTTACTGTTTCTTTTTTAGTAATGCTTTGAGTTCTTCTTCCTCTTCACAGTCAGACTCTTCAGAGGAAGATAGGTTTTGGTAGGCGATCTTTTCAAGAGAGACTTCTTGGGAATAGCAGCCATTCATGGCCCAAATTCTTTCAAATTTCTTTTTTTGCTCAACAGGGTTGCTTTCAAAAAGTGCTGCTATTGATAAAATAAGTGTCATAAAACCTGTCATGATGTGTCCTTTTTTCAGAGAGACACCTACTCTATAAATCTTTGAAAAAATCCGTCAACTCATTTTTGAATTTTTCTTACGAGGGATCACCGCAACGGCAGGAATAGGAACAGCTAATTTTTTGCCAATTCGAAGTCTCTTGGCTGAAAGTCCACGATTGTATTCTTTTAATTTACGAAGAGAGACACCGTATCTGCGTGCTATGGCAATGAGAGTGTCTCCTCTGCGAATCTTGTGCATACGGACATCTCGAATTTCAAGTTGGCTGAGGGTTGGCTCTACAGAGTGGAACTCTTCAGTGTGGTGCAGAGGGATGCGAAATGGATAGTGCTTTGCTTTATTACGATGCAGAGGTGGTGTGATGCCGCGTAAGAGTTCAGGGTTCCAGTGTTTAAGTTCAGCTAGAGAGATCTTCATCCGCCCAGCAAGTTCTTCAAGTTTAATGGGGCGGGTGACTTGAATGCTTGCCTTTGGAAAGTCTGTCACTTGGATGGATGCGGTTTCAAAACCGTACTCTTCTGGGTTTCGGCCGATAATCATAGCTGCTAGGATTTTAGGGACGTAATTTCTAGTTTCTGCTTTGAGATAACGCGTTTTACTAATACGCCAGTAGTCTCGGCTTTTACTGCGACGAATTGCGCGACGCATGGATCCGGGCCCCGCATTGTATGCGGCAAACGCCAGATACCAATCACCAAAGCGAGCGTGAAGATCTTTTAAATAACGAGCTGCGGCAATGGTGGCTTTGGCTGGGTCACGACGTTCGTCAACCCAGTAGTTGATGTTAAGGCCGTACATTCTTCCTGTCGCAGGCATAAACTGCCAAACTCCACAAGCACGTGCTGATGACAGCGCAGAAGTGTTAAACCCAGATTCGACCATAGCAAGGTACATTAACTCCTCAGGGAGACCTTCTTCTTGTAACAGAGGGACAACGATATTTCTAAGGGCGAGGCCACGTGCAAGCCAGCGCTCAAACGTCTTGCGACCGCGTGTTGTATAATACTTCAACCATTTTTGGACTCGAGGTTGATCATCATCGAGAGGGATGGCTTCATTGTCCCTTTGGTCATCAAATCTGAGATTAAAGACATCGAGCAAAGCATCAGTTTCCTCTTCTACCGTCACCTCGTCTACGGCTGCAGTGGATGGTGGCTCGAGTATCAAGCGAGTCGATAGAGGCCGAGAAGAGGGTATTTGTGATGAATATTGTGTCGCACAGTTGATGAGTGGCACTGTGATAAGACAAAGGTATAGCCAGCGGAGCATCCTTGCCCTCCGTTTTTAGAATTTGGATCTATAGTTAGTGCTAATATCCTAACACGTAACGGAACGTTCCCATGACGACAAGCTTTTGTTTGCCAAAACCTTCAGGTAAAGGTGAAAACGGCGCAGCTTGGCGAATAGCCTGAACGATCGCTTTGTCCAGCATCGCATGCCCAGAGCTTTCAGTCACGCGAACTTTTTGAACTCGGCCATCTTTACGAATCGTGAACTGAAGTCCAACGTTCCCGTTGTGTCCTTTTTGAGCCTCTGTTCGTGGATAACTCCAAACCATTTCAATGGCTTTTCTCATGCTGGAAAAATAGCCAATGTAGCGGTAGTGGCTAGTATTTATATCTATGGCCTCACCGAGGTCGATTTTTCTATCAAGAGCTTCTTGATAACCAGATTGTGCAACGTCGTTCATCTGTGCGACAGCACCACTGAGAAGCGCCTCGTATGGATTTCGAGGTTTATATTTTTGATTTTTTTGTCTTTTGTGAGGTTTTGCTTGAATTTGAACTGTTGAGTTTTTTTGCGTCAAAGTTCTGCTGGATATAGACAGCTTGCGAGCTGGAGCTTTTGGTGGAGTGGGTTTTTTAGATGAGATTTTTTGAACTGCGGCCACTGTAACCTGAGAGGCTGAAGATTTTTGGGTTGAAGAAGACTTTGTAACAGCGTCAGCGGCTTTCGGAGTCTGTGTTGTTCGGACTCGAGTTTCTCTTTCTGTGCGGTGATTTTGTTTGCCCCAACGTGCTTGTTCTGGATCTGGAGGCTTTGTCTGTGGGAGAGGAGTTTCTGATATTTTTTTTGATCGAGGTGTTGATTTATGGGGTTTCTGTGCGGTAGTGAACTTTATTTGAACAGGCTTTTGGCGTGAAGCTATTTTTTTCGGTTGATTCGAGGGAAGATAGTGAGTGCCAATCCTTGTAGAAACGTGAAGTCCCATGGAAAGAAATAGAGCGACAACAAAGGGAGAGAAGGCCTGTCTAAGAGGTTGCCACCATTTCGATTTTTGTTGTTTTTTTGTCATAACGCTCACTAACTCTTTTTTCGGTATACATATCGGTGTGGCGCAAGAATAATAGAGAAGAATTTGTCGTGAACATGGAGTCTATCGTGAATGCCCAGTCTTTACTCTGTCTCGTTCTTACTTTGATTATAACGAGTTGTGAATCAGAAAATGCAAAACCTACAGATCCGAAAAATGCCTTTCTAGCTGCCCGCGAGGAGTATGATCGTGAAAACTATGACTTATCTTTGAGTTCTCTTGCAGAATTTAAAACGCGATTTCCATATAGCCAATATGCCATTGAAGCAGAACTCATGCTTGCTGATGCAAATTTTCATTTAGAGCGCTATCCAGAAGCTGCTGCATCCTTCGAACATTTTATCAGTTTACACCCTAGGCACGAAAAAACACCGTATGCACACTATCAAGTCGGTCATTCTTATTGGGCTCAAGCACCTGAAAGTGTTGATAGAGAACAGGAATTGACCGAGCATGCAATTAAAGCTTGGAGCCTACTGCTTCTTGAATATCCCGATAATGAGTGGGCGAAGAAAGCCCGTCATCTCGTTTTAACCGGTGAGGAAAGAATAGCGAAGAATGAAGCCGTCGCAGCAACATTTTACTGTGAGCAAGAAGTTTGGCATGCTTGTGCGTACCGCTCTCTCTATGTTGCTGAAAACTTCGCCAGATTTCAATCGGTAGCTTCGAAGGCAGCGGCACAAGCAGCAGACGCTTTTGAGCATCTCGCCGATGAGCGAGCTGTTATAAAAGATGATAAAAAAGCACGTGACAGTAATTTGTTTTTTCGTCATATGACACCTCAGCAGCTCAGAGACAAAGCAAATCAGATGCGAAAAATTCAAGCTAAAATAGACACTTCAGACAAGCAACATCCTGCTTGAGGCAATTATCACCCTGTGCTGACAGAGTTGAGCTTGTTAGCATTTTAAAGAGAGATCTTCGGGGTTGATATGCTCATTCGTCTTTTTATGTGTGTTTTGATGGTGCTGTTAGGTGTAGGAACATATAGCGTTTGTCTGCTTTTAGATACCTTGCCTGATATTCACTCTGGACATCAACACCGTCTGACGAAGCTTTATGATCGTCATTTTCATTTTTTAGGTTTTGTTAACTCCAAATCTTCTGCTGCTGTTGAGTTTGAAAAGATACCGAAACATACAATTCGAGCATTACTAGCAGCAGAAGATCGCCATTTTTTTTCCCATCATGGATTTCATCTTCCTTCTATAGCTAGAGCGACTTTAGCAAACATCACAACAGGTAGGCGACAACAAGGAGCTAGTACGATTACTCAGCAGCTAGCACGGCTCGTATATTTGAACTCTCGAAAAACCTATCAAAGAAAAATTCAAGAAATTATTCTTGCCATATCACTGGAACGAAGGTTGTCAAAAAAACAGATTTTGGAAGCCTATTTAAACCATGCTTATTTTGGAGCTGGAGCCTACGGGATAGAAAGCGCATCTCAGCGTTATTTTTCAAAAACAGCCTCAAAACTTAAATCTTATGAGTCCGCATTGCTTATTGGTCTTTTAAAAGCTCCAAGTGCTTTAGCGCCCCATCGACACCCGCAAAAAGCAATCACCCGTAGAAATGAAGTGTTAAAAGCCATGGGGCAACGCTATGCCAAGAAGTGGCGAAAACCTCTTCGTCTTCGGATGAATGATCCTGTCGAACTTTTGGGTTACTTACAATCACAATTAAAAACAGAAGTCATGCAGATTGATAGTAAGTCATCTAGTCGAGATAAAGATGACAAAGTGATGAGCACCTTAGATGTGCGTTTGCAAAAAAATCTAGCTCATCTACATTTATCCCTTCCTCACACGATGAAAAAAATTCAACTTGCCGCTGTCGTTCTCAGCCCTGATGGTGAGGTACTTGCTTTGCAAGGAGGTAAGCAGTATAAATCCTCTTCTTATAATCGATCTTTGTTTTTAAAAAGAAACCCTGGGGAAATCATGTGGCCCTTGACAGTGACCACAGCGTTCTCACAAGGCTGGGAACTCCAAACACCTGTAGCAGGGCTGCAATCTAGGTGGTCACCCAGTCTTAAAGATACTTTGGAGAAGAGTGATAGAACAGGAGTGGCTTTGCTTGTCACGCGCCTGAACCGTGCAAAACTTCACCGTGCTCATAGGACTCTAGGGCTGTCGTCTGGAAAAGATACTCAAATGGCTATGGGACAAAAAGGGATTTCACCTTTAGCTATAGCTTCTGCATACGGTGCCATCTTGCATCATGGTGTGAGATGTCAGCCGCGTATTTTAGAAAAAACAGAGTGTTTCCCATACACACCATGGGCAGCAAAGCATGTGAAGAAAACACAACAGGTATTTTCTAGGCTTTACCCCAAACAATCGATGATGGCTGTCGCTCAGGATAAAAAAGACGCTTGGATTGTGAGTTGGAAATACCAGCAAATGACAGTGCTATGGCTTGGGTCTGAATATGGAAGAGAGCGTATCGCAAAAAAGAAAATTGAAGTTAAAGAAACTCTTTTGAAGCTTCTTGAAAAAATTCATTCACCTCATGTGAATAATTCCACTCGACCGATTTTTGCCTCACACCTTTGATGCCATTCTAAGCGTAAAAATGTGTATGATCTTCACGTGAAGATTATGAAAGTGAGGAAAGACATGTCTCTTAAGAAAAAAAGTATGAAATTCACTGCCGGTACTCTGTTTAGCCGGTTTTCAGGTCTGTTAAGAGAGTCTATTATTACAGCAACTTTTGGAGCCTCTCAATCGCTAGATGCGTTTTTAATTGCATATCGCATTCCAAACCTGCTTAGAGAACTTATAGCAGAAGGTGCTTTTGGAGCTTCGTTTACGAAAACATATACAAGCCTCTATGAAGACGAACCAGAAAGAGCTGATAGACTTTTGAAAAACACTCTAGGGTGGGCTGTTTTTTTGCTTATGGGAATCTGTGGGCTTGGAATTATCTTTGCTCCTTCTCTTGTGTCGTGGATGAGCTATTTTCAAGAGGATGCCGAGTTTCATCAAAAAGCTGTCTCTTTGACCCGTATCCTTTTTCCATTTATTGGGTTGATGACAATCGGAGCTGTTGCTGGAGGCGTGCTGCATCAAAAAGGTGTTTTTTTTCTTACGGCAGTGAGCCCCACTCTACTCAACGCAGGGGCTGTCTTTGGAGCTTTAGTCTTGGCACATCAGTATAAGGGTGGCCTTGAAATTTCAGGGCTTGCTTGGGGAGTCCTTTTGGGTGGCTTTTGCCAAATGAGTCTTCAGGTTTGGGCTGTGCGATCAAGGTGGACGTGGGGATTGCCAGAATGGAATGATGATGTCCGTGCAGTGTTAAGACTTATGGGGCCTATGGTGATTGCAGGGAGTGCTGCACAAGTAAATGTTGTTATAAATACGAATTTTGCTATGACCTTAGAAACTGGTTCGGTAACTTGGTTAAATCAAGCTTTTCGTATTTTGCAACTTCCTGTTGGCTTATTTGCGGTTGCTATTGGAACCGTGATTTTACCAATGCTAAGTCGAGCGAAAACTTCAGTGCAGAAGTATCAATATTTACAAGAAGGCTGTGAGTCAGTTCTTTGGCTTCATCTCTGGTGTCTTGTGATTATTTTGTATTCAGCAGAATCTATTGTGGATGTGCTTTTTGGGTATGGGAAATTCTTATCATATGATGTTTCAGTTACTTCATCTGTATTGCAGTGCTATGCAATGAGCCTTCCTGCGTATGGTCTACTCAAAGTTTTAAACGCATATTACTATGCTCAGAATCGAACGTCATGGCCAATGTGGGTTGGGCTTTTTTCAATTGGTGTGAATCTTTTGAGTAATACTTGGTTTGTAAATCATTATGGGGTTTACGGTCTTGCTATATCGCTAGCTATTGTTCTTAGTTTAAATGCATCGCTTTTGATTTTAGGTCTGTATATAGGAGACTGTCCTCGCTGGAACATGAAATCTTTGGGGTTATTTGCTGTCTTGGCAGCGCTGAGTATTGCTGGCTGTTCGTATGTACTTGAAATGGCTTCTTGGTCTCCTTTTTCCCACCAGAAGCTAAATAGTTTGATGAATGTTATGATCAATGCCTTGATAGCGATATGTTTTTTTGGAATTTCTTATGGAGCGCAAAAATGGATGCTTCGCAACTCTCGGTAGAAGTCATTGAGTATTATAAATCATATGAACTTCAGCACCCTGTTCGGATGATTACAGCGACGTCACTGTTTGATGGGCATGATGCAAGTATTAATATTATGCGGCGTCTTCTGCAAGCTCGTGGCGCTGAGATTATTCATCTTGGGCATAATAGAAGCGCTGCTGAAGTGGTTCACGCTGCTTTGCAGGAAGATGTGCAAGGTATCGCTTTATCGAGTTATCAAGGAGGACATATGGAATATTTTCTATATGTTCGGCAGTTATTAGACGAAGCCGGAGCCTCGGGTGTAAAAATATTTGGCGGTGGTGGCGGTGTTATTACCTTAGAAGAAGTAGCGACGTTAGAAGCAAAAGGAGTCACAGCCATTTATGGGCCAGAAGCAGGCCAAATTCTTGGTTTAGAGGGCATGATTGGTCATTTGTTGTCTCATGTTGATTTTTTACATCCTTTGACAGAAAATTTGTCGCTCGCAAGATCCCTTACTCTTCTTGAGAATAAAGAATACTCTTATGAGCAACTGCAAGAAAAACGTTTGCCTAAAAAAGAGATTCCTATTCTAGGAATCACAGGAACGGGTGGCGCAGGAAAAAGTTCATTAGTTGATGAAATTTTACAAAGAATGATTGTCGATTTTGAAGACATTCATATTGGTGTTCTTTGTGTGGATCCCTCAAAACGACAAACAGGTGGTGCTTTGTTAGGGGATCGTATTCGTATGAATACGTGCAGCCATCCTCATATTTATATGCGATCGATGGCCTCACGAGCGCAAGGTCAATCATTAACTCCACATGCTATACAAGCTGTCCAATTAATGATGTCTGAAAATTATGATTTTATTATTTTAGAAACAAGCGGTATTGGACAAGGAGAGTCCTCTATTGCTGACCATACTGATTTTTCTCTTTATGTGATGACGCCTGAATATGGGGCGTCGACTCAGCTTGAAAAAATTGACATGCTTGATTTTGCTGACTTTATCGCTGTCAATAAATATGAAAGACCACAAGGTCCTGATGCTGTTCGAGATGTGCAAACTACTCTTCGCAGAAATCGTTATCAAGGCCATCCACCGAAAAGTTGGCCTGTATATGGAACGATAGCGAGTCGGTTTAATGACGATGGAACAAATGCTCTTTATTTAGCAATTCTAGAGAAACTAAATAGTTTTAGAAAAAAAACTCTCAAACCGAAGTTTCAAAGGCCTGCCTCACGTTGTTCACAAGCTAGAGATGCTCTTATCCCTCCTGCTAGGCAACATTATTTAAGCCAGATTGCAGAATCTATAGAGCACTATCATCAAAGTGTTGATACTACAGTTCAAGTTGTTAAAAAATGGGACGCTTGGAATATTTTAAAAAATGAAGCGGCAGGTGCTGAGTCGCATATTCATCAATTATCTGAATCGATACCAACACAACTTCTTAAACAAATTGAAACATGGGATGATCTTGTAGATGCTTATCAACAAGACGTTCAATCTTATACAGTCCGAGGAAAAAAAGTTGAAGTTGAGGCAAACTTTGAAACTCTTTCACATCAGAAATACCCAAGAGTGGCACCTCCTGAAAAAATAAACGCACCAGATTTAGCGCGTTTTATTATGGAAGAAAACCTCCCAGGATATTTCCCATATACAGGTGGTATTTTTCCTTACCGTCGGCGTGGAGAAGAGCCTAAACGACAGTTTGCGGGAGAAGGGGGGCCAGATGCCACGAATAGGAGGTTTCACTTTCTCTGTAAAGAAGAGCCTTCTCATCGTATGAGTACAGCTTTTGATAGCGTGACGCTTTACGGCTCTGATCCTATGAAACAGCCAGATATTTATGGGAAAATAGGAGAGTCCGGTGTGTCGATTGCGACACTTGATGACATGAAAAGATTGTTTCAAGGGTTTGACTTAACGGCACCTTCGACAAGCGTGAGTATGACAATTAATGGCCCTGCTCCTATTCTTCTTGCTTTGTTTTTTAATACAGCTATTGATCAAGAGGTTGAAAAATTTAAAGAACAACATAAGAAGAATCCTAGTCAAAAAGAATATGAAGAAATTTACGCTCATACTTTGAAAAATGTTCGTGGGACTGTGCAAGCCGATATTTTGAAAGAAGATCAAGCTCAAAATACATGTATTTTTTCGACAGAATTTTCTTTGAAGCTTATGGGAGATGTTCAAGAATACTTTATTCAAAATTCAATTAAAAATTATTACGCTGTTTCTATTTCTGGCTATCACATCGCTGAAGCGGGTGCGAATCCAATTACTCAATTAGCTTTTACACTTGCGAATGGTTTTACGTATGTTGAATATTATTTAAGTCGTGGTTTTCATATTGATGACTTTGCTTCAAATTTATCTTTCTTCTTTTCAAATGGTGTTGATACAGAATATGCCGTTTTAGGTCGTGTTGCTCGACGTATTTGGGCTATCGCTATGCGTGATGTGTATGGTGCTAATGAATCTTCTTGTCGATTTAAATATCATGTTCAGACTTCAGGTCGGTCGCTGCATGCACAAGAAATGGCATTTAATGATATTCGGACAACACTTCAAGCTGAAATGGCATTATTAGATAATTGTAATTCTTTACATACAAATGCATATGATGAAGCGGTGACAACTCCTACAGAGGAAAGCGTACGACGCGCTATGGCAATACAGTTGATTATTAATAGGGAGTATGGACTCAATTCCTGTGAAAATGTAAATCAAGGGAGTTACTTTATTCAAAAACTTACCAGGCAAGTAGAAGCAGCTGTGTTATCTGAATTTCATGCGATTTCTGCACGAGGAGGTGTGTTGTCTGCGATGGAAAGCCAATATCAAAGAAATAAAATTCAAGAAGAAAGCCTATACTATGAAGGAAAAAAACACTCAGGAGAACTCCCTCTGATTGGGGTGAATACTTTTTTAAATCCTGAAGATCCAGGAAGACCTGATGTGCCTTTGTCTCGAACAAGTTATGAAGAAAAAGATCAAAGGCTGGAAGATTTAAAAAGTTTCCATAAAATACACCACTCTGAAAGTGATGTAGCATTAGAAAAATTAGCCCATAAAGCACAAGAAGGTGGAAATTTATTTGATGAGCTCATGAAAACTGTAAGAGTTTGCTCATTGGGTCAAATAACAGAGTGCCTATATAAAGTCGGTGGGCAGTATCGCCGAGCCATGTAGGTTTTGGTGATATATCGAGTTTTTTAATTGATGATAAAGATCATTTATTTTCCTAGTTTTCTAATGTGTAGAAAACTAGGAAAGAGCAAGAAGCATTTCCTCAAAAGCTGCTTTAGCTACGGTGTCATCGACGATAGTTAAAAGTGGTTCTGTTAATTCACCTAATTTTTTGAGTAAGATCCACTCAGATTGCAAAGGTCCTGCAATGTGCCTTTTTTTGTCATGTTTGATGTGCTGTAAAATTTGTCCCCAGCAAAGAATAGGGTCAAGGTCTCCTAAGTGGTAACTAAGCTGTTCTTTTGCCATTAAACATCCTGATTTTTCTAATGTAGAAAAAATAAAATCAGAATCCTTATCAGAGAGCAATTCAAGTGTATTTGAAAGAACTGCCATATAGACCAAGCCGATTGCAACAGCATCATTGTGAGAGAGCACAGGCCCATCCGTTAAGGATGAAACTGTCTCGAGTCCATGAGCAAGCGTATGGCCGAGATTTAAAGCAGCGCGGACCCCTTGCTCAAAAGGGTCTTGAGTGACAACGTCTGCTTTAACCTTAATGAGTGATTCAAGAAGAGAGAGAATGGCTTGAATATCTTTACTTGTGATGGCCTGAACAACTTGCAGTGCAAGCTGTTTATCACCTTTCAAGAAAGCGTGTTTTAAGCACTCCGCAGCCCCATCTTTAAAGTTGGGCACAGTCTCAAGCCATCTTGGCCAAATGACAACTTGTTTTGGAAAGTGAAAAGCTCCAACTTGGTTCTTTCCCCATTTTTCGAGATTAGCCCCTGACTTTCCTCCGGTACAAGCATCGACCATCGCAAGTAGGCTTGTTGGCACAAGCGTCACTTCAGCACCCACAAGGGAGGCAGCAAATGCTCCAAGGTCAGTTGTGATACCCCCGCCAATGATTGTCCACTGAGAAGGTTTTCCTTGAGATCTCCATGCCTCTAGGATCTCGGCGACAGTTGTAAATGATTTTTTAAACTCACTGACCTGGGTGAGTGAAATATCAACAGAATCCTCAATCATCGGCCAAGATCGCATGACCCTACGATCTGTCACTACAAAGTGATTTTCAGCAGGGTCTGTGAAATCACTGTGAGCATCAAGAATACAAATAGGATAAGAACCAGATACGGGTTTTTTAGAATTGAGTTCTTCAGAGTGTCCTCGTGTTGTAACACCGCGTTTATAGACTTTGGCTGCTGTGCAGTAGCTAGAAAGGTTCATTGGAGAGATTTGAGAAAGATCCCAACCTGTTCTGCGGTTTAAACCTGCTTGAAAAGCTTCATCAATAATGTGAAGAGTTCCGTCAGGAAAACCAAGGCTCTCTTCAAGAGGGTTTTTGGTTAAAGGCTGGTTTAACCAAATATGCCAAGATTTTGGAGCCTCACTCACAGGCTTTTTCCAGTGAATATCAAACAAAGCTTTCTCGCAAGTGGCCATTGGATTGCTCTTTTCATGATGAATGTCAGCTTTGAGCTTAATCATGATGATGAAAAAAAACGAGGCCTTAAATTATAAGTGTTTAATAATAAAGATTATTTTTTAAGAAGAGATGGTGAAAATTCAAAGTGTGTCTAAAAGCTCCGATAGCTTAGTGTAGGAGCAAGTATATGACTGACCACACATTGCGTCGAAAAGTAGAAGCGCTTAAACGAGAGAAACTCAAGTCTCGTAAGGTTGTGAGTTTAAGTGATTTTCGTGAACTGAAATCTGTTATTGATACACGAACAGTTCTTGTTGTCGATGATGATGAAGTGATGCGTAGTGCTCTGAAAAGAATTCTAGAAGCAGAAGGTTATAAAGTGATGCTGGCTGAAGATGGGCTCGAATTGTCAAAAGTTTTGGAGACAACCCGGTTGGATCTCGTGCTTCTTGATGTCTGTCTTCCTTGGGTTGATGGGTATGAGCTTTGTCGATTGATTAAAAATCATCACAGTTTGAAATTAGTGCCATTGATTCTTGTTTCAGGATGTAAAGGCAAAGAAGATGTTGATAAAGGCTTTGCAGCTGGTGCTGATGACTATGTTACGAAGCCGTTTGATATCGAATATATGCTGAAAGTTATCAATAAAAAACTCCTCCAAAAACATCACTAAATCTAAAAAAATCAGTTTGGGGTTGACACTTTATCCTCAGAAATATATATCTCTTCTTGCTGTTCCTCAGTAGCTCAGTTGGTAGAGCAGGTGGCTGTTAACCACCTTGTCGGCGGTTCGAGTCCGTCCTGAGGAGCCATCTTATTTATTTTATTCAAAAACAGCCGTTTTTGATGCGTTCTTTCCTAAATAATTCCATGCAAAACCAGCTCCAGCACTAATGCGTCTTATCCGTTTTTTTTGCGAATACTTTGATTTTGTTCATGAGAGAATCAAAGCGAATTGGTTTGTCCTCGTAGGCTGAACATCCCGCATTCATTGCACGTTCAATATTTTCAGCACCCCCAAAAGCGCTTATCGCAATGATCGCTATGTCAGCGGTTTCTGGTGAGCTTTTTATCACCGAAGACGCTGTATATCCACTCATGATCGGCATACTTAGGTCCATAAGAATAATGTCAGGCCGCTCTTCTTTGGCCAGATCACAGGCTTCTTTCCCATTTTCAGCAAGAATAACATGATGCTTGTTTCGAGCTAATTGTCTGACAATCAGAGCTTGATTGTCGGCGTCATCTTCTGCAACTAAAATCTTCATCTTTTTTCCCCTCATATGCTAACTATGAGTTCACTGTGGTGACTTGACGTATTGGAAGTTTGACAATAAATTCTGAACCCTTACCAAGTTCACTGGTAAATAAAATCTGTCCTTTCATCGCCTCGACAATTGATTTCGTAAGTGGCAGACCAAGACCGGTACCAGATAAGCTTTCAGTCGTGATGTCATGAACCTGGGAGAAACGCTCAAAAATTTTTTCATGATATTTAGGAGCAATGCCCATGCCTGTGTCACGAACCTTGAATACCATCATTTAATAAATTTTATTATAAAGTTCTATGCCTACATCGA
>JBGCEP010000072.1:0-7174 GCA_045106415.1 Oligoflexales bacterium | reverse complement strand
CTGTAGTATCTGTAGTATCTGTAGTATCTGTAGTATCTGTAGTATCTGTAGTATCTGTAGTATCTGTAGTATCTGTAGTATCTGTAGTATCTGTAGTATCTGTAGTATCTGTAGTGGGGTTGTCAACAGGAGTTGCTGTCCCGGTAGGAATGTTTGGAGATGATGCTATAGATTCAGGGGATTCATTGCCTTTATTTTTTACTGGATCTTTTGAGGGAGTGTCTACGCCTAAATCTGGAGAGGTATTTGCATCTTCGTTACCATTTTCGTAATTAGAAAACCAGAAAAGAGCAGCAGAAATTCCAGCTAAACCTACGAGCCCTAATACAGGAACAAGAGCTTTGAAACGATGGCTCTCTTTTTCTGAAAAAGCACTTATAATACCAAGTCGTGCTTCACTTTGGTTACGGTCAAGAGTAGGGTTGTTATCAAAAGAAGAAGCATTGTCTGATATTGGTAGAGCTCCTATGAGATCATAAGGTGGTGCGGAAGGAGCTATGAAATCTGGTGCTGAAGGGTTTGTGTTTTTATTAACCCCGGGATGACTTATGAGAATGTCTTTTTTAATACCACCTTCTGAAAAAGATTTACTTTTAGGTGATCGAAGTGAAGATGTTGTTTCTTGAACCTGTAGCCTATCTCCTGAAACAGTTTTAAAAATGATACTTGATTGAGATGATATTGATTCTGTAGAAATTTCTGACAATGCAGAATTAATGTCAGAATCGTTTGAAGAACTTATACGTCTTTGCAGTGTGAATATAGCGTCTCTTTTCACGCTTTGATAACTATTTAGTAGATCTATGTGTGTGGCGAGTTTCTTTTCATTTTCAGGAGATGTTATTAGGCTTTTCTCTTCATTTGATAATTGATCATTATTTAAAGATATTTCATTGTTTTCATTTTTTAATTTGGAAGAAACTTGGCTTTGAGGAGTGTTAAGTTGACCATTTTCTATGAGTTTATTAAGTGATATCCTCACTTGTGATAATACTTCTTGTGTTGTTAGGAGATCTTTTTTCTGAGGTGAGTCAACAGTTTGACGAGAAGTAATTGAACTTATATCAAGCTCCTGTGGAGTTTGTGGAGCTGTTATGAAATCATCATTGTCAATGTTGTTTTCACTATCTTCATTTAGCCTATCCGCTAAAATATCTTGAGGTTTACGAGGAGTTTGAGAATTTTCAGTGCTACTAGATGGAGAAGATAGATCACTGCTGTTAAAACTTTCAAATAAAATTTGATGATCCTGTTGAATAGAGTTCGGTATTTTTTCAGCCTTGATTGAGTAAGGTATTTTTTGAATTATGTCTGTACCTAGGTCTTGTAAATTTTTTGTGTCTATAGGGTCTAAGGTTTCTTTCCCACGTGGTGTGGAAATAGCTGAACCTTGACGACTCCATCCCTGCGATGAGGTTGATGACCTTGTTGAAGACTTTGATCTTATTGTTGTTTTTTTATCTACTAATAAAAGAGGAGTGCTAATATTTTCAATTCCAATGTCAGATTGTTTTACTGCAAGAACAATATCACCTTGATTATCAGCAATGTGAGTTAGCTCAGGATAGTGATCTTTATTCACGACGACCCATATAAGATTATTCTCAATCCAAGAAGAATCACTTGTTCCTTCACGCATTCTTGCATGGCCGTTAGCATTGAGATCTATAGCGCCAGGAGAGTTTAGATAATAAATATGACCACTTGAGGATGATTTGACAAGATTGTTTGTTTCTTCATGATGAGAATCACTGCGAGGTGATCTTTTCTTACATTGATATAAAAAAGGTAGAAAGAGGATGGATAAAGTAAGAATAGTTAATTTATTAAACATGAAATCCTCTTTTTTATGCAGCATAATATATATCGGTTTTTTTTGCTTCTTATTAATGAAAGCATATAAATCATTGAATGAAATCATATGAGGTTATGCAATGATGTAGGTCATTGAGTGTTAATGTTTTTGTTGATTTCTACTTAAAATATAAATTGCTTTATGAGTGTAATCAATCACGTGCATGATCTGAGTTTATGAAGTAGGAAAAGACTTCCGAGACAAGATATGTGAAAAACTCTTATTGCTTAGGAGATAAAACCTTGGGTGTGATACAAAGTTATAAACAAGCCTCTTTAACGAAAAGAATTTTATTAATGCTCGTGATACCGTGCATTTCATATTTAGCTATGGCTTCGCTAGGTATTTGGGTGGAGGTAGGGTATTTAAATACGAATAGAAATATGAGGCATATACATAACTCATTAACGCATATTTCTAACTTGATAAAAGACCTACAGCTAGAAAGAGGGAATTCGGTATTGTTTCTAACATCGGAAGATAGAAGCTATCCACTAGATAGGCTACAATCTTTTCGTTCGAACACCGATCTTCAGGTGCGAAGTTTTTTAGATTCTTTTGAGTTTCATGAAGATTTAGATTCTAACAATTATAATGAAGTAAAAAATAGTTTAATGTCATTGGATATGATTAGAAAAACAGTTGAATCAGAAAAAAATGTTAAAAAAGTTCTTGGTCTCTATAAAGATCTTATTCAAAAGTTGCTTAGCTTTGGTGTTTCTGCATCAGAAGTTTCTTCGTCGCACGTTGCTTCAAAGATAAAAAGTCTGTTGCTATTGGAGTTTGCCAGAGAAAATGCAGGTCTCTTACGTGCTGGAATGAGTGGTGTTATAAACTTAAACCTTCCAGTTGAAGAGAGTAAATTTCATCAACTACTGTCTCAAAAATATTTTATAGATAGTAATTTAAATTCAATTGCTCTTGATTTAAGTGATAGTGTCGTTAAAGACATAAGAAATTCACATACAAGTGGGCATTGGAATTCAATGAATCGAATTTATCAATCTATTGTCGCAAATGCTTCTGAGGGTGGGTATGGAGAAGATGGGTCTGAGACATTTTCTGTCATGACAAAGGTTGTGGATGATATAGGTCGTTATATTCAAGGGAACTTAGATTTTATTGAAGCAACAATTGAAGAAGAATATGAAGAAATTTATTCAGAAATAAGAACTATTCTATTGGGTATTCTTTTTAATATTACTATCATCTATCTGGCTGCTTCTCGGTCGATATCAGGGATCAAAATTCAGCTGTCAGGCCTTGTGAACTCGATAGAGAAATCTGTAGATCACGTGACTGTTGTCTCTAAGGATTTGTCGCGAACTAGTCATAGCTTGTCTTCTGGATCCCAACAAACAGCAGCGGCTTTACAAGAGACTGTGAGTTCAATTTCTGAAATGAACTCAATGGTAAGCCGGACGCTCGATAAATCAAAAGAAACAAAAATAGCATCAGAAGATATTAATGAAAAAGTAGGTGATGCGAATGCAACAGTTGGAGATATGGTTGAGTCCATGGAAGATCTTTCTCAAGCAAATGAGAAGCTAGATGAAGTGAATGGAATTATTAGGTCTATATCAAAGCAAGTGAAGGTTATTAATGATATTGTTTTCAAAACTCAACTTCTTGCTGTCAATGCTTCTATTGAAGCTGCAAAAGCAGGAGCCCACGGAAAAGGATTTGCGGTTGTTGCAGATGAAGTGAGCAAATTAGCTCAGATGTCTGGAGAGGCATCTGAGAATATTTCTCACCTTCTTGATGATAGTGAAGATAAAGTGACTAAAATTACCAAAGATGTCTCAATGCGTGTTTCAAAAGGCAGTGACACAGCAAAGTCCGTCAAAAATGCATTTAACCATATTGGCAGCGATGTTAATAAGATTAAAAACTTATCGGATGATATGGCGCAAGCCTGTGAAGAGCAAAGCCTAGGGATTGAGCAAGTGACAACAGCAATTGCGGAAATCGATAATGCAACGCGAAGCAATACAAATGAAGCTCAGATTGTGGAGTCACATGCGAGCAAATTAGGAATTGAAAGTTCACAACTGGGGTTCACATCCAGTGATATGGCTTTTAAAATGCTGGGAATAGGTGCATCTACTCAAGCCTCATTTGCACAATCACCGTTACAGAGTGAAAAAAAACGATCAACATCAGATGATGGCTTTACAAGTCATGAAATGATGGATGATAGTGGCTCTGATGATGATCTAGCTGATGATGATTCATTCCGCCCTGCATCATAAGGATTTATAATGAGTCAAGAAAATGAACTCTTAGATGTGTTTAGGGAAGAAGCGGAAGACCTCCTAGCTCGCTGGGAGAGTATTCTTCTTGAGCACCAAAATTCAAAAGATTCAAACTTATTTTCAGAGCTATTTCGAGTTGCTCATACGTTGAAAGGCTCATCAAAAGCAGTTGGTTTAAATGATTATGGAACATTTGTACACCATGTTGAAGACCTTGTGAAAGCATGCCAAACTGAAACTTTTCAGAAAGTTGATGAAGCTGTTCAATGCCTTCTCGAAGCTCAGGTCGCTCTTTCAGAATGGATAGAGAATGGTGAACCTAATGATGAAAATAATGAAAAAGTTTTGATAAGAACAAAGGATATTTTAGGGGAAGATCATATCAGTGAAGCTGCATCTCCTGCAGCTGGTTCGCCTGCACAAATTGTAAAGAAAGATGCGAAAAAACCTGAAAAAAGAAGAGAAGTTCTTCGTATCCCTAAAGATAGAATTGATCAAATTGTTCAACTCATCGGAGAGTTAAGTGCACAAATGTCTGTTGTTGATGAGTTTCAGAAAAAGACTTTGTCTTTTGGGCCTGATAAAACAGCGATGCAACATGCTCTTAAATATCTTAAGTCTCTAGAAGAAATAAGCTTATCCTTAAGTATGCAGCCAGTTGATGCTTTATTTCAGCGTTTAGAAAGAGCGTGTCGTGATGTCGCTAAAATAAGTGGGAAAAGTATCCAAATAGAAAAAATTGGAGCTGATACTGAAGTTGATAAAATTGTCTTAGAACGTATGACAGACCCGTTGATTCATTTGGTGAGAAATGGAGTTGATCATGGTGTGGAAGAGCCTCATGTAAGAAAGTCACTAGGGAAACCTGAAACTGGCGCGATTGTCTTTCAAGCAGAGCTGGAAGCAGGATATGTGGTTCTTAATATTAAAGATGATGGACACGGTATTGATGTTGACAGAGTTTTAGCAAAAGGCGTTGAAAAAGGGATTGTGAAAGATCCCTCGAAAATGGATAAAGAAAGTATTTTAAAGTTAATTTTTGAGCCGAATTTTTCAACAAAAGAACAAGTGAGTGAAGTCTCTGGACGAGGGGTTGGGATGGACGTTGTGAACACAACCCTTCAAGAGCTTGGAGGGCATGTTGTTGTCCAAAGTGAAAAAGGAAAAGGGACATCTTTTAAAATTTTTCTTCCGACACAAATCGCTCTCGTTGAATCTCTGGTTGTAAGTTTTTCTACGGAGCAATTTGGTATCCCGCTTAGAGAGTTTTCTGAGATTATAAGTCTTGATGATGTGAAAATTGATACAAGTCCATCTGGATATGAATGTTTTTTATGGAAAGATGAGGTTATTTCGCTTCGAGATTTAGGTGATTTTTTTAAAGTTCCATCTCTTAAAAATACAAAAAAGAATGAAGATCAAGAAGGAGCAGATATTGCTGTGGTTTGTCGGTATGATGGTAAATCTTTGGCTTTTAGGTTTAATAAGATTCACGGAAGATGTAGTTTATTTGTAAAACCATTAAAAGGTCGATTTAATGAAATGTTTGGTGTGTCTGGTTCAGCTATTCTACCTGATGGTCACGCAAGTTTAATATTGAGTTTAGTTGAAGCAACGAAGAATTATCATACTAATAAAAAAGAGGGTGGTTATGGCTGGTGATGGATTACATCTTTTTTCTGATGACGATGAGACAGAGGCGCCGGAAGTCGCGAAGCCCACGGAAGAAGTTCCTGAAGAAACTCAAGAAAAGAAAGAACAGTTTCTTATCGAAGAGCAGAGATATTTGTTGTTTTCTATAGGAGACACAGTTTTTTCTACAAAACTGATGGAAATCCGTGAAGTTATTAGCATGGTAGATTATCAAAGTGTACCTAATACAAAACCTCATTTTTTAGGAATGGCAAATATTAGGGGTGAGGTTGTCGGTCTTTTAGATGCTTGCTCTATGTTAGGGGTTCAGCCTTTAGAAAATCAAGATAAGTCTGCAATTATTATCTTCGATACTGAGCATGGAGCTTTAGGGATTAAAGTTAATGAAGTTTATGGAGTGAGAGAAATTCCTTTGGGTTCGATTGATGACCTTCCTCAGGTTGATTCAGTAGTTCCTCAAAAGTATATGCAGGGAATAGCAAAACTTGATGATAAGCTTGTGGCTGTAGTCGAATTAAGAAATCTTCTTTCAGATGAAGATATGGTCTTGATTAAAAAGGTATCTTGATGTCAGCATTTATGAAAGAATTTTCACCTAAAGAACAAGAAGATATTTTTTCTTTAGTTGAAAAAATATCAGGAACAAAAAAAGCATCTAAGGATAAGCCTCATGTTTTTCTTAATAATATTAAAAGAAGAATGGTAGAGGTTAATATATCTAATCTTTACGATTATATTTCTTATGCAAAAAAAAACCAAAATGAATATGATCATCTTGTTTCATCATTGACTATCCATACAACGCATTGGTTTAGAGAACCCAGGCATTTTTCATTAATAGAAAATGAAGTTATTCAAAGTTTTAGCAAAAAAAAAATACGTGTTCTTAGTTTAGGGTGTTCGACAGGAGAAGAAGTTTATTCTATTGCTTTGACTCTTGATAAATTACGTTTGTTACATCCTGGGTTTGATTATGAAGTATATGGATATGATATTGATGGTGTTTCCGTTAAAAAAGCAGTTAAATGTATTTATAAAGACGATGGCTTCGAAAAAATACCTGAAGAATTAAAAGGAAATGTTCTGTTGGGGTCAGGTAAAACACAAGGCCTTATGACTTTATCTAAAAACATTAGAGAAAGATGTCACTTTGATGTTATGAATGCGCTTAAGATTCAAACTAATGACATAGGCCTTTTTGATATCGTTTTTTGCAGAAACATGCTTATTTATTTTACAACAGATCAAGTGCAAAGTATTGTGAGAAATCTCGTTAATAAGTTGAAGGTCGGTGGGATTTTGTGCGTCGGCCATAGTGAAGATGTGAGCTATTATACAAAGCAATTAGAAAGGCTCACAGGATCAACTTACCGGAAGAATAAAGAGCCTAAACAACAACTGTCTCCTCTTA
>JBGCEP010000071.1:0-34516 GCA_045106415.1 Oligoflexales bacterium | reverse complement strand
TTCCTAATATGAAATTAATTTAAGTCGTTATGCTTTTTATCCTTGACATGGTTTTAGCGAAGATTTCCGATTTTCATGAAGTATGTCGAATAATCATCAAAACACCTCTCATTCATCTAAAATACGGCTCATAATCGCTTGCGAGTATCATTGAACCTCAGATGGTTTCTGTTTTTTTCAACGGTCTTAAAAGTGTGTTTTTAAAAGAAAAATATGCATAAAAAACCTGTGTTATCATCTCTTTGTTGAAAGGAGGGGTGTATGGCACTTGGGGAACAAAAAATATCAGAGATACTTGAAGATGCGCAAAAAGCGCTAGATCAAGAAAAAGATTTATCCCCGAGCTTTCGTGCAACGATTGATCTTCTAATCGTGATTGTTACACTTCTTGCTAATCAGATGGGGCTTAATAGCAGAAACAGTTCGAAGCCACCGTCATCGGATAATGTTCCAAGAAAGAAAAACAAAAAGCCAAGCGAGAAAAAACCTGGTGGCCAGAAAGGTCATTTAGGATCAAGGCTTGTACCTGTTTCTGACCCTGACTCTACAATTAAATTGAAAATAGATCGGCGCACAATTCCTAAAGGAACTTACTCGAATGCTAAACCAGAAACTCGGCAAGTTTTTGATTTTGAGATCAAACGTATAGTTACAGAGTATGAAGCTGAAGTTCTTGTCGATTCAAATGGGAAGCGTTTCGTCGCTAAGTTTCCAAATGAAGTGACACAAAAGACCCAATATGGACCAGGCCTAAAAGCTCAAGTCGTCTACGATTCTCAGTCACAACTTATTCCTTACGATAGAATTGTTGAGGATTTATCTGAGAATGCGGGCATGCCAATCAGCTCGGGTTCTGTTTATAATTTCATCCAAGATGCCTATGAAAAACTTGAAGAATTTGAAACAGTAGTTAAAGCAAAGCTAATTGCTTCCCCTGTGGCTCATGTAGACGAAACAGGAATTAATATTGGAGGCGAGCGTGTCTGGTTGCATACATGCTCTAATGAAAAATGGACATTCTTTATGCCTCACAAAAAACGTGGTTCGGAGGCCATGAATGATATGGGTATCCTTCCATTCTTTAATGGGGTGCTTTGCCATGACCACTGGAAGCCCTATTTTAAATATGAGTGCAAGCATTCTCTTTGCAATGCTCACCATTTACGTGAACTTGAAAGAGCTCATAAACAGGATGGTTGTAAATGGGCCGCAGAATTGAAAAATTTACTGCAAAAAGCCAATAAAAAGAAAATCGACCAAAACGGAAATATTTCATCTACTTTACAGAAAAAATTCAGATCTGAGTACCGCGAAATTTTAAAAAATGGAGAGAGAGAAACTCCGCCACCAGACCCTTCTCCACCTGGAAAAAGAGGCAGACTAAAAAAATCTAAAGCTCGAAATTTATTAGAGCGACTAAGAGACTATGAAGAAGAGGCAATGCGTTTTATTACTGCTGAGAATATTCCGTTCACAAATAACCAAGGTGAGCGAGATATTAGAATGACAAAAGTTCAGCAAAAAATTTCTGGATGCTTTCGATCTGAAAATGGTGCGAAGTATTTCTCTCGGATCAGAGGATTTATTTCAACATGTAGAAAACATGATATCAATCCTGCTAAAGCATTAAAAGACTTGTTTCTTGGAATTTTACCTGAATTTATCAACGGATAAAGTTTTGAGGCCTGAGTAGTTACCAAACTATTTTAATTGTGGATGATAATGAAGCGAATTTAGATTTAATGAAAGAATCCTTTCAGGATGATTATGATGTTGTGACAGTAAATAGCGGTGATAAAGCTATTGATTTTTTGAAAAATTCAACCCCAGCTGTTGTCCTACTGGATTTGATGATGCCTGGTGTTGATGGGTATGAAGTTTGTAAACATATCCGTCTTGTGAAAAGATTTTGGCAAACGAAAATTATCTTGGTGTCTGCATCAATAGATTTACAAGATAAGCTTGATGGCTATAAATTTGGTGCAAATGACTTCATGTCGAAGCCTTTCGTAGTTGAGGAATTGAAAGCGAAAGTCAAAGTTTATATGGATTTGTATAAAGCAGAGAAAGAACTTTCAAAGATTAATCATGATTTAAAAAAAGATATCAAAGAAAGAACACAACACCTTCTTCAAATTGAGTTAGATAAAATTAAATCTTTAAGGCCAGCAGAAATTGTTCACAATATGAAGTCGCCACTGACTGTTATATTAGGACTTACAGACCTTTTATTTGATCAATATCCAGAAATCACTCAATTGAAGATCATTAGTAAAGCTTCAAAAAGATTATCTGGGATGATTCATTCAATTTTGGAAATTGAAGAAGGGCATGTTTATGTTGACGAATCGATTTCACTTGATGAGGTTATTCAAGATGAACTTGAGGTTGTCAGTTTTCTTAATCAAAGTAAAAATGTCATCAATATTTTTTTTGACGCAGCAGACAATTTCCCTCATATAAAAGGGAAAAAACATCACTTTTCACAGATGATAGGAAATCTAATAAAAAACTCAGCTGAAGCAATGATGGTGAGTGATAAAAAAGAATTGAAGGTGACAACTCGTATAGAAAGTGAATACCTGACAATCGAAGTTTCTGACACAGGCTGTGGTGTTGCAGCTGAGGATTTTGAAAGAATTTTTCATAGCCATTATACAACAAAAGAAAAGCAATATAAGGAAAATTCTGGAGGATCTGGCCTAGGCTTAGGCTACTGCAAAAAAATGGTTGAGTTCTACGGAGGGACGGTGAAAATTCATTCGAAATTAGGTCAAGGGACGACGCTGACTCTTTTCTTCCCTATTCACTTGGCGATTCGTTCTGAATAGTCGGGAGTTTAATAGCTTGGCCTTGACTTAAACCTGTGAGGTAGTCATCGAGCTCAGGTCCAGAATTATCCCGTAAAACGTAGTTTTGAAGACCCTCAGTATGTTTTTTTAGGATGTCTTCATCGAGCTGAATTTGTCCTTGATGAATTGTAACAAGTTTATCGATAAGTGTGACCATTTGGCTTTGAGATTCTTCAAACCAACTTCTATCCATAATTTCTCTTAGTTTTGATTGGTAGATGCGTGCTTCTTTGCATTCAGGCCCTTGATAACTTCCTTCTCCCTCACCAGGAAAGACAAAAGGGGTGACGGTCTGAAGAACGATAGAGGGTATGAACAAATACATGAAATTGCTAAATCCAAATTTAGCTCCTATGAGAAGAGTGGCTCCAGCACTGAGGATACCTTTGAGGTGAGTGAGGTAGATTTGGCGGTCTACCCATTCATAGTTACATTTTGTCTGAACTTGAGCGAGTCGCTCGACGACTGTTTCAGCTCTTTGGTATCGAGCTGTAATTTGAGACTGGAGATCTTGAAACTCTGCATAAATTTCTCTTTCTAATTTTTTAAATGGTGACTGCATTTCAATGACAGGGCTGATGGCCAGTTGGTATGAGCAGTCTTGTTGGCCAGTTGAGGATCTTGTTTCAGAGACGCACGGGTTGATAATATATCGAAAGCTTCCTGTTTGAAGAGCTAGGTCTTGAAAAATGGCGTTCACACCTTCGCGGGCGATTAAGGAGCATGAATAAGAGTTGTTAAAAGCCTCTTTCCAAGCTTGTCGACGCTCAAAGATGCTTTGTTCTCGATAGTCTCTTATTTGATAGTCGGATTGGCATCTTAAAATTTGATAAAAATCGGCATTTTCAAGTTTAATGGAAAAACTAGGTGCTTTGACATCTTGAATAGCAGCAATGTTTTCAAGTGTTGGAGTGCTTATTTTAAGGGCTGCGTCTAAAGGGTTGAGGTCTCCAATAAGCTCAAGAGATGTACTGTCGATAGCGTCAAGGTTATCCAGTGCTTCTTCAGTAGGTTCATTCACATTAGGGTCAGGTTGGGTTTTGAGTTCATTTTTTGAAGAAACATCATTTTCAGGTTGAGAGGGTGATGTGGGTTGGCAACCGATGAAAAGAATGAAAAAAACAGCAGAAAACTTCATGGTTTTTCCTATGGTGAAACTTGAGACTGGCGCCATTGAGTGATTCTCACATCCGCTAGTTCTTCCAATTTTTGTCTTAATTGATAGCTTTGATCGAGCTGTGAAGTGAGAATGTCGAGCTCTTTTTCTTTTTTTTCTGCTTCAACACAGTTTGTTTTGATGTGAGAACCTTGTGTAAAGATAGATGCAAAGGTCTCTGTTGTGACTAAAGGCATAATAGTTGCTTGTCGAGCTGCTTGAATGACAGCTAACGAACTGAGTTCGACATTTCGATTATTAAAACCACCGCGTCCTGAGACTAAAGAACTAAGTAAGCCTGATTTTTGAAAGCTCTCACTCGCAGGTAAAAACTCAGATTTATTGTCTCGAAAAACCATAGAGTCTTTTGATCGCCCCCAAACAACACCATAATCATTCCCTTCACCAGGTAGATTTCTTTCGAGCTTCCATTCTGTTCCTTCAACATTAGACCTTCGTGCGCTGAGTGAAACGTCGCGGCCTTTGCTATCTTTTCCAAAAACTGTAAGATTTTCCGTTGCGCCTTTTGAGTTACGGACATGACGTATAGCCGACAGAGTATAAGGCCCGCTTGCGGAGTTGAGTTGCTGAAGAGCGTCGTCATGACTTAAAGATTGGCTTTTTCCGTTAGGAATAGTTTGCATTTTACGATTTCGGATGAGATTACTGATATTTTGCTGTGAGAACTTTAAATCTGACCCGCTGTATTGAGTAACCGTTTCTTCTCCACCATCAACCCCACGTGTTCTGGACGTGTATTTGATGTCTTTGCCATTATTGAGACCGTTGATTTTTGTTGTTTTGTTAAGAGGAGTCAGTTCTTTGAAGGAACCTTTGAGTTGGCCGAGGCCTGTGAAAATACCAAGCCCCTGAGCAACAACGTTTGCAAGAGCGCGTGCTTTAGCGTAGCTTACGATTCTTTTTTCTTCTCTTTTTTGGCAAACAAGTAAGGTTCGACTGAGTTCTTCTGTTTTTGTGCGGATATCACCAAGGATTTTGTTTTCATTATCAATTTGCCAGGTTAAAGCCTCCATGGCTTCCAGAACATCTTGGCTTCTTTGATTATTATAGATGATTGATGATGATTTTTCGATGATGCGACTGCAGTTACGAGATGTCTGCCCTTCAACTTCTATTGCCAAGCGTGATGAAGTCACACAAGAACGAGCTAGGTAAAAATATTCTCCAGTAGAAGCAAAGCTATCGAGCATCGTCTTACGAATAAAATTATCAGCGATGATTGCGCAGTTCTCTCGTGCGTTTTCCCAGAATAAGTTACTTCGAAAAGCTTGTTCTCTTTCTCCTTGATCATCAATAGCAAGAGCTTGATCGAGTTCCATGGTTTCACCTTCAATGCGAAGTGCATCTCGGCACCTTAAAACTTGGACATAATCCGCTTCGCTCGACATATCGTAGCTTAAAGATAAAATGGGGTGATCATTGAGAGTGAGATGAGACACTACGAGTCCTGTGACAGAGAATTCATTGGTGTCGAGTCGCAGTTGAGAAATTGTTTCAAGTCTTTGAACTTCTGGAACATCGGCAAGCTGGGTATCACCGTTATTGATATCATTTGACAGATCTTCAGTATGATTATCTGCTGAAGCATCATGCTGTAATTTCTTATCACCAGGTGATGGAGCGTTTTGTCCTGAGCACCCGATTAAGAAAAGAAAAATTATGGTAGCGTAAGACATGTTGGGCACCTTTTTTGAATTTTTTCTTCAACAGCTTCTAGCTTTTCTCGTATTTTCATAACAAGTCCACAGCTTTTAAAAGATCTGCCAGCGGATGAGTTTGTCAGAGTGTCTGCGGAATTCACCTTAAATGGGACTCCTTGAGAATAGCACCCTCCGTTTAAATTCGGTTCACCAAATAAGACGCCCATATGGTAGACAACTTTTTCGCGGATGGGGCAGGTTGGTCGGTTATCAGGATCTCCCTCAGGATTTTTAAGGCTATGGTATTTTCCATAGATATCTTCGTCAGATCGGAGAAGAAGAATATCAATAGAGGCTGTCACAATGATTGCCTGCTCGACCGAGAATACGAGTCCAATCACGCTTGAAGAACCTTCAACAGCACGAACGTAAGAAGAGTGTTGGTAAGGAATGAGTTGTAGGCTTGTGACGAGTCCGAACTGCTGAAAAAAGTCATTTAATTTTTCATGATCTTGGCGTATTGATTTTTTTGCTAAACCAAGAGATTTGATGTCATGAGCGACACCTTTAGGGCTCTCGTTTAGAAGCTGTAGGTCCCCTTGTTCTTCGGTGTTTTTACCTTCTTCACCGGCATGTTCTCCTAATAATGGGCGTATTTTTGGAGAGCCGTAATAAGCGGATGACATCCGAATAAGACTGCTTCCCATGGCTAGATAATCAGAAACAAGTTTTTTAAACTGTGGATTTACAGATCCTTTTGCTTCGCATATCTGTATGTTTTTTTGATATTCTCGTAGTATATTTTCGACGTCAACTGAGATGTCTTCAAGTTCACGTAAGTACCGGTTTCTTTCGTTGAGAAGGGGCTGCAAAACAATGTCGACATTTTTAGGTTGTTGAAATGTCGTCACTGCAACTGGCCCACAAGGGTTTTGTGTTGTGGATCGTTCTGAATCGACGCAAGCTTCTGCCTGGACTTCGACACTTCCCTCTACAAAAACCGGTAAGATAAATTCATTAAAACGAGTTTGTCCTGAATGGCACCCGTCGATTTGTGATACGCTGCCTGATGAATCACTGTCTGAACTTTTTTGGACGCACGCTCTGTATTTTATATAATCTGACCGAGCATCGACGCTATAGGACACAAACCCAACAAGAGGGTTGAGGCCTTGAGCTTCACCGCGTCTACCCAACCCAGCGACAAGCCCTGTTATTTTTAAGTCATGAGGATTTATTTTTTCTCTGACGAGTGAGAGTGAAAGTGCATCATCTTGGTTTTTTTTGTGATCATTTGTGCTGATGTCTTTACTTTGATGAGAGGTGGAAGAAGGTGTCGGATGACCTTGCTCACCATTGCTTTTCGTTGAAGGGCTTTGTCCCACAGCACATGCTGTTAAAGTGAGCGATATCATGATGTGAAGAATATCCTTCAAGTTCAGATCCTTTGTAAAATAAAACCCTGCAAAAGCGTATCGGTTGGATATGAAGAAAACTTAAAATTTTTCAAAAAAAAATGTAAAAACAAAAGTTTAGTCAAAGGTAAGGATGTCTTTGAGAGGAGTGATCTTGTTTAATAGGCGTGAATCTATATAGAAAAAAACTCATGTTTTAAAGAGCTTATTCCGATTAGGGAAGAGCATTCCGCGCAGGGGGGAAACATGAAAACATCATCAGGATATTCTCTTTTTGAGATGATGGTCGGCATCTCTCTTATGGGGTCTGTGTCTGTGATGACCGTAGAGATTCTGGAAAGAATCAATAAAGGAGTGAGTTCACAAGAAATTTTAAACCAATCTCGCAATGAAGCTATGGTCTTTTTTCAACGTGTCCATCATGCTTCGATGACAGTCCTTCCTGATGCTTGTGCTGATGATATGACAGCACGTGGGGTTGTTGGACAACCGGATGATAGCGCAGCGCAAATGAACTTGTCTGTTAATTTAGGTGGAGATGCTGATCCCGAATTTATATTGATGAACTCTTGTGTTGAAAAACCAGTGGGGATGAGAAAACCACCAGTCATGAATGCTCAATATCTTCAAAGTGTTGTTCGTAAAGACGCGCGTCGAAGAATGAGTAACCGCATGAATTACAGTGAATCTCAGTGTTTAAGTCAAATGCAAGTGTCTTGCCCTGAGAACTATATGCCTGTCACCCGCCTTGTTTACTACGGGAGAGATGGAAGTCCAAAGCAAATGTATTTCCCGCGAGCTTCAAGAAACAGACGGTCTGATGGAACTGTGACTTCGTTTGCGTGTACTTTTAAAGAGCCTGGGGTGGGAGGGCCGATTAATGTTGTTCTCTTTGCTGGGCATAAAGATCCTGCCATGCAAAACGCAACAGAAGAAATCGTGAAATGGACATCGTTTAGGACCGTTCTTCCTCCTCGACCAACAAATGCTGCTTATGTTCGCTCTCCAGATGTGTGTTCAGCCATGTCACCTCTTCCCTTGGATATTACACCAGGGACTGCGGTGGTCTCAAATGGAGGGGGAGCTTCAGGGGATACTGGGTTTGACCTTGATAGTGGAAGTGAAGACCTTGTTCAAGTTGAAGATGTCCCAAAACCTTCAGAGGCAGTTGCTGATGTGCCGAAAAATGCAAATCAAGAAATTGCTGATAAAGAACAAGAAGATGATAAAATTCGTGAATCTTTTGAAGGTTTATCAAGTCGTAATAAAAGAATGGTCAAAAATTATTTACAAATTGCACAGTTTTTCTTTGCGAAAGCAGGTCGGACAAGAGGTCCAGCTATGAAGCAAAAACACCTAAGAAGCACAAACTTTTATTTGAGTAAAATAGAAGTTCTCTTAGGAATTACTCCAGAAAGAAATATGTCTTATGATGACCGGCTTGAGAAAGTTAGGGAGCATATTAGTGTATGATAGTTATTTTTTTTAAACTTAAATTGATATTAACGCTTTAAAAACAATGAGTTACTCTTGTTTGTGAAAACTTATTTGACAACGATCTGTTGCCCTTCTAGGATTCTTCTGTCAGTTTTTAGCTGAATATGACTTCAGGAGGTTTCAGTGAAGAGTACAGTAAATTCGATGGTTCTCGTTCTTTTTGGTTTGTCTGCACCAGTCTTCGGTGTGGAAATGAAAGCAACTCAACAAGAAAAATTAGGTATTCAAACGGACTTTAGTGTCGGTGGTGTACGTATTGTGAGCCGTTTAGGTGAAGGTTTAAGCGCACAAGGTGGAGGTGTCAAAGTTAACGCCAAGATCAAAGCTCCTGTTCGTAATGTGAAAGGATTGAGTGCTTCAGTGAAAATTGAAGATGAATCAGAGCTTAAAGATGATATTTCATTAAACGGACGCCATAAGGTTTCTGTGACCCCAGAGCTTGAAATGAAGTTGAACCAAGTGACTGTAAAAGGGAGTACAAACGTTGTCCGTCTTATTTCAACAAAGTTGAATGAGAATGAGCAGCAGGAGCTGCTCTATACAGATTATTTACGTCCATCTATTGCAACTGATTATGCAGTTACGCCTGCTCTTGCATTCGGTTTTAAATATAGCCCGGCTCAAGTGTATGATCCTGACCAAATTTTGGGAGAGAATAGAGCGCGGCAGTCCGAACTAAGGCGATCAGTAAATCATGATCATGAGCTGGAAAGCCATGTGAAATACCGCACGGGTCGAATGGGTCTAGGTTTTGCGCTTGGATATAACTATGGCAAACAAGTTGCTGTGGGCGAATCAGATCATTCGTGGCTTACAAAAGTTTCAGGTGAGTTAAGAGCAACTGAGCGTATGGGACTTAGTAGTGAGTTTGGTGTGGATACGACCCACTTATCACTTGAAAATGCAAGCTTTGATAGCCTTAATGCACTGCGCTATAGCTTTACATTAGGTATGAAGCTTCAAGCGACAAGAAGCATGAGCGTTGGTGCTCTTGCTCAACTCTCTACTCAGAGTAAAAGTGGTGGAAGAAGCACAGTGAAGCAAGTATTGGGTGTGTCCACTTCAGTTGCCATCTAAGTTTTAAAGCATCATGTTATAAAAGCCCCACAAAGAGACTTTGTGGGGCTTTTTTGTGAATCTATATCTTTAATATGTAGGGTCGATAAAAATGTTTTTATGATCTTTGCATTTTTCCTATGGTTTCATAGGTGTGGTTTTTTAGCCTTTAAGTGATTTGAAAAAATAAATGCATATAAATAGCGAGTCGTCGATTTCTCCGAGTTTTTGACGTTATCGTTTTTTCTTGTTATGGATGATATAACCATTTATAATAAAGGATCAAAATTATGATGCATAAAAATGTTATTGCTATGTTACTTATTTTTTCAAGTAATTCTTATGCTGGTACAGACAGTTTTTTTCTTGGTATGACTGCAGCGTTTTCTTCACTTGGTTTTTCCGCTCGAGACTCCACTGATAATCGATCAAACGGTTATCGCCGTGAGAGAATTGAGGCTGTACGTTCTTCTGCTTTGACTTATTTAGATGAAGGTATCAAGAGTGATGCGCTTGAAGAAGTCATGGAAGAATGCCGTGTTTGGTTGGGAGAAGAAGAATTTTCTGATGATGAGGTGGCGTTGAAAATTTATGCATTAGATCCAGATCTTTTTACTGAAAACACATGAATGAAGTAAGGGTGATTTTGTAATGATTTCTATGATAATAAAGCTTTATGGACTCTTTTTTTTGTTTTCAGGGACACTCCAAGCTCAATTGTTAGAGGTTTGTAATTTTACAGATCACCCAAAAGTCCAGCTTTCAATCCGAGAGATTGAGCAAAGATCTCCAGTCGTTCTTGTTCAATCTCTTCCTAAAAACTTAAAAGTGTGTTTTAAGAAATTTAATAAAAAAGAGCGAGTCACCCATACACTAGGTGCTTACCAACCAAAGAAAAATAAAATTTATTTGAGTAAGAGTCTTCTTACTGGTGATGTCGATGGTGTCAGTCTTATGCGAGTTTTGTGGCATGAGCTTGCACATGTTTATGATCATCAACATAGAGCGTCACGAAATTTAGATTTTTTATATCTTTCTCACTGGAGACGAAGTTTATTTGGTTTTCAAGCGAGTAATGAATTGTTGAAATATACTTTTGATCCTTACCAAAATTCAAGTCCAGAGGAAGGTTTTGCTGTTGGTTTTGAAGCTTTTATGGAAGACTCTGAGTTTGTAATCAGACGTCCTAATTTGTACCAATTTTTTAGAAAAGAGTTCGATATTGAACCTTTTCCGAAAAATCGAAATTATTTTCCAGAGACGACCGTGACTTTACGACGAGGCCTCACTCAAATTGAACCTTTTATTCTTGAGAAGAGCCGTTTTTATGGTGCTGATTATTTATATGCGACACCAGGGTCGAGCCAGTCGTCAAGGTGGGGTCATTCGATGTTGAGGCTTATTTTTTGCCGACCAGGGCGAGAACCTTCTGAGCAGTGTCGGAAAGACTTAAATCATCACCTGGTCGTGAGCTTCAGGGCGGATCCAGGGTTTTCATTAGTCACTCCTTTATTAGGAATTTTTGGAGGCTACCCATCAAGAATTTTTATGATGAGCCTATCTCAAATTATTCAAGAATATACACGAGGCTCTGCAAGAGAGCTGAGAAGCTATCCTTTACATTTTAATGACGAAGAAAAAGAACGATTTTTAACTGCTGTTCAAGAAACATATTGGTCTTATCGTGGGCGATATTGGTTTGTGACGAATAACTGTGCGACAGAAACTTTAAGGCTTTTAAAAATGACCTTTCAGAATAATCGCTTTTATAAAAAGAGAATTGTGACGCCAAAAGGCCTTTATAAGGCATTGAGATCAGAAAATAAAGTGTCACAGGGTTTATTCAAAGATCGTACTGTAGCAATTCAAAAATCATATTTGTTTCCATCTATTGCTCCTGATATTGATTGGGCTATGGATGCGATGTCATATGCGCAAGCGCATAAGAAAAGAAAAAAATATTTAAAGAATTATTCTTTTCAAAAGCGTAAGGATTTTTATGAAAAATACACTTTTACAGATCGGGCAGAAGTGACAAGATTTATGAAGCTTGAAGAATGGGTAGGAGAGCAAAAACATAAAAAGTTGAAAGATCAAGTTTTGAGAAAAAACTCGTCACTGTTGTTTTTGAAAAACATCTATAAAACAGTTGAAAGTGTAAGCTCTGAACATTTAAGATCATCTGGTTATGGCATACCGATGTTTAAAGACTTTTCTTTATCAGAAAAAAAATATGAAGATCTTGCCCAGGTTCTTGAAAAACAAAAAACGGAATATGAAGTCCAGGTGCGTAAAGACTTCCCGAATATTGTGCGTGAACTTGAAGGAGCAGAAAAGAATAAAAATTTCCTTGTCGAAAAGTTGTCTTTTTTTCTGAAAAGACCGCTACAAATAAAGTGAGTCTTGGCCATAATGGCTTCGATAAGTCTCTTTTTTATAAGGTGTTTCACGGTGTGAGACCCTTTTTTGTATTTATCGATGGAGAGAATATGATATAGTCCTGCGGCACTGCAGTCTTTGTGAGCTGTTTTACGTGAAAAATCGTGGTTTGATTCTTTGAGGTGGGTCTATTATGAAATCTTTTTTCCAGAAGCATAATAGTGTTTGTATTGTTACATTAGCTTGTTTTTACAGTGTTTTTTCATTGGCTGATATGAACCATGTGGCTCGCCCTAGTGGTCAAACCCTCCCTCAAGGGGTTCTTGGAATTCGGGAAGTTTTGAATCAAAAACTCTCAGAAAAATCATGGTCTCACGACGGTAGTGCTGGAGATTTGGGTGTTGACGTTCAAATTCTTACACAGGCCTCTGTCTTTCAATACGGCATTACTCCACGATTTACAGTTCAAATGATGGTTCCTTGGGTTTTTAAAAATGAAGCTTCGCTGCATACTCGGAGGTTTCGAGATTCGCAGGTTTATCGAGATGTTTATCGCCAAAAAGTCAGCGAAATTTATCAAAGACAAGAGGTTCAAAAACTTTTTCCAACGATTGAGAGCTTTCAGAAAGCTTTGGATGACGGTTTAGATTTGCCGGTTCCAATGGAGCTTGAACTTTCAACGGGTGAAAAGATCCGTGTTGGCAATCAAGCTTCGATACATAATTATTTAGACAGCCTTATTCTTCACGGAGCTGCTCCACAAGAGGGAGCTTTAGGGTTTGGGGATATTCGTCTTGGGGCTCTTTATCAAATGTATCAAGATTCTTGGAGAGTCATGTCATTTGGTTTTGGAGCTGAGATTCCAACTGCTGATTCGGATGTTCCTGATTCAAAGCGTGCATTGGGCTCAGGTTTGTGGAGTATAGGGTTGAAGTCATCCTTAGACATTAGTCCTATAAATGGGATGTGGGTTTCTTATCAACACCAATTTGGTCAGTCTATGGGACAAAAGTATAAAGAGTTCCCAAGTCTTTTAGATAATACGAAAACGATTGCAAAGAGTAATGAATCTTTGCTTTATGAACGTTTTGGTATCAAACAAGACGCAAGTCTTGGTTTGAAGTATGGCTTTGGAGCTTTGACGTCATATTTGAAACCATTTGCTGTTGGGACATCCTTCGGGTGGTACAGAGGGTATCAAGATATTGAACATCATGTGTCCCATGAGACTCAAAGTGTAAAAACTTCGCGTAAACCAGCAGCTCAAGGGTATACACATAGTACTTCAGTGCGAGCAGACGCTCTTCCTTATGGAATCCCGTTAGCCCTCGAATGGGAAGGGACACGCACTCTTTACGCTCAAAATCAGAAGTTAAGCTTTCTTGATCAGAGCTTAAGTCTTTCGGCATATTATCGCTTCTAGTAAAACTATGTGAATAAAAAGTCTAAGCCTTTTTGTTGGATTCTACCCAGCAAGACTTATGCAGTGTTGATGAAGGTGACTTTAAAAAACCTTTTCATCGTATTTTATAGGTTTTTGGACTGTGTTAGATTGTTTGTTGTAGCAAAAAAAAATCTCGCGGATAAAAATATCTTGTCATTTTTTTGTATTTTTGACATATTTGTGCTTACTATTCAGCTTGTTAGGATTTTTATGCATTTTTTATCCATGCTTGTGCTCATGTTAGCGCTTCCATTGCAGTCTCAGCATATTTGGTCTGTATCTGCTGTAGATGAGCATGGAGCTTTATGGAAGAAGCAAAACCAAAGTTTTCATGGTCATAAAAACATTTTAAAAATGTGGAAACAGCGGAAAACCGGAGTTTTTTTTCTGCACAAGAATGCAAAACCTTACTCGATTCGTGCTGAAGCTGTAGGGGCAAATCTTTTTTCGAAAATGAAAATTCCTGTTCCGAATACTCATATAAATTTAGAAAATTCACGCCACCCATCACTTATGATTGAATTTTATTCTGGATTAAAAAGACCTTCGAGTCTTGACTATAAGAAAAATGATAAAGTTCTTTTAAGAGCTTTTTTGCTAGATCTTTTACTTTATAATTACGACCGACATCGTTTGAATATCCGTGTGCAAAAATCAGGAGAATTACTTTTTTTTGACCATGGAGCAGGTCTTACATCAAAAGCTCAAGGAGGCTCTCTTGATTACTCTGAGATTGTTGATTTTGATCAAGTCAAAAAAGTCATGACGCTGGCGGTGAATAAAAAAAGGCCAGTAAACTTAGGCTATGCAGGTTGGGTTGATTGGCAAAGACTTAGAAAAGGTGAGTTGAAGTTTTCAAACCCTGAAGAAGTGAGAAAAGCTCTGGAAGAGTTTCAGACTGTTTTAACTGATGATGTCATTTGTGAAGATATTTTAAAACCTGTTTTCTCTACGCTGAGTCTTGATGAATCTCGTGCAGAAATTTCCAAGAGATTGAGCTCTTTGAAGAATATCTTTTTATCCGTCGCTTCTCGAGATGAAGCTCGTGCGAGGAAGACATTCCATAAGATTTTGGATGATTATAATGGAAATCAATGGTGCTACTTTAGTAAGACAATGGCATCACGACGTGATCAGATTGTAAAAATTGTGACAGCAGCTTTACCGTAAGCTGTCTTGCTAAGATGTCATTGTATTCTTTTTAAGTTCCTGATGTTTTTTTGATAATGCCTATCAAAGGAGGTTTAAAAACCTCCTTTTTTCAGTGTGTTATATATATTTAGACGTTTTCACTCAAGAAATCTGACTCTAAATCCGATAAGATACTTAAGCGAATGTGATTTGTACTGTTGTTGAAGGGTCTTAACTAAGACCTAGCTGTTCTGGGAGCGAAAATGGTTGTGGTAAAAGCGTGGGATATTCTCAAAATATTAACTCTTGTAGGAATAAGCCTTAGTTTGTCAAATTGTTCTGACTGTGATGCTGAGTGTTTTCAAGGAAGAAATAATGTTGTAACAACCCCTCCTGAGGCGGGAAATGAAGATGTGACATCCACAGAAAGTGATGTTGTTGTAGAAAATGCTGATGTGGTTATCGAACAACCTTTAGACCCAAGCGGTGCTGGGGGGAGCCTAGAAAACAAGACTGCTTGGACTCCGGGTGAAAGTGGATTTGATAATTCTTTTCAAACACCAAGTATTGATTCTGAACAAGAAAATGATGATTTTTCTGAGTCCACAACACCAGGAATTGACGAACCAGGAAATGTTGATATTGTTGATATTGATGATACTGATGATCCAAGTAGCCCAAGCGCATGCGATGGTCGTACAGACACTGTGAAAAAAGTTTACCGTGTTGCATTCCCTGCACGAAAAGGGTGTTCTTATGGTGAGGGTGAGAATCTTTCGAAAAAAGATTTGTCGATTAGAGCTTACGCATCACAAAAAGTTACTATAGATCTCCCAGCAGATCAGGAAGTTTGTCGTATGGACTATGTCACACGAAGTGATGAGTTTTATCACGATGACTTTGTGTTTTTAACGATGAATGAGAATATCTTGACAATGAGTCAGAATCGTTTTCAAGATAAGTTTATAAGCCAAGATGGACTTTTAAAATGGGATTTTTCAAGATTTCGTGACGAAAGTCAGAACCTTTCAGGGGCGTGGTTCAGTCAATCTCAACCGTGGTGTATTGAAGGAACCTCTTGTGAAGTTCCTTCAACTGAAGAAACGGGACTTTTTAGCTTTGCTGGTAATTTACTTGCAAACTCAAAACTTACGGAATCTTTAGCGAGTAGCGGATCTTTTGACGTCCGCATGATGACAACAGGCGATAATGATTCCTATGATTGTCAGCACACAGGTTTGGAGTTTGACCTTATCGTTGAAAGTTATGACAAACCATAAAACATCACTGTTGATTGTAAAAAAGACTTCATCGGTTTCAGGTGAGGTTTTTTTTACAATAAAAGCTTATTTTTCATGGAGTGTAGTTCCATGAAAAATAAGCTTTTTGAAAAAGTGCTGATTTTTTCAATCAATGAAATAGAATTTCCATTCATAAAATGACAATTCTAGTATAATTACGCGATTTTTTCTTCTAAAAACATGAGAATTCGGTTAGAATCCATTTTGCTATTTGCTGAAATTTGTTTTCAAAGTGAATTAGCATTCGGAATGAAATTTGGGTGTGGAGATTTTCTATGCGTTTTTATATTTATTTTTTATTTTTTGCTTTGCTTTCTTGTGATGTTCAAAATCCGCAAGATGATCTTCCTCCGCGCTATGATCAGCTTGGTGAAGGGGATAGTCCTCAGCTTCATATCGATAAAACAAAGTACTGGCGATATATTACAAATGTTTTAGGAATTGGTGATAATAAGGCAGAAACGCGAGAAGAGCTTTTAGATCAGTTGAAGCAGCCGTCAACTCTTCTGACGGATCGACTCGATGACTATCAAGAGTTGCTAAAAAAGGCAGCTTACCGTTTTGAAAATAGAGCGTATGCTACACGTTGTGCAGCGATTACAAATGTTCGATTTTTATTTCGGGCGACGGAACGTAGAAACCATAAAGATCACATTGGGCCAAAGGCTTCTGTGTGGTTGATTGAATATAAATCTCATGCAGATCGTAACGGCCATCCAGAAGATGGTATTCGCCACGCTTTGGTTGTACTTCCAGATAAGACTGATAACTCAGCTCCGTTGTTTCTATACGGACATGGCAGTGATAGTGGCTTGGCGTATGATGATATTGCAACGGCATTTGGAGACATGCAAAGTCATTGGATTATTGCCGCTCCAGCTTTTCCTGGAGAGCCTGTATGCCGTCGTATCGCATTTGGTGACGGGGAACCTGTTTGTCATAGAAAAAATGGACCTTTCTTGGCTGAGGGAACTGGTGAAGGGGTCGTTTGGCATCATGATGTTGAAGATTTTCTTGTGCTTCAAAACTGTCTTGTTCGAGCGATTGAAAACCCAAACTTTCCTGCGCCAAGAGAGTTTCGACAAAAGTTAAAAGCAAGTTATAAGAAAATGAGTGTAGGTAAAGGAATTCTTCCTACCCTGATGAAAAAGCGTTTTGAACTTGCGGGCCGTCAAGTCGAGTTTGGAACATTGCTGAATGAGCCTTGGACTTCTATTTTAGGTGCTCAATATTATGAGCTTGCTCATTTAGGTATGAATCTTATTAAAGGAGTGATGGATCGACGCCATTCAGAGCAGCACTGGATGCAAACGTCTGACGTAAGTGAAGAAATTGAGCAATCGACTCTTCGAGATCTTTTACCTCCTAAATCCTCAGCTTTATTTTCTGGGTTTGATTTTGTTTTGAATCTTAGAATGAAAGATTTAAGAGATATTTCTCAGTTTCTTAAAAACGATGAAGATGCGACAGCATTGATTCGTATCGTTTTACAGCAGTGCCTTAAAGGCTATCAAAAAAAGCTTTATGACTTCGGTGGTGTCGAATGGGCTTTGAACCGTATTGTTGGACATCAGTCCAACCCTGATGCAACTGTATTAGAAGTTTTGGATGAACTCGCTGAATCATCGAGCTATCCAGACCTTTGGACAGCTCAGGTGATGAGAAAGCAAATTGGAGAATCTGTCGGGCAGCTCACATGGCAGCAGTTGCAAAATGCCTGGTATGGTGAAAGCTCGACCGAAGAGCTTCTTACTCATTTATTTAGTTCTTTAAACCGTGATCAAGGAGATCTTGCTCATCAGTCTGAGAGCTTTGAGCAAAGTTTAGACCTCCGAGAGTTTTTTGAATTGTTTTTAGGAGCGATTGATCGAACATCCAATGCGAAAGCAAGTGATAAGCTTCAACGATTTTTCCGGGGAACACCTCATGATATTTTAGGACGTGGAAGAATTTCTGAAATGCTATCTTCGATTTCTTTTCAGCAAGTCTATGATGTTCTTCATCATGACCTTACCGTCGTGGAGTCTTTAAGTAAGTTTTTATTAGAGGGTCCAGACTTGACTCGTTTGTTGAGTTTATCTGAGGGGCACGATGTTCATGAAGTCGATACTAGTATTCGCCGATTAGCGAGTCAGCCTCATGATGGTAATGCTTGGACGGAGGTGTTGACAACGCTTGGTTGGGGTAAGCTTTTACATTTGCCTCAAAATCTAGACACACAGCCTGTGACTGTTGCTGGGGGTTGTTCTCGAGGAGGTTTGGTGGCAGCTCTTGCTGTGGAAAGAAGTGGAGCATTGATGGGTCCTATCATTGAGCATTGGGCCCCACAGGTCAATCAACTTAAAAAACTCAATAAAAAAGCTAACGCGCCATCACAACACTCTTCTGCCTGGGGATCTGTAGTCGATTTTATTGATCGCTTGGAAGATGTCCATAAGACCATTCGTGAGATTGGTGAGTACGCAGATCAGACACCGCCGCCATATGGCGAAGCTTGGGGTATTACGCCGTCGCTTTTCAGTGGGCTTGCGCTTGTAGGGGCTCCAGCTTCTATTACAGCAGGCCAGTATAGGGCTCTCTTGTTAGAGCCTCTGATTAAAGGTCAAGCAACGAATATGTCGTTTGCAAACGCCCCAGGGGTTCGTTCATTAGATCGCATGATGAGAGAGGCTCTTGAAAATAACCCAAGTGACGATGAATTGGATCGGATTGCTCTGGAGATTTTTACTCGTGACTACTCATTGATGAGTCCGTTTTTATTTGCTGGTTTGAAAAATTGGTCTGCACTGTACTCTGATATTTTAAGCCCAAATGCAACAGAAGCTACATCACAATTGAGCCCACAAGCTGGTATGATTCCAGGAGGTTCGATGCTGGTCATGCATGGTCGTGATGATATCATTGTTCCTTTTACTCAGGCACAAATTTCAACGAATATTCTTTTGAAAATGCAGCATCATCCTATGGTTCAGCTGCAAACACGGAGCCAAACAGGCGAAGAAGGTCTCGATATTGTTTTTAGAGGATTTCGTCTTCCAGAGGAGCGTAAGAAAGACTTTCCAAACCCGACTCTTCAAGATGATCATTTAGGTGAGACTTTTTTCGCAAGTACGAGTTTTGTTTCTGAGGATTTATTTCCTGTCTTGGATGCCTCACAACCCACACCTTTTCAAACCTTAATTGAAGGGACTGTTTTCGCAGCGGATGAAGAAGTCGAACGTTATCAGCTTGTGCAAGACTGGCTTGCAGTCCTTGATGGGCGAAGCTTAGAGCTTGAAAGTCAATATCAATCGAATTCAAAAGCTGCATCAGCGATGATTGCGGCGGGAAGCATCGGGCAAGATCTCATATATGAATCGGAAGTGAACTCTGCTGGTGAGAAAACATTCTTTTTCACTGATAGAGATAAAGAAACTCAAAAGCCGATGGAGCCTATTGATGTATTTCATTTGTGGCTTGGAAAATACCTGACTCTATAGCTAGATGCCAATATCTGACCAAGGTCAGGTTAAAATAGCAGAAGAACTCGAATGAGGGCTTTTGCTATGTTTTTTATACCGCTAATTTTTTTATTGTTGATAAGTTGTGATGGAACTCTTATTGATCCCCCACAATCCACACCCGTCGGAACTTCCCATAAATCTAATCAAGAAGATGCTCGTTTGAAAGTTCTAGGCGGAGGCCTGAAAAATGTTGAAATCGTCCTTCCAGGAGCTTCTCTCCCTGAACTGAGTGAGCTTCAAGCTTTTCCGGTTGATGACCTTGATTTACAAGATTTTGGAGTTGGCCAGCCCATTTTTTTATCTCCAGCGATGGAGGTGACTTTAACGGCGCAAGACCAAAGCCGTTTAGTTGAGTTTAATGAGCCTGTTACAATTTTGTGGCCACAGGACACTTACCAAGAACAAACCTGTGTGTTGATGACAAGTTCACGTGGAAGCTATGTCTGGAAGAGTGAATTTTTATCTTATGATGAATCATTGAATTTGCTTTCTATGAGCACTCTTTATCCAGGTGTATATCAACTTGCTTTGTGCCAAGGTCTTCTCCCTGAAGCTTTTCGTGATGCTAGTTTTGCAGGTGTGACAAAAGGCCTTCGGACTCTTAAAGTTCAGCTTCCAAGTGAAGCCTGGGGCACAAGGTCTCATCATATGTGTGGTTATCTTGTTTTGAAAGATACTATAAATACAATTCTAGTGAGGACAACTCAATCGAGTCTTCCGACTGGAACTGAGATTAAATGGAATTTTCCAATTGAGCCTGTGGAAAAATATGGTGTCCAAATTTCATTATGGGCTCAAAATCCTTTTCAGAGCTGCTCTTTAAATGAAGGAGAGTCTTTAAGTTTCGTTGAAAGTGATCAGAGATTAGATTTTTTCTTAGACCAAAAAGACCTTTCATCAGAGGAAACGTCAATTACTCTTGGTGTGGAGATACCTTTTCAAAAAGTAAATCTTTCAACAGCAGCTCCAGACGAAAGCATTGAACAATCTTTCCCGAGTTTTGCACGAAAAATTTGTGTTGAAGTTTCATCAGATTCTGGAAAAACATATGAAAATACATTTTTAAGTGAATTGGGTCTTTTTCAACAGGATTCATCAGAGGCAACTTTTGTCGGCCTTGGAAATGATGCTTTGACAATGAATATAAGTTTTCGAGAAAACTGCTCTGAACCCTCTCCAAAATCATCTTTTTCTTGGACGCAAACTCAAACATCAAATCAAGCCTTTTATATGTACCCTTTGAATTTGATGTTTACAGACAATAGTAAGTCTGTAGGGTGTGTTTTTTTTCGAGATTTAGAGAAAAAAGCGAGTGGTTTTTTAACCGTATCTCCGAAAATACAAAATCTACTGTATCTGCCATGGGCGAGTTCTTCAATTTTAGCTCCTAGTTTTGAAATGAGTTTTGATTCAAGTGCAGGATGTGATGATTTAATTGAAGGTGAAAATCGAAGTTACAGTTCTCATGTACTTGCAAAAGAAATTATTCTTTGAATGTTTTTTTGGGAATGAGTTAATGAAACGTGACCTGTTTCATATTTTTTGAGATTGTAAAACAATAAAATGTTTGATTAAAAAATTATCTTAGTGCTATTAAATACTCGTTTTCTTTTACGAAGAAGATATGGCACATAGTGCACGAAATCTTAGAGTGGTTAATCCCTAAATTGTACTTATAAAAAAATGTTCGACTCTCTCCTTTTGTTGTGTTTTTAAATAAATACAAGATAAATACAAATAATATCAAGTCTTTAAATATGACTCGCGGGGAGTAAGTTTGATACTTTGTGAGAAATTTCCGAGACCTTTAACGGATTCTTATCGAGGTGATTATGAAGTTTTCTAATGCTGTTTTTTTATTTTCATTGTTTTTTGTGTCTTGTCAAAAAGATGGAAAAACTCTGAATCAGAGAGCTTCATCAACGGATTCACAAGTAAGTGATAGTCAAACAATTGATCAGATCGTTATTTTCCCTGATCAAGAGCTGTATTTTGAACATGAAAATGGTTTTATTTATGTACCAGTGGGGGTTTTTGAGAAGCCTGTGCTAGGTCAAATAAAAGATTTAGAAACTTTAGGAATTCAAAATATTGAGAAGAGCGGTTTTTCTTTTGATACTGTGGGAAGTACAAATGGTCGACGCGTTGCAGCACAAAAAGATATCAAGGTTTGTTTGAAGAATAAAAATGTTGATAAAAAAACCGTTGTTCTTACTTCAAATGCGCAAGGAAATTTAAAATTGGAAGAAACTTTTTTTGAAAAGGAGCATACATGTGTATGGACTCGAGTGATATCAGCTCGTTTTCGGCTAGAAATCTTGGATGATCTAGTAGAAGTAGGTGGGCATCAAAACCTTGAAATAAGTGTATCAGATGATTCTATAAAATCCTCTTCTCTTCAAAATATGTCGAACTCTTTTGAGGTAAAAAAAGAATTTTCTGTGGGGCATGTCACTCTTGCTGGAGACCAAGATATTCTAGAAGAAATAGAGTTTAGAGAAGAAGAAAATACTCTGCACTTAGAACTCAAAAGCAAAGAAGATATTTATACGTTTGAAAATGGGAAAATATGTTTAAAAACGAGAGGTAAAAACATAAGAACCATGACTATGATGACAAGTCACGAATCTGTTATACTAGAAGGATGGAAAGAAGAAGATTACCTTTGTATATTCTTAGAAACATTAGATGCAACCTTTGTTCTAAGTCCACAGAAAATAGATAGTTTTTCTGTAGAGTATAAATCAGCTCAAGATAGTTTGACCGCTTCGGTAGGACCGTTTCAGTTCGGTGATCAAATCCGTTTCTATCAAGATAATGAGTGTCATAAAAATCAAATTTTTGAAAAATTGATTCAAAAAGATAAAAGCATTATGAATTTTGAAATTCCTTTACCTCAAGAACCATTTATTTACATGCAGGTTACAAATTCTCAAGGAGGATATAGCCCTTGTATAAGGAAAGACCTAAATAAGACCAATTCTTCATCGGATGATCTTTTGTTAAGTGATCTTTTAACACCAGTTGTTAAAGAAGATAATCAAGGTGCTGTTATTTCATCTTTAAATCAACCTCGATATTCTATTCAAAAACTGAAGATAGGGGCTCAGCTGATCGCTTATCGTTCATCTCATTGCCAAGGAAAACCTTGGGCATTTTATCCTATTACAAAAAACTCTATGGAATGGGTTACACCTCCACTTGAAGAAGGAGAGCATCATTTATCTTTAAGGCAATCGAACCAAGGAGTTTTGAGTGCGTGTCGTTCTGGATTAACTTGGACCGTGGATAGTCAACCCCCAAAAGTCGTAACCCTTGAAGTAGCAATAGAGCAACAAATGACATCACAATTGCGGATTCCTATTCAAACAAAAATAGAGGGGGCTCAACAGGTTAGAGTTTCGCAAGATAGTCAATGTGAAACAGGTGTGTGGAGTTCTTATGATCAAAATGCACTCTTTTTTGAAATAGAGAAAAAAAATTCCCGCAATATACTTTATTTTCAATGGAGGGATGCCGCATTAAATGAGACATCTTGCTATCCTCTCTCTATTTTACATGATGATGTTCCACCACTTCAGCCTGAGTTCTCAGTTTTACAAGACGTGACTCGCTTTCCTTATGTGGATCTTTCTTTTTCAGCAGAGACGGCTTCATATATGAAAATATCAAAAACAGAAGATTGCTCTTCTGGCTTATGGGAAACATTTCAAACAAGCAAAAAAAGGTACAAGATTGATATGTTTAATCAAGAAGTTTCTTTTTCAGTTGTTTATAAAGATGATGCTGGAAATGAAACACCTTGCCTTTCTGATCGTATAGTTCATGATAACCTTCCTCCTCTAGCGAAGAAATTCCAGGTTTTTAATGAAAAACAAACAACATCTCTTTTGTTTGTTGACTTAGAAGTTGATGCTATAGATGCAAGCGCAATGTATATAACGTATGCGAAAGGATGCTTGTCGGGAGGGGTGTGGGAGCCTTATCAATCGTTAAGAAGAGGGTGGCCTATTTTTCAAAAAAATAAAGAGAACATTGTTTATGCTATGTTTCGTGACAATGCAGGGAACCATTCGAAGTGTCTTTCTTTATCTGTCACACATGATGATGAACCTCCTTTATTACCTGAGATGAAATTTATAGAAAGCCCAAGAACCTCAAATGAAGAACCGGTACTGGAGATGCAAGTATTTGGAGCTTCTCAAATGTATTTAACCTCACATAAGAAGTGCAAAAAAGGTGGGCAATGGGAGGCGTATCAATCTAAGAAAAAATGGAAGATTTTAAAAAAAAATAAGAAAAATAAAGTTTTTGCAAAATTTCGAGATACCGCTTTGAACACTTCGAAATGTGTTGTTGCAGAGATCGTACACGACGATCGAAAGCCGAAAAAATCACGTATTAAGATTGCTAGTGGGCGAAAGTTTATTGATACGCTGACAGTAACGCTCTCGTTGAGATCAATAGGTGCACACGATATGTATATTACAAATCAACCTGACTGCTTAAAAGGTGGGCTATGGGAGCCGTACGATAAAATTAAAACGGGATGGGTCCTTGAGCAAGAAAACTCTGTTGCAACGGTCTACGGGATGTTTAGGGATCAGGCTGGTAACATGACGAAGTGTTTGTCGGATACAATTTTACATGATGACACTCCACCTCAGGCCCCTGAATCGTTTCGTGATGGTGATATGACTATATCTAAATCTGAGAGCCCTGAAATGAATTGGATAAAATCCAATGATAAGGGAGGAAGTGGGATTGGATATTACGAGATAGCTATTGGCTCTTCCCCAGGGCTTCAAGATGTTCAAGATTGGATAGTTCCAGAGAGAAAAAGATCGACAAGAACAACATTTCGGTCTTTAAACCTTCCCCCAGGAAAGCGTTTCTATGCTTCTTTACGTGCTGTTGATAAGGCAGGTAATAAAAGCCAAGAAGTTCATGGAGATGGTTTTTTATATCGTAGTACGTCGAAGGTGCTAGAAGCAGGAAGGCATAGCACGTGCGCTGTGTCAGAGTCTGGAAAATTATATTGTTGGGGACAAAATACTTATGGAAAACTTGGGCATGGAGATACACAAAATAAAGGATACCGAGTCGACGATATGAAGAATCTTCCAGTAACTCAACTTGGCAAGAAACAACACATAAGGCAGTTGAGTCTTTTTTCGGGTCATCATGTCTGTGCTGTGTTAGAAAATGGCCATTTAAAATGTTGGGGTAATAATCAATATGGGCAATTAGGACTAGAGCATGCACTTACTCAAGGGGATGAACCAAAAGAAATGGGTAAGTTTCTCAGTGCTGTGGGTTTACAAAAAGAAGATGTTCTACAAGTGATAGCTGGTTCTACGCATACATGTGCCCTCGTAGGAGATGGGTATGTGAAATGTTGGGGAGGGAGTGAGTATGGACAAATTGGTTCTCATCATTCATCAAACTTAGGGGATGAGGCAGGAGAAATATTAGAGCTAAACTCTGTTGATCTGGGGGACTTTTCTGTTGTCGAAATGGCAGGGGGGCGAGAACATAATTGTGCTCTATCTCGTTATGGTGAAGTGAAATGTTGGGGACGTAATGATAAAGGACAGCTTGGTTTGAGTGATCACAAACATCGAGGTGCGATTCATCCAGGAAATGATATGGGAGATGCTCTTCCTACCGTTGATTTTGGTGCAAACAGTGATGTTCAGCATATTGCGGCTGGCTATGATCACACATGCGCTTTATTTGAAAACGGATTCATGAAATGTTGGGGGCGTAACGATAAAGGACAGCTTGGCCTAGGCCTTAGAGTTAAGCAAGGAGATAAAGAAATAAGAAATGTTGCTGATCTCTCCGTGGTGAATCTTGGGGCGGAACGAACAGCAATTTCTATAGCAGCTGGAGGACATACGACATGTGCTGTCCTTGATAATTATACACTGAAGTGCTGGGGTCTTAATTCCTATGGTCAATTGGGTCAAGGAGATAAGGTGGATCGAGGGGGTGAAAGTGATGAAATGGGAGAAAGCCTTCATCCTATCGATTTTTCTGGAGGGCGTGTTTCACATGTGAGCGTCGGGGTACACCATGTTTGTGCGGTGGTTGATGATAGTATCAAGTGTTGGGGACGTAATGATAAAGGGCAACTTGGCCAAGATCATCCAGAAGATGTGGGGGATGACCCATTAGAAATGACTGATTTTCTTAAGGAAACAATTCTTCCGGAATGATTTTGAGCCGGGGTATTCATTTATTTGTGTTGTTTTGAGTAGGGTGTTTTTTAAAGTTATTTTTTTTAGCATACGCCTGTGATACTGGATCTAAGTTGTGTCAAGAGGTTGTATCATGAAAAATTTTATATTTTTGTTTTATATTGTCATAATTAGCGTTGTTGCTGCAGCGACTCCTCAGCAAATTGAAACAGTTGTGAGTGGCCAAACTTTTATATTTCAGAGTAAAAAATTTAGAGGTCTCGAACAAAGCTCGCTTTATCGGTCTTTGTTTTCAAAAAGAACCCTTCAAGATTCCAGTGGGAAAGAAAGAATTTCCCCCAAGTGTTTAGATGGTGTAAAAGGTGTGCACCCAGAGACGTTTGCTTTGATTCATCGTGCTATTGAAACGGATCATCTTATATTAAAAAACTTAGAACTTTCTTTTCGGTTGTTTCCTGATGATGTTGTGAGACATCTTAGTGGCTTTGCTCCAGAAGTGTTGTGGACGTTATTAGAGTCAGACCTTAAAGACTTGGGCCTCTTTGGAATTCTTCATACTCCTTGTGGTTGGAGCTCTGAAAGGTGCGACCAACAAGGGGAATTATCGCGTAGAGTGTTGCGCTTATGTGGTGTTGACTTTCATTTTAAATGTATAGGTGAAACAAATCTTGTGTGTCTGGATCGCTTGTTAACACAGGAGCAGTGTGCAGCTGTGTTTCAGGTAAGTTATGCAGGCTCTACTATACAAAAAGCTGTATCAAATATAAGTGGACACTTTGCAGATGCTGTTGTGTCTAGAATAAATAAAGAATGCGCAAAGCAAGATATTTCTCTGTGTCTTCATCTCCCCACACAAAATGAGTGGAGAGATATTGTTAGTGTTTGTCAAAATCAGAAAAATATCTTATTAGACTTTTGCCTTTTTGATGAATTTTCAACATGGACACAAACACCTTCTTATAGCACTGGAAGAGTGATCTGCGGTGCAGAATGGATAGATATGCTGACCCCTGGTGTGACTCGTATTGGTTGTGCTGCACAGCGCTATTTTGATGTGGGTGTGCGATTGATTGCGCATGCTTCGGATTCTTGCGGTTGTAGGAAATAGAACCAAAATTTTTTAAGCAAAGTCTTTGGAATTAAAATTTATGCACAGTCCTCACTTTTTTACCTTTGTATCATGTAAGATACCTTCTGAATCTTGAAGCACCTCACAAACAACCGTTTGAAAAGAATATGATTGTATGATTATGGAGGTAAGTTCATCTTGTGAAACGCAGTGAAAAAGACCTTTCTCACTGCAATAAAACGTCATCTGAGTAGCGTCAACATAAAGACTATGGCTTTTACGAATTTTATTTTTTGTTCTGATGAGTCTTAAAATCATTCTTTGAGAGTGAAGGTTCCATATCTGAGAGAGGTGATTTTTAAAATCATAATAAATTGTGGATGTCGTCATAAAGTGTGAATCGTGAATATTTTGAGCTCTTCGTTTTTCAATCCTTTGATGAAAAAATGCATGTTGGATAAATTTTGGCGATTTTATAAATGTTGAAATATTTTTTGGGTTATTAATAAGTAGAGTTTTCGCACAACCATGACAAATTCCTTTTCTTAACATTAAAAAATGCTGGATTTTTTTAGAGATAGGTTCGTGTGATTTGAGGATGTAAAAAAAAGATTTGGTATGAGAGAGTCTTGAGTGAGGAATGGGTAAGCTTACGCACTGCTTAGAAAATATGAGGCACATTATGAAGATGAGTGCGCAGGATGTGTGGAAGTGTTTCAATGAGCTCAGACCTTAAGTGGTGTGGGTTTTCATATGACAAAGAATATACTATCTGTCTGTATGGATTAAAAAATCATGAATTTGATAAAGTGTTGTTTTGTTTAATTTATTTATTAAAAATGACAGTTTTCTAGTCTATTGTTGGCTCAAATATTCATGTTTTTATTGATCAACGATGAACTTGATTGAATAGCCTTGAATCTATGAAAATGTGTAGAAACTTTGTGATGGCTGTGCTACCTAGATCTACGACAATTTTCGAAGGTGTTATATCTCGTGATTTCCCGGTTTTTAATAATAAGTCTTTGTTTAGCTTCAGTAGGTACCTATATTTATGCAGGGAAAAATCAAGGCCTGCAAATAAACTATTCTCTGTTGGAATATTTACCTGAAGAGGTAATTGCACAAAGTGTTGATTTTTTGAATGTTTCAGAAAAAATTTCACTTCAAGAAACAAATAAATTTTTCTGGAAAAATGTTGGCTCTCACCTTAACTCTACAGAATCTCATTTGATCATGGTTAAACCATCGCATGGGCGTATCTATCTTCCTGAGGAAATACAAAATCATATGATACATGATTTGCGTTGGGTGTGGGATCATATAAAAAGAGATGAATACACTTATCAAGAGCCTAAAGACCTTAAGAAACTATCGTGTGTTCACCAGATGGTTTTAGAGCAATTTTTACAAAGTGTAGAGCCAAAGCATATAGCATCTTGGACAAAAAATGAGTGGATAAAGCATGCGCAAACAGTGCTTTTTTTGGAAGCTGCGATTATAGGGTCTATAAAAAGTGCAGCTGATCAAACTTTACGTAGAGGTTTCCAAAACAATTGGCAAGAGGAGCTTGTGGGTGTTATCACTTTCCCAATTGAGTACGCTATATGTTGTCTCCTTCACCTTCCTACTGGACATAGCCGTCATTATGTAGAAAGAGAAAAAACACGAGTAGCATCGTCTTTTTCAGCTCTTAAGCTCACTCAATCTGTGTTGATGAATGTTTTATATTCTACTGACTGGGATATCCATCAGCGTGATTCGTGGAAAACAAAAGCAATGCTTGGGGCTCGGCAACATCGTGAATCAGAAAAAAATCAAGAACAAGCAACACAAGAAGCGATTCGTGCTATTCAAGTTCATAGGTATTATAGCAATACACACCGGACTGGTATGGATCTTTATCGTATGATTGAAAAAGTCGTTTTCTTGTCTTTTCTTAAAAACATGGGTTCGTCCGGTGAGAAAAAAGGACTTTTAGAAGAACTCTACCCTATTGTTAAAGAGCAAATTATTCTTGATGACACGGTTCTTTTTATATCTCCGGAAAGGTGGCGGGTGACACAATCTCACCATATTGACGGGGCTCTTACCGAATCACAAAAACATTTTCTAAGCCCCTTGATATATCATCTTGATCGTTTGAATGACAAGATTGAAGACTTGCCAGATGTCTCAGAATCGATAAGGTTTTAGAAGCAGGTAAGTATCGATAGTGAATGAGAGAGCTTTCTTTTGAGTGCTGATCCTATGGATGAATTTCTTTCTCACCCATATCTCATATCTTCAATTGAAAGCTTCTTAGGAATATCATATCCTCGCTCAGCGTGATTTTTGCAAAAGAAAACAAGAGGAAATTTTATGACAACAACGTCCCATACTCGACGAGTCCTTCTTCAAACACTCCCTATTTCTTTAGGCCTTTTTGGAAATGTCGCCCTGCAGGCTATTGATATGATGATGCTTGGGCCTTTGGGAGAATCGATATTAGCAGCAGCAGGTGTGTGCTCGAATATTTTAAATATTGTCATTTTATTTAGCCTTGGGATTGCTCATGCTATGTCGCCTATGATCAGCCATTCTTTAGCGACAGATCCAGGCCATGCGCGGCATATTTATTATCAGAGTTTAAAAGGTGGTTTTGTCATTTCTTGTTTCGTGTGCATTGTCTACGGCATGATTATCTGGTTTCTTCCGTCTCTGGTTCACCCTAATTTACTTGAACCAGCGCGCCTTTATCTGATCATGGCAGCACCAGGAATTATTCCAAGTGCTCTGACGCAAATTGCTCGCTCAGCACTTGATGCATGTAATAAATCTCAATTGAGCACAAATATTCTTTATGGTGGAATTGTTTGTAATATTGTTTTGAACTGGTTGTTTATCTACGGATTTGGTCCAATCCCAGCAATGGGCATTTCAGGAGCAGCGCTTGCAACCACTATTGCTCGTATTTTTATGATGCTGGCTTCATTGTATTATGCACATAAACACCTCCCCTTGAGCCGTGCAGTAACAAGCTGGAAACCGCTTATAAAAAATAGTTCTGTTGTCACTCTCCAAATTATTTGTGAAGCAGGAGCTTTTCATCTTTGTAGTATTATTGCAGGTAAGCTTGGTGAAATAGATGCAGCTGCACATCAAATTGCTTTAAACTTAGCAACACTAACATTTACAATGCCCTTGGGATATAGTCATGCTCAATCTATTTTCTTTGCCTCCATTCGAGAAAAATATACGCACCTAGAGCTTTTGAATACAGCGTGGAAGTTTCTGAGAATAGCCCTTGTTTTCGGACTTTGTACAGCTTGCTTATTTACATTCTTGGGGTCTTATTTAGCTTCTTGGTATACTCAGAGTGAAGTTGTTATCAACTTGTGTGGCCAATTGTTATTATGGACGGCTTTGATGCAGCTCGGCGATGCTATTCAAGCTACGACAACAGGTATTCTACGTGGATTAAATGATATGAATATCCCAACTGCGATTAATGTTTTTTCATGGTGGATTGTGGCTCTCCCGCTTGGGACTTATTTATGTTTTCAAGGAGGTTGGAAAACACACGGCTTGTGGATGGCTCTGGTGTGTGGTGTTTTTATTAATGCAGTTTGTATGATTTCAAGATTGCGTTATCTTTTAAAAAAACCATTGTCAATGAGTCCTGTGTAGGTGTCAGCCTTCTGAAATATCTAGATTTTTTCTTATTGTATTAAGGTCATATTTTGATTTTCTATGATAAGAATGACGCTTGTATCTTCTATAAGATCTATTCATATCCTAATTTTCAAAGTACTTTGTGTTAGTGGCTATTATTTTCTCACTGACGAAATTATTACTTTTTACACATAACTGCTTTATGTCCCCACATAAAATATTAAAATAATTAACGGTTGTTTTTGATATTGGTTATTATTATCAATGTTGTTGATGTGTTCTTAACTTCGAATGAATTTATGCCGTATTATAATGTGGGTGTAAAACTGTATAAAGGAAACAAAATGTTAATTCAAATTTTTTTCGGTCTGAGTCTAATCTTCTCTACAAATGCATTGTCAAAAAACGATTATAAAAAATATTTTAAAGATTACCAAAGGCCAAGTTCTATACCTCATCCAGCTGATAATAAATACACAACAGAGCGTGAAGATTTGGGAAAAACGTTGTTTTTTGATCCAAGGTTATCTGGGTCGGACTGGATTTCTTGTGGAACATGCCATAACCCAACTTTATCTTGGGGAGATGGCCTTCCAAAAGGGGTAGGGCATGGAATGAAAGCTGTTGGTCGAAGAACTCCTACGATTCTAAACTTGGCTTGGGGAGAATTAATGTTTTGGGATGGTCGCTCAGACAGTCTTGAAGATCAGGCTTTAGGTCCAATTGAAGCAGCTGGTGAAATGAACCTACCTATTAAAGAGCTGTTGGTTAAGTTAAACGGAATCCCAGGTTATAAAGATTTATTTGAAAAAGCTTACCCAGGTAAAGGCATTACAAAAGAAACGATAGGTAAAGCAATTGCTTTATATGAAAGAACAATTGTTTCTGGTGAAGCTCCATTTGACCGTTGGTTGAAAGGTGATGAAACAGCGATTTCTGAATCAGCGAAAAAAGGTTTTGAGATCTTCAACAAAAAAGGAGAATGTGCTGTTTGTCATTCAGGTTGGAGATTTACTGATGATGGTTTTCATGACATTGGTATCGCAGGCGATGATAAAGGCCGAGGAAGTGTTCTGGATGTTGAAAGCTTAAATTATACTTTTAAAACGCCAACATTAAGAAATGTGGACCATAGAGCTCCTTATATGCATGATGGATCTGAAAAAACATTAGAGGAAGTCGTTGATCTTTATAATAAAGGAGGACGTGTTCGTCGTTCAACAATATCTGATAACGTGAAAGTTCTCGGTTTAAATGAAAAAGAAAAAGCAGACTTAGTTGCTTTTATGAGAACATTGACAAGTAAAGATAAAGCGGTAGAATTACCTATGATGCCAAGAAAATAAGAGGTTTTCATGAAATTTTTGTACATGTTTTTAAGTTTGATTTCTGTCCAGGTTTATGGTGCAGAACACCTTGTTTCTCAAAAAGGAAAGGCTTTTGATAAAAGTGATCTTTCAATAAAAGTGGGGGATTCCATTAAGTTTATTAATGAAGATGATACAGCACATCATCTTATGTATAAAATTGATGGTAAAAGATTTAGTCATAAGCAAAAAAATGGTGATGTTGAAGGTAGCGCTGTGGTTCAAAATTTTAGTACCGCTGGTGATTACACAATTCGCTGTGCCATTCATCCTAAAATGAAATTGAAACTAACGGTGCAATGATGCTGCAATTTAAAATGAAATACTATTCTATTCTTTTTGTAATTTTTTCTCTATCTGAGAGTGCTTTTTCAGATGATAAAAATGTATCTATTAACTTAAGTACTAAGGGCAACAATATTGCTTTTGATACGGAGAAAATTAAAATTAAATTAGGCCAAGGTTTGCGAATTAAGTTTAAAAACCTCGCTTTTAAAGATTCTGGAATTTTTCACAACATTGCTATTTTAAAGCCAGGAACACTAGATGAAGTGTTAACCTATTTTGAAGCAAATGATTATGACCAAAAAAAAGTTTCAGAGCATAAAGCTGTTATAGCAATTACCCCTATGCTGAATCCCAATCAAGAGCAAGAAGTTGTTGTAAAACCAAGTCAACTATCAAAGCCTGGAGAATATCCATATGTCTGCCTTGTACCAGGGCATGCAGATATGCTGGGAATGAAAGGTGTGTTGGTTGTAGAGCCTTAAGTCAAAGTACAAAGATCGAAAACTTCACTGAAACAAAGGGATTGGTTGTTTTAGTGAAGTTTTTTTTTGATGATTCATCTGCTGTTTTCTTAAAGGGAAATTGATTTTTGTCTGAGGACAATATTAAATGTTAAGAAACTTAATCATTGGTTTTTTTCTTTAAAATCAAATGTTTATTAGATGTTTTTGTGGTTGGAATTTAATTGCCGCTTGGATTATGACGATAGGTTGTATAGTTGCCGTGGGTTTGGAGTTTTGAAAATGGCCATAAGAATGCGTATGCTACTTACAGTTTTGCCTCTTTTTATTGTGGGAGCTGTGATCTCTTTATTAATAGTGAGAGACCTTAATAAAAATTCTCAAGGTTTGCTACAAACTTTATCGTTTGAGTCACAAGCGGCAAGAGTTTCTCCTTTGATTATGAGCCAACTTGATGCGACGAAAACTATTTTGTTAGATTTAGGAAGACTAGGAGATGTTGCTGAAAAAAGAATTGAAGATTACGAAATGTCGATTGAGCTTTTAGATAAATTAGAGAGCGAGTCGATAAACCCTGAAGTTAAACGTCTTGTCTCGCGTATAAAAAAATATAGTGCAGATGTGATTGAAAATGAAAACATGATTATTATGGAAAAAGTATTTGACTCTCAAGAAGAAGCGATCACATACTATTTTGATGAGTATCTCCCTAAAGAAAAAGTGTTTCAGGGATTTTTAATAGACCTAAGAAGTGTCATTAAAAAAGACGTGGTACTTGAAACTCAAAAAATGGAAGAAAATAATTCAAGGACTATTTTAGTTGTCTTGTCCCTTCTCTTCTCGATGATATTTATATGTTCATGCTATCTTTTTTGGATTAGCAGTGTGATTTCTAGAAATTTATCTAATAATGCCTCTTTATTAGAAAAAGGTATAGAAGATTTAGAGAAGGTGAGTAACCAGCTTAACCAGGAAACAAAAAGATCCCTGGAAGATACCAAATCTAATTTAGTTGAAGTCAACCATAGTAAGGATTCTTTACTGGAGTGTAAAGAAAACTTAAAGGAGATACAGCAAAATTCTCAATTATCTCAAAACATAAGTGGAGAGATGACAACAAACATATCTGAGGGGAATTTAGCAACGAAAACTCTCCATGAATCTATGGTAACACTTCAAAGTAATGAAAAGCATCTTGATAATCTTGTTTCTATTTTTCATCTTATTGATGAACATACGAAGGGGTTAGATCATTTGGTTTTTAATACAAAAATATTGTCATTTAATGCTTCCATAGAGGCTGAGTTAGCTGGTGAGCATGGGAGAGGGTTCTCGATTGTAGCTCAAGAGGTCGGAAAGTTAGCGAGAGAAAGTGGAGAGATCGCGACACTGATTCAAGAAAAAGTCCGAGGAAATATTGAAAATGTAAGTTCTACCGTTGAGTCTTTGCATCATCAAATTATTGAAGTGAAAAAAGCAGGAGATAAATCACAAGAAGTTTTTCATGAGATAGGAGGAACAATACACAAGAATATATCTATTTCAAATGAAATCCATCAATCAGCAGAAAAACAAAATTCTCAGCTGCTCTCAGTGGAAGAAACATTGAAGACCCTTCATGGTTCTGGAGAGGTTTTTGTGAAACAAGCAGAGGGACAAATGGTTGTTGCGAACGTTATTCAAGAAAATACAAAAAATATTAAAGATATAGAGACTTCACTTAAAAAAATTATCTATGGGTAAAGGAAATATAGACCTGTCTACGGTGTAGAGAGATTTCTGTGGAATTTATTTTATGGTCATAGTGATCTGAAATAGGTTTTTAGATATATTAAACACAGATATTTCAAAAAACCGGGTTTTTTTAATCTTTTTAAGATCGAATCCTTATGAATCTTTTTTCTTTTAAGTTTCTGAATTCACTCTATTAAATAAGCCTCTACTTAAATAATTAAGTTTTACTCTCCCAACACCGACACGGTGTTCGCAATACCTTGTAGATAGGTCGGAGAGAAAGTATGGATTTTAGAGCCGTTATTTTGAGTAGATGGATGGTCCCTTTTATTACCATCGGACTAG
>JBGCEP010000070.1:0-50519 GCA_045106415.1 Oligoflexales bacterium | reverse complement strand
CCCCATATAGTCCAGATCTCAATCCTATCGAACACAAGTGGCATCAAGTTAAAACAAAAATACGAAAAATTCTCAGAGATGGATGTGACTCTATTTATGATGCTGTTTGTGCGGCTATGAAGATGTTGAGTAAATAAATGCGGCCAATGCTATACTGAATTTTGCCATCCATTCCAGCCGGAAACTTACCCTTATTCTCAAGATCGCAGGGCGGACACTCTTTGATCTCAGATTGAACGGTATGCTCGGTAATTTCGTAGACAATATCAATTTTAGCCCGTTCCTCAACATCAGATGCTTCAATCTCAGTGAGACTGGTGCCGCACTTCACATAATCACTAACCGAGACTGTGGATGAGCTCTCCACCTTGCGTGTGTTTTCAAGCTGGTGTGACCTCCATCAGGGTTATTTCTGTTGCCATTTGGTCCATTGTTGCGTGATGGGGGAAGGCCGCTATTACTAGAGTTTTTCCGCGTCTTCTTTTCTAAGAGAAGCGCAACAATGATGTCGATAATTGTCAGCATTGATTTAATGAAGAGACGAACCTCGTTGTTCAGAGAATCTGAACCCAGTATCTTGTCTTCATCGACCTTTAAGTCGTCTATCTTTTTTCGAATTGATTCCTTTTTCATAACGAAAAACTGCACCAAAATGCAATGTTTTGCAAATGATAATTTTGTAGCTAGATCAATAGGTGTGAGGGGTTACAAAATGAAAATTATACCTTCTGATGAATCACATTGATGCGGTTCGCTTTGAAACTGGACACTATCGAGATGGCCGAAAATCATGAATAAGAGGAAGGTGAGCGCTCAAGCCTAGAGTAGGAGTGTTTTGATTGTGAGGCAGTGTGGGTTGTAATAATTTAATCACTTGTGAGTCATCAATATTTGGTATGCAAAAGTCTGTGGTAATGAAATTAAAATTTTCAGATTTTAGTGGTTCAAATCCAAGATCCCATCAGACAGTACAGACATTTCGAATGACCCGAGCTCAGTAAAAATTTGAACTTGTAGGCGTAGCACTTCTAAAATCTTTGGGTTATTGTTAATCATAAGACCTTTTTCCTCTTTTTTTATTGCTATCCCTGTGCTTTTTTTAAAATGACCATGAGTTCTGAGAGGGGTTCTTGTTCTTCGGGTGGTGAGTTTTGTATCCAAGCCGAAAGGTTATCTTTTGCTTCTTCAAAACGATTCAAATGGATTAACATTTCAAGTTGTCCAATACGTGTTGCTATCGCTTGTTCATGAAAGGACTCTTCTTTGCTGCTGTGGTAATAATCGATGAGTCGTTCGAATATATCCCATGATTTTTGAAAATATCCCATTTCTAACCAAATATCTGCAAGCATGGATAAAGCTGTGGGTTTTTCTTCATCTTGAAGAGCTGCTCGCTCCAACCAAATAAGAGCTTCGTCTTGGTTGTTTTCTTGCGCGTAAAATTGACCAAGTGCTAAGGCAATTTTAGATGCATGAGGTGTTCTCTCGTAAATTTCTTTTAAAAATTGACAACCTTCATCAATAAGATCGTTATCTTCATACAAACCGAGAAGCTCGATGAGTGCCATTTGATGGTTTGGATTAATGTGTAAGATAGATTCAAAAGTTTCTTGTGCCATTCGTGGAGATTGTTGATCGATGAGTTGAATCATGGCTAGCTCCATGAGAGCAACTTCATGGGAAGGGTCGTCTTCAAGGAATCTTTTTAACAGTTCAATAGCGTGATCTGAATTTCCTTTGTCAACTTCTCTGCGGATTGTTTGTAGCTGGATGTCTCTGGTTGGAGATGTCACTGTCGGTGCGTGAACTGTGAACTTAGAGTGTGAAGGGGTTATGCTTTTTTTCTTTGGGTGTTCATCTGGTTTTTGAGGGAAGGGTGACTCTCTTATGCGAGCAGACTGAGGGGGGGTGTAAGTTGTTTTTGTTAAAGTCGTTGTTTTTGCGACAGGCTGGGAATAGCGTAAAACACCAATTGTAAACATAGAAACAAAAAGCAGTGTCAAACCAGACCAGAAGAGGCGAACCTCAGGAGTCTTGTGTTTCAAGAGTATCTCCTAAAGCTTACAAATGGTGTAAGTCTTTTTTGTTACGACGTATTTTTATTCAATTTTAAGTGAATTGAGAGAAGCTGTCTATCTGAAGGTTTTGAAACCGAGGAAAAGAGGGTTTTTTACAGAAGAGCGACTATGCTTGAACTGGTGCAACAAGCTGCGTTGCCTCTTCTTCATACTCTTGTTCTTGTTGTCCATCAAACCAAACAGCAGGGTTCCCACTATCGCTGAGGTGGCGAACACATGATTCCCATTGCTCTTGTTCTTCGGCGCCCATTTGGACAATGTTAATACCGAATCGAACTTCTCCATAGTCGTCTTCTCTGCGGACAACTTTTCCCAAGCACTGTAAAGGCTCAAGTAACCATTCCCCAACAGGATCAATATTGATTTCTAGAATTGTACTCTGGCAGAATGGAATAGATGGATCACGATTCCAGGTGATTAAGAGACCGGTGTCTGAAACATTCTCAGCTGTGAGCTGGAAACTTTCAAGGCTGCCGATGGTTTTTGCTGAAACATTAATCTCATCTTCAGAAAAAGAAAAGCGAGGGGCTTGTTTCTTGGTTTCTCGTCTGCGGTCTTCCATAATTCCTCCATTAAGAGCCGTAACTCATGACTTTTTTCGTCACATGAGCCCATAATCTTAAGGGAAAAGATGAATCAGCTTAGTTTTATTGAACTAAGCTGATTTTTTATTTTTATTTATAGAGGGTTGCTGTGGGATCCGTGCTTGTGACGAGAGACTGCAAATTCTGATATTTTCGGCTGAAGAATTTGAATGACTTCATCAACATCCGAGCAGACAGTAATCATATCCATGTCTGTTTGTGACATGAGCTTTTTTTGAACAGGATGCTCTTCAAACCATTTCAGAAAATCTGCCCACATACCGTCGGAATCAATTAAGAAGAAAGGCCGAGGCTGAATGTGCTTCACTTGTATGAGCTGCCATGTGTACATCAGCTCAAGAACTGTACCAATACCCCCTGGGGTAACAATTACAGCATGGCTAATCCGCATAAACTCATCAAGACGTGAGGAAAATCGTCTGTGCTCATGTTTGACGTCAAGGTGGTTATTCGCGTCCGACTCAAAAGGTAAAGAGATAGGAAGGCCAATAGAGCGACTTTCAGCCCCACCTGCTTTGACTCCACGATTTGCCGCATCCATAAGTCCTGGCCCTCCGCCAGTCACAACATCGACTCCCATGGTACCGAGTTTGTAGGCTAAATCATAAGCTTGGCGATAAAGCTCTGTTTCTGGTTGTAGTCTTGCTGACCCAAAAATAGCAACACGGTAAAAATCAACCTCTAGGAGAGAGAGGATTTCATCGAAATCAGCAACAATATCATTGAGTTGACCTACTTTTTTGGAGAGTGTTTTTCTAATGTTTTTACGATTTACTTTTTCCATAGCCGACTTCCCCTTAGGAAATAAAGATTTTTAATTGTTTTGTGTTTTGTCCGATGAGCATGAGAGGACGTTGTAGAGAAGGTGAATATGACATTCATGCGATCCATATGGTTCGGGCTCCTTATTTTGACACATCTCTTTGCTCAAAGTGATGCAGCCGGACCTAATATATTAATTATGGGAAGTATCGTCGGAAACGGTCCGAAAAACAACGTCGTATTGATTAAAAATGTAGAAACAAGTCGAGTGATGGCTTTGCGTGTCGGGCACGACATAGAAGGCTGGGAAGTTCTGGCTATTTCTGAAGAGAAAATGAGGCTACAAAAAGGTGAAGAGAAAATCGATATATTTAAAGATCGGTTTCGAGCACCAGAAACAGTTCAAATAGAAAGACCAATGAAAACCAAAACCATCCATCAAGATCGATATTCTGAAGAAGGTTTTGAGCGGGTTGCTGGAAAGATTCGAGTGACCTCGGCTTATAAGACTGAAATGCTTGATAATCAGCTGGGGAAAATTTTGATGCAAGCATCTGTAGTACCGATGTTTTCGGGTGGGAGAATTACAGGATTTGAAATTTCTCGTATTGAACCCGGAAGTATATATGAAAAAATGGGGCTTGTGGATGGAGATATTATCACAGAAATGAATGGTATTCGCTTGGATAATGTTGCAAAAGCGGTCCGTCTCCTCAAAAGTATGCGAGGAGATAAGGAGGCTATGATGAAAGTGATGAGGGGTGAAAATATCCAAGATGTGGAAGTGCAGGTCGAGTAGGCGTGAACAAACTTTTTTAAGATTTATTCTGGATTTGCATGTATTCATAGAGCCAGTTTGCAACGCTTGGTTTCCCATCTTTTGATTCTAGAAACTCCGCTTCAGGAAGAACACAGTGAGTACGCCCTGGTCGCATAACGGCCTTGAAGTGGGAGTTTTGCTGTAGTTCTGACATCGAATCTTTGAGTTGAGTTGCCCACTCTTGAGGGTCTCCCATCATAAGTTCATAGAAAAATTGTTGAATTTGATCTTCAGTATGATGAAATTGTGACATAAAAACATCAGAGTGAGATGCAAGTACGGCTTCATAATATTGATTTAGAGTCATGTGTGACCAGTCGATGTTGTTTGGATTGACTCCTGGAATCCATTCCGGTGCCGATAAAAAAGGCTTCCATACTTGGTTGAGATGTTCAAAAAATAACTCTGGGATAATTCCTGCACCGCTATCTCCAAATTGAGCCATGTTTGCATTTGGAAAGACTTTTCTGATTTCAGGAGTCCAGAAGACTGATCCGTAGGCTCCAGCGCTGCATCCTGTAATTAAAACATCTTCCGGTTGGTAGTTGTCTGCAACCCACCGGATTACAGCAGCTGCATTACTTGCACCACGGTGATGAATGACAAACTCTTCACCGCGCATGGTTTCATAGCTGATGTCATTTTTTCCCCAGTGAACATCTCCTGTGCAATAAGGGATGACAACATGAGTCCAGTCTTTAAAGGGGTTGTCTGAAGAGTCTTTACGATATATACCGTCGAGTCCATTTTTTTGTTCCTCTCGAACGGCGTCAATACTGTCAAAAAATGTCTGTGAACCTGGTTGGCAAGTCATTCCATCCCAGCAAGCACCACCGCCAATAAAATCGATAATAATTTTATTTTGAGATCCAGGATTATGGAAAAAGGAAAAAGCCTCTCCTCGAGCGCACCGAGTCTCTCCACCTGGTCGATGTTCAACCCAAGGGGCTGCAGCGTGTAAGAGTTGCTGAGGGCATATGACGAGATAAACAAAGGTTAGAAAATGGTGAATGTTGAGCGAGGGTTTAAAATTCATCATCATGTTCCCTTGAATGAAAAGAGTGTTTATTACGTGTGTTCTCAAACTTATCTTTTTATCATAAATCGATCTGCCTCTAGCTGTAAAATACATCGTATTTAAAATTGTTGTGGAAAGGGCAATTGTTTGAGGTCTGGACTTGACACTTATATTCTATTTTTTTGAGCAACGTATTATTAATATAAGGTAGGTGAGAAAAATTCCCAGCTCTTATTGTCACATGTGACTGAAAACATCGGGAATTATAAAGTCTTTTTTGTAGAGTGGTCTTGACATGATGTTCTTCTTTTTCATATAAGCACCAGAGTCTCTGAAATACTTTTGATTGTTTTAGAGGCTGCCTCAGTAAAGTTGTAGCGTTTTTTATGGCGTACGACCTTTTTGGTTAGGAGAAAGACAATGGCTGTTCTTCGTTTTTTTCTGTTTTTGGCAGTAAAAGCGTTTGGTCGTGTGTTTTATAAGTTTTCTGTTGATTGGGTTGGTGATTGTGGCCATGTCAATAGCTATGATCTGAAAAAACAACTTAAAGAAACCCGTGTCTTAACACTTTTGAATCACACTAGTTTGTTTGAGCCAATCTACTTATGTCTCCTCCCAAATAGAATGTTGTGGGTTCTTGCTAAGCAAGCGGTTGTGCCGATTGCTGATGTGACGCTTGATCGCCCTCTTATTGGTCGTTTTTTGAAAACCTTAGCTCCAAAGGCTGTCCGGTTGACTCGAAAAAGAGATAAGACTTGGAGTGGTTTTATGGATCAGGTTTGTGACAAGGCGGTTGTTGCTATAGCTCCAGAAGGCCGCATGAGGCGCCTGGATGGTTTAGATAAAAATGGGCAACCTATGACTGTAAAAGGTGGTATTGCGGATGTGATTCAACAGATGAGTCACGGTCGTATGCTTATGCTGTATAGTGGTGGTCTGCATCATGTCTATGCCCCAGGACAAAGATTACCGAGGGTTTTTAAAAAAATTTCGGTGAGAATGGAGCTTTTTACGATTTCTGAGTATAAAAATAAGATTGCGACAGCTCCTGCGGAATTTACGCGAGCAGTCGTGAGAGATTTAGAGGCTCGGCGTGATATTTATTGTCCTGAGCCTCAAGTAAATCTCATGGGGTTGACAGCAGTACACTAAAAACCTAATGACTTCTGTCGCTTATAAGGCTGGATAAGTGATGTAAAATCATCAATTTTTTTGATGAGAGAAGTTATGCGTTTTATATCTATCGGCGAAACTGCATGTTAGCTTTTAAATAGAGACTGTACTTGAAAACTTTTTCGGGCCATTTGATAGAGGTGGATGAACAGTTGCGCTGTCGCCTGAGCATCATCTAGAGCTCTATGCTGGCTTCCTTCAAAGGGGATTTGGAAGCCTTCGAGAGAAGACTTTAACCCACCGCGGTGTTTTTTAGGAAAATCAGCTGCAAATCGAAAAACTTCACTGATTGAGCAAAGATCAAATACTTTGATTTTTTCTGGGTATGGAATGGATTGTTTGTCGCACGCTTTTTTCAAAATATCTGTATCATGACCCCAGGCGGTTAGACGCTTTCCGCAACCAGCTTCTGAAAACCATTTCCAAAACTGAAGGCTTGCATCCTTAAAATGAGGTGCTTTGGTTAAGTCTTCTGGTTGAATATTTGTCAAAGTTGTAATCTCTGGATTCAAATCTTCATTGTCGAGTCTGCAAAAACTTTGAAAACGATCTTCGATACGACGGTTTTTTAAATCAACTTTGACGGCGCCGATTTCAATAATTGTTCCTGATGGTTGGTTCATTTCAAGGTCAAAGACGATCGTTTTCATAGGAAGCCATATGTTTAGAAGTCATGTGTGATGGCCCGTTTTGTGTAAGGGCTTATGGGTCTTGTATAAAAAATGAGCGCTGTTGTCTTGAGAAATTTTTGATTTATAGACAAGATGGTGTATCGGTATTTAAAAAAGAGGTTTTTGATGCTATCAAACGTTCTAGAAGAGTATATAGACCGTATGACAAAAAATGAGCCAGAACTGTTGCAAGAACTCTCTCGTAAGACTTGTGAAGAGTTTCAAGACGCGGGAATGATGAGCAGTCGTGTGAGTGGTCGTTTTTTAAAGATTTTAGTACAGCTGATGAATGCGAGAAAAATTCTTGAAATTGGAATGTTTTCTGGCTATGCCAGTTTGTCTATGGCGGAGTCTTTGCCTGATGATGGGCAGTTGTTTTGTTGTGAGATTGATACAAAAGCGATTGATTTTGCAAAAAGATTTTTTAAACAAAGCCCTTATCATCACAAAATTAAGATTTTAGAAGGTTCTGCTGATCACTCTATAAAACAAACAGATGGAGACTTTGATTTAGTTTTTATTGATGCAGATAAGGAAAAATATTCAACTTATTATGAATTGGCACTAGAAAAGCTACGCAGAGGTGGAGCTATTGTTGTTGATAATGCTCTGTGGAGTGGGAATGTTCTTGACCCGAAAACATCAGCTGACTATGCAATTGCAAGTTTAAATGAAAAGATCGTGCGAGATGAGCGTGTTGAAAATGTTCTGTTATCAGTTCGAGATGGAATGAACCTTATTATTAAAAAGTAGAGTGTGTTTGTTATTGTGTCTTTAGATGTGGGCAATAATACAAGAAAGCATGATAGCAATGCCGATCCAGCTTGTGACCCAAAAAAAACTCCTGAGTCCTTTTAGGCCAGAAATGTATGCAGGAATATAAAGTAAGCGAGAAACAAGAATAAGAGAAGCACTGTCCTGAGCTTGTTGGGAATCTATTTTTAAGATGATACACAAGAAAAAAAGAGAGAGTAAAATAGGAATAGCTTCTTGCATATTTTTTTGTGCGCGAGCGGCTCTTTCGCAGAAAATCGACATAGGAGGCATTTGATCTCTTGATCCAAGACCTATATGTAAAATCTCTCTAAAACTGAGACCAGAGTGAATGTAGCGAAGGCATGGAGCTACAAAAGTTTGAGCGACAATCAGAATCAGTAAATAAAGAAGTAAAGCAATCACAGTATCTCTTTTGTCTAAGATGTTGATGTGGCTGGCTCAAGGTTTGTGGCTGCGTAGGACTCTGCTGCGTTGTGAGAACATTTTGTATTTGTTGCTCCTTTAAACCAGAGTCCGAGACTTGTAAAACCTAAGGCTGAGATGATGAAGGGGTGAGTAAATCCTAGAGCTGTAAAGGCAGAGATGCCGAGAGATCCAAGAGCTTTACCAAAACGATAACCTAAAACATCAATCCAGCCCTTAGCAATATAACGTTCTTCAAAGTTCATGGGGATATATAAAGTTTCTTTAGAGGTTCTGAAAATAGAATAGTCAAAGCATTTAAAAAGCATCATTGCACTCGCTGCTGCAGGGAGTGCGAGATTTGTGCTCTGAGAAAGAAAAAAGACGAATCCTTGGACAATGGGTATGCCCCAGAGAATTTGCTTAGGCTTCAGTGATTTGAGTAAAAGAGGACTGAGCACAAGTTGTGAGAATAAAGCTGCAATATGAAGGCTTGAAAAAAACAGGCCACCCCAGGCTGTTTGTTCATCTACGTTGGGAATAGCATCTTGCAACGCTGTGTGGAAATGAACTGTAACCACAGCTGAGTAGATTTGACTTGCACCTACCATAAGAAGTAAAGATAGCAGCAAACGGTTTTCTTTAAATAAAACCCACTGAGGCTTTTGCTGTTCTTTATGAGAGTCAAATTTGTTTGTCGTGACAGGGCATAATTTAAAGCAAAAGTTTGCTAATAGAAGGGTTGGGATCATTGATCCAGCGGTAATTAGAGGCATCATTTCACTGCCGAAGGATTGGACGAGAAACTTAAGGCAAAAACCACCACTAATGCCGCCCAAGGTGGAAATGGCCATAATGCGGCCGTTGAATTTTTTTCCCTCAGGTACAGTCATTATCGAATTGATATGGCTCCAGTATTGCTCAATAAGCAACAGTCCATAGCACTCTTGAAGAAGGCCCAAGCCTATGAAAGAAGGTTTCCATTGATATTGAATACCAACCCAACAGCACAAAATGCTGACAGCTGCTGTCAGACCTAGGGTTAAGAACGTTTTGCGTGGGCCGATCCGGCGTAAAATATAAGATTGTAGTAGGAGTGTACAAGTGAGAACGATAGGGCTTAGCATTAAAAGGATAAGTACGATAGAGCTGCCGTAGGCGCCTTTGATCATAGCCATGCTACTACTTCTGAGGATTTCATATCCCCAAAGGAGAAATGCGCTGCTAAGAGCCATTCCGAAGGCGCTTTGAATAGATTTTGACATAGGAGGCTCCCGATTGCATAAGTCCCAAGAATTTGGGAATATATGCTGACTCCCTTTTAAGAGTCAAGGTGAGCCTTGAAAAGGTTTTTTATTAGCGGATATGGAAACCGCTTTTAGGGGATAATTTTGCTTTGTTTAAAAGATAAAGATGCCATAAGTAAGAACGATCTGCGAGTGCTTTTACAAGGCTTGGTGTGTGTTCTTGCCATGTAAGCTCTTTTTCTTCTTCACCACTGTTTGCAAGAATTGTTTTTCCTAAGTCTTCAATAACCTCTCTATTGATAAACACATTAGAAAGTCCAATAGTTTGTAGTCCTAAGTCAACAAACCAGGCTAGTTTTTTTGTTTTCCCAGCATTGTCTAAGTATGTAAAAGGATTTTTCTCACTGCTTCCCGGTAGGATTTTAAGGCTCTGTTTTACGGTGTTTGCCCCATCGCCCGAGTATGTGAATTGGTATTCAATTTTGCTAGGTCGTTGAATTTTCCCAACATGATAAAGAGTGCCTTTAACGGTAATGCCATATTTTGATTTGTAAATTTCAGGTCGTTGAATTTGCCATTGATAACCAAAAAGAAGAACTGGATTTGATGACCGACCTGTTGTGACAGCGCGAATAGCTTGTGCTTCAGGGGTTTTTGTTTTTGAAATTTTTTCAAAACATGATGAAGCTTTTAAAGTATAAAGATCTTCATTTGTAAAAGCTTCTTCTAAGTCTAAGGGTTGCAAGTTCTCAGGAAAGCAAACGGGTGAAGCAAAACTTAGTGAGCTAAACCCTGTGGCGCAGAATATAGAAATAAATATTTTCTTTCGTACCGAGAAAAATGCTAATGCTGTCATAGTCATGGTATCCATATACAAAATGTGATTTCTTTATATAGGTGAGAGAGCAAGAGTTGTGCCATTTATAAGTGTCTAATATTAAATCATTATTTTTGTAGTCTCGTGATCTTTATAGTCAAATTGTTTAATATTTTGCCATGTTTGTGGGTGAGGAATATGATAGCGTGCGCAGGTTGTTTGTGAGTGGGAGGTCGGCATGTGGCAAAAAAAAGCTCGAGAATTTGATGCTGCTTTAAAGTTAAAATGGCCAGAGCCAAGAAGTTTATGTCCAAATCGAGATTGTGCTCATACTTTAGAGGATATCGGAGAAAGGCTGCAGACGAGCTTGAGCCACGAACAGCAAAATGCTGTTATGCAGAGTCTTACATCTATTGCGATGACACAGTTAGAGTGTTTTCCTAAGAATATTTTTTGGGATTTTGATGGCTTTGTGTCTGTGTTGTTAAAAAAAACAGATTTTTTAAGTCAGCGTGCCTGTGTAGAGCATTTTCAGAAGTTATATAAAGCATTTAGTCGAGGGCAAACTCGTTTTCAATACGCTCATGACTTGATTTATGGTTTTGATTGGGCTCGATGGGTTCAAAAAGACCCAGAAAATCATGTTGATTTTGGACCTTTTGATGAATGTTTTTTAAATAGAATGTCTCAAAGGCATGATGAACTCGTGGAAGAGGTTGAAAAACGTTCTTCGTCACGTTACCCATATGTGGCAGGGTTAGACCATGGTCAAGGTTATAGGAATCCATTTGAGTTCTCTCGAAATTTTGAGGATGAAAAAGATTTGATGGAACGACTTGCATTGATTGACTACATCCCGGTACCTTTTTGGGACATGAACTTTAAGGCTGTGTGGGATAAAGATTTTGAGGAAAAAAGAAAAGAGATTTCGCAGAGAACTTCTTTATGATGCGTGATTGGCTTCAACTGTCTAGGCCTCCTTCCCAGCTTTATATTTTGATACCTCTCTTTTTTGGCTGGTTTTTGGCTGGAGCAGGGAGCACTGTTTCTTTATCTCAACTTATGCTGTTTGGATTTTGTTTTCATTTTGTGACGGTTTGTGTGAATGACTTAGTGGATGTAGAGGCCGATACAATAAATCCTCACCCTACGTGTTTTTCGGGTGGTTCTCGTGTTCTTGTTGAAAGAAAATTGACAAAAAAATCGATATATATTGCAGTTTTAGTGATGTTTTTTCTCTCTATGTGGACAGCGAATGCAGTGGGACACTCTGTTGTTGTCTTGGCTGTTGTGGGCTACGTACTCTTAGCTCTTTATTGCTTAAAGCCATTTCAGATGTCGTATAGAGGTTACGGAGAGTGGTTGCAAGCCCTAGGAATGGGAGGTGTGCTCCCTATAATAGGTTGGAGCTTTTTGAAAGATTGGCGACTGTTTCATGGTGAGTGGTTGTCAGTGTTGCTTCCACTTCATTACTCTTTAGCTTGTGTTACGACGCTTCCTGATGTTGAAGGAGATACTGTCGCTGATAAAAATGCTATTGCGGTGAGGCTGGGGCCAAAGAAGACGGTGTTTAGGTTGTGTATGGTGGCTATAGCAGCTTGGTGTGTTGCCCTGTGGTTTGGTTTTCTTGAGGGGAGGAGCTGTCTTTTTTTATCATTGTGTACATTGTTTTCTAGTGTTGGACTTTTGTCTTCCACTGCCAATATAAAACAACAGTTGTCGATAGGTCTTTTTATAAGCCTTGTCTTGGGTATGCATGGTGTGTGGATATACTTCTTTTTTGTGTTGTGAATTTTGAAAAAAGGCAGTCGTTTTTTTATGATGTTGCTGTTGCCTGTAGAGCTTCTTCTTTTGATAGGGTTATAAGGTTAGGGTTTTTTTTCAACCAAACGATAAAATGATCTTCATCCATATTTATACGTTTTAAGCCCCACTGCATGATTTGCATATTGACGCGGTGAGGTTCAAGTAGAAGCCAGTAAGCCGCTTCGTTTGCGATAGCAATGGCTTCTTCTAGGTTGAGTTTTTGGTGAGTTCTTTTGAAATCTGGATTAAAAAGAAGAGCGGATTTTAAAAGCTCTGGCAGCCCCCAGATGATAGTTCCTATTTCTCCTAAAGCTTTTTGTGAGGGAACCCCTAAGGATGTTTCAATGTAATCCCATCGGTTTTGTGTTTTAGGGTCTTTGATTTTACTGCTGATCTCATCGATTTTATCAGGAATGAGAACAGAGCCAACAAGTCTTCCTATATCTTTCAAGCTTCCAAAAAGCCAGGGATCTTGTGTTATATCTTCCCCGAACTCACTCATGAGCCGCTGAGTGATGTGTGCTTTAAGACAAGACTCTTCCCAAAATTGACGAGGACGATATATTTGCGTGTTGAAAGGTATTTGTTTGAGAAAAGAAGTTGTAATGAACTCACTTAATAAGTCTCTTCCAACGTACCCTATAGCATGGTGGAGGGTCTGGATTGATGCCTGAGGGCTTAAATTATTAGCTAGTTGTATGACTCTGGCGCTGATAAGAGGGTCTTTTTTTAAAATTTCAGCAATATGTGAAGCGTCGGTGTTGGGGTTGCGAATGTTTTGCTGGAGTTGAAGGATCTGGGGTGAGATTCTTGGCAATTTTAGGCTAGCGCCGATGGAAGAATAAACCTTTGATGTTTCTTCCGACATAAATAAACTTGGTGAGAACCAGCTGGCTTCCCCTGCTGGGAGTTGTAATGTGTTTCCGCAATGGCAATCAAACCAAAGGATTTGATTTGATGAGAGGCGCCATCGTGTACCATAGAGGAGATAATCTTCACGCCCGTTGAACTCTGTTCCGCACTCTGTGCATGAGCGAGTGTGATGTAATCCCATCTTACAGTCTCCTCTTTGGGTTTATGAAGATGAAGTGAAATCATTCATAATGATCATATCATCGATTGGATGATGGATTGCGTCATGACTCTATTCATTGATACAAACTGATAAGAATGATCTTACATAGAAACCTTAGGAGCCTGCAATGAAAATAGCTTTTGTTGTACAAAGATACGGATCAGAAGTGAACGGAGGCGCAGAACTTTTATGCAGAAGACTTGCAGAGCGTTTTTCTTCATTGTGGGATATTGATGTTTTGACCACGTGTGCACAAGACTATATGACATGGCAAGATGAGTACCAAGGCGGTGTGTCCCGTTTAAATGGAGTGACATTAAAGCGTTTCCCTGTGACTTTTAAACGAAACCCTTGGTTGTTTTCAAGGTGTTATGATTTTGTTGCGATGACAGAACAAGCTCGTTTGAGAGGGCGAGGCTGGCGTTTGCTTCACAAAATATATCAAAAAACTGGTTTTCAGTGGCTGGTGGAGCGTGTTTGGATGTTGCTACAGGGACCGTATTCTCTCTCGTTACAATCTTATATTCGTAAGCATGAGAAAGAATATGATATTTTTGTATTTTTTACATATACGTATGCAACAACTTGGTACAGTCTTCCGGCTGTGAGGCATAAATCGATTGTTCTCCCAATGGCTCATGATGATGTGGCTTATCGTTTAAATGTTTATGATCAAACTTTTCAAGATACTGAAAATTTTATTTTTTTAACCCCAGAAGAGAAGATACTCGTGGAACAACGGGTTTGTTTAACACAAAAAAGAGATGTGATCGCGAGTTTAGGTACCGAGATCCCCGAGGATGCTGATGGAAAAAGATTTCGTTCTCAAACAGGTATTCTTGCTTCTTTTGTGCTTTATGTTGGAAGAGTCGAGGAACAAAAAGGGTGCCCTGATATGGTGCATCATTTTGTAGAATATAAAAAGAAATACCCTAGTGACCTAAAACTTGTTGTGATAGGGAAAGAATTTTGGTCGTTACCAAAATTTGAGGATATTATCCCACTGGGATTTGTTGACGAACAATGCAAGATTGATGCTATGGCTGCAGCTGAAATTTTGATTATGCCTTCTGCTTTTGAGAGTTTGTCTATTGTGTTGCTTGAGGCCTGGAGTGTGAAAACACCTTGTCTTGTGACCAGAGCGTGTGAAGTGCTGGTGGGGCAGTGTGAAAGAAGTCAAGGTGGAATGGTGTATGACACAACGGAGTCTTTTATTAATCATTTGCACCACCTTCTTTGCTCTCCAGAAGAAGTTAAATTGTTAGGTGAGAATGGTTATAGGTATGTTCAACAGCACTATGTTTGGGAGCAAATAGAGGCTTCTTGGGATTCGCTGGTTTGTGAGGTTGTGCAGGGAAATCGCAATTATCAAGGTGAGAAGATCACTTCAGTTTCTCCTAAAGTGAGACCGACGTGAGTTTTGCGTAAACGCTCATAAGTTATAGTGACTGTTTAGAGGAAAATTAAATTATTTTTAATATGCTGTGGTTGATGTTGATAAAAACTATGCCATGGGTGTTAAAAGTTATTGTGAGCGGTGTGATTTTAGTTTCTAAACACCCAAGATAGCATCCAAATTATGAGGAGTGTAAATGGTGAGACATACCGACTTAAGAATCCAATGACTCCTTTTGGCTTTAATACCCAACCATAAAGTAATAAAAAAGCGACACCGCCTGTAGGAAGTAAGATATTGGATGCTATAAAGTCCATAAAAGAAAATGAGTTAAACCCGAAGAAGCTGTGATGCGACCATATATTCCAAGAAAGATTTGCTGCTGTCGCAAAGGGAAGTAGCCAAAGGTAGCTGTAAAGCAGCGATTTTTTTCGATTTGATTTCGTGAAGTAAACAAAAGAAGTGATGAGGACTTCAAGTAGAGAAATCATTGATGTGAAGGCGGTAATCGCGACCAAGATAAAAAAGCTTGTAGCTATCCACCGGCCCATAGGCATGTGGGTAAACAAGACAGGTAAAGTTTCAAATAAGAGACCTGGTCCTGATTCAGGCGGGATGTTGTATGAAAAAACACAGGTGAAGATAATACATCCAGCGCATAGAGCAATTGTTGTATCCATGATGATGACTGCTAAGACGGACTTTAAAATGTCGTTTTGTTTCGGTATATAACTTCCGTAAGTTAGCATTACGCCGCAGCCGACGCTTAATGTGAAAAAAGAGTGTCCAAGAGCTTCATAGACGCCTAAGGAAGTGAGTCTGTCGAAGCGAGGTTCAAATAAAAACATGATAGCTTCTTTGAATCCCTCCATAGTTGAGCTCAAGATGAGTAAACACAACAAAAGGAAGAGAAGAATAGGCATCATGATTTTACTGGCTTTTTCTATGCCGTTTTGGACGCCAAAAGCCACAATGCCAAAGCTAGATATAAGGAATGAACTCTGCCAAAAAAAGCTTCCAATAAAAGATGTGCTGAGTTGTTTTTGAAATTGTTTTGTGTACTCGATATTTTGGCTAAGATCTCCGGTAAAAGATGATGACAGAAAACCGAGTATCCAGCCTCCGATTACGGAGTAAAAAGCGGGTATAAAAGTACATGCAATAAAGGCAAGAGCGGCCAGCATATTCCCGCCTTGGAACTCTCCGAGGGTAGGCCAAAGAGTTTTTTGACTTTTGTGTCCTATTGTAACCTCAGAGCTCAGAGCTGGGACTCCAAGAAGACAGACGCAAGCTAGGTAGAGAAGAACAAAAGCTCCGCCTCCATGCGTGCCTACTACATAAGGGAATTTCCATAGGTTACCTAATCCAACAGCGGATCCTGCTGCAGCAAGAATAAAACCTGATCGATGTTTCCAATGAGCCATAATTTAAAAACCTAAGAGAGCAGCCATGATGCTGTTAAACTTAAAACTAAAAGACCGGGAGTTATGATTCTGCATAACCATCTGATGAGCCCTGGAGGTGCGACATGCCACCCGTAAAAAAGAATGAAAGAAATTCCTGATATAGGCATCAGATAAGAAGCTGTTATGAAGTCTAAAAAATGGAAAATAGGTTTTGAAAAAATTTTGACATTCCAGAATACATTCCAAGAAAAATTACTGATAATAGCCAAAGGAGTGACCCACCCAAGAGAAATAAGCATTGCTTTTTCCCTAGAGCATTTTTTTCGATACATCCAATTGGCAACTAAAACTTCGAGTAATGAAATCATAGATGTGATCGCAGTGAGTGAAACAAGTAAGAAAAAACAAGTTCCAATAAAAGATCCGTGAGTCATCGAGCTAAACAGTTTCGGAAGAGTTTGAAATAATAAAGTTGGGCCTGCTTGAACTTGTCCTTCAAAAGAAAAGACACAACAAAAAATAAGAAGACTAGCCATCACAGCTATGACTGTGTCCATAACAACAACAGATGCGCAAGATTTAGCTATTTTTGCTTCTTTCGGTAAATAGCTTCCAAAAGTGATCATGCTTCCACAGCCGACACTCAGTGTAAAAAATGAATGACCTAAACCATCCATCATAGCTTTGGGTGTGAGCTTTGAAAAATCACAAGAAAATAGAAAAGCGATGGCTTTATTTGCGCCAGATAAGGTGAGACTATAGGTGAGAAGAGATGTCAGTAAAACAAACAGAATAGGCATCATGATGCGATTGCCTCTCTCTATACCTTTTTGAACACCGCAAAGAACAAGGAGAGAAGACAGTAGGAGAAAGCAAAATTGCCAGTTTGAGCAATAAAACCAGCTTTTTGAAATAAGAATTTGTGTCTTAGTTGGGTGAAGGGGAACTTTAGGGAGCATGGATAGCCATTCCCAAAACACTCCTAAAATCCAGCCTCCAACGACTGAATAAAAAGCTGGGACAAGATTACAAGCCAGAAAGCTGATGCGAGCAATCCATACACCTTGAGGAAATTCTTCAAGTGTAGCCCATGCGCACTGGCGACTTCGATGCCCTAGGGATACAGCAGCGTAGAGAGCAGGCCATCCTACAAGGAGAACGCATAATAAGTAAAAGCCTAGAAAAGCTCCTCCACCTGATTGTCCAACAATAAACGGAAACTTCCATAAGTTACCTAGGCCAATAGCCGACCCAGCAGCAGCAAGAAGAAAGCCCGAACGATGTTTCCAGCCTTGATTCATAAGTGTGAAGGTCCTTTTGCGATCTGTTCTATCAAATGGAGTTGCTCCTTAAGGTCGTTCAGCTGCTCAACCCAATAACCACGCTCATTAAAATGAGGAAAGGTTGCAGGGAAAACAGGATCGTCCCATCTTTTAGCAATCCATGAACTAAAATGAATATAACGTAAAGCCCTTAAAGGCTCGATAAGACGAAGGCTTTTATAGTCAAAGTTAAACATGCTCTCATAAGCTTCTAAAAACGTGTCTCTTATGATTCCAGGTTTTTCAAATCCTGGAATGAGAAGCCACATGTCTTGTACGCAAGGTCCCATGAGCATGTCGTCAAAGTCGAGCCATGTTGCGCCTTCAGGTGTCATTAGAATATTGCCTTTGTGGCAGTCGCCATGAATTCTCTGAAAGGTTGTCTCTTCAAACCAAGGTGCTGTCATTTGACATATGCTTTCAACGGTTGCTTTGTATTCAGCATGAAGGTCGTTTGGCATAAAACGGCCACTTAAAAGGGTGTCTAAGTGATTGAGTCCATAGGTTTCAGGTGTGATTGACATGCGGTGGAGCGCAGTTTTTTTTGATCCCACAGCATGCATGCGAGCCATGAATCGTGCAACCTGAGGAATTTGCTCTAGTGAGAACTCATCAGGAGTTCGACCTCCAACCCTCGGGAATAAAGTAAAGAAAAGTTCCGTTGCAGAGTCTTTTACAAGAGTTTGGTTGTCTGAAAGAGCTAAGGGAGCAATAACTGGTACTTCAGCTTCACAGAGGTCGTTTAAGAAATCATGCTCTTCCTGGATCTGTTCCTGGCTCCAGCGGCCGGGGCGATAGAATTTGACAATTCTATGGTGTTCCCATCTATGCTTAGGGGTGTCCGGCAATTGCAGCTCGACATCATAAACGCGATTCTCCATACTAAACATGGTCGAACAACGACCTGTCGAACGTAAGCCAATAGAATCAAAAGCTTGGAAGATTTTATCAGGTGTGAGTTCATAGAAATATTGAGTTTGTTCGTCGCCCCAAGGATTTTGCACGGTTCCTCCCCATAAAATGGAGCTCGGATTGTAAACGTGTTTCCCTTCGGCGTCGAGGAATAGTTTTGTTTTCGTCACCTTAAGGAGAGTTTTATGGAGAAAAGGACAACGGCGAAAGAGGTTTTAGAGGTCACAACCCAAGAAAGACCTGCGTATTGGGTCATGAAATCAGAGCCTGACGCATATAGCATTGATGATTTGAAGAAAGAGAAACGATCCTATTGGGATGGGATACGTAACTATCAAGCTCGTAACTTTATGATGAAAAATATGGAGATTGGTGATCAAGTGTTATTTTATCACTCTTCAACGCAGCCTCCAGGGGTTGTTGGTCTTGCGAAAGTTGTTGCCTCAGTGGTTCCCGATGACACGGCTCTCGATAAAAAAAGCAAATACTATGACTCTAAGCACACAAAAGAAAACCCACGATGGTTTATGGTTCAAATTCAGTTTGAGAAAAAATTTTCAAAAATAGTGACTCTGGAGCAGATAAAGAGCTACTCCGAGCTTTCTGATATGCTGTTGATCCAAAAGGGGCAGCGGCTTTCCATCCAGCCGTGTCTGAAAGAAGAGTTTCAATTTATTTCAAAGCTTGCTGAGTCTTGAGTGAGCCTTGTATATTTCGTCATGCGGCCTTTTGCTAACTCAATAGGGTATTTTTTTCGGTTGAGTTCCATTTTTTCCATGAAAGCTTCTTGAATATTAATATCGAGAACGTCAGCGAGTCGTACGAGGTAGCAGAAGATGTCAGCGATTTCTTCTTTGATGTTTTGTTGAGTTTCTGGAGTAGAGATGTGTGAAGCCTGAGAGTCAGAAACCCATTGGAAATTCTCCATCAATTCTGAGACCTCAACAGAAAGAGCCATAGTGAGATTCTTAGGAGTATGAAACTGCTCCCAATCCCTTTCTTGTACGAATTTTTTATGAATTGTTTGTGCCTGTTGAATAAAGTCGTTCATGTGTTTATGCCTTCTTAGTGCCGTAGATTTGGCTCTTCTATCACAGCTCGCGCGTAAAGGAAATTTTTATGCGCGAGCTGGTTGGCTGCTATCATTGCTCCCATGAGTTTGTTTTTGACATGACAGCGAATTCTTGCCGTTCTTATGACTTAACTTAGTTCATTAAAGTTTAGATAAGTATCTGAAAACACATAATTTTCATGATTGTCTTTAATTTATTAGATTTTATACCGATGAGACTGCAGTGGCTATCTACTTTTTTGTTGTATTGGTTTTTGAAAATGCTAAACATATTTGTTTCTTTTTTACTTTTGATTGTAATCGGTTGTGGGGGGTCGCAGTCTAGATCTTCTTATGTCGAAAAATCGATATTTCCCAGTTCTGATCAAGAAAAAGCAAAGACAGAGAACTTAGTGTATTTATCTATCGATATGGCAGACAAGCCTTCGAAGGATCTTTCGCTTGCAATGAGTGGCCTGGAAGACCATGTCGTTTTTTTAGTCAAAGTGAACGATGTGGATTTTGAAATTAATCAAGAAGAGTCTCTTCTCTTGAACCGAGGGTCTTCTGTTGGTGTGAAGCAAGGTGATGCGAGTCGAGCTTCTGATTCGACAGTGCTGAAGCCTGTAAGAGTGTCTCCCGAAAAGAAAGATCATTCCTCAGTGGAAACATTGTCTCACTCCAAAAGCGATGTGACTTTAAAGCAAGAACAAACCATCAAGCAAAATAATGGCCTTTTTTCTAAATTATTTCCTTCTCCAGCGAATGAAACACAAATTGAGAACAAAGTAGATCCGGGATTGGTCCTTAATGAAGGACAAGTTGTTTATCAAGGTGTGTATTTACCTAATAGTGGAGTTTTGAGAAATCGGCTTCTAAAAGGTTTTGAGGCTCCTCGTTTTGAAGTGAACGAAAAAGGTGAAGGGACTTATGATTCCGAGGTGAATGACCCCCATTTATATACGACGGCTTCACTTAAAGTTGTAACAGCTGTTCTACAGTCTGAAGCTGATAAAGGGGGGGCTCCACGTCAAACAGGACTTGCTGAACAAGTTGTATTTAAGCTCAAGGTTAAACAATCACAAGGCGTTGAACGTGGAGGAAATCAACAAGACCCAAAGCAGAAGCTTAAACTTGTTGACGTATATGGGAAGATTTCTCCTGATCAAATTCTGGGCTATTATCATGTTCGAAATGGCGATATTGTTGGTGAGTTTCAAAAAAATGTATATACATCAAAAACGAAGAGAGTAGTCACAAAAATTCGAGATGGTTTAGATAAATTTATACTTGATGTCTCAAGCGGGAGTGATCTACCAACGTCAAAAGGAACAGATTGGGGGCGATTTGACCCACATATTCCCGGGACATTCATCCGATTGAGCCGTTTGAAACCTAAAAATTATTGATCCCATATGTGATGAAAGGGTTCTTGCTGACGATAAGCAATCGCGTAGTCGAGATCTTTTTTGCCTTGAAGTATGGACAAGAGCCGATCTAGACCTAGTGCGTTCCCACAGCATGCAGAAATCCCTTTTTTCAAAGCTTTGATGAAGTTTTGGTCAAAGGCAAGGGGATCTTTTCCTATATTAGAGCGCTGTGTATTGATGTCATTGAAGCGCCTGATGTTTGCTTGTAAGTCAGTCAGTTCTTGGTAGCCATTACAAAGTTCAACTCCATGGATGTAAAATTCAAAACGTTTTGCTACTCCATTTTCAATTTCAGCCAATGCAGATTGAGAAGCTGGGAAGTGATACAGAACCGTGTTCCCAAGATTGTGAAGTTGAGGTTCAATGACTTCAATAAGAGTTTTAAAATAGGCTGTTTCAAAATCATCTGTTGCTGATACGGAAACAACACCAGCTTTTTCAGCTTTTTCTGCAAGCCCTGAGTCAAGGTCGATCAGTTCGATTTGTGCGAACTCTAAAAAAGCTTCAGCCACAGTGAATTTCGTCATTTTAGGGATCTTGACGTTAAAATAAGCCGCGCATTCTTGAATAAATTTCTCTGTGAAGTCAATCATATCTTCATATGTCTGACCTGTTTGATACCATTCAAGCATTGTGAACTCAGGTTGATGTAGTCGTGTGAGTTCTCCATGGTTTCGAAAACATTTTGCTATTTCAAAAACATTTGAAGCACCACTTGCTAACGCTTGTTTGAGGTGAAGCTCTGGGCTTGATCTTAACCAGACAGAGTGTGGTGTGTTTTGAAAGTCTTTCCATTCGGTTTTAAAGTACTCCATATGCACTTCAGCGCCAGGGCATGGCACTAAAATAGGTGTGTCTACTTCAAGGAAGTCTTTTTGATGAAAATAAGTGCGAACCCATTGGAAGAGCTCTGCTCTTTTTTTTGCGACTTTAATATCCATGATGAGTAAAACCCAGTGTTTTAGAGGAAGAATAAAAAGAATTTTAAGGATTTGAAAAAAGGTTCATGATTTTTTTACTTAAGATACGCTGAGTAACCAAGGTTGAAGTTGGTATAAGAATAAATAAACCAAAACACCAGTGATTGAAACGTAAAGCCATGCGGGCCACACAATTTTCATCGTTTTTTGATGGTCTTCAATACGACCTTGGATAATCATCCAAACCCCTTGTATGATTCCAGGGACGATGAGTATAGCTAGCACAATATGAGTGAAAAGCATTGTATAGTAGAACCAACGTAGAGCGCCATCAACTTCCCACTTGGTAATAATATGGCTTTGGAAGTGGTAGATAAGATAGCTTGTTAAGAAAAGAGTGGAAGTAAATAGTGCGGCGCTCATGATTTTTTTATGTGCGTTGATACGCCCCGTCGATTGCGCTCTTTTTCCCATGATCAGAAGAATAGCGCTGAATGTATTTAAGCTGGCGTTAAGTAGGGGAAGATCTGTTATTTTAAGCATGTGAACCTCTAAAATAAGAAACGTACGATTTTGTACACTAAGGTGACTTAAAAGAGGAGTCAAGCCTTAACAGAAAACCATAATTCAGTTTTGTCTTGAGGATCACCGTTATAGTTAATGGTGATTTCTTCGTCTTTTAAAATATCTGAAAGTGCAATAAACTCAAGAATCTGGTGATCGATGTCAAATTGATAATAAGCATTTGGTGTATAAGAATGGTTATAAAGAGAACCATAACCAAGAGACAATGCGTCTTGCTGTTCATGATACTCATAAATATAGTTGGATAGATTGGTGTCTTGGATTTTAATGGTGTCTTGTTTCGAGAGAATCATAATGGGAGAAATTTCAATAATAGTATCTTTCGATATTTTTTCTCTTGTGTAGACACCTCGTCCTTTATTCGAAGTTGTAGTGACGTAGAGGCTTTGTGTTGATATCTCGTGTTGCATTATGTCTCCAGAGTAATTACATGTGCTTATAATAGCTTAACTGATAAAAAGTATGTAAGTAGAGTTGTGATAGAATTAAAAGTTTTGTGAAAATAAGGATACGAGAGAAAATAGCAGTTATAGGTTTTTAAGTAGAGAGGTTTGAATGAGTGTAAAAGATCGTCGGCATTTTCGTATCCGCTATCCTCAAGATGCGTTGCCGTCTTTAGTTGTGAATAAATATACATTTTTGATTCAAGATCTTTCGGAATCTGGACTGAAATTTTTATGTGCTGAGGAAGTTCCTGTTGCAGACAGTGTTTTTGATGCTGAAATACATTTTTTTTCAAAAACGAAATATCGTTGTAAATGCAAAGTTGTTCGAATCGTTTCCAAATCAGTTATGGTGACTTTTGATAAAGAGATTCCTAAAAAAATTTTAGAAGTCGAAGCACAAAAGCTTTTGGATGCTTATGGAAGGTTAGAGACAACAAAGTTTTGAGGTAGATGTGAGTGATGAGCAAACAAGTTTTGTAAAAGGTTCCACAATTTTTTCACAGGGTGACCATGGTGGTTCTGTATATATTATAGAACAAGGAACTATGGAGATTTTTATTACAGAAGATCATCAAGATATTGTGCTTGCGACTTTAAATCCAGGTGAACTAGTTGGTTTATTAACGTGTTTAACTGGAGGGAAAAGGTTAGCTTCAGCTAGAGCTAAAACTGATATTATTGCGCGTTATATTACATCGGATCAATTTAAAAAATTGGTCCAAGGTCTTCCAAATTGGGTCGGTATTGTTATGAAAGAATGTACACTCCGTCTTTCTCAAATGAATGACCAATATGTTAAGTCGTTGCAAGATGCAAAAATCAATAGAGGAAAAATGCTGACAAAATCTTTAGTCGCAATACAGATGGCTTATAGTTTATCAAACTTAAGTGAATTGCATACTTTAGATTTAGACGATGGACGATGTGTTGTTTTGATCCCAGATGTGTTGGCGAGAATACAGGTGCTCACAGGTTATCCAGAAGAAATTATAGAAGAGATAAAAGAAGTTTTTGTTCAACAAGGTCTTATAAAAACAGAAAAAGAACCAGATAAACACAGAGAGGTTTGTGAGATTTCTCAAATACAGAAGTTAGACTGGTTTGCGTCTTTTTTTAAGTCGTGTGAATATGGGAAAAATAAAAAACTCTTGCAAGTTTCTTTTACTAATAAGCAAAAAATGACTTTAATGAAAATGAGGAATTATGCTCAAGAATCTGGTCTTGATGAAAGTGCAATGAGCCTTTATCTCTTAGAAGATTTAAGAAAAGATTTCGAAAAGAAAGTTGGTGAAGTTTTTGATGAAAGTGTTTTTGATTTAATTGAGCCTTACTTATTAGCGCAAAAAGTGACTCATGAAGATCAACCTGCTATCTCTATAAATGCAACAACAGTGCTGAGAACTCTTGTTTCAATACAAGTAATACGAAAAATTGGTCTAGACACAATTCAAATGTAAGGTGTGATAAACAAGGAATTTAATTATTTTAATTTATGGTGTTGAGACCTGCAGATACTTAGAGAGGAGGTTAGCAAGAAGATGTTTCTATCTCCTTGCTGTGAACATCAGTCGATGTTTTCTCTGTCAGGCAAAGCTTTAAGTCGTGCAAAAGTTTTATCGTAACGAGGGCTGTCAGCATTGATATAGCATTGGCTACATTTACTTGCTCAACATCTTCATAGCCGCACAAACAGCATCATAAATAGAGTCACATCCATCTCTGAGAATTTTTCGTATTTTTGTTTTAACTTGATGCCACTTGTGTTCGATAGGATTGAGATCTGGACTATATGGGGGAAGATATAGAACTTCTGCCCCATACTCTTGAGCTATTTGAACTATATTTGAAGACTTATGAAATGAAGCATTATCAAGCACAATAACTGTATTTCCATCCAAATGTGGGCTTAAAATCTTCTCAAGATACGCATTGAAAACCTCATTTAGTGGAAATAGCGAGAGAAAAAGTCGGAAGGGAGCGATCATTATCACTCGTGTCTGTTGACTCTCAATCTCTATACGGCAGAGCCTGGTGTTTGGGGTCGAGGTTTGGATTGCAATAAAAAGGTTAAAGGTCGTAAACGGCACAGATGTCATGGGGATGCTTTTGTCATGCGTTGTGACGTCAGCTAACCAACATGATCGACATGCAGGAGAAGTTATCACTGCACAGCTCAATGACGATGAAAATTTTCCCAGACTTGAGAAAATCCTTGGGGATAAGGCTTATAGAGATGTTGGGATATCATGCAGAGTTCCTGCTTCTATCGAAGCGGACTGTAGAAAAGAGGGAGAAAAAGGCTTTGTTCCACAGTCTTTCCGTTGGGTTGTAGAGAGATCATTTGCATGGCTGAATCGTCAAAGAAGACTTGTCAGGAACTATGAAAAAAACTCTGACCATCAAGAATCTATGAATTTCATTGGAAGCCTCAGGATTGCCATGAAAAAAACATCTCAATTGTCATAAAAGGTCTTCAAAAAAGGTCAGACAGCTTCTAAAGTTTTTGAATTCTACAAAATGCTTATTGTTATTCAATGTAAAACCATAGAAAAGCCTAAAGTTTCAACTGATAAGGTTCGATAAGGCAAAGAGCTTTCTGTGGAGTTTGAATGATGTTCGCTTTTTTTCCTAAGACCTTTTTTTTATATCTTTTATTTGTTTTTTTTTCACTCTCTTGCAAACGAGAGCAAAGATCACCCTCTGCCTCCCAAAATGGAAATTATACGACAATATATAGAAATCAAGCTGCTGAAGAAAGATCTGATGATTTGCAGAAAAAAAAATTAGATGAACCAGAAATCTCTCAGGTGATAAGCGCTCAGAATACTATAGACGGAAACCATGAGAATAACTCTGATTGGAACTTGGTTTGGAGTGATGAGTTTGAAGAAGGTGATCTTGATCTTCAAAAGTGGAGCTATGAGCAAAATTGTTGGGGTGGTGGTAACGGTGAACTTCAATGTTATACAGATAAAAAAGATAATGTTTATGTCAAAAATGGCTTTTTAAATATTACCGCTATAAAAGAAAGTTTTACGGGTTCAGATGGAGCAAATGGTGATGGCGGGCCTAAAACAATGGAGTATACCTCAGGCCGAATTCGTACAAAAGGCCAGGCAGATTTTTTATATGGAAAAATTTGTGCTCGAGCAAAGCTTCCATATGGTCAAGGGTTATGGCCAGCAATATGGATGCTTCCTACAGATCCGGTACAAGGGGTATGGGCTGCAAGTGGTGAAATTGATATTATGGAAGCAGTCAATCTTTCTGCGGATTCTGCTCAAAACGCATCTGTGCATGGCACCTTACACTATGGGGGTTCTTGGCCAGACAATGTTCACTCAGGCCAAGAGTATGTTTTTGAGAAGTTTCACCCAGGGTTTACATTTCATGAGTACTGTGTCGAGTGGGAAGAGGGAGAAATCCGGTGGTTTATCGATGATGAACATTATGCTACCCAGAATAAATGGTATTCAAAAACACAGAGTAATGGCCAAATCACTCTACATGAATTCCCAAAACCTTTTGATAAAGAGTTTCATATCCTTTTGAATGTAGCGGTTGGTGGTGCTTGGCCAGGCCCTCCGGATGCTCAGAGCTCTTTTCCACAGACTATGTCGATCGACTGGGTTCGTGTTTATGAATGTTTAAAAGACTCCCAAACAGGTAAAGGATGTAAAAAACCAACAAATATAGAACCTTTAGAAGGGGCTTCTGTACCTGATGTGCCACTACTATATCCTCTTCAAGATGTTGAGGAACTCATTGTATACGGTGATGATGGTGTTGATGATGATTTTGAGATTTTAACTTATGGTAGCGAAGGTATAAACATTATCGCACAAGAAGTTCAAGACACAGAACGAGGAGAAGTCATCGAGGTTAAAAAAGGAGGCCGTGGAATTGCGAATGTTTATGCACATTTTGTTGATGGTTTTTTTGCTGATTTTTCTACATGGAGCGAAGGACAACTTGTCATGGATCTCCAGGTGAACTCTGTGAATCCTAGTGTACGAATAAAAATAGATAGTGGATGGCCTCAAACCAGTGATCTTATAGTTGATAATATCTCATCAGGTGTGTGGAAAACTCTTCGTATACCTATTCAAGATCTTTTTGATAACGACAATAGTGTTGAACCAGGGTCGAAATTAAATCCAAGCTATGTCGTGAATCCCATAGTCATTGAACCTGTTGAAGAAGGTGCTTGGTCAGTCAAAATCGATCAAGTCCGAGTAGAAAAAATATAGGAACCATAACCATATGTATTTGCTAAACAGCAGATTAAAATTGAGAACATAAAACATAGATTTTTTTGGTTTTATGTTCTCAATTTTAAAGTTTAAAAAAATAAAAGGAAGGAAGGCCTCTTACAGAGGCTTTTCTTACGATGAAGCGAAGATCTTGTTATGTTCTGGAGGCAGTGGAGTGTGCCCTAATATTAAATCTGCTGCTTTTTCTGCAATCATGGCGACTGGAGCATAAATATTCCCATTTGTAATATGAGGCATCACCGAAGCGTCAACGACTCTTAGGCCTTCTGCTCCATGGACTTTTAAGTTTTGAGGGTCAACAACCGCATCTTTTTCTGTGCCCATTTTACAAGTGCATGATGGGTGTAAGGCTGTCTCTGCATCTTTTGCGACCCAATCTAAAATTTGTTGGTCTGTTTGGATTTCTGGACCTGGTGATATTTCTCCACCGCTGTATTCTTTTAAACTTGGCTGGTTCAATATTTTTCGAGAGACACGAATAGCTTCAACCCACTCTTTACGGTCATTTTCAGTAGAGAGGTAGTTGAAAAGAACCTTCGGGTGCTGTTTGGGATCTTTTGATTGAATTTTTACATGACCACGGACATCTGAAAACATTGGACCAACATGAACTTGAAAACCATGTCCATTTGCAGGTGCTGTACCGTCGTAACGGACTGCTAAGGGTAAAAAATGAAACATAAGGTTAGGGTATGGAACCTGTTCGTTTCCTTTGATAAAACCACCAGCTTCAAAATGATTTGTTGCTGCAGGACCTTTTCCAAAAAGCCACTGTAATCCAATACCAGGTTTTCGCCACCATTTCATGGCAGGATTCATAGAAACAGGCTTTGTACAGCTATGCTGAATATAGACCTCAAGGTGGTCTTGTAAGTTCTCTCCAACTCCCGGTAGATCTATAATGGTTTTGATGTCGAGACCCTCAAGATCTTGGCTTGCTCCGACTCCTGAAAGCTGAAGGAGTTGTGGTGAGTTGAATGCTCCTGCACACAGAATCGTATCGTTGCCTTTTGCTGTATGACTTTTTCCAGAACTGTCTTGATAAGTCACTCCAACAGCCTTTGTTCCTTCAAAAATTATTTTTGAGGTGAGAACTTTTGTGATTAATGTCAGATTTGGGCGGTTTTTGACAGGATGGTAATAAGCTCTCGCCGCACTGAGACGACGGCCTTTATAAACATTGCGATCAAAAAGAGCAAAACCTTCTTGTTGATAACCATTCACGTCCTTTGTTTGAGGGTAGCCAGCTTCTTTTGTTGCGTTTAAAAAAGCTGAAAATAAAGGATTTGTGCCAGGTCCTCTTTCTAACTTGAGAGGTCCTTCTCCTCCACGGTAGTCATCAGGACCAGCAAGGCAGTTTTCCATTTTTTTAAAATATGGCAGGCAATGTGCATAGTCCCATTGTTCAAGGCCTGGGTTTGATGCCCATCTTTCATAATCAAGAGGGTTGCCTCGTTGAAAAATCATGCCGTTAATACTACTGGATCCACCTAATATTTTTCCTCGAGCATGAAACACTCTGCGGTTATTCATGTGAGGCTCTGGTTCAGAGTTGTAGCACCAATCGTAGTTTTTGTTACCAATCGGAATTGTCAAAGCGGCAGGCATGTGAATAAAGAGGTCCCATAGGGAATCTGTTCGTCCTGCTTCAAGGACTAGAACTTCATTTTTTGGATCTTGGCTCAGTCGGTTTGCTAGGATGCATCCGGCAGAGCCGCCGCCAACAATAATGTAATCGTATATTTTAGAATTTGTCATTTTTAGACCTCATATGGAGAATCAACATCTTGTGTTTCAATATATACTGTTTTAATTTGCGTATAATGCTCGAGAGCAGCTAATGAATTTTCTCGCCCTAAGCCAGAATTTTTCACTCCACCAAAAGGAACTTCAATTGGAGTAATATTGTAGTTGTTGATCCAGCAGATACCTGTTTCAAGAGTCCTGCTGACTCTTCTCGCTCGATTCATATCTTGTGTGAAAGCACCCGCAGCTAAACCAAACCGAGTATTGTTTGCTCGATTGAGAACTTCTTCTTGATCATTAAATGTTAAAGTAGACATCACTGGACCAAAAATTTCTTCTTTGGCGATGCTCATGTCATCATGACAGTCTGTAAAGATCGTAGGTTCTATATAGCAGTCGGAAGAAATGTCGGGCTTGTTTGGGAATGATGGCGTTTTGCCTCCAGACAAGAGCTTGGCTCCTTCTTTTAAGCCTAATTCGATGTAGCTTGCGACTTTTTGTTTGTGTTCAAAATTTATTAAAGATCCAAACTGAACGTTAGGATCTCGAGGATCACCAATACGGATACGATTTGTTGCATCAACTAATTGTTGTTCGAATTTTTTTTGTATATTTTTGTGAACAAAGACTCGAGTGCCATTTGAGCAAATCTGGCCCTGTGTATAAAAGTTGGCAACCATAGAAGCTCGTACAGCATTGGGAATATCAGCATCTTCAAAAATAATTAAGGGACTCTTCCCCCCAAGTTCGAGAGTGACATGTTTAAGCTGTTCAGCGCATGATGTATAGACTTTTTGGCCAGTTTCAACTTCTCCAGTTAAAGATATTTTTTTGATGCCAGCATGTTTAACAATATTTTTACCGAGTTCTGCATCACCTAACACAACATTGAAAACACCATCAGGAAGCCCAGCTTGTGTGTAGATTTCAGCAAGAAAGCAGGCACTCATGGGTGTAAGTTCACTTGGCTTATAAATCATAGAGTTTCCAGCAGCGAGGGCAGGAGCTGATTTCCAACACGCAATTTGAAAAGGGTAATTCCATGCTCCAATTCCAGCAACAACTCCAAGAGGCTCTCTTTCTGTATATGAATACTGTTGACCTAGGGTGTAAAAATCACCTTTCATGGTTGCTGTCGCTGAAGCAAAATACTCAACAGCATCTGCCCCAGAGCATATATCAACAGCATCGGCCTCTTGGATAGGCTTTCCTGTATCAAGAACATCAATCATAGCCAGTTCAGAGTTTCTTTCTCGGATAAGAAGAGCTGCTTTATGCAACACACGAGAGCGCTCACTCGGCAGAAGTGCAGCCCATTGTTTTTGGCCTTTCGTAGCGCCTTGAACAGCTTCATCTAGATTTTTTTCGCTTGCATACTCACAAGAGGACACAACTTTTCCGGTTGCTGGAAATATAATGTCATGATTTGTTTGATTAGGTGATTTAAGAAAACTTCCGTTGATATAAGAACGAAAAATGCGATTTTCCAATACAAGGCTCCCAGCAATATTTAAATTTGCAAAGAGATGTTAATGGATTTATCTCTGAATAACATCAAACAATATAAGTCAGTTACCATAACCAATTCCCGGTTTAAAACTGAGCCTCAAACCCTTTAATAAAATAAGGTTTGAGGCTCAGTAAAAAAATTTAAGAAATAAAATGAAAGGCTATCTAAAGATAGCCTTTGTTTCAAAGAGGAATCAAAATTTTATTGAAGAGGACCAAGAACATCGATAACGGTATTAATTAAACTGCCGTCATCAGAGTCAATACTCCATGAAAACATTCCTGCTAATCCTTTTTGTTTTGCGTAATTTGCTTTTGCTTGAATCGATGTTGGATCGTCGTAACTAATGAGTTCACCAGTAACAGAATTCCATAAATAAGGGGCTTCTGCTTTTTGGTCATAGCCATATACAAATCCATTTTTATTAAGGTAATTTTCAGCAATATCTTTATAATCTAAAACACCTGCTTCCCAGGTACCAGCTATAGCACAAGACCCCAGGTTACAGGTATACTCTTTGGCTGAAAAAGGATCATCACCGGATTGTCCATTTACTCCTTTCCAGCCACGACCATATGCCGCATATCCCAATACTATCTTATTTGCAGGAACTTGTTCATTTAGAATTTGGACACTATTATCAGTATCAAAACCTTCTGATATAGCATTGTCTCCTTCAAATAACCCCGTCATATGGCCTGTTTGTGTGTTCCAAGCACCGTAGTAATCATAGGACATCAAAAAAATATAATCCATATAAGGGTGTGCAGACTCATAATCAACTCTTCTAATTTTTTCAGGCGAGGCACCAATAGCAGCTGTGAGTTCATAACGGTCTTTGTTTTCAGGTTGAATTTCATCAAGAACTCTACGAATATCTTGCATAAGTTTGGCAAACTCAACACCGTCATCGGGCGATCCTAATTCACTGTTTGCACCTCCACCTCCAGGAAACTCCCAATCAATATCAATGCCATCAAACATAGGATAAGTGATTAAGAAGGATTTAATTGAATTAAGAAAGTTTGCTCGAGCGGTTGGGTTCTTTACAAGGTAAAAGAAAGGATCTGATAAAGTCCAACCACCAATAGAAGGAACAACTTTTAGATGAGGGTGTTTTTCTTTGAGAAGCGCGAGTTGGTGAAAATTTCCTTTAAGAGGCTGATCAAAAGTGTCACCATCAAAGCTTTTTTCTAAAGCAGCAAATCGATCATGAATAGTGATTTCTCCCGGCTGTTTCCCTGTGCATTCCTTTACTAAAGCAGAATACCCTGTGGATCCAACATCTTTTAGAGATTTATTCCAATAATCTTCAGAAGCGTCACCACAAATAGGAATAAACCCGTAAAGAATATGAGTGAGTTTTTCCCCTGGTATTTGATTGACTTCATATCCTCGGCCGTAGATAGACCACTCTGTAAAATAGGTTGCAGATATAGTTCTTCCACTTGAAGGAACGGTGTTGATATCATCAGGAAGTCCTGCCTTTCCTGCTGAATCATTCGTGTTATTTGAATTACTATTGGAAGATTGAGAAGAGCGTGAACGACTAATTGATGTACCTTGATTTATATTTTTTACAGCATCTGAAGAGTAGATATTTTCCCCGAAAGCGTCATCAGCATCAACTTGACCAGAAATTTGTGGAAGTTCTTTTTTTTGATGGTCATCAACTGTCGGGGAAGATTTTTTTTTAGCAGCGCAACCTGCACTTAAAAAAGTCCATATTAAACACATTACTATTTGAAATAAATGCTGTTTCATAAATATCCCTCTAAGTTGATCTTAAGACCCAGGATATCTCATCGGTATTTTGATGGATAAATAAATTTTTTTTTCTACACTCTCTAAAAAAAGATAAAAATCAAGCTATTATCAAATCAGAGGTTTTTTAAAACAGATCAGAATATACCTTAGTATCTTGTATGCGTTGATGAATAATGTTTGAAGAACCGATAGTTAGATGTGAGCATGACGAGGCCTAAAATGAAATTTTATTTGATTTTATTGAGTTTTCTATTCACATCTTGTTTGTTCTTCAAGAGAAGAAGCTCTATTGACGAAGAAAAAATGTTCATTCACCAAGTCTTATGCCCTGTTTCGGTTATCCAGAGTTTATCTTCATGGTCAGACATTGAAGATGATGACCCGAAAACCCCGGAGTTTATATGTGGAGAAATTGAGGTCCCAGAGATTTATACAGATAGGTCTTCTACTAAAATAAAATTGAAATATTTTTATCTTTTTCCTAAAAGCTATCCAGAGAACAAAGTTCTTCCAGCGCCCTTTGTGATGAGTCAAGGTGGGCCAGGAAGTAGCAGTCTTAGCTTATACCTTCATACCAGAGATCGTTTTAGTGACATTGTAAATGAACATGGTTTATTTGCTTTCGAATATCGAGGAACTAAAAACTCTTCTGTTCCTTTAGATTGTCTTCATATTTCATATGAAAAATGTGTATCTTTTTGGAAAAAGCGATTTGATATGCGAGGATTTAATAGCCGAGAATTTGCTGGTGATGTTGTGACTCTTATGGAAATGACAGGAATCCAATATTACTGGTTTTATGGTGTTTCCTATGGAACCTTAATTGGTCAACATCTTCTTCGACATCCTCGTTCTACGGGTTTAAAAGGAGTGATACTTGATAGTGTTGTTCCTTATGAAGCTGAGTATTGGCCTCCTCAAAAAGCTTTGTGGATAGCGGCAAAGCGCTTGTCAAGGTTATGTTTTTCAGATATGGATTGTGCGGCAGCATATCCTCACTTATCTGAGTTTCATAAAAGAGAAGAATTTAAAAAATTTAAAATGACCGTTTTGAGAGGAAAACTATTTTCTATATTCGATTCATATGATTTTTATCAAAGCAAAGATCAATTTTTTAACAATGTTGAAAAAATTCTCGCAGAGGATGAAAATGCAGAATATGAACATCTCAGTAAAATTCGTGATAAGAACGATTTACTTTTTTTCACTGTTGTTTGTAATGAAACTCTGATTAAAAAACCTTATATTGATGATGATGTGTGCAATGAAATTCTTTCAAATGGTAAAGTAGATATGACCTCAAAACCTATTGTAAATCCTGGAGTTCCTGTTCTATTTTTATCAGGATATTATGATGTGAGAACAAATTCAGAATTAGCAGAAAATCTTATTGAAAAAAATAATATGAATTATATGCAAAATGTAAAACTAAATGTAGGCCATGGTGTATTTTTTAAACATCAAAATGCTCCTGGTCTTGTAAGCTCTTTTTTAAGAGATCCTATGCAAAATTTTGAGTTCCAAAGTGAAACTCAAAATTGGGCAAAGTAATCTTAAAAGGTATCTTAGCTAAACTCCTCCCGCCTTAAAGAGCGAGCGAGGAACTAAAGAGTTGATAAGAGTGTGATTCTTTTTAGCCTTGAAGTAATATCGCTGCTGGAAAAGATTGAGATCATGATCAACGTCTTCCCTGGACCCTTGAAAGCGACAGGCAACGGCTTTAAGACCTGCTTGGAACGTTAATCTTATGATTGATAAACCGGAGTTTTCAAGTTTTTCTTCATTTAAAGACTCGAACGACTTTTCAAATACACATCCTTGAAAAGTTGGAAAATCAGGGTGTCCATTCTTTAAATTTTGAGAAAGATTTGTTTGGATATGTTGGAATGTAAAACGATTTGCATCTAAATAAGGGTAGACAAGGTTTGCGAAAACTTGGCCCTGAGATTCGTGAGTATTTTCAAAAAATCGAGAATCCATCAATTTTTCTTCTTCATTTGTGTAAAAACCTTCAGGTGTCTGCTGATAGAAAAAAGTATTTTTAGGGTCATATCCATAGGTAGTATTGTAGACTTCTTCAACATTACCTTCTCCAGGGCGTGCAGCAATCTCTACGAAGTACATTTTGTTGTCAATATTAGAAAGGATTCCTTCAAGGTGAAAAGTACCAGATTTCATTCCTAAGGCTTTTAAAACACGTGTGGTAAATTCTTGGACATTTTCTTTTTTAATCAAGTCTTCATCAAGTGTTGTTGTAATACGAGATTTCCCGCCTTGGTAATGGTCGAGTGGTGACGTTCTGTGTAATGCGCTGATAACAATAGGTATTGTGTCATTAGTTACAAAACCGTTGAAACGAAAAGAACTACCGTCAATAAAACGCTCAATAAGATAATGATCAAGTTCTTTTATTTTCCTATACTTTCTTTCAAAATCGCGGCGTGTATGGATGATCTCAACTCCAACTGCTCCTGCTGATCTTTTCTTTTTTAGTACAATAGAATTATGAGGAAAATGATTTTCTTTTAAAAAAGCATCAATTTCTTCCCTAGGGGACGATAAGTCAATAAATGCAGCTGTATAGATACTGCTATCATTCGCTGTAAGAGTTTTTTTCATAATGTATTTATCATAAAAACGATCACTAGATTCAATGTCCCATTTTCGAGAATGAGGGAGCATATTTAAATGAGCTCTTAAATCCTGAGCAACATATGTTGCTAAGTCACTGTTGTTTGAAATAACAAGGTCAAAGGCCCCCCGTTTATTGATAATTTTATCCGTGTAGCGTCTGATTTTGTTTAATTGAGATAAAGAATCACCGAAAAAATGAGAATGTACATTGAGTACTTCACCATGTGGTTTGACAGCGTTTTCATATTGCTCAACACAAGGTTTTGGGGAATGAACATACTGGAGAACTGGACTAGCAGAAGTCATGAGCTCAACAATTATTTTTTGATTCTTAAAAAGCTCAAAATGATCAGGTAAGAAACAGGCGTCAATCATAAGTACATGAAGAGGATTGTTATTTTGACTGTGAGATACAGAGGAAAAAAAAGGTAAGCATAATGTGATGCAAATCATAAGGATTTTAAGCATAGTGGCTCCGGACGTTTTTTAAAATTATTGCGTCAAGAACATATAGTGATGATGTATAAAAAACAACCACATAGTTTTTTATAGTGAATCATTCAGAAATTCTTTGATTTCTGCAACGACGTCGCCATCTGTGTCTAGAAAATGGTGCAGAAAACAAAAGACGGGATTTAGTGATGGCTGTGCTCGTTGTAGCTGAAAAAAGTAATCTATAACCTCATCAACAGATGTGTCATGATATAAAAATTGGCTTAAGTCTTTAAAACATAAAGATTTTTTATGAGGGTCTTTGTTTTCTAAAATTAAGTCAACTTGGTATCTTGGATTTCCAACATGTTTACTGAACTGGCATGATGTTTGGGCTATGAGCTGACTATAAGCCGGTTGAATTAGTGAGAGCATAAGTTGTCCACTTCCCCTATTCTGAGGATAAGATTCCCCAGGATGTTGCTGGCGCACCTGGTATGTTTTTTTCTCCGAGATATCAAATTTTTTTTGATATCGGCTCCATAGATAATCTGTAATAGATGATTTACTATGTGCTAAATCTTGAAAGCTATGGTGTAAGAAGTGATAAGCTTTTTTTTTGGGGCGGCTCATGAGAACGTTAAGTTCACCTTTTCTTTTGTTTTCATCATCACCTTGTTTAAATGAAGCAAAATTTCCACGATAACAATCCCAAAAATAAAAGATATAATCTCGTTCTTTTCCTTGGAGTGCAGCGCCAGCACCACTAAGAATGGAGTGACCTCGATTTAGACGAGTTAAAAATTTTGATTTTATATCATCAAAATAAGAGTTGTTTTTAAGAAGAAAATAACAAAGTGCAACATCGGTTTCGACGTTGACTTTTATACCTTTTTGTTTTTCTATTTTTTCAATTTCATTGCACACATAATCTAGAAATCGGTCGATCATTCCCGTGTCTAAACCCTTATAAGGACCGGCGACTTGTCTTTTTCCTAGAGGGAAATCTTTTTCACTGTAATCAATATGAACAGACTCGTGTTGACTTTCTTTTTCCCATTGCATAATTTTCAGTTGATTGTGATACACGTATTCATTTGAGTATGAAATAATATCAGGAGGACATCGATAGTGTTCATCTAGTAAAATTTCTGCTTGTTGAATATCTTTTAAAAGCCCAAAAATATGGGAACCACCACCTTTTAGGTTTGCTGACTGTGTTGAAGCAAGGTGTTCTTTTAAATTAAGTTCATTAAATAAATAATCATCGATTATCGAATTTTTATTGAGAACGGTCTGTTTATCATCACCGACAACCATAATTTTTTTAGCTCTCATCAATAAAGGGAGGCTGTCGTCGACTCTGCATTGAGTAGCTTCATCTATGATAATAAGATCAACAACTTGACTTTGGCATGGGATAAGAAAAGGAATAGCTTGTTTGCGGCATACCCATACTGGAAAACTTTGTATGAGATGTTTTTGTAAGTCTTGTAAGAGAGGGATACATAAAGATAGGTTTTCTTTCTCAGAAATTTGATCACAAAGATAGAGAATTTTTGATTTCAAGGGTTGAGAATCTTTTTCTGAAGTGTGATCTAATTTATCTGCTATGTGTTGAAGTTTAAGTATTGATTTTTCTAGAATAATTGAATCTTTACGATCTTGTAAAATTTTTAATTCATTTAAAATATAGTGTGGAGTTTTTTGGTAGGATTTGTGCTCTTTATATTTTAATTTTTCTTTTAAAGCAGATTTATAAAAAATTAACTCCAAAGAAAACGGAAACAATTCTCTTTTCGATGATTTGTGAAAAAAATCATAAATTTTCAAAGATTCATTCCATATTGAAGAATCTTCATTTCTAATAATATCTAGGAAGAGTTTATGTTCTTTAATGTAAAGTTGGAGTTTAGTAATGAAGTCATACAAAGGATATTTAAACTTTCTCCTTATTTTTAAAGGTATAGTTTGAAAAACCCCAGCGTCAGGAGGTTGTTTTTGATTGAATTTTTTTGAAAATAATTTTGTAAGAAATGTATTATCAAGGTCTTCAAGGCATTCAATAAGATCATCACATGTTTCTGGTTTTATTTGTTCTATTGTATCGCAAAATTTTTCTAATAAAAAAAGATCTTTTTCTTTATTAATATGGAAAAAGATATAAAATTCATGGAATATTCCTTTTTGGATTTCACAAAGACGCTGAATAAAACTAGAAAGAACTTCCTGCCCTTTTAGATATTCTTGCGATCCCTCTTCTTTATCTTTAATTTTTTTATCCAAGAATATTTTAAATATCATTATTTGATCGATATCTTCTTTATTGGTTGGTTGCCCTTTGCGATTTGCGCTTCCAATAAAATCATGAGGAGATGAAGTTATTTGATTTTTGAGAATAAAATCAAGTTCATCACGCATCTTTTTCCGTTTTAATTCTAATTGTTCGAATTCTTTGTCAAGATTTTTAATGTCCGAATCAATGTGGTCGTAAGTATCAGAGTTTTTTAAAAAAAGTTGATCAACAATAGTTTTTATAAACGTTCGAAGTTGTGATGGATCTTGAGATAACTCTGGAATACATGGGATACATCTTCTCCAAAAATTCTGTATAATTTTTTTATTAAACTCATCGTTAGTATGCTGTAAGAAGTAAGATTCCATTTTGTCCATAACTGCCTCAATGGCCGAACCTCGATCGCTCACGATCATGATTTTTTTATCATGACAAAGAGCATCAATCAGAATATTTCTTATTGTATGAGTCTTCCCTGTCCCAGGCGGACCTTGTAGAACAAGAAGATCATGTTCTTTTATTTTTTTATTTAAATTCTTCATGCTCTGAGGAAGAGCTCCTGGCATCCAAGCTATAGAGTTTTTTTCCTGATTTTTTTCTATCTTTGCTAATTTTTTATCTAAAAATTTTCCTAGTAATGAAGAATTGAATTTGTTTTTTTGTTTTTCAGATAATTCTTCAATAAAACCAAGATCTAAATTCAAGCATTGAGATGCAATACTAAGGTGATTTTGAGTTCGGTATAAATAAACATCTTCAACATCACACTCGACACCAGCAATTTTTAAATCTGAAAAAATTCCTTTTTGATCATCTTTTTCGATGTCACCAAGAAGATAATCACGATATTTCTTAAAAAACTCTTCTTTTACAGGTAATGTGCGAGAAAGATTAAGACGATTTTCTTTTTGATCAACTTCAAATCGATGTTGCAATAAACCGTTGAAAAAAGATTCAAAATCATCTTTGCTTTGATTTCTACTGAAAGTCTCAATGAGATTAATGATTGCGATGTAGTTAAGATAATAACGCCCGTTCTCAATGGGCTTTATTTGAAGTGTGTTGTCGATGTGATTAATTTCAACTTTCATATAATACAATGGAAAAACAAAGCTTTTTTGTTTTTTGTCTTTTTTGAAAATTGCTTGCATCATTTCAAAACCAAGAAAAAAATCAAATTTATTATGAGAAATAAAGTGATTTTTGATGTTTTTCATTTCTTCAGAAGAAATATCACACTCATAAGGTTTGTGTTGATATTGTTTTATAGTAGATGAAGTTAATTGTATGGGATAATAAGAAATAGAAGATTCAGGGTCAAAATGTTCTTCTTTTTTTAAAGGGTTTTTACCTGGATGAGAAGATGATTGTAATAAATGATTGTAGTCGATCTCGTATGGGCTATTTGCTGATCTCACCCCAAGTTTTGACTGAAATTTATTATGAGTTTGATTGTTCTTTAATTCTGAAGTGTTTTTATAATCTTGAATGTGTGCTACCGATTTCTGTAGTAATTCTTTACCAGTTTGTTGTTTTATACGTGGTGTATATTGTGTTAGATGACTTAATATGTTCCTTCTCATAGATAAGTCGCTATTCATACTTTCTTGTTGATCTTCAAAAGTAAATTGAAAAAGACGATGGTAATTGATGATTTTTGTAAGTGTGTCGTGATGGGTTTTAAGGCGGTGGTCATTTAACACTGATATAAAACCTGGTATCATCTGCTGTTGAAGACTGATAAATCCATATTTAGAGTGGTATTCATTTTTTAAAATAAAAAAATTACTGTCATCATTATCTTGCGAACACGATAAATATATTTTTCCATTGTGAAAAATCTTTCCATTTGTAATAATATCTTTTGATCTATCTAAGAAATTTTCTAATTTTTGAATAATATCTTCTTCTATATATATTTTTTCTTTTTTTGAAATGTTTTCAATAGAGAGTAGCGAAAAACCCGAGTCATGATGGTTTTTAGATAATTGAAGGTGGAAATCTTTATTAATTTTTATTGATGCTTTATTTTTTTTGTTCCAGATGGACATATTTCCTCGCAATTTTAATGGATCAAAATTGAAACTCTGCGGTTTGCAGCCCGTGCTTGTGAGAGCTCTAATCCTTGTTTCCCTGATATTCCAATTTTAGGTCTATTGGAAGCATACCCAACTATTCGCATTCTTGTTTCTTTAAAACCAAGGGCGATAAGGTGATGTAAGACAGAACTTGCTCTTAAGCCACTTAATGACCAATTTGTTTCAAGGAGATCGTCTCTTACTCTATAGAGTCCTTGGTCATCAGTGTGACCTTCAATATCAAGTGTATAGGGAGTTTCTCTAACTTTGAGCAGGATTTTTTCCAAAGGTTGAAGTGCTTCTTTTTTTACAATGGCAGAGCTTACTTCAAATAAAGAAGTTGTTTCCATATTAAGTCGCACTCCATCGGAGTCGTAACTGACTTGAATGTCTTCCATCTTGCTTAATTTGATTATTTTTTGCAAATCCTCTGAAAGTTCAACAAGGCTTCCTTTAGAGGTTCCTGTGAATTGAGTCCGTATTCTCTCAAAAGAGCCTATTTCAACTTTACTAACACTGTGGATGAGAACAAAAAAACAACAAAGAATGACCATCAGATCACCAAAACTCATATAAAATGCTGTGGTATTATTCATAGCATATTGATCTTGTGGCTTATGGTGTTCTTTCATAACGAAAGCTTTCCTTGTTGATCTTCATTCATTAATTTTTCATACCTTTTGATAAGGATTGATATCTTACTCATGAATTGGTGGTGAAGATCTAAAAATTTACGATTACTATGCTCAACTCGACCTGCAAGAGGGCTTATAATGAGTGAAGACAGACCAGAACCATAAGCAGTTGTTAAAAGAGCAAGTGACATTGCAGGACCAATGAGGCTAGGATCACTTAAGGATTTTAAAAGAGAAACTAGGCCAATCACTGTACCAAAAAGACCTAAAGAAGGTGCGAGAATACTTGCTCTTTGCAAAACGATAACGCTATGGTTTCTTTTTGAATAAATATTTTCAATTTTAACAGATATAAATTCTGTGATCTCCTCGTAATTTAGGTTTTGCTTAATCATATAAATAGAATCATTTAAAAGATCTCCATTTATTTCATTTCCTTCTCTTAATTCAAAAATATCCAAACCTTCTAAAATTGCTTTATCAAGATCTTGTAAAGAATTTTTCATAGATTGTTCTGTTTTATTATAAAAAGAATTTTTAATATCGACGAAGACTTGCCAGAAAGAAGAAAAATCATATTGCATAATTAAGCTACCAAGAGTACCACCAAAAACGATGACAAAACTTTTAAGATCCCAAAAAAAATCTAAGCTGACAGAACCTACTATGGAATAAATCAGATAGAAAATAAGTCCTGTACCTAGAAAGAAAGAAAATGGGTCAGACTTTTTCACAGAAGTCTGAATATAGCTTTGTTGTTTAAACTCTTGCATATTCAATGTCATTATCCTCAATATTTAAAGTCTCTTGGGTGGTATGGATATCATGCATAATTATCTCTTCTTTTATTTCATCGATACTATGATGTGATTTTTTTATATGATGTATCCGTATAATCTTATCTGCAACCATAACCACTAAGATGTTTTGGTTTCTATGTACTCTGTTTATTTCATCTTTTTCTTTTTGGTGAATAGCTTTGATTTGCCAATAACCTCTTTCAGGTATTTTTATTTTTATAGTATTGTTCTTTTTTGATACAACTATTCCTATGACATAATCAAAATGATGTGGAGTACTTTCCAAAGGGATTAAATCTATTTGTGTTTTTTTATGATTTGTTTTTATCAAACAAATCTCTTTTTCAAGAGGAAGGCTTGGTAAATTAGAAAAAGAAATTTTAAAATGTTGCCTTCCTGATTTCAGGGTAAGGTGTCTTTGCATGTAATTAATTTTGTAAACAAATCCTTCTCTTACTTCAAGATCTTGGAGACCTGTGTTTTCTGTAATGACATGAATATTAGGAGTTTGTTTTTTTAAAATATTTTCTAAATAACGATTTTTTTCTTCGAGAATTTTAATTTCTTTTTTTTGTTCTGAAATAATTTTATCTTTATCTTCACTAGTGGTTTTTGATTTTTCAGATTTCTCTTCTTTTTTTTCAAAACCTTCAATTTCTTTGTAGAAAAGATTTAAAAAACCACCTTTTCTTTGTTTGGAAGGAAGGTTAAAGCTTATGCATGGTATGAATTTTTGAGCTTTTGGTTCTGAGAGTAAAGTAGATTTCATTTTAATCAGAAGGCTTATTTGAAAACTATCTAAGCATGATAGACAGTTTTCTATATTAATTTCAAACCCGTGAGCTGTGAGGATTTTTTCTATAATATCGATTAAACTTTGATTTTGAATGTAGTCGAGGCTTGCCCAGAAAAGTTGAGTATCGTTTTCATAGTTAGCCTGGGAAAGGTGTGGGTCATATTGAGCATTTGATAAGTCGCACTCATCCATATCCTCAATAAGATAAAGTTGTTCGTTTACTTTTTTAATACGAAATCTCTTTTATAAATAAGTTATAAAAGAGGGATCGACTTTTTTATCTTAAATGTTGATGTCTTAGTGTGGATTAAATTTTTTCCATAAAATATTCAGATACTTACTTTCTTTTTCAGATAGAATGGGTCATGTGTAATGAGACTTTTCACTTTAGTTTTATTTGATTTGCACGTTTTTATTCATATTTTTGATTTTCCCAAGGGTCGTGTAATATTTCCCAATCATGAGAGTTCATTTTTTGAAATTCGCCTTTTTTAGATGTTTGAGATAAAGAAAGGTTTTGAGCAAGGGGTATGTTTGGAAGTAAAAATTCAAACCAATGATATGTACATATTTTGTTACTTAAAAGTTTGATAGCATCTTGACCTTGGATAAGTTCAATTTCAGCAAAGCTAGAAATTTGCAGAGCAGAAGAGTGTGCATAATATTTAAGACGGTGACTTGTTATTGTTGTTCTTAACATTTCTATCGTTGTTGAGCCAATATGAGTAAATACTGTCGTAAATGGAAACATGATGATTCCACTAGTTATGATAGCAGGTTTTAATATTCTATGAATCCATCGGGGTGAATTTTGTTCGGAAAAATAGCGAATTTTAAAAACTTCGATGTCGACATTTTTTGTTTTTAAAGATTGCCATAAAGTTCCTTCACCTGTGAGTTGAACACCGTCACCATCAATGAGAACCGCGGAAATTCTTAAGTTAATGACATGACTGGCTTTATTGCTAAATATCTGAATTTTTTTTAATGTTTCTAAACTCTGAGTAGATAAATGAAGAGGAATACCTGCTGAATTGCTCATGCAGACCCATATTCTTTGAAATATAAGAAAAAGGTCTGAGTTTTCTTGTGATTTTATTAATAAGCTGCGTGTAAAGGCTTCAGCTATGTGTTGTGCGTCTGCACCACCTAAGCTGTGTCCTGCAAATATAAGTGTATAAGGTGATTTGGTATAGAGACTTATTTTTTCCCAAACCTGATGGAGTATGAGATCCTGGGAACCAAGAATACTCTTGTACCCTGGGTTTGTTGAAAAGTTAGTAAAGCCCTCAGTGTCTCGCCATTGACTCGCGCGACTCTGTGTTCCTGTAAATGAAACAATAATTTCATTATCACTTGTAAACTTCTGTGGTATGACAATAAAACCAGCGATTCCTGGGTGGGTCGCTTTTAACGGAGTGACAGAAGCAAGTTCAATAGTACCGTGTTGTGTTAAAAAAGGCAGCCCTGGGATAAGTTCCCAATCTTGATCCTCAATCTGTGTCAGCTTATATGGAAGATGGCTAAAGTATTCTGTTCTTGCGTGTCTAATTTGAGAGTGCCAGTCATATATTCCAGAGTTTTGACTTTCAATCTGTTGGATCCTAAGTACATTCAAAGTGCTCTGCAGGGACTTAATGAGGCTTTTCAATGCTTGTGAGCTTTTTGATGAAATTATGTGTGACTTTAAAATTGCATTTAAAGGTTTTAGACCTTCTTCTCTGATTTCTTGGGAACAAAAATTTGAATTCTCAATATTTATTTCTTCATAATAATCTTTTTTTATTGGTATTTTATTTTTTGTTGGAGGGAGGAGAATGTCCTCTGTTGAAGTGCTGTCTTCTGCTTTTTTTAGAAAGCTGTGCATTATTAAAGCGCCAAGACATAAAGCACTGCTGGTGATAGCTAAGTTTTTAGAAGAAGGTTGCCCCTTCACTGTAGGGTTTAGAAAAATCAAAGAGATGCAGATGGCTGTAATTTTTCTGATTTTTTTATTTTTTTTGTTCTCGACAGTCATTTTTCTGGGCATATAGAGTAAGCGTTTACAAATGCGTAGTTATTCATCTTATAAGTAAAAGGCAATTTTAAATCAAGTTTTTTTGTTCAAAAGAGCTGATCGGGTGTTATATGAAATAAATATGGTGATTGTATTAAAGTTTTAAAGATCCCTCTTCATGAGAAAACCATTTATGTATGAGAACGCCTTCAATATCTATTCTTTCCTCTGGATTAATTCTCAGCATTTTCACAAGAAGATCAAGAAATAACGGGTCAATATTTTCAGACTCTTTTTCTTTTATAAATTTTTCTGGATAAAGTGCCTCTTTAAATATTTTAAAATCTAGCGATTGATTATTTGCTTCATCAAATAGAAAATTCTGAAATGCTGCAACATAAAAAGTAATACCCAAAGACCAAATGTCTGCGCTATAAGGGTCATATGGGGTTCTGTATTTCAGAGAGTGGAAAACTTCAGGGGCAGCATAATTTCTTTTACCACAAAATGTAGAAGTCATATCTTCTTTGTAGGATGCTGCTCCTAAATCACATAGGCACCCTTCTAAGTCACGATTGATAAGGATGTTTTCTAAAGAGATATCACGGTGAGCAACTTCATTTCTGTGCAGATGAGCAACGGCTGAAGCAATATTGAAAAAAATATTTTTTTGTTGAGATGAAGTTAGAGGGGATGAAAAAATCTGGTCGAAAAGATCCCGTGTATATCGCTTAAATATAAAACGTCGCAGAGAATTAGTAATAAATTCATCTTCTAAATGAATAAGATGTGGATGCGGTTTTTGTTGTAAAAGATGCATCATTTGTAATTCATGGTCAGGATTTTTGTCGTAAGACTTGAGAAAGAACTCTTTTAGAATTTTTTGGTGACCAGTTTTTTTATGTGTACAAAGAAAGACAGAGCTATTTTTAGTCGTGTGCAAGGGTGTTGTTTCTTTTATATAAAAATCAAAAAATTCTTCACCAGGAGCACACAAAGTTGGTTGAAAGGACTGTAAGGTAAGAGCGAGAGCGGGACAAAGTGTTCTGAGAAACATAATAACTCCAGAAAGAATAATCAGGTGGAAAGTAGAGAAGAAAATAATCCTTGTCAAGGTTTTGTATTTTAAACTATTTATAGTGAACTTATTGAGATCTTTGGTGATATATGTAAAATTCAAAAAAATTTTCCTTGAAACCAATTTTGTTTATCTAAAATATTTTTGACTTAGTTCCAAAAAACACGGAATATATCTGCCTCTGATCAGACCAAAACGATATCTTATGATTTTGTCAGATATCCTCAAATAGCTTGAATAATGGGCTTGAACTAGGTTTAACGAGTCTCATATCTTGCAGCGTAGTCAAGGTATCAAATCTGGGGTTGTTAAAATAAAATGCAAATTACAAAAACATCATGGACTGATCAATTTCAGGTATGTATGTAAAATAATTCTCTCATCTGCTTAAAATGTGCAATCACCGTTGGGTATGGTTGTTTATCTGCATTAGTATAACTGAAGCGTTTTTGAAAACTTAAGTAGTTAAAATATCAAATAAAATAGGTGTTTAAATTCACATTATTTATAGTCTTGAGTTAAAAAATTAAAAATTATTGGATAAATCCCGATAGATCAGAAAGGTTACTGTAAGATAGAGGAGTATTGTGCGAAATTTTTCTTATTGTATAATTTTTTTTATGATATTGTCAGCATGTGATGAACAAAATAACAGTGATAGTTCTACTGATGGATCTCAAGTTGTATCTTCAGAAACACTGTCTTTGAATGCGTCGTATGTAAATCTTGATATTAAAGCATTAAATTCTGTTGATGCTGTTGCTGTAGAGAAAACGTCTTCTTCTTTTACTAGTACTTCATCGGGAAGTTTGGCAATTAGCACAGAGCTTTTATCAGAGAGGTTCTATGATGATTCTTTTGCATTAGCAACTGCTTTACCTGCTGATAAGCCAAATCAAATTACATCGGGTCCACCAGATGAAATGCACATCACAATCTATAAGATAGAGTTTGCTAATAGTGGTAATAACGCGGAAGGGGGTTTTTCTGGAGATCTTTCTATTAAGGCGGAGCACTTGGAGTTATGGAGTGCGGATGGATTATCTGATTCTGTTATTGAACAGTTAAGAGCAAATGTTGTTGGCCATGTGTATAGTGGACAAGAAGAGCTTATTTCTGCATTGATGTCTGCAGGTGTGAAAGAGAGTGATTTTGACCTTTTAACGTTTGATGAGGCAACTTTAAAATCTGATTATGTTTTTTCAGATTTAGCGAATACAAATATTCCTACACCTGTGGTGTTTGATGATGAAGATGGTGTTTCGATCATAGTAAAGTCTGGTCATGTCGATTTATCAGAATTAATTGCAAAAGCATCAGAAACAGAAGAAGGTGATGCAGGGGCTAAGTTTTCTGTAAAACCAGGTGTGTACAATAGTCTCATTGTTACATTTAAGCACTCATCCCTTATGAAAGGTTGTTTAAGCGCAGATTTCAGTGCTGATTCTGCTCACCCTGGACTCCACAAATATTGTACACGTTCTGGAAAATCGTTATATGACGAAGGAACTGTTACGGGTACTGACTTTGAAAATCAAGAACCTCAACTTATGAAGGTGTCTCTAGAGAGAAGTTTTGTGAAAGGGAATGATTCTGAGTATAAAAATAGAGGCTACATGCCCTTAGATTATGCTGAGAAACAGTTTTCTTTAACATTTAAGTTGCCAGCCAATTTTGAGATTGCAGAGGGAAGTTCGGTGGATCTTTCGATGGTTCTTGATTTAAATCGAATGCTTCGCTTTTATAATCAAGGAGATCAGATCTCTACGAATACTTCATATGAGGGCGCTAATCCTAGTTTCCCAACACTTCGTCCTCATTTTTTCACAACGATTTTCGAGCAATCTGTTTATGTATTTGCTGGGAAACCCGGGCGTGCATATGGTTATGAAATGGTGACTTATGGTTGCGACGGGATTAGTCAGACAGAAGCGTGTGATGGTACTCCAGTGTCTTTTTGGACAACAATTCTGACAGATCAAAATGGATCCCCAATAGTTATTAGTAGCATGCCTGATGATGATCGTGATTTTACTGTGATTTCAAATAATTGGGGAGATGTTTTTCATGATCTTTATACGAACAGTCAAAATAGAGATTGTTCGAAGATGAAAACAAAAGTCACCGCACAAAAACCTGGGGTTTTTGACTTGATTCGTAAAAATTCAACAGATCCAACAAAAGTTGACTATTTATATGGTATTGGGTGTGATTTCTTTGGCTACATGCTGGGCTTCGACCCTAAGCTTGACCATTACTCAGTCGGTGAAAATCTGCCGTTATTTCATTTTCAATTAGAGCATAGCCAACATAGAGAAGATAATGGCGCATCTTCAAATATATCAGGGCCTGTTTATAGCATCAGGCGTCTTTGAGGTGAGGGCTAGCTAGTGATGTGGACTGTACCTCTATCTAGGTATGAGGTAGTAGCCTTGTTTTTCAGAAATATGTCGAAAAGACTCCAATGTTTACAAAAGGATGGTTGAGGTGGCTCACAGAGTGTTGGATTTCTTGTGACTCAAACATTTCATTGTTGTCATGATGTGAAGTCATTGTATCTTTGATAGCTTTTCCTTCAAGACCACATTCAATATTGATTCCTATGTGTTTTGAAATAAACATTTGAGCTCCTAGAGACTGACGCAACCCTATTCCTAGACCATTTGTAAGTTGCATAAAAGAAACAGATAAATCGATTTCATTTTTCCAGTAAAAGGAAACCTCAGGTAAGCGATCATGTTCGTAGTGTATGCGACTTAAAAGGGCTAGGTCCATTTCAAGTATGGAATAAGGAATGTTGGATATTGTTAATATTTTAGGTTGTAATAAGCCTGTAGTGTGACGAAGACCAAAGCCAATATTCATCTCATTGGTGTGAGGGATTTCAATATCAAAACTAGCCGATTTTTTATTAGTTATTTCTCCAATTTTTGTCCCTTTTTGAAAAGTTTTAAGATGATGAGATTGGTAGTTTGTATAATTGAGATACAACAATGGTGATGCAAAAGGAGAATGGAGTTGAGTTGCAAGGTTGTATTGTGACACTTTATTATTACTATAATTTTCGAGTGAGTGACCTTCACATATATTTTGAAAACTATTCATATCTGCAACAATAAAGTTTTTATCTATGTTTGTACGTTGATCTGGTGTTTGGTCTTTTTTAAAGTATTGTGAATCTAGTTGAGTAATCCCGTTTGTCCATAGATTTGGGTTGATTTCTCTGTGTCTCTTTCTCCAATGATCTCTACGTACTAACCCAGCTTCAGTTGGCAACCCTAAGTGCGAGTATTCTACAGTTGACTCCCATAAGAATATGTCGACTGTTTGACGGTGTTTTGGGAGGTGTTTGTGGGATTGGTAGCGGGCACTTCTTCCTATAATTTGTTTCTCGAGAGCTGCATTCTTCACGGGTTCTAAAATATGAAGCTGTTCAACTCCGATAAGAGAAACACCTTCTGTAATTTCTGGGTGAAGTAATAAAACTTTATTTTTTCCTGAATTAAAGTGGTCAAGGGTTGTTCGGACGTCTTGAGTGCTGGATTTTGCTTCTAATATTTCATAGTTGATGTTGTTTTTTTTCAGAAAGTCTGCGAATTTTAAAATGCCATTGTGATAATACGATGAATAAATAACAGTTTTACCTGGGTTTTCATGAATAAGGTCTTTGATTTTTAAAAATTTAATTGGTTCCTCTAATTTTTGAGTCCCTCTTAAACTGAGGTTTCCTATTTCACGTCCGGCGCCAGGTTGAGCAAGTAGATCTTGTTGAATCTTTGAGCTATTGATGTGTAGCATAGCTGGAGAGTAGGTGTTTGGGTAGTCTTTGAGCAGTAAGTTTAGATTTTCTTTTGTAAGGACACCGTCTAAAAAATCCATAAAAAAGCTAACTTGAGAGTTTGTATAAGAAACTTTCATTGGGTGAACCGAGGTCGAAGGGTAATCGCTAGAGTCTTTCGGAGTCTTTTTGTAATAGGAAATATAGCGGTTACTGAACTCTGAAAATTCAGCAGCATCAAACTTCCGGAAACTGACATGATTAACTGGGTTTTGTTCATTAATAAAATTTAATGCTGAAGATCCCACCATTGACATAACAGGTAGTGCCCAAAATGTACCGCTTACGGCGATTAAAGAAGCTCCAATAAAACTTGCGTAAAGAGGCAAGGCGGTGCTCATGAGTTTGCTTTCTGTGAGGTACCCACGGAAAAGAGAGGTCGTGGTATCGATGCTCATGTATTTATTTTTAAATTCATCTGGGTGAAAAGGGAATTTTTCCTCGCCAAAAGCGAGATTTCCAATATATGCAATATCAGTTGCGTCATTGAATATAGGGGTTCCGGTTAAGAGTAGAATCTTTCGTGATTTTAAAAGGTCCCAGTATAAGTTAAGAGAGCATTTATCTGTAGAGTGTCGTACTTGCTCTATAAACTTTTGCACCTCGTCTACAATTAATAATGATTTTGATAAGTTAGTGTTTTTTAATTTTTCAAGACCCTCGGAGGTGTTGTAGCTTAAAATCATAATTTTTTTTGATGGAATACCAACTTTCTCTATTTCTTTTAACCAATGTGCTTTGAGGACTTCTGGCGCTAGAACAATTGTGCTTAAGTGTTGTTCTTTTGCGTACTCTAAAGAAGTAATGGTTTTGCCTGCACCTAGAGCGTGATAAAGAATAAGGCCGTGTTGATTTGTGTTTGTATGAAGGTGATTGAGAACTTTTTTCTGATGAGGAAGAAGCTTTATGTTCGACCCTATTCCAAATGTAGCAATGCATGCTGTGAATATAATAATAATTCTTGAATAATAAACCATATACATAAAAATCCTTTATCAAGTAGAGATTTTTGATGACGGCATTATTGTTGAGGCTTTACTGCGGCCGTTATCGCCATGGATACTGAGGTAGATATAGGAAATCGTCAAGAGATATGTGGCTTATACGGCATTAGATGATTTTATTTACGCGTTAAGAGTTTTGAAAAGTTGATAAATCCACTTTTTAAAGTAATATCTGATATTTATGGGTGTGTAAATAAAGATTTGCCTTGCTGTATTAAAAATTCGTTCTTGTAGGCGGGCAAGTCTTAGGCATTAAATGGTGATTTTTCCTTTACTGGGTAATGAAGATAAGCGCCTTATATCACGTTAAAATTTTCTCAATAATTAATTAAGTCCAACGAAATAAGAAAAAAGTTAATTTAAAACTGGAGGTAGACCGATTAGAGTAATGATCTTATTTTTTAGGAGTCAAAAATGCTGTTTCGTATGGTTTTTTTTCTTGTATTATTTCAAGCTTGTGAAGGTGAAAAATCTACGAATTCTCGCTCATTGAGCAATGTTGAAATTGGCGTTTCTTCATCAAATGAATCTAAAGTGATTCCGCATACTGAAGATAAAGATATTCAAACATTAAATGGATCAATCGACATTACGAAGGATACGTTTGAATCTCCTGTTAAAGTTGATTTGCAAGATACTGGTGAAACTTCACTTATGATTACGATGGTGAATGCTCAGCTAGAAATTCCTGATTTCAAAAAAGACGTGAAGGTTTGTATCAATATCCCTCAGGGTATACAGGTCGAATCAAAACTTAAGGTCAGTCGTTTAGATGGTGGTGATGCCGTTAAGGTTGATGGTGTACAAAGTTCTAAGCAAGTTTGTATTCAAACTCAGTTTATTCCAGGGCTATTTGCTCTCGTTCCTGATGAAAACACTCAACTTGGAGAAACCTTAACTTATGCAAAAGATTTCT
>JBGCEP010000069.1:0-14920 GCA_045106415.1 Oligoflexales bacterium | reverse complement strand
CGTCTGCCTCCACTTCTTCGTATATCTCGCCACCACCTGCACCTCAGACTTCTTCTTCACCATAGTCCTCACCTAACTTGCCGGATATCTCGCCACCACCTGCAGCTGGGACTTCTTCTTCACCAAAGTCTTCACCTGAGTCGTCGGATATCTCGCCACCTCCTGCAGCTGAGACTTCTTCTTCACCAAAGTCTTCACCTAAGTCGTCAGATATCTCGCCACCACCTGCAGCTGAGACTTCTTCTTCACCAAAGTCTTCATCTAAGCCATCTAAACCACCATCTAATGAGATTTCTTCATCTAAATCACCCAACACCTCATTCCCCTCCGGCACAGAATCATGGTCAACGTTGTTATCTAAATTTACATTATCTTCAGAATCACTCGCTTCATTTTCAGAAGGTAGCGATAACCCCAAGAGGTCATCTGAGCCCGCTGCATCTTGGCTATAAGGCTCTAAAGCTTTCACCCAAGGCCCCGTTCCCATACGCTCAAGAACTTCCTGAAACGTTTCCTCTTCTTCACGGTGCTTATTAAAAAGCTCTACAATCGAACGGACTTTCATAGATATTTCTGCTTCAGGAATCCCTTCAGCTAAAAACTGGCCAAGCTCAGGAAGCTCATGTGAACGACCGCCAATACGTATTTTATACCCAGCCTCGTCTCCGACAATGGACACATCCATTGTGTGGCACGGAACACAACAGTTTGCACATCCGTTAACACCAACAGCAAGACTACAATCAGCAGATAAATCACTCAATTGTTCTGCAATATCCATCGATGCCCCTAAAGCATCTTGTTGATGCTCTGGGCACATTTCACCAATACAAGACACGGGTTGAGCATGACCATCTTGGTAATGTCGTAACCCTAAACCCACGGATTCTAATTTTCGCTGAGTATGAGGCAAGTGTTCTTCTGTAACAAACAACCCTATTCTTTGATCCTCTGTCACCTTCACCATAGCTGTATCACCATCCGCAAGAGATGCAATCAGCTGCAGTTGGCTCGAATTATAAAGACCACCCGGGGCTTCAGCCACCACCAACAAAGATTGATTTCGCAAACGAAACGGTTTACTCATACGCGCCTCATAAAAACACGGGTTTTTTATAGAGATCGGCACGAAAAGTAAAATGTTACAACTCAAGATCATAACATGATGTTATTAAAGTCTATTGTTTTGAATTATGCTTAGAGAGTTTGAGAAATTATCATCATAACAACAATTTAAAAAAGGATTTCAAAAAAACGCCTCTCTTATGAGAGGTGCTCCATATAATCTCGAAAACGTCGATTCATCAAGCCCTTAGAAACCCAAAAAACTTCAGCCAATTGCTGTACTACGTCCTGATCCAAAAGCACTCGCTCAGCTTCAGTCCTTAAAAGCTTTCCTGGTACTAAAAGATTTGTAGCAAAGATATTCGCTTGAATATCAAAAATTTCACGAGACGTTTTTATAAGATTTTTTAGATAAGCATGATCGATTTCTCTTAACACATAGAACAGTTTCTTCGCTAGTAAGAAACGCCCGTAAGCTTTATCTTCAACTCCTGAGCGACAACTCACAACATTATTTTCGATCAAAATAGGGTCAACCTGCTCACCAACAAAGTGCAACTCGATAGATTGAAAAATTTTATAAACCTCAGGAATATACACTGGGGCCTCTGTACAATTGGCTGAAGATAAGATTTTTTCAATGATGCTTAAAATCTCAGGCCGATTCACATCAAGTAATTGCTCACAAGTCACAGCTTCACTATGCGGCCATTTTTCTGGTGATCTAAAAAAATCTTGCTTCAATTGATCATACCTGTGAGGATTTAATGCAAAAGCACCGTAGCCTTGATACTCAAATAAAGCTTCTTCCAGTTCTACACGCCCTGCAGTCAAATCAATAAGAATTTTTTCATCAATTTTAAGGTGATTCGCAATACTACGCAGAGTCGGTAAGCTTTTTATATTCTTTTTCCCACGCTTCCAATGACTACAGTCGGCGGGGTCATAGCCTAAAATAGCACCGACATCTTGATCTATGACCTTGACCTGCCCCTGGTGACGTGACTCGAGGGCTTCCTTACAAAACCGAAACAAAGCAGCTGAATTCTGATAGCGGTTTTCCCCAACTTGACCCACGTCCATAGCATCTCCCGTCATACTCTGAAACAATGATATTTTGCACTGGAAACGAACAACTTCATGACACTACATAGAAAATGTTCCCGTCTATTAAAAACGAAAAGAGAATTGTGGTCAAATTTTTAAGCAACAAAAAAAAAGATCGTCTCTTCGCGGGTATAAAAACCACAAAGAAACGACCATCAAAATCTAAAAATTTTAAGCTAACTTTTTACAGCCGCTTTTACTGGCTCAAGAATCGCTGTCACCATGTGACCTGCAACTCTAGACATTTTACATTCAACACTCTCAGCTACTTTTTCCACAAGTGCTACCGCACGATCTGGATTTTCACGTTCTCGACCCTTCAAGCGAACAAGAACCTTCACTTTATCACCACGCTCTAGAAATTTTTCAATTCTAGAAATCTTAGTAGATAAATCATGATCAGAGATATTCACTTTGAACTGAATTTCTTTCATAGTTGAAACATGACGTCCAATTTTACGAGCCTTTTTACGCTCATATTCAACTTTTTTCAGATCTTGGATGCGAACAACTGGAGGCTTTACATCTGCGCTAATAAGAACAAGGTCAAGACCCATATCACGCGCGCGTGACATCGCATCTTGAATTTGAATAATTTCATTTTGACTTTCGCCTACAAGGCGCACTTTGTCGAGCTGCTGAGCTCGAGCTCTATCGACAATCTCCAACGACTACCCTCTTTGGTGACTTTATAATGGAAACGACTACCACAAAGCCGAATCAGACATACATTCATAACTGAAGAAAAGAGCTCTGCCAAGCCTTTGTTCACTTTTTGAATGAAACAGACAAGAATCATCCAATTTTCATCTAGAAAACAGTGTGAAGTCAAGCTGTCACACCAACAGCTATCAGTAAAATTTTCTAGAGAAGCTGTGCAGCAAGAGAAGCCAGCTCACTTCTTTCACCATGTTTTAAACTCACATGAGCTGCAATTTTTGAATTTTGAAACCGCTCGATCACATATGTAAGGCCGTTGTTTGTAGAGTCGATATAGGGGTTATCAATTTGATAAGGATCGCCTGTTAAAATAATTTTTGTACCATCCCCTGCTCGAGTTAAAATTGTTTTCACTTCATGTGGTGTCAAGTTTTGCGCTTCATCTACAACGAAAAAAGACGATGGTAAAGAACGACCACGGATATACGTCAAAGGTTCGATCGCTAACAAGCCTTGATTAATCAGTTCTTGATAGCTATTGCTCAATCGCTTTTGTCGCCCTGGAGCTCCTCCAGAAAGAAGAAAGTCGAGGCTATCGTAAATAGGCTGCATCCATGGGTTTAATTTTTCTTCCAAATCCCCGGGCAGAAAACCCATATCTTGGCCCATAGCAAAAATAGGTCGCGCAACAAGTAGTTTTTGATATTGCTCTTCGTCTGTTGTTTTTGAAAGACCTGCAGCAATAGCTAGCAGTGTTTTTCCGGTACCTGCCCCTCCAGACAGAGTCACAAGCTTAATGGAGTCATCAACCAAGGCCGCAAGCCCAAGACTTTGCTCTTCATTACGAGGAAAAACACCCCACACTCCTTCAGAAGCATCCTCCAAAGGAACGATGCGCCCCAAATCTGAGTCATTACGACCATAGCAAACACGGCTCGTATCTTCATTATCTTCCATAATGAAGAACTCATTTGGAACTCCCATATCTTCAAGGGAAACTTCTTGATTCATTTCAAATGAATCAAGAACCTCTGAATCTACTCCCACCTTACGGTACCCTTGAAAAAGATGAGAAATATCAACCTTATCAGCCTCAAAGTCTGCTGCCTCTAGCCCAAAGGCATCGGATTTAATACGAAGATTGGTGTCTTTACTAATAACTTGCACGCTTTGACGACCTTGAGCTTCTTTTTGAAGTTCAAGTGCAACAGCAAGAATATTATTATCAGTGGAGTCTTCCAAAAGCTCTGGCAAAATATCTTTATTTTGACCAAGGTGGACAGTGAGCACTCCTGACTCACCCGCGTCATCTAGGGGAACACCTGTTGTTAGGCTCCCTTTTTTACGCAGTCGATCTAAAATTCTTGATACTTCTCGTGCATTACGACCTTTTTCACTTTGATTTTTCTTAAAACGGTCGATTTCTTCGATCACAGAAATAGGAATCACAACATCATTATCTTCAAATTTAAAGACACTTGCAGGATCACTTAATAGAATATTGGTATCAAGAATGAAGATTTTCTTCATCGCCACGCTCCAATCTAAGTTATTGAAAACTAAACTTAACATAGCATTGCTTGGAGCTCTTTGCCCAGTCTCAGGCACCAATTACAAAATATTGTTTTTACTCAAGCTCTCTTTCTCAACTTCAGCGCAGCCAAATAGCTCCAATAGGTAGAATTTTCAGATTTACCAAGATCTCTTCTCCGCTAGAATCCATAGTGTGACTTTATACCCACACCCAAGCAGATCTCTTCGCCGCTCACGGGAGCCATATGAACAACATTCTCAATCAGCTAGATCAAGAGTATAAGCACCACTCTCATGAATCTATTTTTACATTTGCAGAGTTTTTGAGTCTTGTTCAAAAACAACCCAGGATGCATATCCGAAGCTCCGCTCAATACACTCTTCAAATGTTCGAACATTATGGGAAACAAAAAAACAGCGATGAACACCTTGAAGACATTCCTCGTTATCATATTTTTGATGTTGGATCAGAACGATCCGGCCCTATTATTGGCGGCGAAAGCACACAGCACTTTGTTCACAATATTTTGAAGAGATTTTCTCAAGAAGGCGCAACGTCTCGCCTTATTGTTCTTCATGGCCCTAATGGTTCAGCCAAAACATCGACCGTTGAATCAATATCAGAAGCCCTTAGCCGTTATAGTCAAACACACGATGGTGCTGTCTATCGTTTTAATTGGATTTTTCCTACTGAACGAGGATCAGCTCTAGAAGCTTCCACAAAAGGCGGCAGTCGAATTGGGTTTGGACAAGAAGATAGCCTCAAAAATCACGATTCATTTGCTAAGCTCGATCAAAGCAAAATAGCTGCAAAAATCACTTCTGAATTTAAAGAGAACCCTCTTTTTTTACTGCCGCCAAAAATGCGCTCAAAGCTACTGAAAGATTGGCTTGAAGTTCAAAATGACCATGACCACATTCCTCGCCACATCACTCTTCACGGTCTTTCCAAACAAAACCAAGAAATATTCGATACTCTACTCGCTACATATGATGGGTCTCTATCTAAAGTTCTCAATCACATTCAAGTTGAGAGATTCTATTTTTCTAGACAGTATCGCATAGGTATTTCCACTATTTCACCACAGATGTCGATCGATGCTGTGGAAAAACAAATTACTATCGATAGAAATTATTCAAATCTCCCAGCCGCACTTCAAACAATAAATTTTAGACTCTGCGCAGGAGAGCTTGTCGAAGCCAATCGAGGCATCCTAGAATACTCCGACCTTCTCAAAAGACCTATCGAAGCTTTTAAGTATCTTTTATCAACAATTGAAAGAGGCGTTATAAATTTTCCTTCTGGCAGTATGCACATGGATAGTGTTTTAATGGCAACAACAAATGAAAAGCATTTAGATGCATTTAAAACATCTCCTGACTTCGCTTCTTTTAAAGGACGATTTGAACTCATCACCGTCCCTTACTTGCTTGATCCTGAAAAAGAAGAGAATATCTACTCACAAGACATTCTTAATATTGAACGATCGCAAAAAATTACCCCACACACTTTAGAGCTTTTGTGCCTGTGGTCTGTCATGACCCGCATCAAGCAGCCTGAATTAGATTTATACCCAAAGGAAATAAGACAAACATTAAGTAAGCTTGACCCTTACAGTAAAATTCTTCTTTATCAAGGCAAACGCCTTCCTGATCATTTTACTTCGGATGAAAAATCAATTCTTACTGAGTATAGAAAACAATTATGGTCTGAATCTCAGCACATGCTCATTTACGAAGGTCGTTTCGGAGCCTCCCCACGTGAAATCAAGACAATTTTACACCAAGCTGCACAAAAATCTCACAACAGTGATTTAACTCCTCTTGATATTTTTAATGAGCTGGAAAAACTCATTAAAGATCGTACTGTCTTTGAATTTTTACAGTTTGAACCAAGAGGAAAATATCATGATGTCCATTTTTTCCTCTCTCAAATACAAGATGTTTTTTTTAAAAAATTTGAAGACGAGTTCATTTCGGCAATGGGACTTGCTGGTGACAATGAATATACTAATTTGCTAGATCGTTATATTACGAATGTTGTTGCTATTATCCGTAAAGAAAGAATTTGGGACGATATCACAGCTTCTTATCAACAGCCATCTGAAGATATCGTGAGTCACGTTGAATCACTTCTTGAAATCCCAAATGATCAAAAAAATGAACATCGCAACAATATTTTAAATCGCATTGCAGCACATAAACTCGATCATCCAGATACTGATATTCATCTACCTATTATTTTTGAAGACGTTCTCATTAAAATACGAGCTAAATTCTACGCTGACCGAAGTACTATTGTTGAAGACCTTTTTTCTTCAATCCTTGCTTGGGGAGCTGGAGAAAAAATTGATGACAACGCCCAAGAGAAAGTCTCTCAAATTATGAAAGATTTTCATAATAAATTTCACTACACAAAAGAATCTTCTATTCGATGTTTGCAGGCTCTCATACAATATAAGAAAAGAATTAGTATAGATTAACGGCTGTTGTGAATTTACTTAAATATATTTATGCAGATTTAAAAGCAGACTTGTTCCTCAACGAAGATAATTTTCACTTTTCTCATGTAATAAAAGCCAGAGCTTCCTTCTCCATAAATTCACACCACAGAACTTGCGTCTATCTTTAAATTTAGAGCTGTATTGATATACTAATCGTGTTTGAAACTTCCGATTTAACCACCGTCAACATTTCAAATATGTCTATCAAAACGGTTACGTGATCATTGTGATATTTTCAAATTATCCGAAAAAACTTTGTAATAGACGAATGGAACCCAGCACATTTTCATGAAATGTATTTGCATAAAACTTTCCTTGTAAAACTACACAATTGTTCAATGGGATTTAGACTAGGTAAATACGGCGGCAAACATAATATTGGCTGTAGACGTTGGAGTTATTTCGGACCTCAAATTAACTCAAAAAATCGATGGTTTTTAAATCAGGCCTATTAAAATCATCTTAATATCACAAGTATTAAAGATCGAAAAACCTAGGATTTTTTACATTGAGGAAATGCTTTTCCCCACAACTGAATTTGTCATTTATAATAAAAATAATCGCTGAAATTCAAAAAACACACAGCAAATAATCATCAATAAACTAAAGACCCTACAAATTCTCCTTTCACATCAACCAAAAATTGCTGCCCTTGATACCCTATAAGTTGACCTTGTTCTTTTTTTATAAGAACAAGATTCGGAGGTAAAGATCTTGCACCATCATAATCTTCATCTATAATTTTTGGTTTGTTTGATATTTTAAACCAAGAGTCTGTCATTGCGTAAAACCCAACCCCTCCCCCTAACATCACAGCAAAAAACGATAGCCCGCTGAGCCATGATTTTCCAAAAGATGATCGTGACTTTTTTAATGTTATATTTTCCCCAAACCTCTTCCAAACCTCTTCTGAAAGAGGTGCAGTAGGGGTAGAATCAATTTCGGATTCTAAAACTTGGTTTATAGGATCGGTTCTCAATATTTCTACTGCAACCGCTAATTTTTCATACTGTCCATTGACACCTAAAAATTCATTCAAAAATCTTTGATCTTGACTCTCTTTATTAAGATCCAACGATTTCCCATGTGAATTTCTATACGCCGCTTCCAACTGATGATAACCACATCGCCATCCATCTTCTGTTTGATGAGGTTTCTCCACCCACAAAACACGGCGACCTCTCGAAACTTCACCTAACATATGCTTAAAGTTCCACTGCCTTATCAGAATAGACATTTGCTCTTGACTCACGCCATCAAAATGGACTTGGTTAACATCACGACCTTCTAACGAAGTCACTCTTGCAACCTCTATCGCTTCACTTAATCGCCCCTGAGAGATTTTAACTCCATATCCAACTTCAAGCGTTTTTGAAGAAGACCCCACGCTATCAAAAACAACAACTTCATCTTTTGACTTGTGAAGACCTACCCAATGAAGCCTCTCTGGGAGTTGAACAATGACAGAATAATTTTCTTTTTCTTCCATCCTTTGAAGAATCGATTTTACACTTAATGTTCCTTGTTGCTGAATATCCTGCAACCCTCCTAACTGATAGGAGCTCACGACATCAAACCCAAAATCTTTAGTCGAATCAAGAGAGAAAGCTGCCAAAATCCTTGTCAGCTCAACATCAGACGAAAGATGGTTTTTCAAATACCCTTTTCCCCCTTGAGTTACAGAATCTTCAACAGCAAATACGTTTTCATAAGGTTTTAAATAATTTTCAATTTTCTGTGAAATTTCTCTACTCTTAAAATCAACAACAACTTTCGCTTTAGATTGGGACGAAGTATTTGAAGAAATTTTGGCATCGTGCGTTGAATATTTAAGAGAACTAGAAACTTTTTCTGAAGAAATTCTTTTTTGTCCAGTCAAAGAGAGCTTAAAGGTTGAGCTTGATCTAAGTTCTGCCAAAAGAATTTTTTCTTTTCTAGAGTTATCATTCCACACGACCCAACTTTGGACATCCTTAAAGTTGATCACACCAACATTTATAAGCTTGCTCAAATCCCATGGGAAAGTACTATCAACCATGTAAACATCTGAAAAATCATGTTTTTTCTCAAAAGAGACTTCCCGCTCACGGCTTTTACAAGAAAAAAAAACAAGACAGAAAAAAACATAAAAATCAATAATTTTCATTTGTTACACCTGCATCTCAGTCGGAATAATTGTCCTGGGGTCTGGTATACGAGTAAAACACTTCTCATTACAATCTTGCACTTCATGATCATTTATGACAACAATCTGCTAAGGATTTCTGCAGTACCAAAAGGGAAACACCGTTGAGCAAATTATTTCTTTATACCGCAACTTTATGTTTCTTACTCCATAACAGTAGTTATGGAAATATTCTTTCTTTAAAAGACATTCACAAAGAAGAAGCAATCCTTAAGGAAGAAATTCGATTTTTTCAACAAGAACAATCTTTTAGTAATAGCGCTTCATTTATAAATCTTATACAAAACGAATATTCATCACAAAACATTCCTCATCGAGAGTTTCAGCATTGGTTTGAGTACCACAATAATCTTTTAAAAAGGTATGACCAGTTAAATTTAAGTAAACAAGAGTGGTTAACCAACAGAGCCTGGGAACATTACCAATACTTTCATCAAACTCTGATTCTAAACGACAAACACGATAGTATTCTCTCAGAATTCACAACATGGAATCGTGAAAAAGGCTCTTTTTACGGCAACAACGTAGAGCAAGCCAAAAAAAGAACTCAACGCCACTGGAGTTTTCATGTTTTCTTCAGTAGCCTCGATGATTTTTATGAAGATCATCGCAAAAAACACCCCAATTATTACCACCTTGATAAGATCGATTCATCTTTAGGCATGTTCAGTACGATCAAGCATAAAACATGTCAAGTTCTGCATGCTTCTTACGTTGCTTGGCATGTCTTCACATTATTGCCTGATGTCTTTTTTCAGCCCTCAGGTGGTTTTCTAGGAAAACCTATTAGCCAAAAAATAGACTCCCTTTTTTGTCATATAAAAAACATGGATGGAATTAAAGTCCATATTTCTCAGAAAAAATCTCAACTTCCGGATTTTTTACCGCCTTCCACAAAAAATGTATATCTACTACTTCCTATTCATCAGCACGCACTTTTAGACGCTTATATGATGTCGAGTTTAGATTTGCCTCATCACCTTATTTTTTCAAATCCTAAAATCTTTTCACCGACACAAGGGATCGCTCAACTCGTCGCCAACCATCCTCAGTTTATTTCTGTAGGTGTTAAAACCTCTGATAACCTTACAGCGGTTGAACAAGTGGAGTTCGCCATTCAAGAAGGGCACGGAAATATAGTTATTAATTATCCACAAGGCCACCTAGAGCCTAATTTCATCGCACCAATTCATGGCCTATTCGGAGAGAAAATGATCGGACACCTTGTTGATAAAGGATATGCTGTACATATAACCCCCCTCATGTGGGAGGTTCCATCAACTTTTCCACGATCAACGATGAATTTCGCAAACGAATTTCCACAAGATGAATATATTGGCCATGTATTACCGACAATCCCCCCTCGAGTCACAGCTTTTTTAAGAGAAAAAATGAAAGAAGATCAATATAAAAATATCTTTGATGTCCTATTGCGTTCGGCATGGCTTAAAGAAAAAAAGGCCTATTTTGACTTATCAATTGATGAAATGCTGCGCCGCATACAAGAAATGGAAAACGGCACCCATGAGCGCACACCAGAAAATTTCCTATAAAAATCACTAACCAGCTCAGAGTATTTTTATAGAGAAACCAATGATGTTTTTAAGCTTCTACCGTCGTCTACATTTTTAGGCAATGCGCAACATCTTGCTGGATTTCATGAAAATTTTCACCAGCCTCAACATAAATTCTTGATATTTGAACCCGTCGTCCATCACTAATGATGTCTGAATAATCTTCAATAGGTACCACGTGAGGCTGCATAAAATCATTCTTTTTAATCAGCCGTAAGTAATTAGAGCTCTTTTCATAAGGCTTGCGACTTCGAAAAGAAGTCAAACAAGATGTAGAGGAAATCACTTCAAAAGCAACCCCTCTTTTTTGTAGTAAAGAAGTGGCAACTAAAAAACGATCTTTACTATCAAGCAACTGATGATCTCTTCCTGATATTTCAAAAACTCTTTTCCACAGTTTTCTATTCAGCAGTAAATTATCCATTGTTGTAATCATTTTTTGTCGTTCATCGCCTACAAGATGTAAGTCGATGTAATTCAAAAATACAGATCGAACATTATGCTCATCGACACTTAAATAATCCTCTAAAGACGGGGGAAGGGTCATATCTTTAAGAGTACGCCCAATAAATTGCATCATCGCTTCTGCGGCCACAGAGGTTTTATGAAAATAAACCTGAAGATACATAGATTGTCGTGCTCTAAGGTAATCCTCAAACGCAGCAAGACCCGATTGTTGAATAGCTAAATGCAGCTGGCTTTCTCGCGGCTCCCAATACACCATCAAAGAGTCCATCACACGATCACAATCAAATAATCCATAATGCACGCCACACTCTTTAGAGTCTCGCTGGAGGTAGTCCATCCTGTCTATATCAACTTCACCTGAGACCAACTCATGGCAGAGGTGGTGGACTCTCAGCTTTAATAATAGCGACGAAGTAGCTGGTTCTATTTCTGGCTCAATTACCGAGATGACATCTCGAGGGTCAATAGCTTCAAACTCGCTAGAGACCTCTGACAACAAACGATCCACAATCAGAATAGTCATGACTTCATGTCCGACTCGCATATCTGAATCAAAACTCTTTAAATAATTTTTTAGATAATCTTTCAAATCTGGATTTGCTGCAAGCAAAGCCCCTGCAGTTGGCAGAAACCTTTCTCCACTATGAGAAAAAGGAGGGTGACCCACATCATGTAAAAGAGCTGCCAGCCTTACAATTTGCAAAATATTCTCTGAAGAAAAAACTTCTGCAATCTTATCAAGCGTTGGGAATAAACTTCCATGAAGTTCTGATGTTACAGCTTCATCTTGTTCTGTTTTCAAGTATGGAGCTAAAAACCTTTTTTGATTCGCCGCAATTTTTCTCCAAGCGACACCAGCTTGGTGCATGACCCCTAGAGAATGCTCCAAACGGGTATGAGAAGCGCCCGGAAAGACTAGAGATAAAAAAGCTGTTTGACGAACTCTTCGCAATCTCTGAAAAGCAGGATGCGCAATCACTCGACTCTCTAATTCGGTCACGTCGATGGATCCATAAAGACCATCTCGAATACGGCGATCAGCACTCATTATTTACCTCATTTCATCATCACTAGAATCTGCGAGCGCATCATAGCTTTGTCCTTCAATTTGATCCACTCATTTTAACTATCACCTTAAGCTTACGCATGTTATTAAGACAAAATCAAAATATGCTAAAATGTTAGACAGTTCCTTATATCACCATATAAAATTATGTTTTTCCTCAGGAGACTCGATTATGCAATTGCTTTCTCTTCGATATCAAAGATACCCTCAGGCCGAAGAAAAAGTTTTTTCTGTCCGCAGTCGTGGAGGAAAATTTGCTCATGTCGCTGCCCTTTTTACAAGTGCAGAACAGTCAGTTGAGATTGCTGCAGCTCTCTCTCACCTTTTTGGTGGAAATAGACCTTGCCATCAAGTTTCCATGGAGTGGAGTGACAGCACAGGTTCTTTATGGAAAATGCAAAGAAAGAACCAGTTCACAACTCTCTTAAAAAATGGGGATCCATGTTCTGACGAACCAAAGTTTCGCCCATACCAAATTGATCTTCTTGACCCGAACCCGAAAGCTTTGCCTCTTCATATGGATCAAAGTCTTTACAATCAAGCTGCCCTACTCAGCAAACAGGCTTGTCTCTCAGCCCAACTCCCAGAGTTGTCCCCTTTAAGGGTCGCTTCCTTAGCTGAGCAACTTGATCGCATCAAAAGCCGCTACCAAACATTAGCCTTTCTTCACAAAAAACAGACACGAAAAGATGCTGTCGCAGACCCTCTTCAACTCAGAAAAGAACTCCACCTTATCCATCAGATTGAAGATCAACTCGACGGCCTCCGCAACACCAGTCAAATGCAGCTTTTAGAAAAAATAACAACCATCCAAAATGAAATAGAGAGCATTCTGAAAGACGCGCACATACAAAACGTTTCTCATCAGAATTTCGAAAAAACCTTAACTCTCTTATCTCAAAGAGTTTTTTTACAAAGAGGGCTTGAGGCTACTCGCAATATGATCGACAGAGGAGAGGAAAGCCTCGCTATGGTCTCAGAAAGCACCTGGAATCTCACCGATCAGAACCTAGCGCAAAATTTTTCATTGTCAGAAGAGCTTCAAAAAGAGTTCGACAAGACAGTCCATGCCTTAACCATTCAATCTGAAAACACTTTGAACTGGTTTGACAAATTTCGAAAAGGACAACAAAAAAATCAAGATTTCGATAGAGAAAAAGTCCAAGAACTCAGAGAAAATCTCAATTCCACGCTCGCAAAACTCAACCAACTTCGAGAACACCTCTATGAAAATGAAAATGATTTCCGTCTTCCTCTTCAGCGTATGCAAAAGTGGTATGAAAATCAGGTGCAAAAGAAAAAATCCTTAGACAAACAATGGGATAGCATACAACAAAACAATGGGCTCCCACAAAACATATCGCTAAGCTCTCTAATGAGTCTTGCATCTCAATTCGGGCGACTAGCAGAGCTCCACAGTGAACATAAAAACCTCACAGCGAAACTTAAGTGGAGACAGCAAAAAATTGAAAACATTCGAGGACTTCTCGTCGAATGGAGACAACTCACAAACAACCAAGACGGCACAGAGCTCAACACACCCGCTGTTATCCTAAGCGAAGCAAAGTCTTTACTTAACCTTGGTCATAAAAAACAAAAAAATCACGATACACTCCTTCGAAGTTATGGTGACTACCAAGCTCAAACAAAACTCCTACAACAACTCGAATACGCTGGGCAGAATGCGCAAAAAGAATGGGAGCATTGTTTTAATAGTTTAACTTTGCCCCCAATTTCAATTGGGAGCCCATTAAGTTCACAATTCATTCGAGATGGCTTATTAATACGTGCCCTCACCCGAAATCATGAAGAATGCCTACCTTTTCAGACAGATAGCGAAGATTTTGCTCTCTGGCACATTGTTGGACAAGGCAAGCCTGACAATATTTTACAACAAGCAAAACGAGCAGATCCACAGTCTCTCCATCTTATTTTATCCTCACAAGAAAAACCTAACAGCGATAATGTCCCTGATTTTTGTCATGTTATCGCCGAGGAAAAAACAAAATCAATACCCCCTACGCCTCCATCACAGAAGCAGACAAGACCAACTCAAAACCTCCATTCACCATCAAAAACATCTTCAAGACAAAACGTTCAGCAGGTTCTTGACTTATTAAACGGGGGACCCAAGTCAAGAAAACCATCTTCAAATTCGACAAAATTGAGGTGACAGCCTCCACCTCTTTGTTTTTACCGACAAAACAACAGCATTTTATGTTCGAGACTATCCCTTTGTTATTAAAGTGTTTTTTATCCTCAGAAGTTCAGCTATCCCTAAAAAAGACTCTACTCCCAAACACTTGCCTTCATCTTTTCCTAAACTTTCGTTTTAATCTGTCGAAGACATAGGTGGTGTTGTTGTGCCCCTTAGAGGATCAGGGGCACCAAGTTAAACCTGATCAAAAAGGGAGATCATTATTATGTTAGGAACAGCAACAGCCAGAAAGCAGAGAATTTCCGGTAAGAAACGCAAGAAAGCAGCTTCTAAGAAAAAAGTCACTAAAAAAGCTACCAAGAAAAAAGTAGCTAAAAAAGTCACTAAGAAAAAAGTAGCTAAAAAAGTTACCAAGAAAAAAGTAGCTAAAAAAGTCACTAAGAAAAAAGTAGCTAAAAAAGTTACCAAGAAAAAAGTAGCTAAAAAAGTTACCAAGAAAAAAGTAGCTAAAAAAGTCACCAAGAAAAAAGTAGCTAAAAAAGTCACCAAGAAAAAAGTAGCTAAAAAAGTCACCAAGAAAAAAGTAGCTAAAAAAGTCAC
>JBGCEP010000068.1:0-2615 GCA_045106415.1 Oligoflexales bacterium | reverse complement strand
CTGGAAATTATCGTTTTGTTTTGTCGCAAACAATTTCCTCTGCTCAGGCTTCTTTTTGCAATCCCTTATTTTTTTTGAACATTTCTTATTAAGATTTCTTGATGAACCACTTTGGGTAACAGTTCTAATGAACCGATTCGTATATAAAGCACCAAAAATTAGAGGATTTGGTATATCAGTATCCACAGGATGTACGAGTGTTGGAGCTCAAAGAACCAATAAAGTTGAGCCAAAAGTCTAAGTTCCCTCGAAGCAGTCTTCTTGACGAAATTCGAACTTTTCGACAGCACGCCTTTTGTCGTTCTTACGTATATGAAGGGTTTGACATAGAAAGAAATCGCGGTAAAGCTGGGACCTCACGCCATTTTCTTTACCAAAAACTTCAAACGCTCTAAATATTTCTAAATCATTTCCTTCTGTCTGCCGATAATAAACTAAAGACAAAGGAATCTTTATGCGTTTTTTAGTGATTTTATCAATATTTGGGTCTTTACTTTCCTGTCAAAACAGTGATTCCAAGGAAAAAAGAACAAAACCTATCCTACGCGAGGATTTGGAACCCGCTGACACTCCTTTAAAAAGAGAAGCAGAAGCCTCACCTGAAGTTCAATTGGATCCTAATCCTGTTCCTAAACCCAATATAAACGGCAAAAAACAAAAAGATAAACCAGCAGAACAGGTTCAGAACCCTTCAGATGAAGCCGAAGCCCCTAAGAAAACTCCCAGAGCCCTTACAGGGTCTATATCTATAGACACCTCTAAACCATGCCAAACAGATTGGAACACCATTCAAGACCCGCTTTCAGTAGCTTGTCATGGAAGTGTGGAGGCCATTTTTGAATCTTTACCCAATTGGACAAGACCCTATTGGGTGATGATGCGTTCTTCAGAAAGTGCAGGGTTCACAAGCTTACAATCTCCGAGAGTCATTCTTAATGCACCAGACGGGAAGTTTTTTATTAGCGTACTCACAGAAGAAGACTCCAAAGAAAAAATTGAACTTGCAGTTTACGATGAAAACCAAGAACAATGGAGGTTTGCAGGCTTAGATTTTGCAACTAAAGACCCAACCTACGATCAAGCAAGCTGCCTCGCTTGTCATGGTCAAATTCCTCACCCAATCTGGACCGGTTATAATTCTTGGCCAGGAACTATAGGGGATCGTGATAATTTATTAGCGGATGAAGCTCAATTTCTAGATTCTGTGGATAAAAACATTTTTCCTTACAATCAACTCGTCTTTCAAAACAATCATCGTGGGACAGTTGGTGGGACCTTGCGACCCGCAACAGGTTATGCAGAAAATACCAATAACCAAATATTAAATTTTTCTATTGCGAAAAAAAGAGCTCACGGGGTCACTAACACTCTTTTTAAGACTCAACCTGAAACAACAGATGTAACCCCTCTACTCTATGCAACTGCTTGTTTAAAAAACAGAAACACCATTATTAATGAGCTGTCTCAACTGAAAATTGATCATAAGAATTTTTATACATTCCACAAAGAGCAAAATTCCGGTGGTAGCATGTGGATAGGATTTGCTATTTCAGAGGTAATGATGTCTATCCCACTATTTCTAAAGCTCTTTGAAACCGATCAAAATTTCAAGAGTCAATTACCTAAAATGGTAGATATCCTTCAAGATCCTAGAGCAAGTATAGCAACTTTGGAATCCACAAGTGAAACAGTTCAACACATGCAATCCACCAATACAGGTTGGTATGATTTTGACTTCAATTGGTGGAGCGCTATCTACTTGGCTGAACTTGACAATAACAGTGAAACTTGCCAGCGGCTTCAAAGTTTAATGCAATAAATTTGCATTATTCAACCATCTCCATACAAAATAGATTGTACTAGTATGGAGGATCAGAAATGGAAAAAATGCGGGCCTTGTGGGAAAGAAATTCATTTTAACAGCACATACATTGCTTGCGGAACACCAAGCTGTCAGAAATCGGCATTCTGCTCGCTGGATTGCTGGAATGCTCATGTCCCAGTGATGAATCACAAAGATGCATGGGCAGAAGAAAGAACGGCCCCTAGTTCAGACCACGAAAGCTCTGCGACTGCACAAACTGTCAAAGGGCCACAAGAGACTTTAGTTGTTGCATCAAAACTCAAACATTATATCAAAGAGACATCTGGTTTAAATACTTCAGCTTCTGTGTTACCAAGACTCTCTGACATTATTCGAAGACATTGTGACAAAGCTGCAAAAAATGCAAAAACGGAGGGAAGAAAAACCGTTCTCAGTTGGTATTTTGAGGACCTTTTGCGCAATAAATGCTGAAAGAAATGACCAACGATCAATTCGATTTCGACCCCTGGTTTGTGGGCTGCAATAATTGTTCAAGACCTCAGAAGTAAAGGGTGCCAAGTCGTCCAAGATCAAAATGAGTCGACGATGCCCATCACTTTGAGGTAACACCTTATCAAATTCCGGGAAAAGAGATGGTTGATATTCATTCCATGTCCTTTCATCTCATGCAGACAACCATGTATGAAGCGAGAATGGAGAATGAGAATAAAAAATCCTATGTCCCACGAAATCCCAGCCAAACTGTTCTTTATCAAGCAGTTGCACAGCATTACAATTCATTTATCACAAT
>JBGCEP010000067.1:0-48367 GCA_045106415.1 Oligoflexales bacterium | reverse complement strand
ATAAAAATGTTTTTATATGCGCGCTGTGATTTCATGTTTTTCTTTCCCATGCTTTTCTAAAATCTGAACTAGAAAAAAACCGATAACAGCGCAGATAACAACTAAAATGATATCTGTAAGACTTGACTTGGTAGGGAAAATTGCATGATCTATCCACGGAACTTGTTCTCCGTGAGAATTGATACGCCAATGTGTTGTCATGCGCCAAGGCCATATTTTTTGCAATGACCCGAGCATGAAACCAGTTAGAAGAGCCATTGTTTGATTTCGATGATGCTGCAATGCATATCCCAGTGCATGGGAGAATGATAAGAGTCCAGTGATACACCCTGCTGCGAAAACAGATAATGTTTTGATCTCAAAATGTCGAATAGCATTTAAGACATTGTCATAATTTCCAAGTAGTAGAAGAATAAAACTTCCAGATATTCCAGGTAAGATCATTGCACAAATAGCGATAGCGCCACAGATACCCATATAAATCATTGAAGAGTCTGCTTGAGCAGCTGGAATTTGATTGACCGTGATTGCAAAGAGAATACCTATTATTCCAGTAATTTTTGGGAATTGATGCCATGGCCCTAATTGTCCTGCGATGAGTTTTGCAGAAGCTAAAATTAAACCAAAAAACAAACCCCGAAGCATTTCTGGGTGATGTTGAAGTGCGTATAAAATAGGGCCAGAAAGTCCAATGATGCTTGTTGCTATACCAGCCGCTAAAGTGATTAAAAAAGTCCCGTTGCAGTGAATCCATATATCACGAAACTGTAGTCGTACAAGTTTTTGGAGTTGTTGGGTGTTGATAGAGCGAATTGATTTTAAGAGCTGATCATATATGCCAGTAATTAAAGCTACTGTACCGCCTGAGACTCCAGGTACAATGTCAGCAGCACCCATTGCCATTCCTTTGCTATATAAGACAAAAGAGTCTCTAATTTTTGAATTCATTTTGAGCTTCCTTAATTTTAGAGAGAATCTCTTGGGAGGGTTGCGTATTTCGATAACGCAACCCTAATCGGTCTAGAGTTGCGATGATCAGAAGGGAGGCAGGTGCCATCGTCATTGCGATAGCTTGAATGTCAGATTCAATAACTTGAAGAAGCCATAAAGTGAGGTAGAGGCAGTGAGCGATCATGTGAGTTCTGCAAAGAAGAAAAAGTAATTTTCCATATCCCCGATTGTGATTAGGGAGTTGTCCTTTTAACCAAGCAGGGACCGCGAGTAGAAAAAGGAAATCGATAGGCCAAAAAAGCCATAGAGTTGCAGGAAAAAATAAATACTCACGTGATGTGAAAAGAGAATTTAGAATAAGCAGAGAGCCAACAACACTTGAGGGAATAGCCCAACTGATTGCTGTCACCGGGAGTAGGAGGCGGCGTATGAGATTCCACTTTTTAAAAATAACAATGCCACATAATGTGCTTAAAAATGCCCAAATAGCACTAATCCAAAATTCCCAGGGTTTATAAGGTTGGAGTTGTGGTGGTTGATCAGCCAGAAGAACTGTTGGTGGAAGCAAAAAAGGTTCTGATGTCAGGTGGCCTTCGTCGTCAACAGCAAGCATCTCAGAAAGTGATAACCTCATGTACTCCGGAATGAACATACGATCCCATTCGGAAATAGGAAGATCAGCTTTTGCGTTAAGAGTGAGGTTGACGCTGAAAACAATGGAACTCCAGTGAGCAAAGGTTTGTTGCCATAGATGTCGGAAAGTTTGATGAATGATCTTATTTTCAAACTTTACGTGCATTTGCCCTTGAAGAATCTTATCTAAAATATCACGGATTTTAGTGGAGCAGTTGTTAGCCCAAATATGATAGTGATATTGGTTGTTTTCTGGTTGATTCCACCACTGCAGTATTGCTTCGAGCTTTGTTTTTTGCCGTGTAGTGAGATTAAGTTTGTCTTGTAAGGTGTAGCGTGGATTGCGCCTCATATCACTAGCAAGCCATCTACGAGTGGGAAGAACCATCATTCGATAAAGTAAACTTCCTTGATAGAATTTCCACTCGAAGTTTGGGGCGTCAAAATCAAAAGTGCCCCAATTATAAACCACGTCCTCTCCAGTGGAAAGATCATGAGCCCTCAAAAGAGCGTGGCCCCCTTGAGTATGCAAGCCTGCGGACGGTCCAGCTGTAATGAGATAATAATCTGTTGTTGCAGGGTTTCTACCGTAGGTAGGTTCTACGTAAAGAGCTGTTGAAAAAAATACAAACCACAAAAAACGCATTAGAACCCCTGTGAACCTATTAAGAAGATGGTAAATTTCTTAGCTTTTCAAAAAGATAAATCCCAGTTTTATGACCATCATCAAATTCAATTGTGAGAGCATGTCGTCCGTTAGAAGCAATATGCTTTGGTCGTAGGGTTTCCTGGACTGTGAATTCTTTTTGTGCACCTGTCATCTCATCTTTGCAGTGAGCACAAGGGCATTGTCTGCGAAGTTCAACCACATCAAAATGCTGTTCCTTTTGATCTGTCCAGGTAATGCCAAGAGTTCGATCATCGACTTGCCATATTTCTTTAACGCCAACAGAAGACATGAGTTTAGCTCCACGTGAGTGAGAAAGACTGCAGCCCATCAACAGGTGGTGCTGCGAGTCGTGCTTGCTGTACAACAGATTGTGCAATATCTAGATAAGCTTTTGATGTTGGGCTTTCAGGGTGCTCTAAGCCTACAGGTGATCCACTATCTCCACTTTGTGCGATCTGTGGGTCGATAGGAATGTTGCCTAAAAACTCCATGTGGTTATCTTTTGCAATGTCTTCACCGCCAGGCCCTGAGAAAATTTTATGGTGTTTGTCGCACCCATCACAAACAAAGGAGCTCATGGTTGTGAGGATTCCTAACAATGGAACTTTTAAAGTTTTAAACATATCCATTGCGCGTTGTACGTCACTGATTGCAACTTGCTGAGGTGTAGTGACCATAACAGCGCCGGTTAGGGGAAGAGTCTGAGAGATCGTGAGTTGAATGTCTCCAGTTCCAGGTGGGTAATCAATCAAAAGATAATCGAGTTGCCCCCATTGGACTTGAGTGAGAAACTGCCGAACCATATTGCCAGCCATAGGACCTCGCATGATTTGCGCAGCTGCAGGTTGAGCGAACATAGCCATAGAAATCACTGAAATACCAGAAGATTTTGCGGGAATAATTTCTTCACCGTCCATTGATGCCCCTACCTCAAGAGTCATCATGGTGGGGATAGAAGGTCCATAGATATCGCTGTCAACAATACCAACTTTATAGCCCTGAGCTTTGAGTGCAAAAGCAAGTCCAACCGTGGTGGTTGACTTGCCAACACCACCTTTGCCAGAAGCCACAGCGATGATGTTCGAAATTTGACTGAGATTGTGATTTGTTTGAGGCGCAGTCTTTTTTGATGGAGATGAGCTTGCAGTAGGCGAAGTTTTTTTAAGTTCAATCATGTCAAGGTCGACGATAACTTCTGGATGACTTGGGAGACTTTGAATAGCTTCAATACACGCTCGTTCAAGCCTGGCTCTTGGCACAATAGGTTTACTTTGCAGCTTAATGTGTACCTTATTCCCGCTAATATTGAGGGAGTGTATACTGTCGCGGCCTACTGGAGCTTGCAGAATAGAAAGCTGTTTTAAGACTTCTCGCACCTCTTGCTCTTGAGGTGGTGAGGCTTGACGTGATTTTGACCACAAAGATGTGAACCAACTCATAAGGATTCCTTATTTGTGCGTAAGGCTTTCATTTTCTTCTAAGTATCTTGATGCTTGAAGAGCTGCTTGGCAACCCATACCTGCTGCGGTAATGGCTTGTTTATAAAGTGGATCAGCAATATCGCCAGCAGCAAAGACACCAGGTACGTTTGTGTTTACATTCTGTGTAGTGTGAATATAGCCGTGTGTGTCAGTTTCAACCCATGGTTTAAACATTGCCGAGTTTGGTTGGTGACCAATGCCGTAGAAGAGACCGTCGACTTTTAAAGATTTTGTCTCTTGTGTTTCTGTGTTGCAAAGCTCTACGCCTGTTAAGCCAGTAGCATCTGCAAGAGGAGTGACGGGCGTCCAGGGAACGAGAAATTCTATGTTCTCAGTGGACTGTGCGCGTTCCAACATGATTTTAGAGGCTTTGAATTCAGAACGCCGATGGACTAGATAGACTTTGCGGCAAATACGAGCAAGGTATGTGGCTTCTTCCATAGCGGAGTCTCCGCCGCCAACAACCATGACATCTTTATTGCGAAAGAAAAATCCATCACATGTTGCGCAAGTTGAGATGCCTTTTCCCATCAGCTCTTTTTCCATAGGAAGGCCAAGTGTTTTGGCTGTGGCTCCAGTTGCTATAATCAGCGTATCTGTTTCAATTTTTTCATCTCCGATCCACATCTGGACGGGTTTTTTGGAAAGATCGAAACGATCAACATATTCATTGCGGACACGAGCCCCTACACGTTCTGCTTGTTTTGTCATATCAAGCATCAGTTGTGGACCCATGATACCCTCAGCAAAGCCAGGGAAATTTTCAACCTCTGTTGTTGTTGTAAGCTGTCCACCTGGCTCATGCCCTCCAAAAATAAGGGGTTTGAGCCCAGCGCGAGCTGTATAGATTGCGGCAGTTAGCCCAGCAGGGCCTGTGCCAATAATAGTAACTTTTTCCATGGCGAGATCTCCTAAAAACGAGAACAGCATCATAACGTTCTAGGGGGGATCTGTCATCGAACATCTGAAGGAGGCAAACATGAAGACATGGGTTTTTTTGGTGTTATCTATTTATTTTCAAGCCTTATGGGGGAAGCCATCACAAAGTTTTTTTCAGTCTAGGTCTGTAGATGATGCGTCTGTTGTTGTTCAAAGAGTCTCTGATGGACATACGCTTTATCAATCCAAGGCAGATCAATTGATGACGCCTGCTTCTGTAACAAAATTAATGACGACAGCTGCTTTACTGGAGTTGTTAGGGCCGAATCGTAAGTTTGAAACTGAATTTTTTTATACTGGGCAATTGCGCGCAGGTGTGGTTCATGGAGATTTGTTCATTAGAGGCGGTGGTGATCCGCAGTTGGTTTCTGAAAACTTATGGCAAATTGCTGCCGACATACATCATAAAGGCATTCGTCGTTTTACAGGGAAGATTGTGATTGATAATGATCGATTTCAAAATGACTCTCACGATGAGTCGAGAAGGTCTGGTCTTAAAAAATCTGAGCACGCTTGGGATGCTCCTATTAGTGCTTTTGGTGTGAATTTTAATACTGTAGCAATCGCGGTTTCTCCGGGAGAAAGTGTTGGAAAGAAAGCTGTTGTGCATCTTGACCCCTACCCTTCTCAAGCGGTTGAAATTAGAAATCATGTTTTGACGAGCAGGCGTAAGACGCAATTAAAAGTTTGGAGAGAAAGCTTGAAAAATGGGCGTTCACGTTTGCATGTTCGCGGACACGTTGCAGTCGGTCATCGTTTGAAAAAGTTTTATCGCTCTGTGCATGATCCTGTGCAAACCAGTGGTGAATTTGTGAGATCTTTTTTTCAGAAGTCAGGTGTTATTATTGAAGGACCTGTTCTTGCGGGTCGAGTTCCATCGACTGCTCATGCTTTATATAAACATACAAGTAAGGAGCTTGGATCTTTAGTGAAAAGTTTAAATCTTCATTCAAGTAATTATATTGCTGATGTTTTGATTTCGAATCTTGGTTTTATTGTTGCGAAAGACTCAAGTAAAGGAGTCAAGGTTGTTGAAGATTTTTTAAGGCACCGCGTGGGGATTGCAAGTAAGGTCCAATTAGATGATGGCTCAGGCTTGAGTGTAAAAAATCAATTGTCATCAAATCAAATCGTGCAAGTGCTAAGATATATGTCAAAAAAACCTGAGATTTTCCCTGAGTATCTGGCATCTTTACCAGCGTCAGCGCGAAGTGGGACTTTAAAAGATCGATTTTTAGAGCGAGAGGAAGGAAAAATTCGAGCGAAGACTGGTACACTGACAGAGCCAGACGTTGTGTCCTCGTTAGCGGGATACTTTCAACACCCTAGGCATGGTTTGGTGGCTTTTGCTGTTTTGCAAAAAGGGAGTAAAGGGTCGAGATCACAAGCGCTTGTGAATTTGAGAAAAATACAGGATACAGGTCTTCGAGAATTAATGACTTATCTTTAGGCGACTGTATAGCTATTTGATGTTGGCGTAGTCACTTAAGAAAACTTGGAATATGAGAAGGATTGGTATGGATTATGAAAAGATAGCTCTGGAATATCATGAGAGAGCTCCTGCGGGAAAACTGTCTATTAAAGCAACAAAGCCTTTGAATTCACAAACTGATTTATCAATTGCCTATTCCCCAGGAGTCGCAGGTCCTTGTCGAGAGATCGAAAAAAATGTTGATGACTCTTTTCGATATACAGCTCGCGGCAATCAAGTTGGTGTGATTACAAATGGGACAGCTGTTTTGGGTTTAGGAGCTATCGGAGCTTGGGCTGCAAAACCAGTGATGGAAGGAAAGGCTGTTCTTTTTAAAAAATTTGCAGATATTGATGTATTTGATCTTGAAGTTGATGCAACTGATCCAGATCAATTTATTCAGGTTGTGCAAACATTGGAGCCTACTTTTGGGGGTATTAACCTTGAAGATATTAAAGCGCCAGAGTGTTTTTATATTGAAGAAACTCTTCGAAAACGCATGAACATACCAGTTTTTCATGATGACCAACATGGGACTGCAATTATTGCTGCTGCTGCATTTTTAAATGCATTAAAGCTAACAGATAGAACGATTGATCATGTTCGGATGGTGATTTGTGGAGCTGGAGCTGCTGCAATTGGTTGTGCCAACTTGTTTCGTAAATTAGGAATTCCAGATGAGAACCTTGTCATGTGTGATAGTAAAGGTGTTATTCATTCGGGAAGGAATGATTTAAACCCATATAAGATGCGTTTTGCTGTTGAAACTTCTATGCGAACCATGGAAGAAGCACTTGTGAATGCTGATGCTTTTTTAGGGGTTTCTACTGCGGGAGCTTTAAAGCCTGAGATGTTGAAATCTATGGCGAAAGATCCGATTGTGTTTGCGCTTGCAAATCCAGATCCTGAAATTACACCAGATGAAGCCAAAGCTGTCCGCAGTGATGTGATCATTGCAACAGGCCGATCAGATTATCCTAATCAAGTGAATAATGTTCTGGGGTTTCCGTATATTTTTCGAGGGGCATTAGATGCACGAGCAACAACAATTAATGATGAAATGGTTTTAGCTGCTGTAAGAGCGATTGCAGATTTAACCCATGAAGATGTTCCAGAGGATGTTGTACAAGCTTACTCCTCAACAGCTCGTTATTCATTTGGGAAAGACTATCTGATTCCAAAGCCAGTTGATCAACGTGTTTTGCTTAAAGTAGCACCAGCTGTTGTGCAAGCTGCTATGAATTCAGGTGTCGCTCGTATTCAAGTCGATATGGATGAATATGAAGAGCGAGTGGAACGTATTTTAGGATCAACACGACGTATTATCAGAGATCTGAGGAAGAAAATACGAGCCAGTCAGTGTGTCCCTCATATTATCGTAACGTCGGATCCAGACCAAAGGGTTTTAAAAGCTGTTCGTGAAGTCTGTCGTGATGATGTGCGTGTGAGTCTCGTTGGAAATCGTGAGCGTATAGAGCATGAAGCTTCAGTTCATGATGTGAGTCTTCAAGGAATTGAGGTGATTGATCCACACCATTCACCGAAGCGCTCGGAGTATGCTGAAGCTCTTTATAATTGGCGACAAAGGGCGGGAGTTTCGCGCCCTATGGCTGAACATGTGATTACAGATCCTGATTACTTTGCAGCTGTGATGGTGCGATTAGGTCATGCAGATGGGATGTTGAATGGAGTGACAAGAGACTATCGAAGTTCTTCGCGTCCGATTTTGCAAGTGATACGCTCTTCTGATGGCGGTGTGTTAGCAGGTGTTTATCTTGTCGTTTTAGATGGTGTTATGAAAGTTTTTGCGGACTGTACAATTCATATTGATCCTACAGCAGAACAACTTGCTTCGATTGCCATTGCAGCAGCAGAAACTGCGGAAAAATATTTGCAAGAGCCTATTCGCGTCGCTATGTTGAGTTATGCAAGTTTTGGCGTATCTCCTCACCCTAAAGCAAGGAAAGTTGCAGATGCTGTTCAGTTGGTAAGAAAACGGGCTCCTAATTTAAATGTTGATGGGGAAATGCAGGCTGATGTTGCTTTAGATCAGACACTGCGAAGTCGTGAATTTCCATTTTGTGATCTTGACGGTGATGCAAACGTGCTGGTTTTCCCAGATCTTAGTTCTTCTAATATTGCTTATAAACTTTTGAGTCGTATGGCTCATGCAGAGCTCACAGGCCCTGTATTGGTCGGTTTGAATAAACCTGCAAATATTATGCAAAGAGGAGCCTCTGTTACGGAAATTACGAATATGATTTATGTGACAGCGCATCAAAGTTTATAAGAGAGAGGGCAGCTATGAGCCATGAAAAATTTTTAAAAGATTTAGATAAATTGGATATTGTTATCCAGCTTGATGAGCAAGAACGTTGTGCTGTTGCAACTGATTGGACAGGGATGACGAAGGGGACGCCTTTAGCTGTTGCATACCCGGTCTCGACAGCGCAGGTGAGTGATCTTTTAAAAGTTTGTTCGGCTCATGGTATCTCAGTTGTCCCTAGCGGTGGGCGTACCGGTCTTGCTGGAGGGGCTGTGTCTTTAGGTGAAGACCTTGTGTTGTCCCTTGAGAAAATGGACACGATTTATCGTGTTGATCCCATCGATATGACTATTGAAGTGGGGGCAGGTGTAAAAACTCAGCGAGCTCAAGAGAGCGCACAAGAATGTGGCTTAATGTTCCCGCTTGATCTTGCTGCTAAAGGGAGTTGTCATATTGGAGGCAATTTAGCCACGAATGCAGGAGGGCTAAAATTTATTGCTCACGGAGGGGCTAAAGAACAAGTTCTAGGTCTTGAAGTTGTCCTTGCTGATGGTCGTGTTCTAGAAATGGGTCATGGTTTGCGAAAAAATAATACAGGTTATGATCTTCAAAACCTATTCATAGGATCTGAAGGCACACTTGGCATTATTACGAAAGCAACTCTTCGTCTTGTTTTGCCTCCTGGGGACCCACAACTTGTGTGTCTTGGAGTTCATCGGTTTGAAGATATTTTAAAACTCTTGCAATTATGTCATGCAGAAAAATTGCACTTGTCTGCATTTGAATTTTTTACACAAGAGGCCCATGAAATTACCTTAGAGTTTCAAAGTCATCGTTTAAAAACACCATTTGCAACGCGCAGTCCTTTTTATGTTTTGCTCGAGGCTGAAGATTCAGAAAAATTACAAACTGTAATGGAGAAAGGTTTTGAAGAAGAATGGCTTATAGATGGAGTTATGGCTTCATCTGAAACTGAGTATCAACAGCTATGGGCATTAAGAGAAAGCATTACGGAAAGTGTTGCGTGTGCTGGGCGTGTTCATAAAAATGACGTCAGCGTTGTTTTAAGTCAACTCCCAGCTTTGATTTCTCGCGTTGAATCTTTATCGCAAGCTCAGAATTATGTCCGTATGGTGCTTTTTGGCCATATCGGGGATGGAAATATTCATATTAATTATGTGGGTTCAAAAGAGCTTGATTTTGATATTTTTAAGGAACATGTCCGGGAGCTTGAACTTGAGGTTTTTAAAGAGCTTAAAAATCTTCAAGGAAGTATTAGCGCGGAACATGGGATTGGGCTTTTAAAAAGAGAGGACCTCTTTTTTTCAAGAACGGATATTGAGATGGAGTGGATGAAGAAAATCAAATTGATGTTTGATCCACAAAACCTTTTAAATCCAGGTAAGATTTTTGAGTAAAATCTGAATTTTATAAACATTGATGGAGCCTTATAGATAGAAGGCTCCATCAATGTTTTAATTAAAATATATTTAGCTTAATTCATTCACAATAGTTTTGTGAGCAGAGAGAAGATTTGCTGGAACGTCTTCTCCAAAACCTTTGAGATAATCCCCCATCTCACTCATCTCTTTTGCCCATGCTTTTTTATCAACAGTTAAAAGAGATTTTAGAGTATCGCCACTGAGGTCAAGCCCCTTGATGTCGAGGGATTCTGGAGCAGGAACGTTCCCAATTGGTGTATGGACAGCCTCTCCTTTACCAGCAGTTCTTTCAAGAATCCAGCGAAGGACGCGAATATTCTCGCCAAAGCCTGGCCACATAAATTTTCCATCTTGGTCTTGTCGAAACCAGTTTACATGGAAGATTTTTGGTAAATTTGCTGATTCTTTTGAAAAACTGAGCCAGTGATTCCAATAAGCACCAAAACTGTATCCACAGAACGGTTTCATGGCCATTGGGTCGTGTCGTACAACTCCAACAGCACCTGTTGCAGCAGCTGTTGTCTCTGATGCAACCGATGCGCCTAGAAGCACTCCGTGCTCCCAGCTCAGAGCTTCTTGAACGAGAGGTACAGAGTCTTTTCTGCGGCCACCAAAAATAATTGCGGAAAGAGGGACACCAGCAGGAGCTTCCGCTTCTTGACTATATGAAGGGCAATTTTTTGCAGAGACAGTAAAGCGAGCATTTGGGTGTGCTGCAGGCCCACGGGAAGCTTCATATGAACGACCTTGCCAATCTGTGACTGGAGTTTCGTTGTCTTTTCCTTCCCACCAAGGCTCATTGTTTTCTGTCACAGCGACGTTAGTAAAGATTGTGTCTTTTTGAATCATGCTCATAGCATTTGGGTTTGTTTTTGATGATGTTCCAGGAACAACTCCAAAAAAACCAGCTTCTGGGTTGATGGCATAAAGGCGGCCGTCAGTATGAGGATGAATCCAAGCAATATCATCACCAACAGTCCAGATCTTCCAGCCCTTATGGCTTTCTGGAGGAATCAGCATAGCGAGGTTGGTTTTGCCACACGCAGAAGGAAACGCTGCAGCGACATAATGGACTTCGCCCTTAGGGTTTTCGATACCAACAATGAGCATATGCTCAGCGAGCCAACCCTCTTGACGAGCTTGGTAGCTGCCGATGCGGAGTGCGTGACATTTTTTACCAAGAAGAGCATTTCCTCCGTATCCTGACCCAATACTTTTAATAGCAAGCTCTTCTGGGAAGTGAAGAATGAGTCTGTTTTCGATGTTGAGATCACCAGTGCTGTGAAGCCCTTTTACAAAATCTTCTTTTTTCTCTTCGATACGTTTAAGAGCCTGTGCACCCATACGTGTCATGATCTTCATGTTCACTGCGACATACGCACTATCTGTGATTTCAACACCACAACGTGCATGAGGAGAGTCGAGAGGGCCCATGCAGTAAGGAAGGACATACATCGTTCTTCCTTGCATTGCACCGTCAAACAGTTTATCTGCACGCTCATGCCCTTGTGGAGGAGACATCCAGTTGTTGTTTGAGCCAACGTCATTTTTATCTTCTGTACACACAAAAGTAAGGTGCTCTGTGCGTGCAACATCATTCGGATCTGATCTATGCAGGTAACAGCCAGGATAAGTGTCTTGGTTGAGTTTAGTGAGCTGACCATCTTTAAGCATGAGGTCAATAAGGGACTGATATTCTTCTTCAGAGCCGTCGCACCATTGAATGCGCTCTGGTTTTGTTAAGGCAGCAACTTGTGCAACCCATTGTTGAAGATCTTTGCGTGTTGTGTTCATAGGTGTCTCTCCTCTAAGGCTCGCTATATCACAGCCAGACTATCATACAGCGCATGGGCAAAACCCCCAAGTCCAGAATGAAAATGACGTTTTCAGTTATGTTTGTTTTTTGAAATACTGAAAATCAAAACCTCTGATGCTACGATTTTATAAAGAGTTCTGATTGTGAGAGGTTCTATGTTTCGGATATTGACTGCCTTTGTCGTCTTGTTGGGAGTAGGCTGTGGTGACAGACCAACAAATCGCACTACAGATGATAGACAAGTTCCTGTAATAGAAGGATCAGAGGAGAGCAATCCTTATCTGAGGCTTCATCTTGTGAGTCCAGATTTGGGTTTGTCTCCAGATTTTTCTATTTGGCTGATTGATAGAACTCACTCGACTTTGAAGAAAAGAATTTTTTTAGATGCAAATAATATGTTTCAAATCTCTACCTCAGAGTTGAGCGAGGGATCTGAGTATTCTTTTCATTTTATGAATCATGAAGGCCGCCCTTTAGGGACATGGGATTGGTCTTTATCCGTAGAGGGTCTTCAATATCAAGTGCGATACGTAGGATCAGGTGAAGGGTTTGAGTTCCCAGATGTGTCTTTGCTGTGGAGTGACACAGGGTGGGTGGTTTTGAATGATACTCTTGGAGTTGAAACTTCTCTTTTTGTGGTTGGCTCTGCACAAGCTTTATCAAATAATATGTTTCCTACTGTTGATTTACCTGGTGCTATATCAACTATAAGGTTTGGGGGAGATGTGTTGGTCGAATCTTCTCAGGATATTCTAGAGCTATATATGGGTAGTGATTTTGCTAAGAGTGAAGCTCTGAAAAGGTCGAAGCGCGTTTTTGTGCAAGTTCTTGGCGAAGGTCTCGTGGCGGCGAAGATGATTTTTTCAGGGCAATGGTGGTCGAGAGCGAGATTTATATCTCGTGAAAAGTCGAGATTGCTAGAGTTTGGATCCTTTGATCAAACATCTCTTACCAAAGGGATGTTTGGTTTTTCTGGGAGCTGGATTGTAGGAAAGTACCCTCAGCAGAATGAGCATGTAATTGTGAATATCCAAACAGAAAGTGGCGAGAGTTTTGACTACCCAATCGCATATGCAGAGCAGTGGAGTTCTATTCCTAAGATTATTTCGTTATCTTCTGAAAAATCTTATACACCGGTATATGGTGAAACTGTTATGGATGGTTTGACGCAAGCTTTTGCTGTGACGCGAAGCGTTGAAAATCTATTACTAGAAATCCAACCACCTCAGCATTTCGAAGAAGGAGAATTATCTTTTGCTCATGAAAATGTAGAGAAGATACATGTTTTTCCTGAATTTTATGAAAGGCAGGATAGTGGGTCTTTAATAAAATTGACTCCCTCTGTGTCTGAGTATGATGGAATATGGGTATCAGATGTTGCGACAACTTTAGGGTACTGGAGAGCCGCTGAGCATCAATATGAAGTAAAAACAGTGAGCTCTGTTGGTGGTTATGATGTCCTTCAAATACCGGTGGGCATTTTCTCTACAAGAGCGAAAACATCGGTCAAAGTAAGAGTGGTGTATGAAACTGTCTATGGGTTGATTTCTACTCTTTTTTGGATTGATTTTCCATAATGAAAAATCAAACCCCTTCTTTTTTAATAGCTTGTCGTTCAGAAAAATGCGGAATTGTACTTAAGAGTTTTGTGACGATTTCAGGAGCATCTTCTGGGTTTTGAAACACTTGAAAGCAGCACAAGTCCCCAGCTGATGTTTGAACAGGAGCCAGGAGCCAAGCCTGAGATGTATGCTGCTCTGCTACTGCTTCAGGTTTTGCTGTTTCTGCATTTTGAGTAGAAGATTCTCCAGGTTGAGTATTTTCTGGAGTAGGTATGGTTCCGCCGCTTCTAATAACTAGTTTCACATTTGATTGTAGTGCGTTCGACACGCGTTTACTGAGTGAAGTAGCTTTTTCTTTAACAGGAAGGTTAGGGCCTTTTATAACTTCTTCTAAAACCTCCAAACATGGATCATACTGCTCTAATCTTGCAAATGCGAGTGCAAGATTATACTTGACAGAAGCCATGATTTCGATGCGGTCTTCAGGAATAGAGGCAATGGTTTGACGGTACATTTCAAGGCTGCTCTCGGCTTCTCCGCATCGCGCATGAGCAACAGCCTTATTATTCATATAAGCTATAATCTCTGATAAAGATTCTAATTGTCCCATAATTTCTTTTGCTCGATCCGTGTCGCCTTGATCCATAGCTACTTTTGCGCTGCTTTCTTGAACAGCAGCAGAACCTTCGTCTTTAGAGGCTGCTTCTTCAAGAGTTTTGTTTGCCTCATCATCTTGGCCAAGTTCAGAATGAGCCTCTGCGATTGAACAGAGTCTCTCGATATTTTGTGGTGACATTTTTTGAGCTTTCTTGAAAACGCGAAGCGCTTGATCAAACTCTCTAAGAAACATAAGGCATTTTCCTAAAAGATTGAGCAAAGGAATAGATTCTTGACCTGCTCGTAAAGCATTGGCTGCAAGGTCTCTCGCTAGTGAGTAGTTTTTATCAGCAAATGCAAACTCAGCTTCAATCTTACCTTTGCGATCTTCAGAGATATCTGTAGCTGCTGTATATTTTTCTCGAAGGGCCATGGCATCTTCGAATTTTTTACTGTGAAGAAGCTGAATGATCTTCATTTCAAGCGTACCGGTTTCAGTTGGAGCACGATCTTGTTGGATCGTGTGAACAATAGCACCGACAATTTCATGATGCTCATAAGGCTTTTGAATGAGTGTGAAAGCTCCCATTTCTCGTAGGAGAGGTTTATCCTCTTCCTCAACGAGTGAGGTGGTGACAATAACCGGAGTGGTTGCATGTCTTTTGCGAATTCTTTGGATCAAAAGAGGCCCGGTGAGTTTTGGCACTCTCCATTCATGGAGAATCACGCCAATATCTTCAGTTTGATCGATAGCTTCCCAAGCACTTTCACCATCGCTAAATTCTAAAATTTCTGGAACTCCAAGCTCTTTTAAAACTTCAACAACCTTTGCTCGTTCGTCGTCCGTAGAGTCGATCACAACTGCTTTTTGGATATCGAGAGAATTAAATTGCAGTCCTGCTTCACCCTCTTCTCCTTCGCTACCTTCTTCATCGTTAGGTGTAATAAATTTTTCTCGTAGTTCTGTAATGGTCTCTTTTTGTTCTGGATCTAATAATTCCACTTGATGGAGAGTTGCTTTTGCTGCTGCGATTTGCCCTAGTGAAGAGAGAGGCTCAACGAGGTTAAGTAGGAGGTCAGAAAATCCAGGGTACATGCGTACAAGAGACTTTTCGAGAGAAAGTCGGCTATCAAATTTTTGATGCTCTGTAAGATAGGCTCGCAGTCTCTCTGCTGCGTATAGAGTATCGTCCCACTCCAACTCTTCAAGTCGTTTCAGAGCACTGGTGAATGATTCTGTAATCGTATCTTTATTAAATGGTTTGACTACCCAATCCATAATACCGAGTTCAAAAGCTGCTGGAACAGCGTCTAATTCATCTTCAGCGACAATAAGGCTGACTCGGGTATGGGCTAGAGAAGGAAAGCTTGGTATGAGTTTACAAATTTGGAGACAGTTGACATCTTGATCGCTCATCAAAGGTGAAATAAACCAATCGACGGGCTCTACCTCCATAGCACTTAAAGCATCTTTAGTGCTGGAGATACTCTGAACATTTTCAAAACCTAGGCTTCTTAAAACATCAGTGAGTAGAGTTCTTACTGCCCCTGATGTTTCGACGCAAAGAATTGAGGCGGATTTATCTGCAATTTTTTGTACCATATGATCATCTCCTAAGGTGAGTATCGGCAAAAATTGATGATGATCAAGGATAGGGTGGTTGATTTGATGAAAAATCCAATATTGAAATTTTTCAAATACCTAATAAGACCAGCAATTACAATATGTTTGATTTACTGGCTTATACAGAGCGGAAAGTTAGATCCAAAATTTTTCTGGATCTTATGGGCACAACCTCATCTTTTTTTAACTTCTATTTTGTTGTGGCTAGGTGCTTCATTATTACTATCAGCGTGGCGATGGCGAGTTCTTCTAAAGGGAGCTGGAAGTGACGTGCCAACAAAGTTGGTTTTGCTGCTGACGTCAGCAGGTCTTTTTTTTAATTCTGTGATGCCGGGAGCTGTTGGTGGGGATGTCTTAAAAGGCTGGTATGTCTATAAATACCATCAAGCTAAAAGCCGTCATGCGGTTCTTTTGACAGTTCTTTTAGATAGGGTGCTGGGAGTGATGGCACTTTTTATATTAGGGGCGTGTGCAAGTATGGTTGGGCTGTGGACAGGAAAAATGCCAGGTTACCTGTTGGGTTGGTGTGGAATGACACTAGGTTTGGGAATGGGGCTAGCTTTGGGTTTATTTTGTATCAGCATTGGTTGGGTTCCATTTGGAACAATGTTGCAACGTATTGAAATATTTAAAAAATGTATCCGTGCAGTGCAGATGCAAGATGGAAAGGCTATTTTTCGAGCAACTCTTATTTCTTTATGTGTACAAATAACAAATTTGTTTGGCTACTGGGTGTTTACGCAAGCGAGTTTTTCAGGAATCATTCCTTGGACTTCTGTGTTTATTATTTTGCCCTTTGCTGTGCTTTCAACGGCGTTGCCACTGGCTCCAGGCGGTGCGGGTGTTGGGCATTTAAGTTTTGAGTTTTTTTTCCAACAGATTGGAATGGAGGGAGGAGCTAATATTTTTAATCTTTATTTTGTAGGTCAAATGACATTGAATTTGACTGGAGGGGTTGCCTTTTTATTTCTGAAGAAGCAAATGGTTAATTTAAAAGAGTAAATATATATAAATTGTCTTTTTTTGAATATCAGACTTGTGTCCTTAGAAAATGATCCGATAACAGCATCGTTACAAGTATGTGACTTGGGGTGCTTTGTCTTGTTTCTAAGTAGGTGATGTTGTGGCAATTGAAAAAATATTGATTTTAGATCAAGTTGATACGAATGTCCTGTTTTTTGATGTTTTGTTACAAAGTCTTGATGAAAAATTTGAAATACATACAGCGACAACTGGAGCTGAGGCAGAAGAAATAGTTGAGAAATGCCGCATCCAATTTGTGATTTGTGCTTGGGAAATGGATGCTATGCCAGGAACTGTTTTTGTACAGCGTGTGCGTAATCATCGCTCGCGACGACATATGCCATGTTTAATTTTTTCTAAACGTATGAATGAGCAAGATATTAAATTAACAAAAGAGTTAGGTCTTCCTCATATTCTAGGAATGCCATTTGATAAGTCAACCGCAAAAGAAATGGTACAAGGTATTATAGATGCTGAAAAAAACTTATCTCCTGTAGAGGCGAAAATAAGAAAAATAGAAGGTATGATTTTAGAAGGTCAACCAACTGAAGCTTTGAAAATGGTAAATTCAAGCGTGACAAAAAAAGGTCCTTTTCGTGCTCGAGCAAAAACAGCTGTTGGGGAAATTTGGTTTATTTTATGTAAATATGACCGGGCAGAAAAGGTCTTAAAAGAAGCTATTGATGATACAGAAGATTACGTCCCAGCCTTACGGCTTTTAGCTCAAGTTTATTCAAAAATGAGTCGGCATGACGAATCTATTGATCTATTAAAAAAGCTTACAGAAGCTTCTCCTTGTAACATTCAATCTTTGCTTAATCTTGGAAGCGCTTATGTTGAAGCAGATCGTCATGATGAAGCAAGAGATGTTTTTGAACAGGTTGAAAAACTAGATTCAGATAATAGAGAACTTCAAGATGAACAAGGAAAATTAGCGTTTAAAGAAGGAGACATTCCTTTAGCTATGCAACTTTTAGCACAAACTCAGTGTGGTGATGATCTCGCTCGACACTTTAATAGTATGGCAATAGCCTTAGTTGCTGGAGGTGATTACGCCAAAGGCCTTGAAACTTATGATAGTGCTATCCAGATATTAGGGGATAAAGCAAAACTACATCTTTTGCACTTTAATAAAGGCCTGGCTTTAAGAAAAAGTGGTGATATGCAAAAAGCATTTTCATGTTTTTGTGAGAGTTATAAGTCAGACCCAGATTATGAAAGAGCTTATTCCGCAGTTGCAATGATGGTTAAAGAATTAAAGTCACAATCAATCGATTTAGATGATGATCTAATAAAATCTGTTCAAGAAGCGCGTCAGCAACACAAAGGTGTTGCCCAAGAAAAAAGTGCTTAAATTATTTCTAATAGCCTTTCAGCGATTTTTTTGTAAGGTCCAGAATTATAATAGTGACCATAAATATTAATTTTTTCTAATTCAAGGAGAGGTATTGTTTGTAAGGTTTTCTTTTGAATATCGTCTAAGACTCCTATCTCAGGCATAAGAGACAATCCTTTTTCTGCAAAAAATCTCAATAAAGAAATATCATCTGTTTTGATTTTTTTCACATTTTTAATTCCATACTTTGGAGTGATAATTTCCTCAAATGGATCTGCTGGGAAAGGGTGCAGAAATTCATAAATAGGTGTTGAGAGACAGAATTTTTTTTTCTTGATACTGTCTATGATTTTATAGCTCCCAGCTAAGCACATATGACTAGAACCTACTTTTTTATATTTTACCTTATTTAAGTCTTTTTTATCAGGTTTTTCTAGTGAAAATACAATATGTATTTGGTGGCTTTTTAGCATTTTATATAAATCCTCAGAAGATCCTGTGAGAATATTAAAATGAGAATTTTGAAATAAAGGATTAGCCGAATAGACAAAATGTGATAAAAATGTTCGAGAAACGCCACCGACAACACCAAACTGAATAGTATGCGGAGAGAATGTATTGAGGTCATCTTTAATGACTTGGTTGATTTCTTCTGCTTTTAAAAAAATGTCATCAGCATAATTTAATACAAGTCGACCGGTTGCAGTGAGAGCAAGGGATCGAGTGGAGCGAATAAATAGTTTTTTCCCTAGGTAATTCTCTAGCTGGGAAACTTGTTCACTGATTGCGGGTTGTGCAACTTTCATCTCAAGGGAGGCTTTATGAAATCCTTGGTGTTTCCATACCATCCAAAATGAATATAAGTGCCTGAAATTAATCCAATTCATAAAGATGTCCTTATTGATAATATTTTCTTATTAATACAATAACTATTATATATTTTATATATTAAATGTTTTTGACGACAATAAACTCTGAAGATTTAGTTTGGATAAGGGGTATGAAATTGGACGTCTTTAAACACCTTCAAGCGGGTAAAAGTGTTGAGCTCCCTCTTAAATATAGGGGCAATGACTCTTGTGTGGTTATTAATTGGCCTGATTTAACTAGTGCATCATGGAGTGTTGGAGGGGTTTGGGGTCCTTCGTATTCCTTAGAGGGAGATGTTTTTTTTGAGTATAAGTATTTTGATATTAAAAAAGAGAAGGTGCAAACCTATTCTTTAAGGGTTCAAGATTTTTGTATCGCATCGCCATTTTTAGCCAGAATAAGAAAAAGAACACCTGCGTGTATTAAGTTGAATGATTATTTTAAAAATATGAAATATGAATTGTTTTTTTCACCAAAGGGTGATCTCTCCGAATTTCAATATGAAATAAATGACACTTATCAAGGTATCACAAGTAAGAGGTTTATATGAGCTATCGTCTACAGAATGTTTTGCATTGGGTCCCTTTCATTTTGTCTTTATTATTGTTTTTTAATTTTAATATGAATGGTGATTTTTATCTTCATTTATTCCAATTTAATTTTGCTGATTATCATGTAAACTTTTCTTTTGTTTTTGATATTCTGTCTATTTTAATGCTTGTTATGATTACGTTGATAGGAGGTGTTGTTTGCCAATACGCTTTGTCTTCATTAGCAAGTGAGGAGAATAAAAATTATTTTTTTATGCATCTATATGGGGCTTTATTGAGTGTCATATTTTTAGTTGTCTCTGGGAATTTAATTTTATTCCTAATTTTTTGGATGGCCGCTCAATTTTTTTCTCATAATATGATGATGTTTTATAATACAAGATTACAGGCAAGGATGGCGTGTTGGAAGAGAAATATTATAAATCTAATTGGGGATGTTTTTATTGTAACATCAGCAGTTTTTCTTATAAATAATTTTAAATCATTAGATTTTTTGAATCTTATTCAAGCTGTTCAAAATAATGATGCCTCTCATAGTGGTATGGTCATTCCTTCTATACTATTGGCTGTGGGTGTTATTTTAAAAACAGTTCAATTTCCTTTTCATTTTTGGATCGTCGAAGCTATGGAAGTTCCCGTCGTTGTGTCAGCAGTTATGCATGCAGGCATTATCAACGCTGGAGGTTTTCTTTTAATTAGAATGTCTGAAGTTTTTTCAGATGCATTATTGATGAATATGATCTTGGTATATAGTGGTGCTCTTTCAGCATCTTTTGGCGCTATCTCAATGATTTATCAAAACGATATTAAGAAAAAACTTGCTTATTCGACTGTCAGTCAAATGGGGTTGATGATTTATGCATGCGGTATAGGAGCATATTCAATTGCTATGGTGCATATTTTAGTTCATAGTCTTTATAAGTCTCATACATTTCTTTCAACAGGGAGTTTAGTTAAAGAGCATAAAACAGAAGTAACTAAAACAGGTTGTTTTTTTAAAAATTTTGTTTTGTTATTTTCATTTATGTATTCTCTTTTTGTTATTTATCTGTTTTATTTAGAGAGATTATCCTCAGATATTATTTACTCTTATGTCGTTCTCTTAGGGTTTGCGCAGTCATTCTTTGTCAATCGAAAAAGTTATGGTGTTTATCCATCTTTTTTAATCGCTGCAATGCTTTTTCTATGTTTTCTTTTCTATCTAGGAATTGATAATTACATATTGAGCCATGCGTCTCCTTTTGTTTCAGTTAGTGATGATAAATATATAGTAGATAGTTTTTTCTATATATTTCCTTCTCTTATTATTTTCTTTTTCTCATTTTATTTATGTGTCTTTGAATCCAATAAAAATTCTTCTTTTTCAAAAAGAATGAAATTCTTCTTTTTAAATGGTGCTTATCTAAAAAATATATCAACACGTATGTTTCTTAAAAATATAAAAAATGAGGTGCCTTATGCTTAGAGATAACAATGATAATTATGTGATTTCACATGAAGGTATTCAAGATTATACTTATGATGAAAAAAAAATAGACGTAGATGATATTGTACAAAGTGTAATGAAATATGTGATGCCGTCATGGCCATTGCAAAATGCAGTTGCGGTAAATCCATTCTGGAATTTAAGAGATAGAGATTTTTCAACTGTAATGAAAGAAGTGAAAAAATTTAATCACACAAGTGCTTTTTATAATCTGAAAACTTATTGTAAATTTTTTGAAGAAGGTGATATTCATCTAATTCCATTAAAAAAAGCTTTTGCACAACAAAAATATAATTTTTCTTTTGATTTTGATAATTTTATTACAGAATCGAATAAATTATCTCTCGGACCATGTGATGAATTTAATGTGAAAAATTACACTGAGTTTTATTTAGGTAATAATTGGAATGAGTTGATTGTCGCAGAAGCAGGAAACCATGCTGCAAGGTACTTAGATGAGAGGCAGTCATTAGTAGGAGAGGAAAAAAATCAATCTTTCTGGATCTATTGGCTAGATACCTTAAATTATGATGATTCAATGAAACATTATGGTTTTAAAAATTTTTCAAGATGTTTTGATGGTCTTCGAAATAAAGACTTAAACCAAGCACTAGTCTTTATGTTAAAAAATTTAGGGTTAAAGGATGAGAAAGACATTGCTTTTTATTTACAAAGAAACCTTTCTTTTGTTTTAGGGTGGTCGAGTGTTTTTGCAAAAGATCAATGGGAAAAATCTGTTGGATATAGCGCAGATGGCGTGAGCTATCCTGTTGATATGCTTTGTGTGATGGTTGCATATGATTATGGTATTTTTATAGAATCTAAAAAAGCAAGAAAAAGAGATTTTTTAACTCAGGTGAATCGTGATAAAAATCAAGATGATTGTGAACCTGAAAATTTTAAAAGCGTTTGGCATTTAGCATGGGAATGGACAAGGCAAGAAAAATTTAATAAGAAATTGTCTTTTCATGCTGAAAAAATAACACAAAAAAAATACCAGATGGTTTTTTGTATCGATGTTAGGTCCGAAATTTTAAGGAAGTCTATCGAAGAAAACATCGAGAATACTCAAACCATAGGTTTTGCGGGATTTTTTGGTCTCCCTGTTGAATATAAAATTCAACATCACTCTGATGAACAAAAAAGATTACCTGTCCTTTTAAAATCTGCTTATCGCTTAGAAAATAGAGAAGATAATTCTATGTGCAAAGTTGTGAAATCTTCTATAATGAAATTTCTTAAAAATATGAGAAAGCAATCTTTTTCATCTTTTTCTTATGTGGAGTTTTTTGGATTTTTTTCTTTTTTCTCATTACTTTATGAATCTTTTTTTCCTTTTTGGAAAAAGAATTTGAGTTCCGATGTGTGTCAAACTATTAATCCAGAAAATATTAGGATATCTAAAGAAAATAATGACATCGTATCCGTTGATGAATTAGCATTCTCTTGTGCAAATATATTACGACACATGGGGATTACACAATATGCTGAGCGTATTGTTATCGTTGGACATGGAAGTCAAACTCGAAATAATGCCTTTGGATCATCTTTGCATTGTGGTGCGTGTGGTGGGCATTCGGGGGATGTGAACTCTCAGGTGTTGTGCTATTTAATGAATCGTACTGATGTAAGAGAAAAATTAAAAAATGTTTATGGTGTAGAGATACCTCAAAACACAAAATTTATCCCAGCTCTTCACGAGACAGTTACTGATGAAGTTCATTTTTTATTTGATGACACGGATAAAAAATTGGAGTTTTTTCAAAAAAAATTAAGAGAAGTAGCGAAATTAAGCCAAAAAAAGAGAAAGAAAATATTTGGCTTTAGAGACGATACTGCACAAAGAAGGTCTACGAATTGGGCTGAAGTTCGACCAGAATGGGGATTAACAGGGAATCACTCTTTTGTCGTAGCTCCGAGATCAAGAACTCAGAATGTCTCGTTAGAAGGGCGTAGTTTTTTACATGATTATACATGGAGAAATGATAAAGATTTTAATACTCTTGAGTTGATTATGACAGCGCCGATGGTTGTGACGAATTGGATTAATTTACAGTATTATTATTCATCTATGATGCCAGGTGTTTATGGAGCTGGTAATAAAATTTTGCATAATCTTGTAAATGAATCTGGTGTTTATGAAGGAAATGGAGGAGACTTGAAAATAGGATTGCCCATGCAGTCTGTGCATAATGGCCAGAAAATGTTGCATGAACCACTTCGTTTAAGCGTTTATATTGAAGCTCCTTTAGATGCTATTGAAGGTATTATTCAGAAGCATACTCATGTACGAAATTTAATTGAAAACGGCTGGCTTCATCTTCTTAGGATCGATGATGATGGAGTGACATATCGTCGCTTAAATTCTGGACAGTATGACGCACTTGTATAAACGCGCTTTTATATAAAGAACCGTTAACTCTAAATTACAGAAGTTAACGGTTTTTTATAGTACAGAAAGCTGTTCTAAAATGACTGCATAGAGCTCTTGGGGGCTTTCTGCGATGAGTAGATGACCGTGACCGTCAAAGATATGCATAGAGGCTTGATAATTTTTTGAGAGGTCTATAGCAGAAGATATGGGAAATACAAGATCTTCACTACCATGCAGAACACAAACAGGGATTGAGGCATGAGGTTTATTGGGTGGTACCCAGTTTTGAATAGCATGTCTTTGCCATTCACCGGCCTGCTTGTGTTGGGCATCTTGCCACATTGTATCCATAGCTTTACCCATCGCTTGGATGAGAACTTTATGCTGCTTATTAAAATGGGTTGAAACATATTTTTGTAAAATATTTGCGCTACCTTCTTCCCAGTTAGGTGAGGGCTTTCTTAGCTCTTGTATGCTCCTGCTTGTGGAAACAAGAGTGACTTGATTTAAAATATCTTTGTTCCGATGGAGAAGCTCTTGAGCAACAATTCCACCCATAGATATTCCTATGAGAGCTGTTTTTTTGACTCCAACTTTAGACCAAACCCTTTCAACATCAGAGGCTAAATCCTGAATGGAAAAAGGATTGCTGACCGTGTGGCTCCCACTGCCTCTAAAATCCATTGTTATAACCTTAAATCCTTCTTTGCTGAGGATTTTGGCGATTTTGCCAAAATCTTTTTGAGGTCTCATAAAACCATTTAATAATGTGATGAAGCGTTGACCTTCCCCGAAGGTCTGGTAGGGTATATCGGGATAGAGAGAGAACGAGTGCATGACAACCTCTTGATCTTAAAGCCACTATATTTGGCGATTGACGGACCTACGAAACGCTATATATGCTACTAAAGAAGTAATGGCGCACAGCCTGCTCTCCAAGTGCTGATTCAACACCCTGAGGAACTCTATGACTGATATGATGCCTACAACCTCCAACGAACCAGCGATGAGGGTTCGAAAACGTGATGGTTCTTTCGAACCTGTTGATGTAATTCAGATTACCAAAAAAGTGGCTCGATATGGAGCTGGTTTAAATCATATTAACCCATACCTTGTTGCTAGCCGCGCTATCAGTGGAATCTATGATGGTGTCACAACAAAAGAGCTCGATGGTTTGTTGATGCAAACAGCGTCAATGCTGATATCGGAAGAGCCAGAGTATTCCAGGTTGGCGGCTCGTCTCTTAACGAACTATCTAGACAAAGAATTGGCTGTGCAAGAGATACATTCTTTTTCTGCGAGTATTCAGAAAGGTGTCTTGGTCGGTTTGATTTCTCCAAAGGTGGGAGAATTTGTTAGTAAGCATGCTCATCACTTTGATTCTTCGATTTTAGAGGAGCGTTGTGATTTATTTGAATTTTTTGGTCTTAAAACTGTATATGACCGTTATTTATTAAGAGACCCAGAAAATCGAAGTATTATTGAGTCTCCACAGTACTTCTTTATGAGAATTGCTTGTGGTTTGTCTCAAGATGTTGAAGAGGTCTTAGAATTTTATCGCCTTTTATCTTCTTTTGAGTACATGGCTGCAACTCCCACACTATTTAATTCAGGTACCTGCCATCCACAGATGTCGTCATGTTATTTGCTTGATTCTCCTAAGGATTCTTTAGAGGCGATCTATAGTCGCTATACCGATGTTGCTTTGCTCTCGAAGTTCGCAGGTGGTATTGGATTAGCTTTTAGTCGTGTGCGAAGCCGTGGATCTTTGATTCGTGGAACAAACGGTAAATCGAATGGCATTATCCCATTTTTGAAAACTTTGGATTCGAGCGTGGCGGCTGTGAATCAAGGTGGTAAAAGAAAAGGGGCTTCTTGTGTTTATCTAGAGCCTTGGCATGCAGATGTGATGGATTTTCTTTCTCTGCGTGATAATACAGGTGATCACGCTTTACGAGCTCATAATGTGAATTTAGCGAACTGGATTCCAGATTTATTTATGCAGAGAGTTCAAGAAGATAAAGATTGGTCTTTATTTGATCCGGCAGAAGTACCGGAACTTGTCGATAGTTATGGTGAAGACTTTAAGCGTGTTTATGAGCAAGCAGAATTTGAAGGTAAGGCTGCACGTACGATGCCAGCCCGAGACCTTTATGGTGCTATGATGAAAACCTTAGCTCAAACAGGCAATGGGTGGATGACTTTTAAGGATGCAAGTAACCTAAAGTCCAACCAAACATCTCGTAAAGAAAATGTCATCCATCTTTCGAACCTTTGCACAGAAATTCTTGAAGTTACAACAGAAGCAGAAACAGCAGTGTGTAATCTTGGCTCGATTAATGCTGGACGATATGTCGCTGATGGTGCTTTTGATTTTGAGCGTTTGGCAAAAAATGTCCGTATTGCTGTGCGACAATTGGATCGTGTGATTGATATCAATTTTTATCCTATTGCTGGGGCGCAAAACTCTAATAAGCGTTGGCGACCAATTGGATTGGGTTTGATGGGGCTGCAAAATGTCTTTTTTGAGCTTGGTCTCGTTTTTGATGGTGAAGAAGCTCGTGAACTTTCTAAGAAAATTCAAGAAGAGATCTATTACCATGCCTTGAAAACATCATGTGAACTCGCAAAAGAACATGGAGCCCACCCTTCTTTTGAAGAAACGCGTGCTGCTCAGGGTGTTCTTCAATTTGAGCTTTGGGGTGTGCAACCTAAGAATACAGCACGCTGGGATACACTGCGTGAAGAGATCAAGCAATACGGTCTTCGAAACTCTTTGACAACAGCGATTGCTCCGACTGCAACGATTGCTTCTATTACGGGCGCTTATGAGTGCATTGAGCCAATGGTGTCAAATCTCTTTAAAAGAGAAACTTTATCAGGTGAGTTTCTACAGGTGAATCCATACCTTGTGAAAGATTTACGGCGCTTAGGTCTATGGAGTGAGCGTATTCGTGAAAAAATTAAAGTTGCTGAAGGCTCTATTCAAGATATTCCTGAAATTCCACAAAAATTAAAAGATATTTATCGCACGGCTTGGGAAATTCCTATGAGGTCGTTGATTGATATGGCTGCTGATCGCGGTGCTTATTTAGATCAAAGTCAATCTTTAAACTTGTTTATGCAGAACCCAACGATTGGAAAGATGTCTTCGATGTATGCATATGCATGGAAAAAAGGTTTGAAAACGACTTATTACCTCCGTTCTCGTGGCTCAACTAGTATTCATAAAGCGACTGTATCGCAGCAAGAAGCAATTTCTTGCTCATTAGAAAACCCTGAAGCATGTGAATCGTGTACTTAGATTTTTTAGAGAAGGAATTTAGTTATGTTGCTTGATCCTGGATATGAATTAACTTTGCGCCCTATGCGCTACCCTGCTTTTTACGATATGTATCGTGATGCGATTAAGAATACTTGGACAGTTGAAGAAGTTGATTTTTCAAATGATGTTTCAGATTTAAGTAAGCTTTCTGATGGAGAGCAACATTTGATTAAGCGTCTTGTGGCCTTTTTTGCCACTGGAGACTCTATTGTTTCAAATAATTTAGTCCTCAACCTTTATCAGCACATAAACTCCCCTGAAGCGAGAATGTATTTGTCGCGTCAACTGTACGAAGAAGCGTTACATGTTCAGTTTTATTTAACTCTGATCGATACATACCTTCCTGATGCAGACGAAAGAGCTCAGGCGTTTCAAGCTATTCATACCATTCCTTCGATTAAGCGTAAGGGAGAGTTCTGTCAAAAATGGATTGAATCGATTCAAGGGCTTCAACGAATTGAGACAAAAGAAGAGCGTAAGCAGTTTTTATTAAATCTTATCTGTTTTGCTGCTTGCATTGAAGGCTTATTCTTTTTTGCAGCTTTTGCATATGTATATTTTTTAAGATCTCGTGGACTATTGCATGGCTTAGCAACAGGTACCAACTGGGTGTTTCGCGATGAAAGTTGTCATATGAATTTTGCTTTCGATGTTGTGAAGACAGTGCGTCGTGAAGAGCCTGATTTATTTGATGATGAGATGGTGAAAAATGTCACTTGCATGATTGATGAGGCTATAGAATGTGAAATGGCCTTTGCTGAAGATGTTCTGCAAGAAGGTGTGATCGGGTTATCGCTTAAAGACATGAGAGAATATCTGCAATATACCGCAGATCAGCGTTTGATGAACTTAGGGATGACGCCGATTTATCATTCAAAGAATCCATTTCCTTTTATGGAACTACAAGACGTTCAAGAATTAACAAACTTCTTTGAACGACGTGTTTCTGCTTATCAGGTTGGAATCGAAGGTGATGTCTCTTTTAATGAAGATTTTTAAGATTTTAAAATTTACTTTGAAAAACAGCTCTGTGTTTTAGGGCTGTTTTTTTATTTGTCCAAGGGCTTTTTCCAAGCTGTCACGGCTCATGGGCTTCGTAAGAAATATTTCCATACCTGCTTTAATGCATTTGTTTTTATCTTCAGGAAGTACATTTGCGGTGACTGCAATAATTGGAATGTTTGATGATTTTTTAATGGCTGCTGCAGATGTGACACCATCCATAATTGGCATTTGCATATCCATTAGAATAACGTCGTATTGAAATTTTTTTTCCATTTCGACCGCTTCTAAGCCATTGTGAGCCACATCAACCGAGTGGCCTAATTGCTTTAGCATGAGACAAGCAATCTCTATATTTATAATATTATCCTCAGCTAGCAGTATGTTGAGTTGTGTTGTTGTTTTTGTGCTTTTTTTCGCTAAAGATTGTGTTGTCTGAGGAGGTGAAGATTTTTCAAAATGAAGATCAAAATAAAAATGAGAACCTTTGCCTTTTTCGCTTACGACATTTATTTTACCTCCCATCATTTTTATTATTTTAGAAGAAATGGCTAAACCAAGTCCTGTCCCCCCAAACTTGCGAGTAATCGATGTGTCTGCTTGAGAAAAAGCCTGAAAGAGTTTCTTTTGTTCTTCTTGAGTCATTCCAATGCCGCTGTCTTTAATAGAAAAACGTATGTTGAAGCTATTAATTTTTTTCTGATTTAGTAAGTCAACTTCGAGTTTGACAAATCCTTTTTCTGTAAACTTTAAAGCGTTACTCACAAGGTTCGTGAGAACTTGTTTTACTCTAGTGATATCGCCTAAGACATAAGGTGGAATATCTTGGTGTATGATGTCGCAAGTGAATTGGATTTGTTTTTTATGAGCGACGTTTTCAAAGAGAAAAAGTATATTGTCGATACTTTCTTTAATAGAGAATGGTCTTTCTTCAAAATCTATTTTCCCAGATTCTATCTTACTGAAGTCAAGGATGTCATTTAATATTGTTAATAGGCTATCTCCACACGATGACATCGTGTCGAGCATATGCCGTTGTTTTTGCGATATTTGTGTTTCTTGCATAAGAGAGATCATCCCTAAGATTCCATTCATAGGAGTCCGTATTTCATGACTCATATTTGCGAGAAATTCAGATTTTGTTTTTGTGGATTTTTCTGCTGTTATTTTTGAAAGTTGAAGCTTTCTACTCATCTCCTTAAAGGCGTTCGCAGCATTAGCGAGTTGACCAATTTCATCTTTTCTCTCAATTCCAGGTATGTTTTCTGTAAAGTCACCATTAAGAAGTTTTGAAAAAGTATCAGATATCTTGCGTAAGCTCTGAGAAATATTTGTGTTAATGAATATTATGAGGATAAAGATAGGTAATGTTAAAATTAGAGTAAAAATGAATAAAAATTTCAGATAATCGAATTCATCTTGTCTTTTACGTCCTGTCGCTTCAAGCCTCTTAAGAGTTTTTATGCGTAATTTTTTTGCGATATTTGCAAATTCAAGAGCTTCACCAGACATAACGACATTGACAAGAGAAAAATAAACACGGTTGGCTTGTACTGCTTGATCAAAAATATCAATAAAATTATCGAGCATGGCATGTAATGAAATGAATGATGTATTGTTCTGTGTGAGATTTTGTTTTTGGATTTCTTGATGTGTTGATAATTCTTTTAAGAATTTTATCTTTTTATAAACTTCTTGTTTGTCTTGAAATTTTTTTTCTTCTAAAAATGCTTTTGCGTGAATATGGATTTCAAGCCAATACTGTAGAGCTTTTTGTTTCTTTTTTTGAATCTCAGGTTTGTCTTGTGATGAATTTTCAGACATTTCTTGAAAGAGCAAAGTCCCTTTTTTTATAATTTCTGGGAGCTGAATTTTTGTGATGTTTTCTCGATATTGATAGCTTTTATTTAGGCTGGAAATATTTTCACCATATTTTTGTGCGATATCATCCATGCTCTTAATAAGGTTTAAATTTTCTTGGTCGAGTTGTTTTTTTGAAATATCTTGAATGTTTTTTGATATAGTGTGGAACTTTAGTTCCATTTTATTAAAAACTTTTTCATTTCCATTTTGTCCATAGTCGAGTGCAGACTTTTGTAAGTCTAAAACATCTTTATCAATATCGAGAGTTTGGATAGTGTTTTGTGTAAGTTTTTCTAATGCAGTAAAAGATTGAGAAATCTGTAACATTGTTTGAAAATGTAGGACGGCATGGAAAATAAAGATTAAACATATGATAGCAAACCCACATAAAATTTTGAGTCTGATAGATAAATTTTCCCAAGGAAAAGAAATCCTTTTCATGTCTTTTATTACCTAAAAATTATAAATTTAGTAATTTAAAAAATTATACCATTTATCTAAGCTATAATCATAGTTGTTCATAACGGTGTTCCAAACTGCGATATGATTAAAACGTTTAAAATAAGATCCGCCATCACGTTTTTGTCCTTGATAAATCGTAATTTTCCCATCAGGACCTTTAAGGTCTTTTTTGGCTTCCGCTCCTTTGTACCAAAAGTCCCATTCTTCCGCTGGTAGTAGAGGTTGGGATTGCTCAGGATTTGAAATGTAATATCCTTGGCGAGCAATAAACGCTCCAGGCCACCCAGATAGCCACCAGTTCATATATTCATATGCGGCATCTTTAGTATGTCCTTCTGTTTTTGAAGAAAGACACATCACTCCATGCCATGCTCGAAAACCCTCTTTAGGTGACGCATAGGTGACGGGGATTCCTTTTCCTTTTGCTTCGGAAACACCTGGAGAAAACATACTTTGTATATAAACTCTTTTTTTCACCATAAAATTTACTGATTGTGGAACTGAATTCCAAAATCCAGAAAAGTGACCTTTTTGTTTTTTTTCGTTTAATATATCAAATAATTGGTCAATTTCTGTTGTTGTCATATTACCTATGTCATTAAACTTCATTAAATTTGCAGCTTGAGCGGCAAGAGCCATGTCAAAAATACCAATAGTGGGAGCGTTGACGAGCCCTACTTTTCCACGGTGTTTATCGTCTAAGAGCCATGCCCAGCTTTCTGTCTTGTAAGCTTCACCTTTAGCGATATGGTCGGTGTTGTATCCAAAAGAATCAACATTATGCACATATGGCATAAAGCTAATATAGGGAGTTGGCTTTGAACCGAGACTTTTATCTTTTTGAACATATAGTATTTTATATGGTGCATCGCCTGCTCCATACTGTGCTTCTGGGGTTACTTTTCCTATTTTGGTTAGAGGATTTATGTCCTTCCATTTTTGAATTTTTTCTATCTCAAGAGGTTGTATTGCTTTGGCTTGCCACAGGATATTAATACTGTCAGACCACTGCTCATAAACATCAAAAGAACTTGGGTCGGCTGCAGCTTTTTGTAATACAGAAGCACTTCCTGCAGGTTCGAAAACTATATGAATACCCAAATCTTTCATGGCTTGTTTTCTAATAACTTCTTGTAAAGTGACATGCGTCCCAATAACTCGTAAGACTATTTTATTTTTTTTTGCAAATATTTTAGGAGTATAAGGGAGAGCGTGAGAGGCTATAATTGTTTTTGATGTTTTTTGGATGAATCTTCTTCGGGTTTGTTTTGTTGTCACAGCATTTTCCTTTTAAAGAACCTATCCTAATTATCGGTGTTTTCTTGAATCTTGTAAGATATTCAACTGAATAGTTTCAGTAAAATCATAATTAGGTTTTATTCTTTATTGCTTAACATTTGTCAATCAAGCAAGGATTTATTTTAAGAGCTGTATTTCTGTGTGGCTGAGACCTAGATCCATCATGACATCACTTTGAGGCATGCCTTGAGCTAATAAACTACGGGCGTTATCATATTTCTTATTTTGAATGTCATTAATCACATCATCCCATGAACGATTATTATGGAGTGATTGAATAATGACCTCTCCATGTTCAATAGATGATTGAATTTTCTTTCTTTCTTTTTGAATTTTCCGAATGGTTCCTTCTATTTCTAATTGTTTTTGTGTAAGTTTTTGTAAAGGTTTATCACATTCAATGAGAAAACTTTTTTGTGATTCTTGAAGAATTTTCTTCAAATTTTGAGGAGCGTCTTGTACGTCAGCATCAAGCTCAGAAGAGAATTGTTTTATTTTCTCAAATTGCTGATTTAGTTGATTTTTTGTAGAAGAAATTTCATCCATAATTTCTTGACGAATTTTCATGATTTCTTGTCTTTCTATGTGGATATCAGCAAGAAGCTGGTCAGACACAGGTGGTTTAGAGTGTTGTTTCCAGACTAGAAATGACAACGCAACATCAAAGACAATGAGTATAATCATGAGTGTTGTAAACATTATTTTGCTTCCTGCAGCCAAGATTTTAGAACTTGCTCGTCAATACCGTCAATATTCACTGTTTGTGCTAAAACAAGTTTTTTTCTTCCTCTTTTTCCAACTTCTTCTGTTTTGACAACTTTTGCTAAAATATGAAATTCTTTTGGAGAATCAATTCTTCCGTAGTCAACAAATTTTCTTTTTCTATTCCAGTAATCTGGGATAGAAATACATATTTTCAATAAAGTTCCTTTAGGGTAATCATTCGGTATTTGAAACTCTAGACCAAAAGGAGAAATATGAGTTGTTAATCCTTTTTCTTCTTTTGTAATATCATGAATCTCTAAATTAGAAAGATTATATGGCTGAACTTGAAGAGTGAGTTTTCTAGATGATTTAGGGTACATGGTGACAAGTTCTGGGTCGAATTTTGATTTTTCTTTTGTTTTTGATTTACTAGCTATATCAGAAGAGGTCATGTTTTATCCTTACGCTTTTTTTGCTGCTTCGTTTTCAAAGACTCGCGCCATTTTTTCTTTCATAGTTGCACCAGTGAATGGTTTCACGACGTAGTTACTTACACCAGATTTCACAGCTTCAATGATGTTTTCTTTTTCTGCTTCAGCTGTCACCATAAGAAAAGGAAGATGTTTAAATTTAGGATCAGCACGGACTTTTTTAAGAAATTCGAGTCCTGTCATGTTTGGCATATTCCAGTCAGAAACAATAAATTCAATCCCTGGCTCAGTAGTAAGCATTTTGTAGCCTTGAGCTCCATCTTCTGCTTCGACAAAATTATTGTACCCATTTTGTTTGAGCAGTGTTCTTACAATTCTTCTCATTGTAGGAAAATCATCAACAATAAGTATTTTCATGTCGGGTTGAGCTAAAGCCATTTTCTTTCTCCTTTGATTAATCTATTAAAACATTTTTAAGTTTTGATCTTAGTTTTTCGACTGCTTGAGTATGGAGTTGACTGACTCGTGATTCTGTTACTTCTAATATCCTTCCTATTTCTTTTAAATTTAAGTCTTCATAATAATAAAGAGATAGTACGATCTTTTGTTTCTCAGGAAGGCAATCAATATTAGACATTAAAATATCTCTCACACTTTTAATTTTAAGCTGCGTGAAAGGATTTTTTTGATTTGTGTTTTCAAGAGTGTCTAATAGACTTTTTTTCTCATGTTGTTGAGTTTGAGTCATTTCATCGACTGATAAGAGAGTCACAGCTTTTACTCGAGAAACAACTTCATGATATTCATCTATGGGCATTTCCAGTTCTTCTGCCATTTCTTGGTCAGAAACGGGACGGCCTAGTCTTTGTTCCATTTTTGCATATGTTCGTTCAATCATTTTTGCTTTATCGCGTAAAGATCTTGGAACCCAGTCTTGAGCGCGAAGCTCATCAAGTATTGCTCCTCTTATGCGGAATTCTGCATAAGTTTTGAATTTATTATCTCGAGTTGGATCATATTTTTCAATAGCATCCATTAAACCAATGACGCCAGCACTCATAAGGTCATCAATATCAATGTTTGAAGGAAGCCTAGATACAATTCTTTGAGCAACAAATCTGATAAGTGGAGCGTAGTCCATGATGAGTTGGTCGCGAAGTTTTCCATCAACGCCAGAATTATCTTGTTTATAACGTTTTACAACGCTCTTCATCGTATCTCCTCATTAAGATCGGAATGCGTGAAGTTTTCCCAGAATGTTTTTTCGAAGGTAACGTTTTGTTCATTCATGGAAAAAGCAGGAAGGTTGTGGAATGATTTATGCCAGGCTTGTCCTGAGACGGTATGAATCCCGTGAACATCAATAGGCTGTTGCTTTGCTATAATAGAAGCAATTTTTTGATCGTGAGGGACTGAACCTAGAAAGTGAAGTTGACAATTAAGAAACTGGTGCGCAACATTTTGCAATTTTTTCCAAGTTTGGAATCCTTCTTGATCTGATGTTGCATGATTAACAAGAATGTGGAAATTTGTTGTTTCATTTTCTAGATAAAGAGTTTTAATTGCTGCATATGCATCTGCCATTGCATGGGGTTCAGGAGTCGTCACTATGACATGTTGATCTGATATTTTATTTAAGTGTATGACATTCTTTCCAATCCCTGCTCCAGCATCAATGATCATAAAGTCAAAATCTTGGGATATTGTTTCAAGTTCTGAAAAGAATGAAATCTTCTCCACCCAAGAGAGCTCGGATAGTGAAGATATACCAGAACCTGTAGGAATTATACTCACGCCCATTGGACCTTCTAATAGAATATCTTTAAGTTCAGCTGTACCATTTATGACATCATAGATATTGTAGCGAGGGCGTAATCCTAAAACAATGTCTACATTTGACAGCCCTAAATCACCATCTAATATAAGGACTTTTTTACCCATTCTAGCTGCGTAAAATGACATTTGGACAGTTGTTAGTGTTTTTCCAACACCACCTTTTCCACTTGAAATCGCTATCACAAAAAATCTTTTTCTTAATTTATTCAAAAAAATCTCCTTAGAGTCCAAAGATAAATTCGACTACTTTTTCTCTTGTCATACGCTCTAAACCTTCAGGTAATTCATGCCCAGCGCTTCCATAACTTAAAGGACACGACCAGCGAACAGGAAGATTAAATAAATCAGCGTGTGTAAAGCCAGAATCGAGCCTTGAAAACATCAATGAAGAAATTCCTAAAGGACTAAATTTTAGGACAAGATCATTGAGAATAGATTCTTTTGTGAGCATGGATAAAACAAGATGAGTCTCAATCCCCTGAGGAATATTTATAAGTTTTTGAAAATCTTCAAATTCACTATTGTCTGATGGTAAAAAACCGCTGGTATCAATTAAGACAATTGGAAAAGATTTTCCTTTTTCGATTGTTCTATGCACCTCATCAGGGTGTCTTAATGCAGTATAGTGAAAACCAAGAATCCTAGAAAGAATTTGAAGATTACTTGAAGCAGCTAATCTTTTCGGCTCATATGATATGACCGCTACTTTTTGATTTTTACTGGATTGTATATGATGAGCTAATCTTGCAATCATAGATGATTTACCAGATCCAGGAGGGCCGACAAATAGGTGAATGTCTTGGTGACCACGGGTGGCTTCTATAGGAGGGGCAATATGAATTCTAGAAGTCATCCAGCGAACAGATTCTGTTAATATATGTTCAGACGGTGATTGTTCATCACAAACTACTGAAAGATGTTCACATAATTGGTTTAATAAAGCAGAGTTTAAACCGCTTCTAAGTAACTTTTGATGGATATCGTGAAGAAAATATGGAATGTTTTCCTGATTTTCTGTTTGATGACGTAAAGCATCAGAGACGAGTACTTTTAAATCTGTCATGGTTCCGATCATCTGACGAAGATAACTGTTCTGTTGATCGTGTGTAGATTTCATACTTTGAATGATAGATTTATCAGTATTGTGTAGGTCTTTATGAAGTATTTTCTTTGCAATGGTTGGTGTTTTCTTATTTTGATCGACATGAGTAGCTTTAATCACAACTTTATTACTGTGGCTGTATTCATCCTCATGCGTGGAGATAATAATTGCGTCTTTGCCCAAAGATTTTCTTACTTGAGCAATCGTTTCCTTCATGTTTTTTCCAGAAAATGTTTGAACGTCCATAATGTCATCCTATGATAAGCTCACCGTAGTGATGGTCTGTGTTGTTATTTCACTAGGTATTTCATCAAAAGCTAAAACAGGTACACCAGGTATAAATCTGTCTAGCATCTTCTTTATTTCTTTTCGGATAGGAGAGCCGCAAAGCAATATTGGAGTACTTCCTGAGTGATCAAAATCTTTCATAGATGCCGCAATACTATTTAAAAGGCGTTGTGCAAGTTCAGGGTCAAGGTTAAGCGACGTTGCACCGTTTTCATGACCATTCATGCTAGATAGAAGAAGATCTTCTACGGCGCGATCTAGATGAGCAACAGAGAGGGTGTCGTCAGGCTTGAGATACTTTTTGATAATACCACGCCCTAAAGCAATTCTGACATTACAAGTGAGGATATCTGGGTGTTGTGTAATACGACACTCGTTAGCAATTGCTTCAAAGATAGTTAAACTATCTCTAATGCTCACACCCTCGCGGAGTAAGTTCTGTAAAACCTTAACAATAACTCCGAGGTTGAGTTGGCTTTCAGGGCTTAAAACTTCTTCGACAACTTTTGGTGAAGATTGTTTTAGGTTTTCAATTAAGGACTGAACTTCTTGCCGACCTAGCAATTCATGAGCGTGATCATGAATAACTTTAGTTAAATGAGTCACAATGACAGTAGAGCAATTGACAACAGTATAGCCATGAAATGAGGCTTCATCTTGCTGGTTTTGACGAATCCATAATGCGTCTAATCCATAAGCGGGCTCTTTTGCACGTATTCCTTGGATTCTGTCTTTTTGGTCATCAGGAGACATGGCTAAAAGGTGATCAACCATGAGATTTCCGCGTGTAATGACATTTCCTCGGAGTAGAATTTGATAGTCACCAGGCTTGAGTTGAATGTTGTCTCTAACCATGACCATCGGAACAATAATTCCAAGATCTTGTGCAAATTGTTTACGAGCTGAAACGATACGGTCTAAAACTTCTCCATCTTGTTCAGAATCGACAAGAGGGATAAGTCCAACTCCGACTTCTAATGCAAGAGTATCCAGCTGCAGAAGGGATTCAATTTGATTTGCAGGGGCTTTGTTGTTCTCCTCTTCCTCGTGGTCTTTTTGGTGCATTTCTTCAATTGTTTTTTGTTCGAGGCTTTGTGCGTGTCGTCCTAAAAAGAAAAAAGCTGTTCCTAATAAAAGAAAAGGAACACCTGGCATACCAGGTATAATTCCTAAGACGATGAGTATTCCTGAGCTCATATAAGCAGGTTTTGATTTAAGAAAAATTTGCCCTGATAATTGACCAGAGAGAGCTTCTGTACTTGCTGCACGTGTAACAACAATACCAGCTGCTACAGAAATAATGATAGAAGGTATTTGAGAAACAAGGCCATCACCGACTGTAAGAAGTGTGAATCTTTGTGCGGCATCTGAAAAACTCATATTGTGATGAACAACACCAATAATAAGACCGACAATAATATTAATTGCAGTGATGATGATTCCAGCAATTGCATCTCCACGAACAAACTTAGAAGCACCATCCATAGAACCGTAAAAATCAGCTTCTTGCTCAATTTTAGATCTGCGTTTTTTTGCTTCTTCTCTATCAATGATTCCAGCATTTAAGTCAGCGTCGATAGACATCTGTTTTCCTGGCATTGCATCCAATGTAAAGCGTGCGCCAACTTCAGCAACTCGTCCAGCACCTTTTGTGATAACAAGAAAATTAACTAAGACAAGAATTGCAAAAATAACAAAACCAACAAAATAATTACCACCAACAACAAAGTCACCAAATGCCGTTACAATTTGACTGACTTCATTATTTGCACCACCTAATAAAATATTTCTGGTTGTCGCAACATTGAGTGATAATCGAAAAAGAGTAGTAAGAAGCAAAAATGTAGGAAAAGTAGAGAAATCAAGTGGTTCTTCAATATAAATAGCCACTAATAATGACATGAAACCTACAGTAATGGAAATTGTTAGAAAAAGATCTAATAGAAAAGGAGGAAGCGGTATAAACATCACAAGAAGAATACAAATAAGAACAAGTGCGAATTGAATATCAGTATTTTTTAAAGGGTTTTTTTCTTCATGATTTGCCATAATTTTGGCCTTTCACTTTAAAGAGATATCGTATAACTTCAGAAACAGCAGTGTAGAGGTTCTGAGGTATTTCTTGTCCGACTTCAAGATTTTTATATAGAGTTCGAGCAAGAGGTTTATTTTCAAAAATTAGAATATCTTCTTCTTTTGCTATTTTCCTCATTTCTAAAGCAAGAAAATCTACACCTTTCGCTAGAACTTTGGGAACTTTCATGCCAGGGGTATATAACAAAGCTATGGCGTAGTGAGTTGGGTTTGTAATAATAACAGATGCTTTTTTAGTTTCTTCTAACGTTTTTCTTTGTGATAAATCTCGCTGCATTCTTCGTAGCCGTTGTTTAATAATTGGATCAAGTTCTTTTTTCTTATATTCTTCTTTAATTTCTTGGTGTGTCATCCGCATCTTTTTTTGCAGTTGAAAACTGTTGAAAATATAGTCAATGATAGCCATAAGAAGAAGAATGCTGGAAACTCCCATGAATAGAGATCTTGTAATTTCACCCCAATATGACCAAGTGACTAAAAGGGGGAAGTGAATAAGGTTCGGCACTTTGTTTTTTTCTGATATGAGAATGACTCCAGCGACGGTACCTACTGCAATCATTTTAACAATACCTTTTCCTAACTCAAAAGCAGCTTGTCCTGAAACCATTCGAGCAAGCCCTTTAAGAGGGTTCATTCGTGAAAAATCTGGTTTTAATCTTGAAGCAGCAAAATTAAATCGAGTTTGGAAAAATGTTGAACAAATCGCCATTGCATTTACAACAAGAAAAAGCGGGGTGATCATTTTAATGAACTGATACATAGCAAGTGATAAAAGACCTATGATTTTATCTTCTGTAATAGTTATAGATGATGATGTTTCCCACCAATGGGTTGAAAACTTTCTGAAATCTTCAATCATATGTGAAGCACTGATAGCTAAGAAAAAAGTTGCAGATGTTAAAACAAGAACAGTTGTGAGCTCTTTAGAGTGAGCGATGTCGCCTCGTTTTCGAAACTCTTCTTTTCGGTCATCTGTGGGTTCTTCGGTTTTTTCTTGTCCGTCATCATCAGCCATTGTTGAGACTCCCTACACTTCGAAGAAGATTGGAAATATCATTCATTATTTCGAAGAAATGTTGTTCTAACCATCCTGGTAACAAGGACAAACTAGCTGTCCAGATGACTAATCCAATGATAAAGCTCAGTGGAAAACTTAATGTAAAAACGTTCATTTGAGGGACGGTTTTTGCGAGCAATCCAAGTCCTGCCATTGTAAACATGAGAGCAATGAGAACGGGTGATGCCAGTTGTAGTGACGTTGTGAAAATCGTTGAAGAAACTCGAATGAGAAATTCACCTATTTTACCATGGAAAATAGCTCGACCAGGAGGAATATGATGAAAGGAGTCTAAGAGGCCTTTAATCATCGTGTGGTGTAAATTCAAGCTTAGAAACATTAATACAGCAAGAATTCTATGAAGTGCGGTAAAGGCATTGATTTGCTCAGATGTTCCTGGCATGAGTAGATTCGCAGTGCCAAAACCCATTTGATATCCTACTAAGTTTGCACCCATCATAACGGAATCAAATATGAATTTTGAAACAAATCCAATCATAGCTCCAAGCATAATTTCTTGCACAACCATAAGCGCTAGAGGAAGAATACTTTGTGGCACTTGATTCATCCAGAGCTCTGTAATAAAAGGAGTAAAACTAAAAGCAATAGATAGAGACAACGCTATTTTGACATGAAGGGGAACAGAGTCATCACCAAAAATAGGCATAGGGAAAAGCATAGATAATGTACGAATAAATATTGCAGCCCATGTCATGAGCAATTCAGGGTTTATCGTAATCATCTTTTTATCTCATTGAGTAACAAGTGCAATTCTTTGAAAAACTTCTCTAGTAAAAAAAATCATTGTTTGCATGACCCATGGTCCAGTAACAAGCATTGCTCCTAGCATTGCTAGGACCTTAGGAATAAAAGAAAGCGTTTGCTCATTAATTTGTGTTGCAGCTTGGAAAATAGAAACAACGAGACCCATAAGCATAATTGCTATGAGAGATGGAGCCGCGACTTTAAGAGCAACCATAGCGGTTGCAGCACCAAGATTCATAATTTCATTTTCACTCATAATGACCTCAAAAAGTATGAAAGCCTTGCACAACTGATGTTACGATCAAAGACCAACCATCAACTAATACAAAAAGAACAAGTTTAAACGGTAGTGAAATAACTGTAGGTGGCAGCATCATCATGCCCATAGCCATAAGAACTGAAGAGACAACCATATCAATGATTAAAAATGGTATATAAATTAGAAATCCAACTTGAAAAGCTGTTTTCAGCTCACTTGTCATGAAAGATGGAATTAAAATAGACATAGGAATATCTTCGTTTCTTCCCGTAGGTTTGAAGCGAGCAATTTCATAAAATAAAGCTAGATGGTCTTTTCTTGTCTCGTGTAGTAAAAATTTTTTAATTGGCGCAAGAACATTTTCAATGGCGATTTCTTGCGATATTTCTTGGTTAACATAAGGGGTATATGCATCTTGCTGTATGGTGTCGATGACAGGTGACATTGTAAAATAAGTTAAGAAAAGAGAAAGACCAAGGATAACTTGGTTAGGAGGCATGGTTTGTGTGCCGAGAGCTTGCCGAACAAAAGATAAAATAATTACGATACGGGTGAATGACGTCATCATGAGAAGGATTGCTGGAGCCACAGAAAGTATTGTAAGAAGTCCAACAATTTTTAAAGCAGGAACAACATCATCAACTTGATCTGTCTGTCCAAGATCGACAGAAAGAGTTGGAAGTTTGGCTTGTGCCAAACCACTATGGGCCCCACTAATAAGACATATTGTGAATAGTAAAGCCCATAGTTTTTTCATTATGCCCTCGTACCTGGATACTGACGTAATTTTTCACGAATAAGTTTTGTTATATCGTCAACTGATTCTTGGCTGTGCTCTGGACTCGATGTTTTAGGAAGTGAGTTATCACTCAAACTTTCTGGAATTTCATCAAGGCTGGGTGATTGTTTGAATTTTTTTTCTTCGTGAGATGGTTGAAGAGTTTCTCTTCTAGGGGCTTCAGGGTTACGGATGGCTTGGCGTTTTGGAGGTTGATGCATGACGTTACCAAAATTTTGTACAGCATCTTTAAATTCCGGTATGACCTGTATTCCATCATTTGATACTGAAATTAAGATTTTTTGATCTTGTACTTGAACCAGGGTCAATTTTTGTTTTGAAGAAAGATTAATAGAGTTTAAAATTTGCATTTGGGCTGGAAGATTTGACCCGCTGTTACTTTTCTTTCGAAAAAATTTATGACCTGCTGTGAAAAGAGTAAATAAAAGCATAACAAGAAAAATACCTATCGCAACCTTACGACTGAGAGCTTCTACTATATTTGCTTTTTTACTTTTTGGTTCTGAGTGGATGATTTTCTGAGCAGGTGTTTGTATAGGTGGTATGGTGTCTAATTTTGGAATTGGTATCGCAGCAATCTTTTTTGGTTCAGGAGTCATTTCTGTTGAAACGATAATATGCTCACCTAGAACTTCTACAGAAGTTGCTTTTGCAATCTCATCTGCATTTGATTGATGTGGCCGAAGGAAAAATCGAACGATAATAGTTGCAGGATCTGGTTGGAATGTTGCTATTTTACTGATGTAAGGGCCTTGTATGTCTTGAAATTGACCAGGGTTCATAGTCATGCTGTCAGGTAAACGGAGCTGTAGAAAAGAGCCATGATTTTCAAGATTGAGCGATGTCCATGGGGCAGGTTGATCAAGCTTTAAAGAAATCATAAAGTGATCTTCTGTAGATTTGTCGAATATTTTTTGGAGTGTGTACAAAGTACGACTTTCTATCACACTTTCTTCAAGCTGATTTTCAGTGACTTTTGCTATAGCAGTTTTTTGTTTTTGTGGTTCTGCGTTAAGGGAGTTGTTTGTCCAAGTCACCCAAACCAAACTGAGAAACAACATCTGTGAGACGGACACCGAATTTTTCGTTAACGACAACAACTTCACCCATTGCAACAAGCTTTTCATTGATGAGAATCTCCATTGGTTCACCGGCAATTTTATCAAGTTCGATAACTGACCCTTGGCCTAACTGCAAAAGGTCATTCACTAGCATTTTTGTTCGACCCAGTTCGACGCTGACTTTTAACGGTACGTCGAGGATCATTTTGAGCTTTGAGAAGTCAGTGCGTCCGAGTTGGCCTTCAGCCAGCCCGCCACCGCCGCCGCCACTACCTTCTTCGCCTTCAGCGCCACCTCCTTCAGAAGTCGCATCTGCAAGTGCTTGGTCGAAATCTGCGCCTAGACCGAAGTCATCAGGCCCCATTGAGTCTCCACTCATAGCTTTCCTCGTTACTCAATCATGATGTCAGTGATATAAACTTGCTCGATGGGCTGATCGAGGTATTGATTCAGGCGAGTTAAAATTTCTAATCTCAACTGATCTTTACCGTCAGGCCCTAGTAGAAAATCTCTCGTTTTTCTTGAAACTATGCTGATAACAGCATCCCTGAGTTGAGCATCCCGGCTTTCTAAGTCTTCTTTTTGTTCAGTGTCGCCGCGATATTGAATTGAAATTTCGATCATGATTTGTCGATTTTCAAGTGGGTTTCCAAGGTTTAAATGAAATGGTTTTAGTTTGTAAGTTGAGCCAAATTTTTCTTTTTCCGGTGCAGCGATTTTAACGATACCACCACCGCTGCCATTGCCGTCTTCATCAGCGCTTTCAGCGCCATCTTCTGATGGGCCTTCTCCCTCTGCGCTTTCACCGGTGGCATCTGCTGCTTGGCTCGCTGTTTCTTCATTTTCTTCTTCATCTGCGCCAGCTAAGAAAAAGAAAGCGCCTCCGCCCCCGACAAGCAGAAGAACAACCAGGCCAGCAACAATCATGATCATTTTTTTCTTGCCCGCGCCACCCGCATTTTCTTCTTCGGCATTCTCTTCTTGTGCTGCTTCATCTGCCATAAAGACATCTCCTGTTGCTTCTGCTTTCGTATACGCAAAAACGATGCCAACTTTTTTTATAGGAGAGCAAAGAGATTTTTTTTGAGTGCGACAAAAGACTGACATCACAGATGTCGAGTGTTTGACGCTTGTGTCATGTTTTTGTCAGAACTTGTTTTCTGGCTCTTCAGGCAGTTTCTATTTTTTGATAGACAACATATGATGACCTAAAAACGGAGCCTTATATGCACCGCATTCTATGCTTTTTTCTTTTTTATTCTTCATCCCTGTCTGGATCTGTATTGTGGGCGCCTCGAGCTTCTGGTCATTGGAGCTGGGTTGATCAACTGCAGAGGCCTTCTGAGGATTATAGTTTAGATTTTCGAACCCTTGGTTTGACTAAGTTTGAAGTTGGGTTGCATTTAGAACGTCTCGATTTATGGGCGATTGATGTCGCTTTACGCCCAGATGCGGTGTTACGTGAGCAGGTGTGGGATTCGAGAGCTGGCTTAGTGTATCGTGAATCCAGAAAACCTGAGCTTATGAATGAATATTTTTTGAAATGGTATTTGGGGAGGCATGCGCATTTGGCATATGGCGTATGGGATTCTCTAGTTGAAGCTTCTTGGCAATCTACTGAGATGTTAGAGCATGGCTTATTAGTTCATTTTCCTCGCTTCTTTTCTGGAGGGAAGATTTATTGGGATGGTATAATCGAAGGGTATGGCCGTTGGCAGTTTCAGCTACGGTCTCTTGCTGGTCGAAATGATCGAGGAGAAAATATTGAGCGCTTAGAACAGAGAATTGATACAGCCCCTAGAATGAACGATGCTCATTGGGGAATGGCTGTTTCTGAGGGGTTCACCTTCCATTCTGGTTGGACTCTAACATCTGTTCAAGGGTGGAATTCGCAAAGCATTGATAGCCTTGACCAAGAAGAGTCAGTGTCGAGCTTTGTTGAAGAGACTTATGCGTATTTAGGTCTTATCACCCCGACCTGGGAGCACATCCAAGGAAGTTTGGATGTGAGGTTTGCGCGCGAGAACTTTCGAATTGATGGATCCCAAGTTCTTCAAAAAAGCGTCCTTATCGGGGCGTGGTGGGATGTGGATCAAAATTATCGCCTTCATTCTTCTTTTTTATGGGGAGAAAGTGATCGTTGGCAGACCTCTTCAATCTCTGGTTATCAGGTGAATGTAGGCTTGCGGATGGTTCTGGCGGATGGTTTGGAGTTAGATCCAATGCTGACACAAGAGTCTCGTAATCAAGATGAGTACGGCCAACGTCAATTGATTAGACGTATGGGAGTACAAATCCGATGGAATCTCGATTCACCCAGTTATTCACCTGTGCTTTAGCAGTTGTTTTTTGTTTGCCACTTTTCGCTTTTGAGGCGCCAGCGCTTCGTGTAGATTGCCAGCATTTATTCGAAGACGAACAAGGTCGAGAAGGAAATCAGCCTTGTGCAGATGTCTCTGGATTGAGGATGGAGCTTGAATCTGAAAGAAAAGATGGTGTCGTAGGTCGCCTTGTCCTCGATCCTTTTGGGTCAGCATCACAGAGTCGTGCTCATCTGCCCTCAGGACAATGGAGGCCCGCAATATCGCAAACTCCTTTATTACTCGTTGATGAATATAAGCTTTCCTGGTCCCCACGTAATAATTTTGAAATGCTTTTAGGGAGCCACGGTGGAGTTGCTGTGATTCCTTCAGTGAGTGGTCTTTCGATGGCTCAAACTCTGATTGAAAATGGATGGAATCAAACAGCTCTGAGTTTGATGTATAATTTGTCAACATTGGATGGAATGAAAGTCTCGTTTGTTGCTGGTAATGGTGAGGGAGAGAATGGTGTCAATCTAGATCCGCAACAGTACCTTGGTTTTCAAGCAAAATTAGCAGTTTTTCCTGGTGTTGTAGCATCATTAGGGGTTTCTCAAGATGGAAATCATATTGGATCTTATTCTGCATCTTGGCAGGTTGAAAAGGCTGGATTAGGCTGTTCACAACAAGCTGCATTAACTCAGGGTGTGAAAAATGGGTATTCAACTCAGCGAGCAGCTGCAAGTTTACTTTTTTTAGGTAAAACTCTTCTTCCAGGATTAAAAGTTACACTCGGAGTTCATAGAGTGATTCATAGTGATTTGGATAAAGAGAGTAATTTTTCTGCTGACTATCACTCTTTGGGCTGTCATAGCGTAGAGCCTTCGCTATTATTTGTTGAGGATCGTTCGAATCAATTTGCAAATCGTATGCAAAAATTAACGACGACGCTGAATGCATCTTATGAGTTTTTTGATGACTGGTTTGTTGGGTTTGATTATGGAGGGCGGACACTCGATACAGGTGATGTTGATTTTTTCTCAAAGTGTGAAAGTTTTGATGGTCAAACGTGTGTTCATCCAAGTTCTGTGAGATCGATTGATGAAATGTCATTAGCTGTAGGCGGTGGCGTGGATTTAGCTGAAGATTTATCATTAACAGTTGAATATAGCCGACAATCCTATGGAGATATGTACGACATGGCTTGGTATGCAGATGGTCGACACGCTTCAGACACGAGAGATGCTTTTAATGCAAGACTTTCTTGGAGGTGGGCAGATATCAGTCAATAAAGAGTGCGGCTTTTCTATGACCTTGGTTGGAGATAGCTAGGAGAAATAGGTGTTAGAACGTGTGTTTTTTAGAAAAATTATTTTGACATATACCAAACTTATCTTGGGTGAAGAAAAAATTTAATTTTAAATCGACTTGTGTGGATTTAAGTAACTTCAAGACAACGGATGCAGTGTGGTATGGTACCGATGAATCATAGGCGGATAGTTCTACCTTTTAAGAGTTATCTTTTTCAAGATATACTCAATATTATGTGAGAAGGAAAAAATGTATAGAATATCCTTCGCATGATTTCGAGAAAAGAACGTTTGTAGGTGTCATAGGCTGAATGCAGAAACGTAAAATAGAAGTGTGCTGGATGTCTCATAATTTTTTACGAGGCTGTTGCAACCGAAAATTAAATGGCATGTCTTCATGTTTGTGTTCTTTTTTGATTTTTCTTGGTTTTATGCCAAACGGCTTTGATAGGGTCAGTGGCAAGTGTTGATGCTGACAGTTTACGTGGAGGAGTGCATCATGAGTAAGAGATGGAAGCTAGGTGTTCAATCGGTCGGGTTATCTGCTCTTATGGTAGGTTGCATAGATCAATACAATCCACGTCCGTATTGGGCTCAATGGAAAGCAGAAAGGCACATTGCTCATCGTGTCATGCCAAAGCTTAAAGCTGGTGGTGTGCTTCCCGATATGCTGGAACCTATGAAGCATAAAGATGTCTCTATTGTGTCTGCCACACGTGAGCATATGCCTCCGATTCGGTTGCTTGCAGGTGAGCTTGATGTGAAGCCGAAAATGGACCCTAAAACAGGCCAACCATCTGGGGGAGCTGGGAGTGATGGAATTCCAGCGGAAATCGCAACGGCGTATCAAACGAATTGCCAGATGTGCCATGGAGAAGATGGCAAAGGTGTGGCTGGCATGGGGGCCAGAAACTTTACAGATGTTGCATGGCAAGACTCTACAAATGATGATCGTATTATCGAAGTGATTACGAAAGGTGGAGCTGCTGTTGGATTAAAGCCAACAATGCCACCATGGGCTCATTTAGGTGAAAATGTGATTAAGGGCTTGATGAAAAAAGTACGATCTTTTAAAAGCTCTTAGTTGTAGAAGGTGCAGGCTCTGAAGAATTTTTGTTCTCTTCACTATGAATGTCTGTCGTTTGAACATCTGTGATGCTGTCCTCCTGAGACTCTGTGCCTAGGGGGGCAGATAAAATATCTTGGATTTGCTTTGTAGCTTGTTCGGTTTGTAGCTCGCGTTCTGCATCAGCTAGCGCTTGGTTGACTGTGCCGCGGACCTCAGTTGACATTTGTCTCATCTGTACAAAAACTCGACTGACCTGTTTCATGAGCTCGGGAAGCTTTGTTGGCCCTACAAAGACAAGGGCAACAACTGCAATAAGGCATAATTCCATGAATCCAATGCCGAACATATGATCTCCTTGATGGGGAGGTTAAATGATCACTTTCCTCTCCTGTGGGAAAGGGTTCACAAATGATTGACGAACTCGAAATTGATGTCAATCAAAAGTATAGCTTCTTTTCGGAGAAAGATACTTTGAGTTTTAGAGCTATTCTTGCTGTGTTCTAAAATTAATGCATAGAAACACGAAAAGAAGGTTTATAAGTTTTTTCAATAGAAAGGTTATAAAATGGATATTTCTCTTATTGTTGCGGTTGGGTTGTCAGGGCAACTTGGTCTGGATCAAGGTTTGCCATGGTCTGTTAAAGGAGATTTGAAGAGATTTAAGAAGATGACCATGGGGCATCATCTTGTTGTTGGGCGAAAAACGTGGGAAACGCTCCCCCCCTTACCAGGTCGCCACGTTATGGTCATGAGTCGTAAAAAAGTTACGGGAGATTGTGATTGGGTCGAAAGTCCAAATGCCGCAATTGAGATGGCTCGCTCACGTGGGGAGACGCGATTGTTTTTTGCAGGTGGCGCACAAGTGTATCAATCAGCGTTTAATTTGGCTCAAACAATTGAAATGACAACAATTCATTATGACGGTGATGCTGATACATGGTTTCCACAGTGGGATGCTTCGAAGTGGAAAATCATAGATGAAGGAATCAATGAAGAAGAAAAAGGGCTTTCTTGGGGGTGGAAGACGTATCAGCGCTGTAAAAAGATTTTGTAATTAAATAGCTTAAAATTTTGTTTTTTTTTTTATTTATAAATAATTCTAAAGATTGTGATGACTGATCCGATAGGATATGTGCAGGGTGATTTGGGGGAAGTATGGAACACGATAAGCGGAGCCTTATTAAAGACATTGAAGGCTTGGCGACTTTGGTCGATAAAAGATCCGAGAGTGAAACAGGTATACGACCGTTCTCGGGTCAATTTCCAAAAATGTGTCGCTGCTGCAATACTGTGTTTCATAATTTAAAAGAATATATTGATCAAACAAATCCTATTAATTATCGCTTATATCAAGTCGCCCCCGGTAAGGCTTTTGACTTTAGAAACTGTCAGTGTGGGAGCTCCTTGGTTGTGTCCTATTGCATGGAGCGAGATCAAACTGAAATTGGAGATACTCAACGAGCAGTTTTTAATGATTGTTTGAAGCAAATAGATGCCAATGATGATGACCTCGTCGATGGATTAAGGGTCATTTTTCGGTATGTCTTACTCATGGGTCCAGGATATTTAGCGACTGAGGAGTTTCGAGATTTATATCGCAAGGTTTTAGATGGGAACTACTCTCATAAAGTTGATCTTCAGACTCATGGACAAAATAGCTAACAATTTAATGATCATATGAATATCTGACGTATTTAAAAATCTTATGTTTTAACAATATTTAAAAGTGCGGCTGGGCTGCAGCAGTTGACTAAAAACCTAATCATTTCTGTTGATCTCACTAATAAGTAGGAGTATAAAATTCTCGGGAAACAATGACTGAGGCTGTCATGACATGTGTTTCAATAGGTGAAGCAGCACTTGTGCTGGGTGTTTCTATTTCAACTTTACGACGTTGGGATCGTTCACAAACATTGATGCCAGGCTATGGCACTCCTGGTGGTCACCGTCGTTACACATGGGAACAACTGATGTCATTTATGGGTCGGCCCGTTCTTAAAAAAGATCGCGTTCGACTCGGATACGCTCGGGTGTCGTCCTCAGATCAACGAATGGATTTACAACGCCAAGCTCAGAGGCTTTCTCAGCATTTAGCTTCTTCTTCAGATTCTAGTTTTGAGGTGATTTCGGACTTAGGGTCTGGCATGAACCATAAGAAAAAAGGCTTAAATAAGCTTTTAAAACTGCTCCTCAATGGAAAAGTCGAATCTCTTACGATGACACATAAAGACCGCCTCCTACGCTTTGG
>JBGCEP010000066.1:0-19186 GCA_045106415.1 Oligoflexales bacterium | reverse complement strand
AAGCGAAAACCAATTTTAAAATTCTTCTTCATTTTTTTCAGATCATTTACTTGATGTGGCATAGAACCGTTTTTATGCAATTGCTCTAAATAAGACATCACAATATGTTTCGAAGCTGCGATTTGATTTGCGAAATTTTTTCCCATTAGCTCTGCAGGTTTTGCCCACTTCTTTACAGCTGTTCTGCGATCTTTTTTCACAGAATGTTTATAAGCTTTTTCTGTAATGAGATCAGCTATTGTCATAACAATCGTATATGGGGGTATGAGTGCTTCAGCAGTAACCAGTGCGCGCCGCGTTTGTTTCAGACCAGTTTTTGCTAACTCTAATATCTTTGTCCGATCACTTGCTGCTATTTGATGTTGCTCTAATTTAAAGACATCTTCTGCGGCAAGATTAGAAATCATGAAATGTGTGATGACAATACCTTGCAGCTCTGAGAAAGCTCTTTCACCCACTGGACCTAAACGCCTTAACTCCTCTATTTCTTCACGTGATAAAGCCGCCAGTTGCCTGTAGAGGTTCTGAAAATCTTCATCCGTTTCTTCATCATCTATATGCTGTACAGTCAGTTGCCAATTCATCAAAGAATGACAAATATTCGATCGTGGTGATAATTGACACACTTGATCAACCATATCTCTTGCTTTTTCCATAATCTTTAGATCACTGATATCAACATCATATTCAGCAATTTTGTTCCTTACATGATTTCGGACCTCCTTTTCCTCAGATGCTAAAAGGCCAGGTAAAAGCCTATAAGATAAATCTCTATCCAGCATAATTTTAACAGATCCAGCATCTCTTAATTGTGCTGCGAACTCCAATGGAGTAGCGCCACCGATTTCGTAGGATAAAACTTCGTTCACTTTTTTTTCTTCTAACTGATCTAAAAGAAGTGCAAGAATCTCATCACACTCTACAATTTTTTCTTGGTTCTTAGCAGCTAGTTTTAAACGGCTAGAGAGCTTCAACAATGTGAATAAAGCAGATGTTCCTGATGGTGCATCGACTCTGTGGGCTTTGTAAGAGATCAAAGAAGCTTTGTCTCCTGGATAAGAACCTAAAAGGTAAGTGACATTGTCTTAATGACAACTCGATACAGCGCCTAATAAAGCATGGGCATATTCTTCATATGAAGCAGCTGTCTGTGCAAAGTCCCTATCTTCTAATGTTTCGTATTGGCCATCTCTTTCGATTCTCGCGAGATGTATAGGTAAGTCTCCTACATTCCAATTCAACGGCTTCGGTTGCCGTGGTTTATAACCAGGCCGCGGCAGTATATTCTTTGTCGTGACATACTCAACACCTGGGTACTGTAAAGGCGCGGTAGATAATTCATCCAGTAAAACAGTTATCTCAGACCCAATTTTTTTGGGGTAAAAGGCTTCTATCTTGTCGAGATGGTTACCTTTTATATTCAGTGTCCTTAGGCTTTTTAGCTGAAAGAAAGGCTGTAAATCTTCATAAGATAAATCCATCTTATTATCTGACAAGTCAAGATGGACCAAATTTTGTAATTGTGAAAGTTTTTGAAGATCAGCTACATCAAATTTTACATTCTGTAATTTTAAAACTTCTAGACTATATAGAGACTCTAAACCATTCCAATCAATATTATTTCCATGATCTTTCACGCGTAAAGTCTTTAGGTCATTTAAGTTTTCAAAAGCTTGAATATTGCCAAAAGAATGACCAGTCAACTCAATCTGATGCAGTTGCGGGAAAAATCTGAATACTTCTATGTCTTGAATAGGGTTCGCTTTTTTATATACAGGATGTTCAAGAACAATTGTTGTGAGATTCATCATCTCATCATACAGTTTACGACACTTTCGTTGTGACGATAGTTTGGCAAGCTTTAAAGATAATGTTTTTTTTATCCCGCCCTTCAAAAGTGGTTGATATAATGCCCCTTCTTTTTTGATGTCACGCACGCATTGCTCGATGAAAGTCGTTTTTTCATCAAATGCCTGCAAGCGGAATGGTAAAAAAGTAACAAATAAAAATATAGAAATTTTTAGCATTATGAACCTCTTATCTTTGATAAGATATTATCACTGATGCAGGTTAGATTTAAGGTGTTCGCGTTGAACAATTTTTCCTAGTTGAGCTTTTTTATCTGAACCAAATGCCTCATCTGATGACTTTGAATTCTTATGAAGAGTTCAAAGTTATCAAAAAACATTGTGCTTTTTGCCGCCGATGTTTCAACATGGTGTTGAACAGTCAAAGAATTATTCCTGACATGAAAAACACGAGAGTCCTGGGAAATCACCAAGATGATGATCTATGCAGATCTGAGAGTGGTCAGAAAAGGCTGACGCTTAACATTTAAGAGAAAAGCTTTAACTTGCTTGTTATAACCTCTTGAATGACGTAAGGATCGCTGCCAGGGCCAACAGTTAAGAGCATAGGTCCTGAGACTAATGTTCCTCTGTATGGTCGAACCATAACGTCATCCTGCGTCGGAATCTTTTCAAAATAAGTATAGCCTTCATCTTCATCTAACTTTGTGCATCCTTTGATTCGTAGAATGCTTTGTGGGAGAGCTTCGAGAATAGAGTTGAGGCAAAAAGAAGAGATAGGATCTGGTAATGGTACGCTGCATGAAGACCAATGAGACTTTTGGTGATCCATGTGATGGGATGATTCGCCTTGTTTTTCAAGGTGTACCAGCTCAAATGGATCGAAGTCTTCGTCTGAGCGAAAAATAGAAGATGGATTGATGCTGAGGATATCTTGTTTGATTTTGTCTAATTTTTTTGCGTCACAATTTTGTGTGTGGTTCAAAAAAATCAAAGAAGAAACTTGGACTTGATTGGCCTCCAGCTCATTGTGTTCGCCACGGTTCTGCCAATGTCTGCAATCCACAACAGAAAGCTGTATGGGGGGTAGAAAGCCTTTATTCAGGCCAACACCCAGAAATTCCATTAAAGTCACAGCATCTGTCGTACCGTTTGCCTCAATAAATGTGATGCCCTTTTTTCTTGGCTTGATGGAGTTGACCTGCTGGCGGAGCTCGTTTACACCACTGCAACAGATACAACTTCCACTCAATGCTTGAACTTGGGAAGGTTCTAAAAAATCGAGAAATCGCTGAGAATCTAAGGCAGCATTTTCATAGTCATTTAAAATAAGGCCAGGCTCCCACTTGGCAGCCAGATATTCTTGAATCAATTGCTTGAGAAGAGTGGTTTTGCCTGCACCTAAAAAGCCAACAAGGACAATAATTGGTTCCATAATGGTCTTACCTATGACTTTTGAAAGTTCTATACAGCCGGCTCGGATACAACGGAGTCATTGCATGTGTGGTTGTCACAATTTTCATGCTTGCACTTAAAATAGTTTTTAATGTGAGCAAATGAAATCAAACCTGAGCCAAGGAGAGTGATATATTTTTCATATTTGCAACCGAACAGAGCATGTCCCCAGATGGCCGCAAAAGCAAGAATGGACAAACCCAGAAGACCAACAGCCAAAAAGCCATACTCTTTATGCTTATGACAACCCATCCACAATGTTGCCAAACTTGTTGGAAGAACACCGACCATCATCCAAAAATGAAAAGACTCATCGCTAGCAAATGAAAGCACCTGGAGAGAAGGAACGAGTGCCATGAAAACAGGCAAAACAAAACAATGGACTGCGCATAACATAGATAGACCGACGGAGAGTTGATCTCCCATTTGACTCATACTTTTCATAATTCAAACCTTATACGTAAAAAAAAATTAACAATTTTTGCAGTCTGAGCATAAACCCATCAATTCAAGCTGCTGACTCTCCATATGAAAATCGATGGACTCGAGGCCCACCTGCAGTTCTTGTTTAATAGGATTGTTCATCGCAAGCTCTTCCACTTTAAGACAGCTGGTGCAAACAGCTAATCTTGGTAGATCATGCCCGTGACGACATGTGATATGTCCACAGACTGCGTATTTGTTGATGGATGATATTTTATGTACGAACTTTTGCTTTTCGAGGAAGTCTAGAATTCGATACACAGACATAGTTGGAGTCGAGGTTTTATGCTCTTGATTCAAAAGGTGAGACACTTCATAAGCAGATAGAGCCTTTTTTGCACGCAACATGATTTTGAAAATATCCTTGCGACGAGGAGTGAATTTGACTCCATCCTTCTTACAGATCTTTTCAATGGCTGCTATCACCTGATCTAATGATTTGTCTAAGCTCATATAATCCTCTACGCCACGTAAAGTGGCAGCCCAGCAGAAAAACATATATGAAGCGAGTCTGTCAACATAAATGATATATTATATCATGATTTTCATGTTTGTGATGATATCTTTAAGAATTCATTGATCTTCATGCTCGTGATTGTGGATGTTTGATTATATTTTTGAATACCGATTCTTTTAAGGTCAGAGTCAATGTGGTTCAATTGAGCCGTTGAGTCAATCGGTGTGGTGAAGCTTGTATGTTTTGATTTCTATGTTGATGTATTAGGTGTTTTCTGGCTACAGGAAGAAACAGTCTATATTTTATTCAAGAGTTGTTGCATAAATCAATTCGAGAATTTTAATTCCATCAATGATGAGGTTATTCAAGCTATTTGCGCACCAATCCTAAGTTCAGTACATTGGTTGCTAAAATTTCTAGCCCGCAGTTTTGGGCCTAATATGGTTTTGTAACGAAAGAATGTATTTTCAACTAAATTTCGATCATGATACCCAACTTCTTTTTTCCATTGTTTTTGCCGAAGGTTTCAGATGTTTCTGATATTATTATTACGAAGCATCTATCCCATATTATTTTTTGTGAGTGCAGCCCCACTACGAGGAGGAGTGCGAGGCAAGGCTTTAACCCGTGCAATTGCATCATAGGCATGCTTGTTATCGTAAGCCTTATCCCCTGTTACAGTCTCAATTTCGCTTGATGTGTTCTGGATAAGGTTGTCAGTTTCTAAACTGTCATGAACATTAGACTCCGTCATAGTAAGGGCGGTGATTTGTCTCGTCTCAACACCAACACCAACACCGACATGAAACCTCTTCCACTTGCGTCTTTTTGATTTTCCATGGTTTCTCACATGCCGTTCTCCTTCTCCATGAATTTTCATCCCAGTGGCATCAATGACCAGATGAATAGGTTTTCCTAGGTCAATATGTTGCTAAAGCAACATCAATATCCTTCGCTCGTCTTGAAAAGTCGGATTATTTAGAACTTGAAATCTATATTGAGAAGGTGAAACAGACCTTCTATAAAACCTTGTAATTGGCGAAGCGGGAGGTAAAGTGGAAATTTACAGTTTTAAATGAATCTGACACGCAAGCATTGGTCTTGCTCCATTGATGGAATTCATGTGACCCCATACTCATAGTTCCTAAAGAAACTATGAGTATGGGAAGTCTAAAATATTTATGTTGTTCTGAGTGTGCATTATTGTCCCTAAGGTTCAAATTTAATCCTGAGAAGCCACTCTTTTTCTTTATAAGTGACAACTATCCTGAAATTTTCCGAACACTAGTTCTGCTCATCAAATCACCCCTAGCTTTTCAGCTTTTTTTAACAAGACCTCTGCATGATGGCTATGTGAGCAAGAATTCTTTTGATCGGTATGGCAGTGTGAGGAACTGGCTGCTTGACTGTGATTGTCAGAGCTTCTCTCTAGCTTTCCATCAGTGTGTTGTGAGGGTATGACAGTGTCATGGGAGAAAGTCTTTGTGCGGCAAGAAAATAAGGAAAATTGTTTTTCTAAATTAAAACTTCCACATTTTATACATGCTGGAATTTCATGATTTAGAATTAAATTTTCCTGCAACGTTAGGCATATTCTGCATTTGTATTCGTAAATAGGCATAATTTGAAAACCTTGTTTTTTTAATAATTATTTTTTGTGGATGTCTGTGTCAAAAAATTCATAAGACTTATTGCATTTAAAGGCTACTACAATATAACAAGCTAAGGGAGTGGGAAGTTTTTTCCGACTTTGAGTATAAATTGAAACATTTGCTATGAAGTTAGAAACTTGAATAGATTAACAAAGGATTTTTTTATGAGTACAATTGTTGATGGAAGTGTCGTGGAGATGCACTATACTTTAACGAATGAGGCTGGAGAAGTGATCGATAGTTCAAAAGGCTCTCAACCTCTCGCTTATATCCAAGGAAATAGGGATATTGTTCCTGGGTTAGAAAAAGAAATGGCAGGTAAAACAGTCGGGGATAAGTTTAAAGTTGCTGTTTCTCCAGAAGAAGGCTACGGACGTAATGATGAAACTTTGATTCAGGCTGTCCCTAAAAGTCAATTCGGTGAAGAAGCAGAGAGCATTAAAGTTGGTATGCAGTTCCAAGTTGGAAAACCTGATGGCCAAAGTTTAGTTGTGACAGCAATTGAAGTTCGGGATGATGAAATTGTTCTAGACGGCAATCACCCATTAGCTGGTGAAACACTACATTTTGATTTAGAAGTTATGAAGGTACGTGTAGCTTCTAAAGAAGAGCTGGAAAATGGACTTACCAGCAATGAAAGTGGCTGCTGCCATGACCCAGATTGTGATGCATAAAAACGTTATGTAAAAATAGCCCACTTCTTTAGAAACCCTTAAGATTTTCTAAAGAAGTGGGCTAACAGAAGTTCATTAATGATGAGATCTATCATCTTGTTTTATTGATTTTCGAGATCTCTTGATATTTATATATTCTATAAGGTCAATTTTTTTTTGCATCCAGTATGCTGACTTATTTATTTTTTGATGGATAGATATTTGCATTTTTCATTATCGTTTTTATTTTAGCTGAACCTCTGATGTGAGTATTAAGTTTTTGGAGAAGATCTTTTTCTTTTAATGTTCCGACATGAAAAGTGCTCTCTGTAAAAGGAAGGTTTTTGTTGAAAATAAGAGTTTTTTTATTTCCCCATTTTTCTTTTAAGTAAAACTCTCCAACAGCTTTGTTGATGTAAATACCATCAACTCTTCCTAGAATCCCTTGTTGAAGAAGACCTGTAATGCTAGAGTTTTTACGTGTTTTTATTGTTCCTCTCTTAATAATATCTAGATATTTCCATGGTGTGAATCCATCAATAATACCAAGGGATTTGATATTATTGAGTAAGAAGTTTTTGTTTTCTTCTTTCACCATAACGCCATCGCAAAAAGTAGCAATAGGATCGCTATAAAAAATATCTATCTTTTTTTTCTTTTTGGCTTCGCTTTGCCAATATTCATTGGCGGGTACTTTGAAGTCAATATCTCCGTTGTAAAAATCGGCATAAAGCCTTGCAACAGGCAAGGGGAGATATGTGAATTTTATTTGATTTTCTGAGGCAAATGAATCTAGAATGTTACGAAAAACCCCAAAATACTCCCCATCTTTAATGTCTGAATATGGCATAAATGGTATGGCTTCCACTCCGACTGTAAACATTTTTTTTTGTGACAAGGCATCGGTGGAGTGAAGAAGAGAGAAAGAACAAGATAAAATGCTTAATACCAAAAATGTTTTATACATAAATCCCCACAAACCATACTCTGGTTAATATAAGAAAAATATCGAAATTAGAATCGAAATTAAATTTACTCCCACTTTTTTCTTAAAATAAGAAATTTTTGTTTTTTCTAAAAAGTAGTCAAAAAAGCCAATGTTATTCAGCGTGATTTCATGGGATTTTTAACTGCGGTTAAATAATTTTAACATATTTGTAGTAATTTTTTGAAAAAAAAAATTGAAAGCCGATAAGTTTTATATGCCCGTATAGCCAGTAATGAAAGAAGTTCACAATGAGTGGATCTATATCTAAAAAACTTCTTCTTGGTGTAATTTTTGCTAGTAGCTTAATCACGATGATTGTGACATTAACTCAAATCATTCGTGAATATGATGAACAAGTAGAAAGAACGTATGAAAAATTTGATACTTTGATTCATACTGGCCAAAAATCTTTAGAAGCAGCATTGTGGGATTTAAATGATCAACAGATAGCTGCGATAATAGAAGGATTTTATAGTCATCCATCTATTGATTATATTGAAGTGAAGTATATAAGTGTAGATGGAGGAGACACTAAAAGTCTTGGTGTTTTGCCAAAGAAGTCATTTAGTCGAGAATATGCATTAAGTTTTGAAAAACAAAGAGTTGGAAGTATTCTTTTATACGCTGATGTTTATCAGATTTATACGTTTTTAACAGATGAACTTTTAGTTATTGTTGTAACGAATTTTTTGAAAACTTTTTTAGCTTCATTTTTAATCTTATTTGTTATTAATCAACTTTTAACTCGTCATCTTATAAAAATAGCAAGATATTTAAGGAAAACAGATCAAGAAAGAAAACGTGAAAAGTTAGTTTTAAAGCGTTTCAATTTTTTAGGTGGTGAAAAAGATGAGCTGTCAACAATTACACAATCGTTGAATCAATTACTTAAATCATTTTATCGTCAACAAGATGAGCTCGAAGAAGAAGTTGCTAGAAGAACTCGAATTGCTGAAGAAGCTTTAGAAGCAAAGAGTAGGTTTTTAGCAAACATCTCTCATGAAATAAGAACTCCAATGAATGGAATTATGGGTTATGCTGATATTCTCCTTCATTCGATAGAGGATCCTTCTCATCAAGAAGATATAAGAGTGATTCAGTCCTGTGGGCATAATCTTTTAAATATTATTAATGATGTTTTAGATTTTTCAAAAATTGATGCAGGAAAACTTCAAGTTGAAAATAAAAACTTTAATCTTCAAGATGTTTTAGAAGATACTTTTAAAATTTTCAGCCCTGAGCTTGCTTTGAAAAATCTCTCGTTCTCTTACCATCTAGCTGAAGATTTACCTAAATTTATTTGTGGAGATTCAACACGAATTCGTCAAGTCCTCACAAATTTTATGAGTAACGCTATTAAGTTTACTGAACGAGGAAATATTTCAGTTGAATGTTACTCAGAGGTGTTAAATCAAAAAAATATTAAAATTTCGATTGCGGTTACAGATACAGGTATTGGGATTCCGCAGCATATCGTGAGCTCTTTATTTGATCCTTTTTCGCAAGCAGATATTTCGACAACCCGACGTTTTGGAGGAACGGGGCTTGGTCTTTCGATTTGTCAAGGCTTAGTAGATGCTATGGGGGGTGAAATTACTGTGCAAACCCAAGAAGGTATAGGATCTACATTTTCTTTTTTTGTAATTGGATCATTGTCAGAAAATGAAAAAGAATCCAGAGAAAAACCATGTGAAACATTGCGGCATGATCTTAAAATATTGATCGCAGAAGACAATGTTGTTAATCAAAAAATTATTGTGAGTTTTTTAAAAAGTCTTGGCTTATTTCAATTTCATCTAACCTCATCTGGTGAAGAGGTTTTAGAAGTTTTAAAAGAAAAAAGGTTTGATATGATTCTTATGGACTGTCACATGCCAGGGTTGGATGGGTATGAAACAACGCAAATGATTTTAAAATATATAGCTAAAGAAATACGTCCTAAAATTATTGCTGTTACAGCAAGTGTAACTCAAGAGGATCAAGAAAGATGTCGTTTGTGCGGCATGGATGACTTTTTATCGAAGCCACTCAATAAAAAAGATCTTGTAAAAATAATTCACAAGCATTTCCCATAACATAAAATAATATATTCAGTAGTTGAATGTAAAATTTATAGCCATTAGAGCTTTGTACATCTTTTCAAAATCGCTTTAAAAGACAAGAATGTATTTTATGATTTTTCTGCTGTGTCTTTAAGAGCAGTATTCATCTTTTCAAGAATAGGTAGTACAAAACTATTCATTTTCTTCCAAGACAGAAGCATAACTAAGCCAGAAAAACACTCTTTGTTTGTAAAAATTGTTTTCCCATTCTCTTCTTTAAGCTCAAAAACACGATCATTTGTAAAAATGAATCCTGCAACCATAGTTGCTCGCCATCTGAGAAAATAAGGCTGCTGCAATTCGATAATTTGAGGTTTGTAGCTCATGTCTTCGCAGTTGTCACCCTTCATTGTAATGTCGAGAAAAGAGTCTAGATCGGCTTGACCACCTGCTTTAGAAACTGTGGGATTCCAATCACTCCATTCATCGAAATTTACGAGAATATCCCAGACTTTTTGTAAAGGAGCTGATATTTCAATAGTTGTCTGTATTTCTCTCATATGAATTCCTTAAATAAAGTGATGTGATGATATGCCTATGAAGGCACGACGGGTTGGTTGCTCTTATCGGACAATTTTTTTTTGGCATAAGCTTTATAAAAAATTGATGAGATGTTGAAATTTTTTAATTAGGCAGCAAAGAGTACGAGAACAAGGATTGCTTGTAAGCACTTGAAATCAAGTGTCATAACATAAAATATTTTAATGTTTTTGGCCATTTACCGAAGCGATGTGAGTGTTCTTGTGAGAGTAAGGTGTTGTTGTGAATCAAGCTGGCTTAACCCAAGGCCCAATAAAGGATCATATCCTTAAAATGGCTGTACCTATGGGGTTTGGTCTTTTAGCTGTGATGAGTTTTCAAGTCATTGATATGATTTTTGTTGGCATGCTAGGAGAAGAATCATTAGCCGCTATTAGTTTTATTTTTCCTTTAATTTTTATTGTTTTAGGCCTAGGTATGGGCATCGGTGTCGGTACGATGTCGCATGTTGGATTTTTCTTAGGGAGGCAAGATGTTCAATCCGCAAAAAGAATAGCGACTCATGGGCTGCTGCTTGTGAGCGCTCTTTCTTTAGGGATCGCTTTTGTGGGGTGGATATCTATTGATCTGACCTTATCGAGCTTAGGGATTCCCGAAAATATTCAAGCACCTGTAAAGCGATATATGGAAATTTGGTATATGGCTTCATGTCTTATTATGCTTCCTATTGTCGGAAACAGTGTCATCCGGGCAACAGGTGACTCGAAAACACCGAGTTTGATTATGTCGGTTGCTGGCATGACGAATATTGTCTTAGATCCGTTGCTTATTTTTGGGTATGGCCCAATCCCTGCGATGGGATTTCAAGGTGCTGCAATTGCAACAGCTTTTTCTTATTTGCTCACCTTAATAGCGTCTTTAAGCCTTCTTCACTTTAAACTCAAAATGATGACAGCTCCGAGTTGGAATTTTCATATGTTGCAAGATTGGAAAAAGATTTTGTATATCGGTGTCCCTGTGAGTCTTACGGCGAGTTTTGCCCCCTTAAGCCAAGCGATACTTATGAAGTTTGTAGCGTCAGAAGGTGTTTTTGCAGCAGCTGCTTTTGGTGTCTCTTTTCGGATTGAGGCTTTTGCAACTATTGGAATTATGGCTTTAGCAAATGTGATGTCACCGATTGTAAGTCAAAACTATGGAGCGCAACAGTTAGAAAGAATTGAAGATTGTTTTTGGGTTTCTCTACGGTGGTCTGCTCTTTGGTGTGGTGGAGTCACTTTACTTTTAATTGCAATAAGTCAATGGATTGGTTTGTTTTTCTCATCAGAAAAAGACCTTATAAAAGGAATCGCTCTCTACTGCTGGATTGTCCCTATGACATACTGGTGGCAAGGTGTTCTTGATTTTCTTGTTGCTGTGATGAATAGCCTACAGCAACCTTTTTTGTCGTTGATGCTTATTGTTATTCGGCTTTTTATTCTTACAATTCCTCTAGGGTATGTAGGTGTTGATCACTGGGGTCTTGAAGGTCTTTATGCTGGTCGAGCTATTGCTAATGTCATTGCCGGTCTTCTAGCTGCATTTATAGCGTTTCATTTCATAAAAAAATCATTAAGACCTCATGTTTCAGATCATGGGTTTATTCTGGTTAGTAAGTGAAACTTAAATTTTTCTAAAAAAATCAAAAAAACATCCGATAACTTCTGTGAAGTTTTGCCTATAAGGTGTTTTAAATGCGATTCTTTTCATACATATTTCTTATAGTGTCGATGTGTTCCTGTGTGGAGAATAAACAGAAGAATTCAAATAATAAAAAATTAGAGAATCAAACCATTGATAAAGCTATTTTTTTAACCTCTTATCGTACAGACGATTTCGGTGAGGTGGAAACAGTTGACGAGGGTTATCAACTCTCAACAGAAAATCAGTCATTTGTATACTCAAATACAAACCCAGATCTTGATCAAAAACTGAAAGATTTTTTATACGAAGCTGGGATTTTCACAGCATCCCTTGATAATGATGCTGTAATGCATCCGCTGCATGATGATTTAAGTCTTGCTTCTCAGTGTTACTATTCTATTTTTGAGAAAAAAAAGAAGCTTTTTTTTCTTGATACTGAGCATCAACCTCTTGATTTTTTGGTTGACCTTGGTCTGAATTTTAAGATTCAATTTGCAGGAATAGTTTGTCTCGACCACAACAGTCACCTTGAGTTCTTTGCTCAGGATCAGAGTATTTTAGGTGATAATATTGAATTTTTTGATGCTAAAAGTGTTTCTTTATTCAACTCATCTTTTTCTCTTAAGAGTTTAAATCGTAAAATTGATGTGACCACCAAAGAGGAGGGAACACGGGCAGATAGAAGCCTTGATGCGGAACGAATCTCACCACAGGATATATCTAGCACAGAAAGTATTGATGTTGAGTCAAGCTCTTCTTCTCAAAGAATTCATAAAGTAGAAAATATAAGACCTGAAATTCGTCGTGATAAAATTAAAGATATTAAAAATAAAAACCCATTTGTATCAGGATGGGGAGGCCTTAAAAAGTTTTTTGTAAAGTCAGCAAGCAATGAAGAACCTAAAACGATTGTAGATGACTTAGTCAATAAATTATCAAAAGTAAAACTTATTGAAGTTGATCATGAGGGAAAACCTATGAAATATGGAGAAGGAAAATTCCCTGGAGGAGGTTCTTATCGTGTTGAGAAAATATTAGGCCAAGGAAGTTTTGGGTTTGTTTATCAAGTTTCTGTAAAAAAGGGATTGAAAAAGCAAAAATATGCAGTCAAATCTTTTAGAACCATAAATACAATGACGAAAAAAAATCCTGACCGATTGCAAAAACTTCCTTTTTTCATGAAAGATTTCGGGGTTTCAGAAAATGGGAAAATTCAAATACAAGAACTTGGTGGAACCGATCTTTTTTCTGTTTTTCAAAATGGGTCTCTTCAAGGAATTAATGGAAGAAATAAAAAAGCTAGAGGTGAAGTTTTTACAGATGTGTTTCTCGGCGTCTCTGCTCTTCATCGAAAAGGTTATCGTACAGAGAAAGAAGGATTGGTTCATTGGGACTTAAAACCAGAAAATATCCTACAAGGAAAAGATCATAGAATTAAAATTATTGATTTAGATGATGTGAGCTCACCTAGTTTTGGCGGTGAAGTTGGAACCTTTGTATATATGCCTTTAGAAAGGAAGTTTAATAATTTTTATCCTGGAGCCAGTCGCGTTCAAGTGGATGCGAAATCAGACATTTATTCTTTAGGTATTATGTTGGGCGAAGCGAAATATGCGCGAGGAAGTCTAGGAAGCATTGCGGATGCGTGCTGTCAGATACAATCAAACATGGATAAATTTGAAAAAAATTATGTAAATAACATCCATCTTTTTAATCAAAATAAAATGGATCTTCAGCAATATAAAGTTAATCAAAGAAAAGCATTTTCGCAAATGAGAAAAGAAAATATTAAAGTTTTTAATCGTCTCTTGAAATTTTACCAAACAAATAAAGATCGAATGATTCCTTCAGAGAGAGTAGAGATGTCTTTGATGATGAACATGTTACACCCAAACTCACAAGAAAGGCCAAATATTCAAGAGGTGCAAAGAGTATGGAAAATGATCCATCCGCCTCATAAAAGAGCAATGAGAGATGCTCAAGTTATCTCCTCTTATTTTGAACGAGAGAAAAAATTAGCTGCAGAAAACTATGAAAAAAGAGCTGCTCTGCAAAGAGAACAAAGCTTGATAACTGAAAATGAATCTTCTGATGCTGTTTCCGAAGATTTTGTTCCTAGATCTGTTGAAAGTAATTTTTAATGCGATCGTTAGGCATGAATCATCAACATTCAAGAGGAGTGGCTTGATTTTTAAATGTTTTAGGTTCTTTAATTCTTCGAACCTTGACTTCAAATAACCCTGAAACCAGATCTTCTGTTTCATCAATAAAGTCACGCAGTGTCATTTTCCTTTCATGTGTCTCTTCGTCTTGACCGACCAGTAGATATGAAAAACTGACATCAAGTTTCTGAGCGACTCGGTAAACTGCCTCATAATCACTCGGGCTTTTTGTGCCAGCTCTCCAGCTATCAATTGTTGAGGTTGACACACCAGCGCAATTTGCAATTTCTCGTATCGTAACATTCGACTCGGACATGAGTCTGAGAAGACGTTTGGAAAAACTCATACTGGGAACCTTTATTCAGATATAAGAGCATAATTTTTACTTTCTCATCGACTCTGCAAAAATACTAGGATTCTCCAAAAGAGAAGGTGAGGCTTTCTTTTGCATGGTGGTTTTCACCCATGCAAAAGTATGAAAATTATATAGGTAGGATGCTTAAAGAGCGAGCGAAGACAGCACTGCTCGCTCTGTGATGTGGTTGTGTTTTATACGTTTTCCGGTCGGTGAATAAGCTGGATGCCAACCTCTTGAAAGAATGCCTCAGATTGTGAACAGCGGTATTTTTTTCTAAAATATACTTTAGTCACAGAACCTAGGTTGATCAGTCGTTTTGCGCAATTGACACAAGGTTGGTGAGTGACAAAGACAATTTTTTCAGTGCTTCTTGGACTATCACAGTTGATGACAGCATTTTCTTCTGAGTGTAGGCATCCACAGTTTCCTGGCTCGTCGCGATCACAGCCGTTGTGTAAACCGCTTGCGTTGCCATTATAGCCTACGGCAAGAACTTTTCTGTAGTCAGTGCTTGTGATCACTGTGCCGACTTGAAGGCGTTTGCATGATGATCGTTTTGCCATGGTCGTGGCGAGGTCTAAATAGATATCTTCAAATGCTGGTCTGTTATCCATACTCAACGTTACCTTCTGTGAGAATATCTTGGTCTAAAGATAATGTGTTTGGGTTTTTTATGATCATAGGAGCTTGAAAGGCGTGTCGTCCACTCCAGCAGATTCCTTGTGACCCTAAGATTTGCGGAGCCTGAAATAAATGAAGCTTTTGAACGGCGTGCTCATTGAGAAAGCTTTCCCATAAATATGATCCACCCTCTAATAGTAGGCTTCGAATTCCCTGATCCCATAGAGTGGTTAATAGAGAGTCTACGTCAAATCGTGTACCACATAGAGGAAGCTGAATATGTTCAACTCCTTGGATAGGAAGTGTTTTTTCGCAAGTCATCCAGAGAGTTCTTTGTTCTTGTGTTTGTGTAAGATTTAGCCCTGGTTTAAAAGCTTTCCCTTTAGGATCTAAAACGACTCGAAGAGGGTGTGAGATGCGTAGGTTATCAAGGCGGACATTTAAGGTCGGGTTGTCTTGCAGGACGGTGTCGGCGCCGACGACAATAGCATCATAAAACTGCCTAAGCCAATGTCCATATTGTCTTGAGCGGCTACCAGTGAGAAAATGTCTGCTGTCTCCTGGATATGCTGCTTTTCCATCAAGAGAGCATGCAACCTTCATGGCAACATATGGTTTTTTAGTTTTAAGGTTATGAAAAAAAGCTTCTGTAAGACGGGTGCTGAGTTCATGGAGAAGAGGGTCTTGCTGACACTTCATACCTGCTTTTCTTAAGATGTGTAACCCTTGACCCGCAACCTTGGGGTTAGGGTCTTGCTGCCCATAGAAAATAGTTTTAAGTTTCAAAGGTTTCAAAAGCTGTGCGCATGAAGGTTGATGCCCTTGATGTGAACAAGGCTCGAGCGTGACATAGGCTGTCCCACCCTCGAGCTCAGAGGGATCAATATTCTTGAGAGCATTTCTTTCAGCGTGTTCATATTTATATTGCTTGTGAGCACCATATCCTAAAAGTCTACCGTCTTTACATACAAAAACAGCTCCCACGAGAGGGTTTGGTGAAACCCACCCAATACCTTGTAAGGCTGTTGCAGCGGCGAGTTGGCAGCAGTTTTGATGTGTGATTTTTTGGCCAATCTGCACCGATGATGTGAGGTCTTGCCATGTGTCGATAGGGGCTTGATTTAAATTAGTAAAAGTATTGAACATACAGATTTATCTTATGTAGCGTCGATTGATTTAAAAGCCTCATACTTTCTTGAGAAGCTTCCCCTCCAGCGTTTAAACATAGGTGTTATCATGGTTGTGGGCTTAGCAACAACATGACAAAAGATGTTTATGATTGGCTTTTACGAGGTCAGAAGGCGGCCTGAGTATAAAGTGAAGATGAAAAGGTTTAAGATTGTCATGATCGAGCGTTTCTTTTTGTTAATGAAACTATAACGTTCAGTGTCTGAGTTGGTATGAACCTTGGAGAAATCTTTTAAAACATTTTGTGTGATGGAATTCCGTATATCATTGCTTTAATAAATAGTGCGAATGATCATCGCTAGATTCTGATGTAGAGTGAAGCTTTACTGCTGGTAATGTCATCAAGGAGAGAGGCAGAGCTGTGATGCAGTTAAAAAACAGGTGGAGATTAAGGAATTGGTGAACTTATCGCAGAAAATCATACCAACATACATATGAATTTAAAATAATTTTGATAAATTATTGCGGAACTGTTCTAGGGTGTTGGTGATGGCCGTCTGTACTTGTGATGATCGTGATAAAAGGTCAACGTGAGAGAGTGTTTTTTTGAGTTTGTAGACTTCAAATTTTATCTAAAACAAGTGCGATGTACGCTTTTGGTTAGTTTAGCTGTGCTCAATAATCACTGGCCGTGGTGCTCCATCGTCAAGGTTATAGCGCGCTATAATGAGGTGCCGAGCTTTTTGAAGTCCGACTGTGGCTCCGTACGCAATGATAAGTCTAAAGAAAAGTTCAACTGGACTCCATCCAAACAAACTCCCGCCTAAACTGATGAAAAGTGTGACGATGAGTACTGATTGAGTTTGAAACTGCACCTGTGGACCAAAAAAACCTTGCCCTGATTTATTGTTGAAATAAACAAAGAAAGCACTAAAGGCAGCGCTTGAAATGAAATTGATTTCGTCAGAAATAGCATAATCATAGGTAAGGAAAGCTAACCATAATTCAATAACAGCGAGAAGAGCAAGAGGGTGGATAGAGATTTTTTTAGATTTGTTCATGTGTTTCCTCTATGTTTTTTGGTTTTTCCTTGTCGTGACTCAGTGTGGATCGATCAAGAGCAAAGACTTTAATTTTTAGCCCTCTACGGCATTTTATTGAAATTAAGCTCGTATGAGAGGTCTTACTAAGAAATAGTGAAGGTTTTCACATAAGATATATACAAAAAAACCCAATCACTTTTTTTGGTTGTGATAGGGTTTGGAGTTTTTTACTTTAAAGGTTGGTAGCGGGGGCAGGATTTGAACCTACGGTCTTCGGGTTATGAGCCCGACGAGATACCAGACTTCTCCACCCCGCGACAACAGAGAAAGGTATAGCGGGTTATGACCTCTTTTGGCAAGCTTTTTCTTGTGGAAAAAAATAATTTTATTTAGGCGAGAGAATATTGCCTGAAAAAGTCTTACCTTTGAAGATTTCAGAACTGATATAGGCAGGCTTGTGTAATGATCAGTACCAAATTGTTAAATCTTGAAACGGCGATGAAATAATGATGTTGCGCCAAGTGCTGTGGTGGCTGAGGCTGCCGCTAGACCACCGGCTGTGCCAATTCCAGTGTAACCAATAACCTTTGTGGCCCAATAGCCAATATACCCTGTGAGGGGACCACCACCTAAGCCGTGAACTGTATAGCGGATTCTAAAATTAGCATTACATTGAGAGATTCGGAGGAATCCAGTGCGCACCTATAGTGGATAATTCAGAAATGCTTTTGTTTTTAAGTTCTGGTCTATGTCGAAGGACTCAATAAATTTCAATTGATCGTCATGTGCAACGATCCAGTTTGTGCCACCAGTTAAGACTTGATTTTCAGATTGTGCCACCGAGCTTCTTTGAATTTTATATAGCTGTGAACCGAAGCTTTGGGAAGAAAGAAAAATGGCGTTGTTGCATAAATCGTTATTGAAATCAGGAAGGTAGCCCCCTAGAATTTGGTTCGACAAAAAACTAAAATTTTAGGGGGCTGATTTGAAGCAGCCTTATCGTGTCAAAAAATTGGAAGCAATATCATCAATCTTTGATTAACCGGGGAAATATTACAGTCTGTTTTGATGAGAAAGCTTTGTCTCAAGGGGCTTCTTCCGAGTGTTCTCCAAAAAGAGGTCGGCCACTTTTATATAGTAATCATGCCATTGAACTTGGATTGATTTTAAAGAGCATTTACCACCTACCGCTTCGCCAGTTACAAGGTTTTATAGGAGGTCTGTTTCACTTTCTCAATATAGATTTTTAAGTTCCAAATTATTCGACTTTTTCAAGACGTGCGAATGATATTGATGTTGCTTTAGAACATATTGATCTAGGAAAACCTATACACCTGGCCATTGATGCCACTGGGATGAAAATTCATGGAGAAGGAGAATGGCATATGAGAACCCATGGAAAGTCAAAAAGACGCAAGTGGAAGAAATTTCATGTCGGTGTTGATGTTGAGACGAGACAAACCACAGCCCTTACTATGACGGAGTCTAATGTTCATGACAGTTTAGAAACTGACAATCTTATCCAGAACACATCAAGCGAAATTGAGACTGTAACAGGGGATAAGGCTTACGATAACAAGCATGCCTATGATGAAATTGCACGGGTTAAAGCCTGGTCTCGCACTCCTCCTCGTAGTGGGGCTGCGGCACCTGCTGTGGCGCCAATTGCACCTCTATTTTCTGTGATTGGTATAATGACATCTTTCATATAGTTCCTTTTCAACGCTAAGAGTATCGTGAATAAAGTTTCCAGGTTCTTTGCTGTTTCAATGATCTCGGTTAAAAACTTTTGCATTTGCTTTTGCCAAAGCGTTTCAGAATTCCTAGAAGAACTAGCGCGAGTTAAGATGGGTGATTAGTACAATTGGCATCGAATGCAGTAGTTCATTAGAAAGTAGAGTGTCGTTGTAAATACTTAGGAGAGTGGTAACAACGATGTTCACAAAATCTATCGATTAATGATGATTTTGTTTTCTAAGTATCTTTCCAATTATTATCGCAAGAAATGCAATAGCAGCTCCAAAGAGACCCCTCTCTAAATCAAATTCTATCACCTTGTCTCCTTATGGTAGAAATGGGCATGCAGTTAATATCGCACCAACTGTTAAGCTAGCTG
>JBGCEP010000065.1:0-3047 GCA_045106415.1 Oligoflexales bacterium | reverse complement strand
TAGACCAAGACTTTGGAGGTATCACCCTGCAAAGTGTCCTTTGGCATGAGCTTGCCCACGCCTATGATGTCCAAGAAGAGGTTTCGAAGAAACGAAAATTCCTATATCTCAACCATTGGAGGCGAGGCCTGACTGGCTATCAGGCGGGCAATAAGGCTTTAAGATATTTATTTGACCCGTATCAGAATGTTAACCCTTCAGAAGGCTTTGCCGTGGGGTTTGAGGCTTTTATGGGGTCTGCTGAATTTTCTCAGCGTCGACCGAATTTATATCGATTTTTCAAAGATGAGTTCCAGGTTGACCCTTTCCCTCAGCGCAATCACAGCATGCCGGAAAGTTCGGTAACTCTTCGTAAAGGGTTACTGAAAAAAGAAACGTTTGTTTTTGACAAAGAACGCTTTTATGGAGCGGACTATTTATATGCAACTCCTGGCAAATCCCAGTCCTCTAGGTGGGGACACTCTATGCTGAGGTTGGTGTTTTGTCGCCCAGGAAGGGCGCCATCAGAAGAATGTAGAAAAGATATCAATCATCATATTGTTGTGAGTTTTCGTGCTGACCCTGGTTTTTCATTAGTAAAACCAGTGCTCGGGATTTTTGGAGGATATGTTTCCAAAATTTTTCTAATGAGTATGTCGCAAATCATCCATGAATATACTCGGTCTTCAGATCGAGAATTAAGAAGTTTTCCGCTACGACTAAATGATGCAGAAAAAGACCGGTTTTTAGCTTCTGTTCAGGAAACTTACTGGGTATATCGAGGGCGCTATTGGTTTTTGACAAATAATTGCGCGACAGAGACTTTGCGTCTTCTTAAAAATACTTACCAAAATGAGAAATTCTATAAAGCACGCATTATTACACCAAAAGGGGTTTATAGTGCTTTAAGAAAACACCGTAAAATATCACCGAATTTACTCCAAAATCGTGCGTTTGCTATTAAAAAATCTTATTTATTCCCATCCATAGAGAAAGCTCTTGATGCAGGGATTTATAAAATAACAAGACGTAAGGCAATGAAGCGTAATGTATTTCTAAAAAAATTCTCTTCTGATCGTAGATTTCGTTTTTATAAAAGCCACTTGTTTTTAGAAAAACTAGATGTCATCCGTTTTTTGAAGCTTGAAGAATGGGCTAAGGAACAATGGCAACGGACGTTAAACAATCGGACTTTAAGATCGCCGTCAACACTGAGGTTGTTGCAAGATTTGCACGACACTCTTGAATCCTCAACTCTTGAGGGCAGGCGCTTCTCAGGATACGGTATCCCAGTTGCCTCAGATTTTCTTGACTCCTCCACGAGTCCAGAAGAGCTTGAGCGTGTTTTACAAGAAAAGAAAGCCATCTACATTGACGCGCTTGATCAATCTTTTCCACGGATAACCAATGAAATTGATGGTGTAGATAAAAATAAATTATTGCTCATAGAAAATCTTAAAACTTTCTTGAAAAAGTCAAAATTGTCCTTATAAAGATATTCGACGTTAAATACATACAAAAAACAATTGAGAGTGAGTCGCGTTTAGAGCTGTATTGTCTGAGGCATAAAGCTTTTTTTGTGCTGTAAATCTATATTTGTGGTATGCTGCGTCAGCATTGTGCCTTTGTTTTTAATGTTTTCTGTGCTCGAGGTTCTTATTATGAGACAATTTTCAAAGAAAAGCTGGTTTTCTGGGTTGTCTGTCTTTTTGTGTTTAGGGATGTCTTCTTCTTTGTTTTCACAAGAAAAGGCAAGCAAGCAGACTGCGAGTAGCAGTCCTAGCCATGTTGCGTATCCAAACGGAAAGACACTCCCTGAAGGCGTTGTAGGCCTTCAGAGTGTTGTGAACCAAAAGAGCTCAGAAGCATCTTGGAATGAACAAGGACAAAAGAGTGATTTGGGTGTTGATGTCCAAGTTTTGACTCAAGCCTCTGTTCTTCAGTATGGCATTACCCCAAAGCTAACACTGCAATTTATGGTTCCTTGGGTTTTTCAAAACAACGCGACTCTGAGCGTTCAAAGGTTTCGCAACTCTGATATTTATCGAAATATCTATAAACAAAAAGTCTTAGAAATTTACCAGAGAAAAGAAGTTCAAAAGTTATTCCTAACTATTGAAAGTTTTCAGAAAGCTTTGGATGATGGTCTTGACCTTCCTGTGCCTATGGAGCAGGAACTTCCTACTGGTGATAAAATACGTGTTGGAAATCAGGCTTCAATACATAACTACATAGATAGTCTTATTTTGCATGGTGCAGCTCCTCAAGAAGGCGCTATTGGGTTAGGTGATATGCGTGTGGGTGCTCTTTATCAGGTGTTCAGTGACTCGTGGAGAGCTGTAGCTTTTGGGGTAGGAGCTGAAGTTCCGACTGCGAAAGCAGATATCCCTGAGTCGAAAAGAGCTTTGGGCTCAGGGCTTTGGAGTTTTGCGCTTCGATCGTCTCTTGATGTGAGCCCTGTGTCGGGTCTGTGGTTTTCTTATCAGCATCAAGTGGCTCAATCTTTGGGGCAAAAATACAAAGAGTTCCAGAGCCTTTTGGATAATACAAAAACAATTTCAAAAGAAAATGAGTCGCTGCTTTACGAAAGATTCGGGATTAAGCAAGAAGCTAATTTGAGTATGAAGTACGGTTTCGGAGCTTTAACTCCTTATCTCAAAGCTTTTGCAGCTGGTGGTTCGTTGAATTGGTATAAGAGTTATCAAGATATTGAGCATCATGTTTCCAATGACTTTAAAAGTGTGCAGACTAATAGACAACCAGTTTCGCAGGGTTATACACAAGGGGCCTTTTTTAGAGCAGATGCTCTCCCTTATGGTTTGCCACTCGCTCTAGAGTGGACGGGCTCACGGACCTTATATGCAGAGAATCAAAAGTTAAGTTTTGTTGATCAAAGTTTGAGTTTATCTGCATATTATAAGTTCTAGTTTAAAGACAATATTGCTTCACGGTGTGGTTACCAAAATCATCGTTGTATTAAAAAATAGATATCTAGAGTTTTAGTCATCGTGCTAAGAGCCTGTAGTCATAGAAATGATCTTTGATATATTGCAGCGATATTTACAGTT
>JBGCEP010000064.1:0-21672 GCA_045106415.1 Oligoflexales bacterium | reverse complement strand
CTGGAAATTATCGTTTTGTTTTGTCGCAAACAATTTCCTCTGCTCAGGCTTCTTTTTGCAATCCCTTATTTTTTTTGAACATTTCTTATTAAGATTTCTTGATGAACCACTTTGGGTAACAGTTCTAATGAACCGATTCGTGTGATGCCTCTTGAAAATGCTTATATATTCGTGTGTTAATGATAATTCTTAAGTGAAGTTGAGGTTTTTCCGATAAATAGTCTGGCTATGACCTTGGGGAAGCTATGCGACTTTTTTTATTATTTGTAACTATGTTCTTATCTTGTAATCAAGGAAAAGATAAGAATAAAGAAGCTTTATCTATGACGTCTAAGCAAGAAGACGTAAGAAAAAATGGGTCTGTAGGAGGTAGTGAAGGTCTTCAATATAGCTTTGATACCCCTGAGGAGTGGACGAAAAACATTCGTAAAGTCCGAGTTGATGTTCAAGAAAGTTTAGAGAATAAAGAAGATATTGTTATACCCCTTGAAGGAAAAGATTTAAAAATTCCATATAATGATTTAATCGATTCTACTAAAAGTGGAACGAAGCAGGTGTTTATTTTCGATGATAATAGGAGAATATCACTCATTGTAAAAGACGATGGACGTTTATTTGGATATTTCACTCATGAAGATGTGTCTTATAAGATTGAGTCTATTCCTAAAACAGGCCAACATAGAATAACTGAAATTCTTCATGAAAAGTTACCTGGTGATGAAGTTGTTTTAGCGAAAGGAGATGAAAACTCGGTTCAAAAACCGAGTTTTAATCTCTTAGATGATGAAGAGGTTTACACCATTCGGTTAGTCTTTGTTTATGGTGCAGATTATTCAAGGAAAATTGACCCGGAACTTATTGCTGATTACCAAATATTGAGGACAAACGAAATCTTTCAAAAACAGAATGTTCCTGTCTTTCTCGAGGCGGCTGGGCTCATAGAGTCTTCCAAAATTAAGCAGGAGTGGGGTGTTCTTGAATGTGGAGATTTTTTCTTTGAGGAGGGTGTTGGACCGACTTCTGATTTTCGAAAAAATCTTGATGAAAACTACGCTGATTTTTTCGTTTGTATGGCGACAGCTTCACAAGATGGTGTGGCTGGAGTGTCGTATGGTCTTTCTCAAATTTATCCATTTTTAGCGATATCTCATAAGGGTTCTTCGGAGCTTACTTTTGCACATGAAATGGGGCACTCTTTAGGTGTAAATCACTCCTTAGACGTGGAAATCAGGAGTAACAAGAATATCGATTTGTATATGACTAAAGAAAATTTTGGGATTGACTTTGAGTTCCTTCACGGCAGTGGAACATACCCTATTGTCAAAGGTGACAAGAAATCATCGGATAAAAAAGGTGATTGGGGGTCTATTATGTCTTATGCCCATAATAGGAATAGAAAAGTTCCATATTTTTCATCTCCTGAAATAACTGTGAAAGGTTATGTCTTTGGCAAATCAGAGAAAACTTATATCCAAAGTATTGCAGGTAAGAAATTTTGGCCAAATGCAGTTAATATACTACGGGAAAATGCCGCTTACGCATCTTCATTTAATCCACCACCCCCGACTGAAGATGAAAATATTATCCCAGAAGATTCTGAAAATATTATTTTTTCTGTTGTGGGGCCAGCGCAAGTGTGTGACGGGCGTAGTGATGGGTGTGTAGAAAGTTATAGAGGGTACACAGGTCCTCGGAATAAGAGTAAAGTTTTGGGCTCTGCTTTGAGAAGTTTTTGTGGGATAAGTTTGTTTCGAGTGAATAACTTAGATGACTCAAAAGAATGGGGTGGGTGTACAGCTGAAACTGTGAGAGGTGATTCTGGTCTATCATGGTTATTTACTGCTGTGGATCCAGAGGATGATGGGTATAGCGCATGTCAAGCATCTTGTTTGACATGGCCGCAAGATGCTACGCCATATATTGATCATATGAGTTTAGGTGATGAGCATCATGTAACGGTTCTCATTGAAAACGCCAATGAAAAGGAAAAAGAGGTGATACTAGGTCATTTAGATGACCGTGAGAGTGATAAAACACGTTTTTGTCAACTAAGTCATACATCGATGAATGATATTGATGACGATGATGGTGAGTTCTCTAGCTGTGAGGTTTCATTAGGTCCAAACTTCGCAAATGAAACAGTGTGGAAATTGATAGCAAGAACACTGCAAAATGGTGGTGATGATAATGGTGTGAAATGTAGCGCTGTTTGTTTTGGTATTGATGGTAGTGGTGATTATAAGTTTCACTTGCATGATGAGGTGACTTCTTCTAACTCGAAGGATATTGATGATGATCAAACAGAGATTACAGTCTCTAATTTAGATCTGAATATTTCAGAAGAGGAAAGAACTCTTTTAACGTATTGTAGCCTATCTAAGATTAAAGCTGAAAACGTAGACGATAATGGCGGTGAATATGCAGGGTGTTCTGTTCAATTAAATAGGCTTAAGCAGATTGAGTCGAAAGAATGGAGTTGGACCTTATATGCTCAAAGATCACAAAAAAAATCTAGTGACGATACTGTTGCTGAATGTGGAATGCGTTGTTTAACGATCACAGCAACTAAGGATATTACTGGTGAAACGGGAGGTGGTGGTATTTTAAGCGATGATGATGTAGAAGACGTGTTTGAATAATTTTTGCTTTATAAACTTTTTGTAGCTCCTATAAGAGAGTGATGCCTTTTTTATTTATAGAGGGCTACATCAGCTGCCCTAAAACCTATTTATTTACACTCCCAATAGATCAGACTCCTACTTTTCAATTATTCGATGATTTCTGTTGATCGCCTCATTTATCGCAATGTATTAACAATGGAACATGGAAGTGAAGACCTACATTGTTTATCTTGGTTTAAGGAGCACAAACAACTAATATTCATAGTTCGGGGATTGTTGAAGACTCTTGGGTGCGAGATGTACAGCAAAAGGTTGCAGAAAAATCTAAGTTTAAAAACTCTCATATTAGCTTTTGGCTAGGATACACTGCATCCCAACAGTAGTTAAATTAAAAAGTTATCCGATGTCGTAAAAGACTTCCCTAAGGGTCAACAATATAATTGGGATATAGTGGTAGTAGGGCACAGTAGAGGTGGAATATTTTCTCATAAGTTATCAAAAAAGCTTGTTAACTTCCCGAAATTAAGAATATGCATACTATTTTGCTTGATCCTACAGCAGCTTGGCTCTGAATGATTATTACCCAAATTATACGCCCTTGAATGATCTTGATAATGGTTCTATAGCAAGGCAAAGCTTTATTTATACACCCATAGATATCAAATATTGCTTTAAAAATGGATTTATCAACTTTTTAAAACTCTTAACGCGTAAATAAAATCATCTAATGCCATATCAGAAAATATTGGAATTACTATGATCAAAAGCCATTTTCAGATTTTGGGCTAAATCAACTTTGGGAGGAGCCACCTCTCTCAGAAATGTTGTCACCTACTGACCTAAAGAATTAAAGGCGCATAGTGCATGAAATACCCGATTTAAGCGGGGAAGCTCATTGTGCCCCTCCTCTTGGGGGCGCTTTTTCCGTGTCGGAAATTACATTGAAAGAGTGCCTGAAAAGTTGAGGGTGCTCATTATGGTATTGAAAATATAATGATATTCTGTGGTGATTAAGGTGGGATAGAGTTATTTAGTATGAATAAAAACTTGAGAAAGAAGGCTTACATGAATAGCTATTAAAGAGGAGTGATGTGTATTGCATGCTAAAATCATAAGAACATGAACATGCGATGCAACAGGTGAGTAAAATGAAGCATTATATACTTTTCCTTCTTATGAGTTTATTTGTAGTTGTTTCTTGTGGTGGTGAAGAAAGTCTGTCACCTTTTCCAGAATTAGATGAAGCAACTTCGGTTAATCAACTTTTTCATGCCCAACTTAAATGGGCAGGTTCTCTTAAATCAGGTGTGAGTACAAATGCTGTTCATGTCACTTTATTAGATAAAGATAAAGCGGCGTTGACTGGAAATGTCGCTTTGTCTGCTTTTACTTTGACGATGCCAGCAATGGGTCATGGAACAATAGAAACTGATCAAACGATCATGGCGCATACAGATTCAGTAGGGCATTTTATGGTCTCAGGTATTAATTTTATGATGGCAGGTGATGCAGGCGCTTGGGTGGCTACTGTGGCAGCGACGGTGAATGGTACGACAGATGTTGCAACCGTCACAGTCTTGCGTCCGGTTGAATGATGCTAATCAGATTTTTTTTAATATTGATGATGTTGGTTGATTCTTCCCGTGCGCTGAGTTGTGCTTCTTGTGGGTCAGGGGCAGGTAACCCCCTTGTGTTTTCCCCTGCAGAAAATCATAAGGTTTATTTAGGGCTTGGATCTGATCGCGGTTTTGAAAATATTACCAGCGGTGGGCGAGTGTCTTCGAATTCAAATTTGGATCAGAGAATTCGTTCAGAGTTTTCATATGGTTACCGTATGACGGATAAGCTCATTGCAGCATTTAACTTGAGATATCAACGGCACAACCTTGGAAATAGAAGTAAGCTTGGGTTTGCAGATCCTACTTTGATGGCAAGGTATGATCTTCTAATGCCGTCTCTTGCTCAACCTTTTAAACCTCAGATTCAAATGATCATGGGTTATTTATTACCACTGGGACTGGCTTCGTTTGAGAGTCAAGATCCTAATCTACTTGATGCTATGGGAGGTGGGTTTCACTCTTTCTACCTTGGGGTTGATTTGTGGTGGGGTATGAATCAGTGGATTTATGGAGGCAATGTTCTTTTTCAAACATCCCTTCCAGAAGAATATCATGGTTTAAAAATGACTCCTGGTAATGCTTTTTCCTTTACCCTTACGGGAGGGTATCGTGTTGGAAAAACTAAGGTTGTTTTTGGTATGAACCGAAAACAAAAAATGGAAAAAGTCCAAAATGGAGTGAGTATCGCCATGTCGTCGTCGCTGCAACATGATGGGTTTTTAACTTTTGAGGTCCCAGTCGATCTCATGTCTGAATTCCGTGTGACTTTTGTTCAAACGAGCTTATATGGCATGAAACAACGTATGGCGACTCGCTCACAATCACTCACTTTAGGGTGGATTCATAATTTTGCGAATTAAAATGAAAATTTTTATTGTAACAATCGGAGTAACATTAAGCGGCGCAAATCTTTATGGAGGGAGATGTTTTCCTATAAAGGTTGAGCAATTCGAAAGAGTAGCTGAACAAAAAAAGTGGAAAGAGGTTGTTTTTTTCGCTTCCTGGTGTGCTAGCTGTAAGCCTCATCTTATTCAAGCAACATCACCTCGTTCTGTAGTGATTGCGACTTATGATACACGACAAGAAGCTGAGAGGGTTTTGGATTTTTTGGGAATTCAATCGACAATCCCTTGCTTTATTGATCACGATGGGAAGTTACGAGAAAAATTTAAAATACAATCCTTGCCTAGAAAAATCATGCTCTCTGATCAGTCGGCACTTAAAAAATAGCCCCTTTTATTTAAGCGCTCATGTTGAATAGCTTAAATTAGACGACAAGAGCGTTTCAACTTCAGTAACTGATAAATTTTTGCGTTTAGCATAGTCTTCGACTTGGTCTTTTGAGATGTTTCCTATACGAAAATACTGCGCTTGGGGGTGCATGAAATAATACCCACTGACAGAGCTTGCTGGATACATGGCATAATTCTCCGTAATACGAATTCCACAGTGTTTTTCTGGGTCGAGGAGTGACCATATATTTTCTTTTTCAGAGTGTTCGGGGCAAGCGGGGTAGCCAGGTGCAGGACGGATACTCCGATAGGTCTCTTTATACAAGTCTTCAAAACTGAGGTTTTCTTCAAGGCCAAAACCAAAAAGGTCTCGAACTTTTTTGTGCAAGTATTCGGCGCTGGCCTCTGCAAGTCTGTCGCCGATGGCTTTGGTCAGAATGGAAGTGTAGTCGTCTCCTCTATCTTCAGCTATTTTTGCAAAATCTTCCACACCTGTGACTCCAACAGCAAAAGCACCAAGGCAATCATGATGTCCATGTGGTGCGATAAAGTCAGAAAGACAGTAGTGATTTTTTCTATTTTCACTTTGTCGTTGTTGGCGCAAAAAGTGATGAGTGGCTACTTTTTCTTGTGTTGTGCTGTTATACAAAATAACATCTTCGCCGTCTTGATATGCAGGCCAAAACCCATAGACTCCACGAATCTTAAAAATGTCTTTTTCAACGATCTCCTGCAAGAGTTCTTGAGCTTCTTTAAAAAGAATGCTGGCTTGTTCTCCAAACTTTTCAGATTTTAGAATTTTAGGATAAGCACCACGAAGACCCCAAGTCCAAAAGAAAGGGCTCCAATCAATATAGTTTATGAGGTCTTGAATCTTAAAATTTTCGGTGTGTACCCCATATGGAACATGCTGATATTCTTGGATGTGATCCCATTCGAGATGTGGCTTACGCTCCCTGCTTTCTTCTAAGGTAAGGTTTTTTGATTTTCCCATATTAGCTTGAAGACGTTCGCGAGTAGACGCTTGTTTTGCTTTTAAGTTTTCAATATATTTGTCTTTATGAAGAGGATTGAGGACCTGGTTGCAAACTCCGACAACTAAAGAAGCGTCGCTGACCTGACAAACAGCCCCGCTGTAATGAGGTGCTATTTTTAAAGCTGTGTGAGCTGCAGAAGTGGTTGCTCCACCAATGAGCAGAGGAGTTGTCATACCTCGCCGCTCCATCTCTTTTGTGTTGTGAATCATCTCATCAAGCGAGGGTGTGATTAAACCGCTCATGCCAATTAAATCTGCGTTGAGTTCTTCAGCTTTATTTAATATATCTTCGCAGCGAACCATAACCCCAAGGTCTTCTACATGGAAGTCGTTGCAACGAAGAACGACCGCGACGATGTTCTTCCCAATATCGTGAACATCTCCTTTGACGGTCGCTATGACGAAGGTTTTTTGTTGTTTTTTAGTACTGTTTTTTTGTTGAGCTTTTAATGCTTCCATATAAGGTTGAAGCCAAGCAACAGCTTGTTTCATCACTCTTGCACTTTTAACTACTTGGGGTAGAAACATTTTTCCATCGCCAAAGAGTTGTCCAACAACTTGCATGCCTTGCATAAGAGGGCCTTCAATGACTTCAAGTGGATGTTTGAGTGTTTCATATGCTTCTGCGGTGTCGTCATCAATGAAGGTGGTAAGTCCATGAACAAGAGCGTGCTCAATACGTTTGTGAACAGTTTGATTTCTCCATTCAAGGGTTTTAACTGCTTTTTCAGTGGTTTGATTCTTCAGGCCTTCAGCATACTCAATTAATTGGTCTGTGGCTTCTGGGTTACGGTTTAAGATCACGTCTTCGATAAGAATGAGAAGCTTTTCTTCGATGTTTTCATAGACTTCCAGCATACCTGCGTTGACGATTCCCATATCTAAGCCTTCACGGATGGCGTGATATAAGAAGACAGAGTGCATGGCCTCTCGAACAAGATTATTCCCTCGAAATGAAAAAGAAATATTACTAATACCGCCAGTGATTCGAGCGTGAGGGCAATTTTTCTTAATTAAAGAAACCGCTTCAATGTAGTCGAGAGCATACCTATTGTGTTCTTCAATTCCTGTGGCGACGGTAAGGACATTGGGGTCAAAGAAGATGTCCTCAGCAGGAAAGTCAATTCCAATAAGAAGGTCGTAGGCTCGTTTACAAATAGCGATCTTATGATCTCTATCTGCGGCTTGTCCTTCTTCGTCAAACGCCATAACCATGACAGCGGCACCGTATCGTTGAACTTCTTTTGCTCGTTGTAAAAAGACATCTTCGCCATCTTTGAGAGCGATGGAGTTGACAACGCATTTTCCTTGGACACATTTGAGCCCAGCTTCAATGACTTCCCACCGAGAGCTATCAATAACAAAAGGTACGCGCGCAATATCAGGCTCAGAACTCATGAGAAAAAGGAATTTTTTCATACAAGCGACACCGTCGAGAAGTGCCTCATCAAAATTCACATCGATAAGATTTGCGCCATTTTCAACTTGTTGGCGAGCGACTTCGAGAGCTTCATCAAATTTTTCTTCTTTAATGAGTCGTCGAAATTTTGGAGACCCTGTTACATTTGTTCTTTCACCAATCATGCTGAAAGAGTTGGTCATCCGGTAGGGCTCTAATCCTGATAAGATCGTCGTAGGAAGGAGAATTGGAGGAACACGAGGTCTGATATCTTCTACGCTTTTTGCGATAGCGGCAATGTGATCTGGAGTTGTGCCGCAACAGCCGCCGATGATGTTCACAAACCCTGATGCAGCAAACTCACTGACAAGAGATGCTGTGATTTCAGGGGTCTCATCATAACCAGTTTCACTGAGAGGGTTAGGTAAACCAGCATTTGGGTGGCAACTGATATAGCAAGAACATATTTGAGAGAGTTCTTCGATATAGGGGCGCATGTCTTTTGCACCAAGAGCACAATTGATACCGACAGAAAAAGGTTTTGCGTGTTTAATTGAAGTCCAAAATGCTTCAATGGTTTGACCTGATAAGGTGCGGCCTGATTTATCCGTAATCGTAACAGAGATCATGACTGGCTTGGATGTGTTGCAAATTTCCTGAGCATCTTCCATAGCTCGGATACAAGCCTTGAGATTGAGGGTGTCAAAAACAGTCTCTGCTAAGAGGATATCAACACCACCTTCGATAAGCGCAACAGCTTGTTCTTTGTAAGCTTCAACAAGTTGGTCATAAGTCACAGCCCTATAGCCAGGGTCGTTGACATCAGGTGACATGGAGCATGTTTGATTTGTTGGGCCAATCGCCCCAGCAACAAAGCGATTCTGAAATTTTTTTGCACAACGTACTGCGATTTGAGCTGACTGTTTATTGAGGTCTGCTGCAATATGAGCTAGTTGGTAATCATTTTGTGAGATGGAGGTTGCATTAAAAGTATTTGTAGAAATAATATCAGCGCCAGCGGCAAGGTGAGCCGTATGAATCTGTTCAATGATATGAGGGCGTGTTAGTGATAAAAGGTCGTTGTTTCCCTTTAGGTCTGAAGGATGATTCTCAAAGTGATCTGCTCGAAAATCTTCCTCTTCAAGTTTATAACGTTGGATCATCGTGCCCATGGCGCCATCGAGGATAGCGATACGATTTTGGATAATGTCCTCTAAAACAGCGCTCATAGTCCAACCTTTTTCATAAGAACTTAATAGATTTTTATCATTTTATATGATGATTAGCACTTTTTATTTGCGATATTGTTTGAAAAATCTTTGTTGTGACATCTTGTTTTTGTTTTCATTTTCATCTTTTTATTATTAGTGATACATGGATCTTGTGCCATAGTGATTGAGGTTGAATATGCCGTATTGTAAAAGTTTATGGGGAGATATAGTTCATCTCCTACCTGAGTATCTTCGTGTGCAGTTAAGATCTTCTGCGGAGCATGAAAATCATAAAATGGACGATGATTGCGTACAGGCACTTATTGATCAAGGTTACTTGCGTTTAGCAATACCGGAAAAACTAGGCGGTTTAGGGGCTACGCTTTTAGAGAGCTGTGCTGTTCAGTATCAAATTGGGATGGAAAACCCAGCGATGGCTGTTGGACTTAATATGCATTTATTTACTGTCGGGTTAATGGTTGAGCATTGGTCTGCAACAAAAGATTTGTCATGGATGCTTTTAGAAGGGATTGCCAAAAAGAATTGCGTTGTGGCTTCTGCATTTGCAGAACCTGGTCTTGGTGGAAATGTGTTGCATTCGCATACGAAAGCAACACATTTAGGGAAAGGGCGCTATAGGTTACAGGGTCTTAAAGTACCCTGTTCGTTAGCTGCGCGATCGGATTTAATTTGTTTGCAGGCAATGACGGATGAAGATAGAGAAGATCGTTTAATTGTAGCTTTAGTTCCCACGAAGACACCGGGGATTTCGATGAGAGAAGGCCAAAAAACTCTTGGAATGAAGTGCTCAGAATCAGATATGGTGATTTTAGAAGGGTGTGAGATTCCTTCAAGTTTGATTTTTCATCGCACAAAGCCAGGGGTTGATGAAGGGGATACCTTTGCATCAGGTATGGTGTGGTTTGCTTTGACGGCAAGTGCGGTGTATCTCGGTTTAACAAGGCGAGCGATGGACCTCGCTGTTGAAGGTCTTCATAAAGCACGTTTTGGAGATGGACGAACTCGCTCAGAGTCACCAGGTGTTCAAAGTCGATTAGGAGAGCTATCAGGGCGTCTTCTTTCACAAGAGCTGGCGTGTACATCTGCTGCCCAGCTCGCCGAAAAAATAGAAACTTCACAAACTCTGAGTCATGCCTTTTCGGTGAAGCAATCCACTGTGCGAGAGTGCCAAAAAATCGTTACTGAGCTGATGCACCTTGTTGGCGGAGCAACTTATCTTGAAAATCACCCACTTTCCCGCTCTTTACGTAATGTGACAGCCGCGGCCTTTCATCCCCCAACAGAACCAGTCTTACATCAAACTCTCGGTCGAATGGAGCTTGGTATGCCCTGGGCTATGCATTTAATGGAGTAGTGAAAGGTTAAGTTTTCACAATAATTTCTGATGAGGCGTTGTTGCATAAATCATTGTTGAAGTCAGGAAGTTAGCCATCTCGAATTTGGCTCGATAAAAAACTAAAATTTTAGAGAGCTGATTTGAAGCATACTTATCGTGTCAAAAATTGGTAGCAATATCATCAATCTTTGATTAACCGGGGAAATATTATAGCCTGTTTTGATGAGAAACCCATTGAGACAATGGGTTTCTTCCGAGTGCTCTCCAAAAAGAGGGCGGCCACTTTTATATAGTAATCATGCCATTGAACCTGGATTGATTTTAAAGAGCATTTACCACTTACCGCTTCGCCAGTTATAAGGTTTTATAGAAGGTCTGTTCCACCTTCTCAATATAGATTTTCTAGCTCCAAATGATCCGACTTTTTCAAGACATGCGAAGGATATTGATGTTGCTTTAGAACATATTGATCTAGGAAAACCTATACACCTGCTCATTGATGCCACTGGGATGAAAATTCATGGAGAAGGGGAATGGCATATGAGAACTCATGGAAAATCAAAAAGACGCAAGTGGAAGAAATTTCATGTCAGTGTTGATGTTGAGACGAGACAAATAACATCCCTTACTATGACGGGTCTAATGTTCATGTCAGTTTAGAAACGGACAACCTTATCCAGAACACATCAAGCGAAATTGAGGCTGTAACAGGGGGGAAGGCTTACGGTAACAAGTATGCCTATGATGCAATTGCACGGGGTAAAGCCTGGTTTCGCACTCCTCTTCGCAGTGGTGCTGCACTCACAAACAAAAGCAATGTGGGACAGATGCTTCACAATAATAATATCAGAAAAGTCTGGAACCTCGTGCAAAAACAATGGAAAAAAGAAGTTGAGTATCATAATCGAAGTTTAGTTGGAAATACATTCTTTCGTTACAAAACGATATGAGGCCTAAAACTGCGTGCTATAAATTTTAGCAATCAATGTACGGAACTTAGGGTCGGTGCGCAAATTCTGAGTCGAATGACCCATTTAGGTATGCCAAAATCGAAAATAACTTGAATGACTTCATCATTGATGGAATTAAAATTCTCGAATTGATTTATGCAACAACGCCGAATAATTTGGTTAACATTTCGATTTTAAAGATCTTTTCTTGCTTGTTGTGAGTCCCAATAATTGTTTTAATTTAATGGCGTTTTCAGGCCATTTTTTTTCTGTATTTATGTTAATAATAAGAAAATATTTTTGTCGCAAGGCTCAATATTTGTTGTAAGAGACTTTTGTAGGAATTTTAAATGCGATCATTTTTATTTTTGCTGATATTTTTTCCATCAGTTGGCTTTGGAATGAAAAATTTTTTTCATTCTGAGAATAAAAGTATTGTGAATCATCTTTGCCGTGACTTAGGCTGTTCTAAAGAAGAAGTATTGGATAAGGTTTCTGAACTTTTAATGGATCAGAAAAGGCTTGTGTCCGAGAAAGAGGCTTTTGACAAATATTGCGTGAATTATGCACAAAGTGTTGTTTTTGCAAGTAAGGAAAAGGCGTCAGGTCTTTTGGCAGAGACAAAGAAAAAATGTGATGGCATGAAGCTTGAGGCTCAGTTTCAGAGATTTGAGTTAGGGTTAGAAACCCGATTTTCAGACTTCGGGAAAGATGACTTCAATTTAAATCATCTGTGTAAGGATTCAGAGGCAAAAGATTATGTATTTGCTTGTACTCCAGATGAAACGAAGGCAATATTCCGGCGTTCGGATTTTGAGAGGGATGCACGTTTTTTAAGTTGTGGTTTATACCCGTTTTTATTTTCAGATCATTTTAAAAATCTTGAGCGTGAAGATGGCTCTCGTGAATTAAAAGATCTAGATGGGGTTGAACTCAAGTTATTATCTCAGGGCATGAAAAACCTTAAATATAAGATAAAAGGTTTTAAAGATTTGGATAAAGATGACAGGTGTGTTTTTAGTTCGCGTTTAAGTTCTTATCTTCTGACGTGTAAAGACGGTGTTCTAGGTGTTTCGGGTACAAAGCCTAATCGTAGTGTGGGTTGGAGTGATATTCGGGAAGAAACGCATGGAGAAAAAGTCTTCACGTACTATACTTTGCGTCTTAGTGGGGTTGATTTTGAGTTTGTAGCGGTCCCTGTGGAAGGTGATGGAGAAGTTGAGTTCATGATGTCTCATTGGGTGACTCAGAGGCAATGGGAGGCAGTAACACAAAAGAATCCAGCGTATTTTTCTGGTTATGGATTAGACCTTCCTATGGAGAATATTTCTTATCATAAGATTGAGAGAGACTTTCTTTATCATTTGAATATAGCGCTTAAAGAAGAAGGTTTTAAAGGCGAGTTTAAACTTCCGAGTAAGGCTCAGTGGCAGGAAATGGCAAATGAAAACGTTGTACCAGGGTTTGAGAGAAATACTTCGAAGTATTCAGACTTTGGTCAAGATTTGAATGCTGGGCAACCTTTGCCTGTGAAATCTAAAGTTCGAGGTCATTTAGGAGCATGGATGTTTGGGAGTGTTTGGGAGTGGGTGGGAACCCCCACTTCGGGTGAAGTTGCTATATGCGGAGGCAGTTGCTTTGGCTCTTCAGAAGATGTTGGACCTTTTGCACAATTTTTCAATAGATCTGATGAAGCTGAGTGTTTTATTGGTTTTCGTCTTTTGAGAACTTCCCCTGAGGAAGATTAAAAGTGTGCTCATCATAGATTTGAATATCGATTTTTGACGTTGTAAAAATATGAGCTTGACTGTTGTAAATTTACTTAAATCTTAACTGTTCTTGCCAGTGATCTATTAAGTTTTGACTGCGACTTTCTTCTCATTGATATTATGAATTGTTGACTAAGAATCGGCAGGTCATGTAGGGTTTTTGTCATTATGATTTTTTTAATAAATGCAGAAAAAAGGAAAGCAATTTTTTTAAGATGAATTCAACGTTTGGGTATTGGCAAGATCTCGTAAAAAATTCTCCTAGGAACTCCATACAAAGTTTTTAAAAAGAAGATGCGAGTTATTTTAAATAATTCATAAAATGTTTGTTGCTCTTCCCTCGCTGCCTTATAAACAGTACAACTTAAATCTTGTGATTGATCGACAGAAAGACCAGAAGCATCAAAAATCCCATAGTTGTATAGCATCGCTTTGACCATATTTGATAAATTGCAGCAGAATTTTGAAGGAATGTTGGCCATGGCATGCCTGTACGTATGGTTGCCCTTATGAAATGTCAACACATCCTAATTTTGCAGGCATCAGCTTAGGACGACTTGTCTGATACTGTAGAGATTCTATTGTTTCTAGCTTGAGCGGGCAATTATAAATGGTTTTACGAGAGATTTTAAATATCTTACTCTGCTGAAGTTGGGCTGTAACCGTCTTCTAGGGTAACCATGATTTTATTTTTAAGATCAGAAGAGTATAATTACGGCATTTTTATCTCCGAACAATATTGGAGATAACATACTAAATATGCGATAAAATAACTCCAAATAATGTTATATATGACGGAAAACGTTTAAAGCGAGTGTCTGAAATAAGAGGTCTGACATGAGCGACTTATTTATCATTTCCGATAGAACCAAGTGGAGTTTTTTTGAGTGTTTTGCTCATAGTTTTGTTAGCATTTTGTCCCATCCAGTCATGAAATAAAATAAGTTTTAAGACAAGTATTCAGGTGCTATGTTGCCTCTGAATTTTTATAAGGGGCTATCGTGAATGATGACCAAGATCTTATCGTTATAGGTGCCGGAGCGGCAGGATGTTTTTCAGCCATACAGGCAGTAAGCCAGCACTCAAACCTTCGTTGTACGGTCTTGGAAGCCACGCGTCGTCCTTTAACGAAAGTAAAAGTTTCAGGAGGAGGGCGCTGTAATGTCACACACCATTGTTTTGAACCTAAAAATCTTGTGAAATCTTACCCCAGAGGTCAAAGAGAGCTTCTTGGCCCATTTCACAAGTTTCAGCCTCAAGATATGATTCAGTGGTTGAAAGATCACGGGGTCGAAACTGTGGTGGAAGCAGACGGTAGGATGTTTCCAGCTTCTCATAAAAGTACGACAATTATTGATCTTTTTTTAAAAAAAATAGACCAACTCGGTATTCACCTTGAAAAAGGAGCTCTTGTTCAACGAGTTGAAAAAACGCCAAAGGGTTGGAAGGTTTTTTTATCACAAGGAAGAGAACTGAAGGCGCGATATCTTGTGATTGCTACAGGAGGAATGCCGCAAGGATATAAGCTGGCTTTTGAACTTGGTCATGTGATGGTTGATCCGATGCCATCACTGTTCACCTTTGAGATTGAAAATCCAATTTTAAAAGATTTATCAGGTTTAAGTTTTCCTGCTGCGTGTGTAGACTTGAAAATAGGCAAGAAAAAATTCCAACAGGTCGGTCCTGTTTTGATGACTCATTGGGGGCTAAGTGGTCCTGCTGTGTTGAAGTTATCAGCATTTGCAGCACGAGAGTTGTTTCAAGAAAACTATCATGCCCCTGTTCAAGTGAATTGGCTTGGCTGGAAGAAAACAAAAGTGGTTGAAACGCTTTTGCAGCAAAAGAAACATTGTTCTAAAAATATGATGGGTAAAAAAAATCCCTTTGATGTTCCTAAAAGGTTTTGGTTTCGAGTTTTAGAGTTGGTTGATCTTGATCCAGAACAACTTTGGGCACAATTGTCGACTCACCAAGTAGAGTCATTGAGTTCTCTTTTATGTGAGTGCCAACTTCATATTCAGGGAAAAGGCGTTTTTAAGGAAGAGTTTGTAACCAGTGGCGGGGTTTCTTGTAAAGAGGTCGACTTCCGAACGATGGAAAGTAAACTTCATCAAAATCTATATTTTTGTGGTGAAATACTTAATATTGATGGAATTACAGGCGGTTTTAACTTTCAAAACGCTTGGACTACAGCGTGGCTTGCTGCTGGTTCTATTGCGGAAAAAGAGCGTGATTTAAAATTAAAAATTACGATGGTTGAGTAAAAAATTGTTAAAAGTCCTGATGTTTAGCAATGAAATCAGGACTTTTTTATTCGCTACGTTTCTTGTTTACCAGCGTAGTTTCCCCGGTGTGTACTTATCTATGAGAGTTTGGTAATACGGCCACAGTTCTTCTACATTTGGTCTTTTATCTGCTTTTGTATATAGGTCAAACTGATTAAATTTAAGAACCCACTTGAGGTTTTCTTTGTCTTCTTCATTCATAAAATGTTGGTATTCGCCTTCTTGGTGCCATGGATAGCAAGAGTGATAGCGTATGACAGCAAGTCCAACTTCAGGAATATGCGTATTGTTGTGTTTTAGCATTTGATACATGTATTCATCATGCCCCCATGCGAACTTGAGGTTTTTAAAACCGCAGTGAGGTTGATAGAGACCGTACTTTGTATTAAGGCTAGGGTTCGATCGATCTTTATTAAGAATATTAAAGTGAGGAAACACAACAGACTCCGGAATTTTACACCCAACAACCCATGTGTCTCCACCTAAAGCCCACTGATCACCCTCAGCTGTTCCTTCTTGGCCGTCTTTTTGGTGCCCCCATAAATACTGAATTTTTCCCATATCGTGAAGAAGCCCTACGAGTTGAAACCACTCAGGTTCTCCTTGTGCTCGAATTGCTTCAGCGGTTTGTAGCATATGCTCAAGATTGGGGAGAGAGGAGTCTGGGTCTGAAGAGTCGACATAACCTTTGAGTGCTGTGAAAGCTTCCCAAATCGTCATGCTGCCATGATTGAAACAGAGGTATTTTCTTTCCATTTTTTTCACAAAGTCGAGATTTTGGTTTTGGCGCATCAGTTGATAGTGCCGTTCCACTACATGTTGCCGATTGCTATCATGATAGTTGCGAAAATCTTCGGTGGGTTTCCCTGTGTCAACTGCATGCGCGGTGTAAAAAGAAAGAAAGCACAGAGCGAATAGAGTGATGTGATATATCGAGGCCATACAGTTCCCTTTATGAGATGATAAAGAAAATTATCAATTCATGATTTTGTTGTATATGAAAAAATCATAAAGAAGTTTTCTAGTTCACAGTTTAAGACTTTATGGAAGCGTGTGTTGATATATATTGATTGAGAATTTTTTCTGCAATGATAGGAAGGGAATCTACGTCTGCTTTACTGTATGCAATCAATTTTTTAAGTGCAGAGCGAGATCCATATTTGTGTTGGTGCCAGAGTTGAACGGCTTCAGCACCATTTGTATGTTGAAGACCTGTAGGACGAGGAATTCCAAGTGAGTTCTCTATATTTTTAAGTCCGCCAGTATAGCCTTGATGATATGCGATCCAACGGAGGTCGAGATGAGGAGGTTTCCAAAAGCCTAAACGAAACTCTTCTATGATACGAGGAATATCAAAATGGCTACCTCCAAAAGAAGCAAAAACTTTTATACCTGAGAGAAATTGAGGTAGTTCTTTTAAGTTTTCTTTTCGGATAAAGTGCTGCATCTCTCCTTTGTAAAGAGTTGTTGCTATTGTGATGTGATCCTTATGTGGCGAAAGCCCTGTGGTTTCAATATCAATCCAACAGATGTCGTCCCAAAAATCTTTCATAACTCTCCAGTGGTGGCACGGAGGAAGTTTGTCAATGAAGTATTGAATATCCTCATGAAGCATAGCTTCGGTTGACTTCTGAATCTCTAGAGGAATCGATTGCTTTAAGTTTATCCCAAGAGATGTCGACCACAGGTCGTTTTTCTGATCCCAATGGGTGATTCCTTGTGAGTGCAAGAGATGTTCATAGCGAGGGCCGATTCCCTCACAATGGCGGAATGTTTGCTGTATCCACATTTTCTTTGATCCTAGTGATTTTGTAATCTTTTTTTTCGCAGAATACGAGCTGCGCTACTCAACTGTTGATGTCTGATGATAGCTTCAGGGTTTGTTTGCATATGTGTAGCAGGAGATGCTAGTTTTTCGGTTTTGATTTTTGGAGCTATCCAAACCCCTTCGATGAGATGATGTAACCAGCTTTTTGTTGCTTCGACACAAGCGTTGCTTGTCATAAAATACATTTCAATATCTTCGTCAATGTCAACCACTCCAGGGGGCTTGGGTGGAATGCAAGCAGGGCAACCCATCGAGCAAGCGCAGTGCGTAATTGCGCTGAGGCTGTGCTTTAAGACCTCTCCAATAGAGTGAAAGATAATTTCTCCATAACCAACACCTCCTTCGAGTTTGTCATAAAGAAAAATAGCTGCATCTTCTTGTTCTTGATGTTTTTCAATAGAGACGTCAGCCTCAAAATCATTTCTGTCAGCCATGCAAAGAGAAGGAGCGATTTGTTTAATGAGGTAAGAAAGACCATAAGCTGCGGCTTCAACCATTTTTGGGTCTTGTGCATGAAGTTTTTTTCTAAAATCTGGGCTCATCATCAAGCTGATACCACTTGTTGTATAGGTGAATGCTTTTAAAGTGATAGGGCCATAGCCTATGTTTTCAAAACTTCTTTCGCGGATTTTTTTATAGAGCTTAGGCTGTTTGTTGACGTAGATTTCACCATAACGAAGATTTGAGCCGAAAACATTTTTTTCTGAAAAGATATTCGTGTGTTCACAACGCCCTTCCCAAACACATTCGGTATAGTAGTCGAGCTGCACCAGCTCGACTTGGCATGTCTTTTGGTCGAGATCGAGGTTGATAGACATATATCGACGACCAAGGTGCTGATATATCGCGTCTTTGTAGAGAGAGCCTCGAGCACCTATAGGATCAATTTCACCGATGACAACACCCTGGTGAATAATTTGAATATTATGATTATTCAATCCTCGAAGATTGACGCCGCGGCTAGGGAAGTCTTCAAGGGCATAGCGCCAGCTGTTATGAAAAGGAGCAAGTGTTTTATCCTCAATAAGGAGTTCACGTGCTTCATCGTAGAGTTCATTAGGGAAAAATTTTTCTTGGTCTTTGAGCGGGGATTCCCAAGCAGCGCACGGAAGATGTTGTAAAAAAACATAAGAATTATTGGCGTTTAGCCAGGCTTTTTCGATTTTTTGTGAAGTTAAAAAATCAGGGTTTCTAACCATAAACTGATCTGTCGAATTATTATGAGCAAGAAAAATAATTGCTGATTTTTGACCTTTTCGACCGACTCTCCCAGCTCTTTGCCAAAAACTTGCAATAGATCCTGGGTGACCAGATAACAAGCAAATATCCAAATCGCCAATATCGATACCAAGCTCTAGAGCGCTAGTGGTAATAATTGTAGAGACCTCGCCGTGGAAAATTCTTTTTTCTAAGCCTCTTCTCTCTGAAGGAAGAAGCCCTCCACGGTAAGGTTGAACCTTGTCTCGTAGGTGAGTAGGGAGGCTTTCCCGTACAGATCTTACGAGCCTTTCTACAGTTTGACGAGATTGAACGAAGCAAATGGTACGCACGCCGAGTTGTGTCGCCTTCTTAAGTAAAGGCACAGAAATGGAACCCGGCCCTTTTCGTACCCAAGCCTCTTGAGCGTTTTTAACAAGCGGAGGATTGAGAAGATAAATGTCTCGTTCAGGTTTTGCACAGCCATCTTCATGCACAAGGTGAAAAGGCAGATGACAAAGATTTTCCGCATGCTCTTTAGGGTTTGCTATGGTTGCAGAAGATACAATAAAAGTAGGGTTTGCTCCATGGAGCTCACAAACCCTAAGGAGTCTACGAATGACGTTTGAGACATGAGAACCAAAGGCTCCGCGATAAATATGGACTTCATCTATAACGATATATTTGAGTCGAGATAAAAAGCTTTTCCAACGCTTTAAGTGACCGGGTAAAATGCCACTGTGGAGCATATCAGGGTTTGTAATAACAAAATCTGCTTGTTGCTGAAGATTTTTTCGATCCTCAATAGAAGTATCACCATCAAAAGTGCCGATAGACTCTTTACCAGAGATGGCTTTTACCATATGACGAAGTTTTCCTTCTTGGTCTCTCGAAAGTGCTTTTGTCGGATAGAGAAGAAGTGTTGAGAAATTTTCTTCGCTATAACTCTGTAGGATAGGTAGAAGAAACGAGAGCGTTTTCCCACTTGCTGTTCCAGCGACGACGACTGTGTTATGTTTTTTACGCAAAGATTCAAATGTTGCCAACTGATGGCTGTAAAGGCTGTGAATATGATTGTGCTGCAAGTATAATTTTATTTTTTCATTCAATCCATTAGGCCATGAAACAAAAGAAGGATCCTCTGAAGGTAGAGTTTCTTTTTGTTCAATGCAGCCTTGATAGTTATCGTGCATATATCGTGTGAAAGCATCTAAATTCATGCGAGCTCCTGCAAAGTGAGACATTCGAGCCTGACATGTATAAACGAAAACAGATGTTCATGACATGTATATTATGCAACACACCGAGGGGCTTAGCTGTTATTCTGAAGGGTTTCTCAATAAAGACATAAAAATAAGAACTTACAATTTTTTTTGGATCCCAATTGGCTAGACACCTCAGTTCATAAATTTCCTACCAAACAGGGCTCTTCATTCCCAACCCTGAGTGTGGAGCGTTTTCATTGTAATCGCGATATCACTGAAGAATGAGCTGAAGAACAGTGTCTGCATCATAGCAGCCAGAGGTGTATACATAATCTCGCTTAGATGTTGCAACAAAAGCTTCGGATATACCATTAGATTCAGGGCTATGCGCTGCCGTGAAAAAGCTTGTTAGATGCAACTTACAACCAATTCCACTGTCTCTAAAGCTCTATAGATTGAGCCTCGATCGGATAAATTTAAATTTGTTGCGGTGCTCTATAAGTGAGAAAGCGATGCTCAACAGCCCTTATCATAAGTTTTTAAATATCGAGAGCTCGCAGGGGGGCTATTTTCTTGCCACATATGCGTGGCATTCTTTATCATGGCCATCTAAAACGAATGTAACGTAGGCTTTTTCTTCATTAAAGCATTAATTTTATAGGCGTTAGAGCATCAATGTGTATTTGAGTGTAGCGTGACAATCTTACCCGCCTTTGGAGGGGCTCTGCGTGGGAATGAAGATTTTTTAATCAATAAACCGTTGATATCTATAATGTGATACTTGAGAAATATCTTTTCTTTATTCTGCCTGATCTGGGTTTTATTTTGGCCCCTCCTAGTTATTGGAGGTGTTTAGGCCAAATAGAGGTTACGTTCATTTGGCATATATTACCCAATGACACTTGGAGTATCATACTGAAATTATTTTTAAAATCAATGCTTTAGGTTGTAGGTTCAATAGGTCGAAGCGATGCTATAAGAAAAAACTTAACTAATTGCAGGAGAAGACCGAGACGGCTGGTGAGTTTGCAAGAGTCTGGAGTTTATGATGATCTTCTTACGGTTTTTACTTCTTATAGTTATAGCACTAGGTGCATGTGAAGATTCAAAAGTAACGAACTCAAGATCCCTCAGCGGAATTGACACTGGTGTAAAGTCAGCATCGACATCAAAAATTATTGCACATACAGAAGATACCAGCATTCAAACATTGAATGGCACTGTGAATGTTAAAAGAAACACTTTTGACTCCCCTGTCAAGATTGATATTCAAGACACCGGCGAGAGAGCATTCATTATAAGCGCTATGAACAATCAGTCTTCAACTCCAAATATTCAAAAAGACATTGAAGTCTGTATGAATCTTCCAGCGGGAGCCTTAGGTGGCGCGAAAGTCAAAATCAGTGATTTAGAGGGTGGTGATGGCACTGAAGTTGAGGGGGTTCAATCTTCTGAGGCACTCTGTATCCAGACAAGATCGATTCCAGGCATTTTTTCTCTCGTGTTAAGCGAAAAAAATCAACTTGGAGAGACCTTAACTTATACAAAAGATTTCTCATACGGCACGATTCAAATGGCCTATGATTCTACCTCTCTTAATAAAGATCAAATCTATTTCATTGAAAACGCAGACAAACCTGGTGTTATGGAAGGTGGAATCCTAGGTGACTTTGGCCAAGAAATTTCTGAATGGTTAAGTAAGGGTATTGAAATTTGTTGGTCCTTAGACTCTAAAAACATTACAACAATGACTTTTATAGGTTGGGATAAAAATAAGACTGTTTACAAAGGAACCTTCAAAGGTGACCTTATTTGTTTCGTACCAGAAAATTTTATCGGCTCTTTTATTCTCGGTGCACAAGAAATTGAAACAATTTCAACAGAAAAAACAGCATCTTTAAACTCTACCCCTATTTTATCTCTAGATCCTGTATCAAAAGGCGATACTGTTTCTGTTTATACG
>JBGCEP010000063.1:0-4804 GCA_045106415.1 Oligoflexales bacterium | reverse complement strand
TTTTATCCATGTTCATCAAGAACAGTAATATCTCGGAAAGTAAAAATATGCTGTTCCGAAATAGTTATAAATAAGATTGTCGTCGAATGATTTCGCATTAAAAATATTGAACTAGCTTAAGAAGCTTTAAGCCGCAACTTTGCGGCTAGCGCAGTGACTTCTATACGAGTCATGACTAAACTCTTAGTGCTGTAGGATACTCTGGAATAAGCATTATTCTTGGAGGAGAAGAGGGCTAATAACAGCATAGGTATTAGATATTTTGTTTTCATAAATGTAACCTGATCGCATTATTGAGTCTGAGCTATAGCACAATAATCGGGTAACAATTTTAATGAGGTTGTCAAAAGAGAAGGGTCTTTCCGCATTAAATTTGCTGTGAGGAATTGCTAGCCTGTATGCCTTCAGGATACTTAGTATCCACTCCAGGTTTTTTACGTTTCAACTTGATGCTTTTATTATCCCTCTCGTTACAGGTGCTTCCTTCAATAAATTCTTGGTAAGTTTTTTAATTGTTCCTAGATTTTCAGCTGCATCTACTTTAACAAACCAGACTACCATTCTGATCAAATGTCTTACCTAATATGTAGTGAACTGAGTGGTGAAAAGATCAAGGCATTGCAGTTCCATGCTCTCTCATAAACAGGAAACTTGTCTCTAGCACCCAAGAGCCCTTTATTCAAAATAGCCAGAAGTAATCCAAACAAATATTTATCTCAAAGTGTCCGTGTAGATATCTGGAAATACTGCTACTAAAAAAAGTCACCTTTGACTCCTTTACTTGTGGTAATAAACGACTTATAAATCATCAGTAAGCAATAAGCAAAAGGTTTTTCGATGAATCATTTTTTTACTAAAAGCATAAGATTAAGCGTCATCTTTCTTGTAAGCTCAAATAGTTTTGCTGGTGGGTCCCAATCGAAAGCAACAGAACTCGAGAGATCTGTTGAAAACACCTACATTATCATGGAGTCAGCAACTCATACTGGAAGCGTAGCACTAATGCAAAAAACTGACCCTCGAGTAAGAATGGTATCGCAAACTGCACAATGCAGTATCGGTATCGCCCATGTTTGTTTGAAAAACAAAGAGGCATTACTCTATCTCGCAGGTTTCGCAAAAACAACTGATGTTAACAGCATGGATTGTATAGAGGCTGAAAACCTTATGTCCAACATTGCTCTTCAAGGAGTGAATGAAGTATTTAAATCTTTTAATATAGAAAATAATATTGATCCTGATTTAATTAATAAAAGCATCTCAAAAACTACTCACTCTTTATCTCACGGTATCCATAATGCAAAAACCTTACTGCAGGGCATGTTAGTACTAAAAAAATATTTACTTCTTGAGAAAGAAGATGGATTTAAAAAAATTAAATCTGCACTATAAGATCCACATTCTAGGTTAAGGAGGGCACATCATGAAATTAAATAAAATTATTATATTTATCCTAATGAAGATTTCGATATCAGCTATAGCAAGCAGTTCATTTGAAGCAACTTTGCCTCTTGATGAAGACATTAATTTTTTCGATACTAATCATTCATGGTTTAGTCCTGACTTTCCTTTATCAATTGATGTAGAGAATAATCACAGTTCTATTATTTTTCAAAGCTCTACTCTCGTCACTAAAGATGGAGTGATACTAAATAGCTTTGATTTCTCTAGAAAGAAAAAATTTGAAGGCCCGACAGGTTACATTATACACTTCAATAATGAAAACGAAACAGCACAAGATCACACTAAATATATTGAAAATTTCTTATTAAGAAATGATCAAAATATTTCTTATACAACATTCCATTATCGGACAAACTATAAAAACCAAAATAGTCATACTTCCTTAGACAATCTTGTCATTGACGGAATTGCGCAAGTCGAGAGAATTTTAAATCAACAAAAACAACCACAACAGACAGTTCCTCACATACTTTTATATGGACATGAACTAGGAGGGATCATAGCAACTAGAGTTGCACACTACTACAAAAGTATTGGTATCGATCTTCGATTGGTAAATGATAACTCTCCAGCATCCTACTGTGATCAAGTGAAGGCAAAAAAATGGAAAGATTCAGGAGTTTATACAATCGGAGCCACGGCTTCTGCTTTCTATAAATATAGTGGATGGTCTAGTGATAAAATAATGGAAAGCTGGATATCCTTGGACCCTAGATTGATCACATATATCGAAAGAGACTTTGAAAGAATAGTTTTTGAACCTCGTTCATCCCTTGCAGATGTCATGCGAAAGAAAAAAAATCTACATGGAAGATATTACAAACCACTAGAGTCAACTGAGGTCCACTGGCTTGAGTTAGATGACGGTGGTTGTCTTCTCTCAAAAAATGAGGGACACGAAAAGTTAAAAATAGATCATGAATTTATTCGACAAGGTCGCTATGTAAAGAATGAAAGCAATGTCATCATGCATAACCTCACTCATATGGGCTATTCGTATCCTGATGGCAATCCGTTTTCTAAAATTGGCTGTGAAAATATTCATCTAATAATAAAAGATATTAACCTTAAAAAATCGAACAATAAATTTATTATTCATGCGCTTTTTTCAATACATGCAAAAAAAATAAAAAACATTGAGTATAATACTCAATGTCATTTTAGAATAAACCATAGAGAGGCGTTAGGCGGAGTCACTACGGCTGTTCTTGCCTCTTTTTGTTTATATTCAATTTATAACAAGGTTTTTAAGAGGTAGGATCGTAGTGATGAAATTTTCAACTATATTTTTTATATTGATACTTCAAAGTAACAGTATCTTTGCAGTAACAAAAGAAGAAGCAAATCTGCAAATACTACAAGCAACTGAAGCCTGTATGACTGTTGAATGTTGCGTAGAATCATTAAAAAAGTGTATTGAAGATATAAGGGTGAGTTCACTCATCAATTCACTTGATGATACACATTATGCTATATTTTGGAAAACAAATATCCAGTCTTCCATGTCAATCGTAGCGCCAGGACATACGTATTTATTTACACGTAGAAAACATATCGATCTACGAGTGAATGAAAATGGAATCAAATTATTCAACCGTCAACGAGCTATTGATTCGCTTTCTCGGGGAAATATTGAAGATTTAAAATATCTTATCATCAACGAAACCTCTGAAAAAATTCGGGATATCGAAACTCGCATAGAAAGTATTTCCAACGGTAAAGATGACTTGTTATACAGAGGCATGTTTCATTCCGCCCCTGAGACCATCGGCTTTGTGTCAGGTGAAGCCATTATGAATTTCGGCTGCATAGTTGGAGCGAGCTCTATTCTCATTTCAGGAGCAGGCTTGGCTTTATTGGGATTAACGGGGCCACTGGCTGCTGCTGGTGCGCTAGGAACCTGCATTTTATCAACGACAGGAATCATCACAGGTGGTCAATATATATCTGAGAAATGCCTCCAAAAGTCTGAAGCTATAGCAGATCAGCACACCTTCCATTGCGGATCTATTATTGCGCATTGCCTTGAACTTGCCCCATCTGACGGTTTACAGCAAGTTTCTGGGTTCAATCAAAGCCCTGCAGAAATAATCAAAAAACTCGCACACACAAAAAAAATTGAATCTTCACAAGGGTTTGATGATATCAAATATCACACATCGACCACACTAGATGCTGCACGGAAAAATATATTAAAACCTAAGCCTATCGAACGCTATCAATACAAACCATTTAAAAAGTGGCACCCACTAGAAATTTCACAAGAAAAATATCAAGAGAGCAATAAGCAGCGAAAACTCTTCCAAGAAGCTCGGATGTTCTCTCGATTTTTTGAATCTCAGATCGAATGGCGCCGCATACATCCCCAAACCTATGATCTTGCCGAAGAAAAAGGTTGGCTAAGCATCATGTGTGCTCATATGGACCACACGATCCGTGATGAAAGTATTGATTCTTGTACGTACCACGCTCAAGAGTTTTTATCTCTAGAAGAGTGGAAGCAATCGTGTAAAAAAAGCTATTCCGCAGCCTCCAACCAAGGGTGGATTCATCTTATCTCTGAAAGAGTCTACCCTGCTCCAAAAGAAAAATTGTCTTTTTCGCCCTACGCCATCACAACTATCGGTATAGCCACGATCGCTATAATAGGTTATTTAAATCAAGCATATCTGGAAGGTTATGACTCTTAAGACGAGTATGCGGAGATGGTTACAGGGGAGGTTTTAATCCTCCATCACTCAAAATTTCTCGGTATTTCTCCCTGAATTTATTTTGAAAATATGGTGACAGTTTGCCATCTTGTTCGAGCATTTTTCTATAAAATTATTCAAGAAGCATTTTTAATTTCGCTGCCTATTTGCATCCATTCTTCTCATTTGCTCTCTCAAAACCTCCTTCCACTCTTGAAGGACATACTCGATCTAAATCACAAAAATTGGAAAACATTGTGAATCGGCTTATTCACAAATCATGTTCTGGATGAGTGTCAAAAAAAGTAGGTCATGTATGAGGCCTATATAGGAGCGCGCCTACAGGAGTCGCCTGAATGCGACTTCGTTTGGTGTGGTAACCGTGTTCGAGTTAGAAGATGGTACAGGGTCACTGTTGGTGCTGCCCAAATTCTGCCGTAAACAGTCTGGCAACCGCAGCTCGACGAGAGTAAACGGGCGAGGTGTCAGCAGAAAAATGGGAACGGCGTAGACGTGAGAGGCGAGCGCTTATATAGCATTGGAAGATATTTTTTGCTCTTAAATTTCAATTTGTTACGGACCAAAAAAATGGAGATCAATATGCCTAAATTATCTTCAAAAAAAAAAAAAAAAAAGATTATCACCGCTCT
>JBGCEP010000062.1:0-30306 GCA_045106415.1 Oligoflexales bacterium | reverse complement strand
GGTGCTAGATCTGTGTCTATTGCTTCGTCTTTGTTGTCATTTGCTTCGATGTCTTTTTTTTTTTCATCGGTTTCGAGAGCTAGATTTGAATCTATTTCATCGTCATTGTCATCATTTTCTTCGATGTCTTTATTGTTTTCGTCGATTTCGAGATCTAAATTTGAATCTATTTCGTCGTCATTGTCATCATTTGCTCCGATGTCTTTATTGTTTTCGTCGGTTTCGAGATCTAAATTTGAATCTATTTCATCGTCATTGCCATCATTTGCTTCGATGTCTAGATCTGTTTCTGTATTTAGGTTGTTATCTAGTTGAGTTTTCTCTTCTTGTTCTTTTTTAGAATTGAGATTTTCTGCTGAGTCGTCGAGGCCGTAATCTCCAAGTTCGGCGCTTTCTGAGTTGTTTTCTTCTGAGTCGTCGAGGCCGTAATCGTTTAGGTTCTCGTTTTCTTGAGTTGTAGCTGTTTCATTTGTAGGAGAGGTGTCTTCAGGATCCATTGCGAAATCATCGTCAATGTCTGAAAGGTTTGCTTCTTCTTTTTTAGGTTTTGTCTCGCCGAACTCATCGTCTTCAAATTCATCGCCCAGATCACTGCCGAACTCATCGTCAGACATGTTAGAAACAAGACTCTCCATGCTTGTTGACTTATTTGTTGAGGCTTCTGAATCGTCGGATGAATCGCTTTCGTCCATGTTGAAGTCGTCACCTAGAGGTGTGTCGTCACCTAGAGGTGTATTGTCGCCCATTTCAAAGTCGTCACCCAGAGGTGTATCGTCACCCAGAGGTGTATCGTCACCTAGGGGTGTACTGTCGTCCATTTCAAAGTCATCGCCTAGAGGTGTGTCGTCACCAAGAGAGGCGTCTTTATTATTAAGGAAATCGAGGTCGTGATCTGGCTGCGAAGGGCTGTCATCGCCAAAGGCAGCGGGATCAAGGTTGTTTGTGTCAAAGTGTGACCCTTCTGCAACGAAGTCGTCAAAAACATTTTGGATAGACATTTGAGCATCAGCAAACTCTGGTGGTGCTTCGGGAGGAGGTGTCATCTTTTTTTCAGGAGCCGGAGTGGAGGCTTGTGTAGGTTTTCTTACTGGTGTTGATTTTTTATGTTGTGGAACTTTGTTGTCTATAACTTGCTTGGCTGGGTGCTGAATCACTTTTGCTGTAGAGCCTAGTTTTTTTGCAATTAAAACTTCAAGGGAAGACTTAGCTGGTTTGAAATCTTTAATGATGATGCGCATACATTCATGCAAATCATGCAGTTGTGCGATGACAGGTTTGATTTTTTTTTGAGTGAAAAAGTGAAGCTGTTCGAGGGTCTCTTTGTCAAAAGGATCTGCAACAGCAATAGTTAATGTTGACCCCTCTTGTGAAATAGGCAAAGCCTCCAGCCTTTGCATGAGAGGGGGGTCTAGAATCCCAGCGAGTTGTAAAGCGCCTTCTGTAAGCTCTTGTTTTGAAATAATAGGAAGTTGTGTTTTTTCTGCGATGTAACAAGCCATGGCTTTTGAATCGAAAATTGAAAGAGCGACAACAACCTTTGCGAAAGCCGCGCCGGTGCCTTGACCATTTCTAGCAATGGTTTCGCAGTCGTTTTCCGAAAGATAACCCTCTTCTACGAGGTGACGGCTGAGACCAGAAATAGCCATGAAATTATCAATCCCAGATTGAAAAGTGAGAATTTATTCAGGATGATAATATCACAGGGGTGTTGCAGAATTTGTTGAATTAACAAGTCTTTTTTGCCTATCTCGTGATTTTGTGATGCTGTAACTCTGTGTTCGGACATTTTGAAAATATTTGATTTGAGATTGAGAAGGTTTGGTTTTTGTATTATCTAAAAGTTTGATGATTTAGATTGTTTTAGCATTAGAGGTTTTCACTTTCTGATGCTTTCTATTTGGAGGCGTGTGAAAAATGTCGTCTGAATCACAGAATACATATAGACTGGCAGATGAAGTCGCCTGTGAGATGGTTTTGGCTATAGTTTTGAGAAAGGTGAATGATGAATAAAAAAAGAAGATCAGGTCCAGATTGGCTGCAAGAGCAAACAGCGTTAGCTCTTCATTGGTTGCAAGCAAACGCCTCAGCGGTACTTTTAGTTGTTGTGCCTATTCTCATTGTGGCTGTGGGTGCCATGGGATGGCAATATACAAATGTTTATCTAGCATCGAGTCGACGGGCAGAACTTGCTGAAGTTGACGGGATGTTGCAAAGCGTACTAGAGGTGACTGAGAAAAAACGCCAAAAGATTCAAGAGAAAATTGACGCTGTTGAAGTGAAGTCTGATGAAAAGAAAGACTCAAAAATAGAAGTTGAAAAGTTGACTCAGCAACTCGAAGAAATAAAGCCAGACTACACTGCTGTGATTCAGAGTTATGAGGAGTATTTTAAGGCTCATACTAGCGATATTGAGGGTTGGAGAGCGGCAGTTGAAGCCTCCGTACTTTTGTCTCAAGATCGAGAAGAATCAGCCTTGAAGCATGCTGCGGGTCTTTTGTCTGATGTGCTGAAGAGCTCTTCGCGTCACGAGGTCTATGGTTTTCAGGTGCGTATGATGCTGATTTCTATTCAAGAGGAATTGAAGCAGTATAAAGAAGCGGTTCAAAATATTGATACTGCTTTAGCAATGGCTAGTAAAGACGTTCGAGCAAATGTCCTTATGGTGAAAGCACGTATACTGCGTGGGATGGGTCAAAATGATGATGCGAAGGAAGTTCTTAATGAAATTATTTCTCAACATGCTGAAGCCCCTGAAGCACAGAAAGCCCGTGCTGTACTGGCTCTTTAAATCTGCTGTGGCGATATCTGGGGTTTTAGCGAGTCATGCAGGCGCAAGTCGTATGTATCATATAAAACCTGCTTTAGGATTTCCTAAGCCAGAAAGCGTAAGGCCTTTTCGAGTGAGAAGTCTTTCGATGGCTCCGCAGTATGATGCGCAAAAACCTTTGGCTCCATTCGATAGAACGGGTTGGGTCAATCTGGGGCCTTTGATTGTTGGAGAAGGTGAGAACGAGCAAGTGACATGCTATTCCTTTGAACAAGGGAGCGTTCTGTGGAGGCTAGAAAATCCGAGAAGGCTTCAGGTGCCTCCTGTTATGGTCGGTGGACATGTGCTCTTGGGTTTTCTTGACGGATCTTTATTAAAGGTTGAGGTTGCGACTGGAAAAATTCGCTGGAAACTTCAATTGGCAGATGCTGTCAGTCGTCAACTCACAGTGACTCGTGATGCTGTTTATGTTGTGACCGAGAGCCAGTCGTTCTACGAGGTTGGCTTAGAGGATGGCAAAATCCAGTGGGTTGTTGATGCGAATGATGGTGGTAAAAGTGTGCACATAAATAGCTTAGCTGCACCCTTTGTTTACGATGGTGTTGTGCACGTAGGGCTTCGCAGTGGTGAGTGGATGAGTGTTGTGACTCGGACAGGGCAGGTTCTTAGAAAGATAGACCCGCACCCACTCCCTAAAAGAAAGTTCCATGACTTTGTCGGCCCAGCTGTTGTGGTCACAGGGCGTGTTGTTTTTGCCAGACATGATGGCTTTATTGGCTCTGTTTCTTTATCGGATATGGGGCAAGTCAGCTGGGAAAAAGTCAAGGCTCCAATTTCTGCGGCAGCATTTCGTGATGGCCGATTTTATATTGGTTTGGTGAATGGGGATGTTTTTTCCTATGAGGCTGAAAAGGGGACGGAAACGAAACTAGCTGAGACAGGATCTCCTATTGTCGGTCTTTCTGTTGGCTCTGATAGTCTTTATATATCAAACCAAATAGGTGATCTGTTTGCTTTAGATCGTTCTAGTGGTGATTTGAAGTGGCGGGATAACGTAGGGAGTCCTGTGACTCAACCACCGCTTGTGATTGGAAAAACGATTTATTTTCCATCTTCCATGAAAGTTCTTTATGGCTATCGTTTAACCAATTAGTCTGAGGAATATCAGACTAATTGGTTACGGCCCTGATCTTTTAACCAAGCCACAACTTCTTTCACTTCTTGGGCTCTTTCTTTTTTACATACAAGAAGCGCATCCGGAGAGCTGACAATACAAAGGTCTTCGACCCCGATCGTTGCAACAAATCGATCGCGGGCATCAATAGTACAGTTTTTTGTATCTTTAGAGAAACTGTCTGCCCAGATGAGATTGCCCTTGTCGTCACATGCAAAACAATCATTAAGTGAATTCCAGCTACCAATATCGTGCCATTGAAAGGTTGCTCTAATGACGGCGACTTTTGAGCTAACCTCTAAAATAGCGTTGTCGACACCCACTGTTTGAAGTTGCTCGTAGAGTGGGCCAAGGTCGCTTGCAGCAAGAGTCTCCGGATTCACACCTTGAAGTTTAGAGAAGGTTTCGTAAGTATTTGGAAGGTATTTTTTGAGCTCTTCTTGAAAGGTGTTGATACTCCAAGTGAAAATACCAGAATTCCAAAGAAAATGACCTTTTTCTAAGTAAGACTCAGCGATGTGTTGCTCAGGCTTTTCTCGAAAACTTGCGACTTTAAAGCCTTCACTTAGGCTGTTGCCTTGTTCGATGTAACCGTAACCTGTGTCCGGTCGTGTGGGAGGTATCCCGATAAGTGTCAGGTAACCGAGCTCTGCGAGCTTTAGGGCGTTTTTCGCGCTTTCTTGAAATGCGTCACGAGTCTCAATGACGTGATCAGAGTGTAGAGAGATCATTGAAGACCCGCCTAGATTTGCGACAAGCTGTGCGCCGAGTGCAAGAGCGGCGGCTGTGTTACAGGCACGAGGTTCACCGATAACGAGGTGGCAATGTTCTTTTACGATATCTTTAGTTTGCTCAATTTGATCTTGGTGTGTGATGACAATTCGTCGTTCTTTAGGAATCAAGCCATCAAGGCGCATAAGAGTCGTTTCAATCATGGTGTGCTCACCTCCTCCAACAACACATAGTTGTTTTGGACGAAGATGTCTTGACTGAGGCCAGAAACGGGTGCCGCTTCCTCCTGCTAAAATGACTGCATAGGTGTCGCTCATCATGGCTCCTCTAGTTTGAGTCTTAAATTGCTTGGATTATACCTGTGTCAAACTTTAGAAACTAGCTTCAATTCATTGTTGTCTTTCGTGAGGTCGCTAAACATAGAAAGCTTATTAGAGTTTATTTGCTGCGTGTCGACTCGTGGAGGCTACACATCGAAGTGTGCTTGTACAATATGTATATGAACTTTTTGAAAGGAGAAAGATATGAAGTTTAAGTTTTTTCTGTGGGTGGGGGTGATGCTCAATGCTTATTGTCTTGTGGCAGCTCCAACCTTAGAAACAGGGCGAGTGCGTATAGGTCTGAAACTGACCCCTTATGAGCTAGTGACGGTTCAAAATAAAACAGGTGCTATTCAACAAAAATACCTGCCAAAATCTGTGCTGAAGCACACTCTGAGAGCAAAGTTAGATAGGCCTAATCATTTCTATGTCGATGGATTTCATTTTCAAACAACACCGCTTTCTTGGGTCAGTCAAACAAAGAGATATAAAGTTCGAGTTGACATGATGACCAGCTCACAGAAAGCGCAGGTTGAAGAGCCTGTGGGCTCAATTGTCTTACAGGGAGTGTTAAAGCCTGCTGGGAAAAAAGGGCTGTGGGTACTTGATGGAGTGGCGACCGCTAGATTAAAAGACAAAGTGGGGCACCCCCTAGCTGATGTTCAGCTGGGCCACCAAAGTCAAGAGCCTAGCAAGGTTTGGGCTGAAAAGAGAAAATCTCGAAAACGAGATAGTTCTCTTTAGCACTCTAAACCTTGAGTTTGCACCAGCTTCTGAGCTTGGGAGTGGGACTCAGGGGTCTCTCCTCGTTGAATGCTCTGAAGCTCTGTGCGGCCAGGCTTTAAGGCTTTTACAAGTGCATCCGCAATTCTCTGAGTTTGGCAGCGCGTGCCACAAGTGAAGGCGTCAAAAAAGAGAGCGCCTTTCTCAGGGTATGTGTGGATGGAAGCGTGTGACTCAGAAAGAAGAGCTAAAATAGTGACTCCTCCACCTTCATCAAACTTTTTTGTTTGGATTCCACAGAGCGATGCTCCGCTTTGCTCAATGCCTTCACGTAGGCATGATTCAAGAAGGTTTTCATCTTGAAGGAGCTTAGAATCCACTTCGTAAAGTTCACCAAGAACGTGAACACCGTGAAACATGTGTTGATCGCCAATGGGCAACATATAGGAAGCCTCTCTCTTAAAATATCCCGCTATTCACTCGGCTCTATCAATATAAAGATCGGCAGAAGGATGAGTTTCTTCATCATTCTATCAGAGGTCGCGGTGAAGCGTCGAATGACAAGTGTTTGGGACGCTTAAACAATTTATTAAAATTATCCCAGATCGTAGAGCGTGCAGTTTCGATGTTAAGCTCTCGTATCTCGGCCATGAGCGCTACAGTGTGTACCACATTTATGGGTTCATTTCTAGAAAATTTTTCAGGAGGGAGGTAAGGGGCGTCTGTTTCTGTCAAGATAGATTCTAGGGGTAAGAGTTTTAGTAGTTTCTGAAAAGCTCCATTTCTTCGGGCGTTTGCAGGAATTGAAAAAGACCAACCTGTTTTTTCAGCTGTCTGAACTGCAAGGTTCGATTTCCCACTGTAGCAATGGAAAATGACTTTAGAAGGTTGATGTTCTTGTAGAATATCGATGGCTCGGGTTTCTAATTTTCGAGAATGTAAAATAATGGGGAGGTTGGCTTCTATGCCGATATCAATCAAATTTCTAAAGACTTTTTCCTGTTGGCTAAAAGTATGATCAGGTAGCCAGTGGCCGTCGAGGCCGATTTCTCCGATAGCGGAAATTTGCCCACCAAGAGCTTTTTCTTTGATGAATAAAATTTCTTGATCTAAATCGAAGCCGGGGAGTTCCCAAGGGAGATCGTCTTTTTGAAGGCTTGGGTAAGCTGCGTGTGTGGGGTAGATCCCTAGGGAAGGATAGATAATGGAGTGTTTTTGAGCCATGTGCAGAATCATTCTGTTAGATTCTGGATCAAGGCCGTTGACGACAATTCCTCGTACTCCGGCGGCATAAGCTTTCTCGATGACTTGGTCGCGGTCGTTTTCAAATTCTTTGTGTGTTAGGTGTGTGTGAACGTCAACATAACCCATGTGCGATCCTCAGTGCTTATTTTTTCTGTCGAGCATCTCTATATCACGAATAAGTCGAATATTTAATGTCTTGATAAAGGGGGGTGTCTATCGTTATTCGTGAGCGCGGGGTTGTCGTTTTTTTGTGAGTGAACGGTTGAGAGGACTTTTCCTTTTGGTTTATAAAACTTCATATGAACGTTGTTGTTTTGCGCTATTTTAATCATGCGTTTGAGTGTTGCTGTGATCTTAGGAGCGGTATGTAGAGCTGTCTCTTGATACATTCCTAGGTGGATAAAATAGTTTTTATGTGGGGTCATTTGTTGCAGCTTTGTATAGCTCTCAAATGTTTTTAAAACGCTGGCCATAGTTCTATAGTCCATTGTTCCAAGGTTTTGCCCCATTTCTTTGATCCAGCCATGTGTTGTTGGAAGTTGCTTTGGTTGTGAAAAAGCTGTTTGAGAAGCCCACAGCTGCTGGAGCCAGGTGAGAAGAGGGAAGTGAGCAAGCTCCTCACTTAAGAGTGTTGGAGGGATAGCTGAGAAGTCATGATGATAGCCTTGCGCACGTGCAGCAGCTAAAACTTTAGGAGTTGCAAGCCACCCAGGAGCGAGGAACCATGGCCCAATATTAAAGCCATGCAGATGAAGTTCTTGCTGAGATGTTGCAATAAGTTTTTGGATTTCTTTTGAAGACCAAGCGTCTAAGGGGACTGATCTCCCGCATTTGAGTTCGCACTCTCCCCAGAAAGTAGGGCCTTTGATTTGTCGAACTCCAGCCTTGCGTGTGAGGTGTTCAGATCCGTGAATACGGAGTCCTATAGAGTCATGTGCTTTTATAGCGTTTTGAATTTTATTTGTAACATCAGATGCGCTTTCGTTTTTCTTAGGAGAGTAATAATCTGAGCTTAAAAAGTGCAAAACAGGCATGTCAGGGAATTGTTTTCTGATTTTTTCAACTGCTTCAAGATTTGTCTTCTTAAGGTCTTCACCTTCCCATGTCACGCTGATTGCTACTTGGATGTCAGCGAGGAGCGTGTGAGGTTGCAGGTATAAACAAAGAATTAATATTTTTTTTAGGCAAGTCTTCAATGGGGTCCTCTTTGACGAATAGAGATGCAGGAATTGATGAGCAGTGGAATGAAAAACCAAAAAATAGAGATGACGGGATAAGTGAAGCCAATAGTGCCACAAGATATACTGCTGTCGTCTGATGATGCTTCTTCTGTTTTTGTGGTTGCGCTGGTATTTGGAAGCCCATTTAAAGAGGGCCATGTTGTAGGTCTTGCACAATCGATATCTGTAAGGAGTTCTTCAAACCCTCTTGTGATGGCTGCTTGATAAATATCACAACTATGATCTCCGTTATTGATTTCTTGATCAGCGGCCATAAGAGCAACAAGCCAGTCTTGAAGTCCAGATGTTCGGTAAAGAAACTCAAGAGCTTTAAGGTTTGTTTTGATGAGTTTCTCATCTTCAATCGATGCTTTAAGGTCCCATACCATCCCTGAAATGACTTGTCCGCGTAAGTGATCTTTTCCAGAAAGAGCCTCGTACTCTAGTGAATTGTATTTTAACGTTGTGCCTCCAGATCGAAGGCATTCTTTTGGGAGAGAACAAATAGATTTTGGGCTGTCAGGGCAGATGGATTCACCCAAACATGTATTTCCTGTTCTTAGGAAAGTAAAAGCATCGGCAAGTCCCTCATGCAGGACCAGAGATTCTCGAGAGCTCGCTTTTAAGTGTCTATAAATGACGTGATGTGCAAATTCATGGCTAATGACATCGGCGTCTAAAGAAAGGTAGGCGAGTCGTTCTCCGTCACCATCTCCTAAGGAAATACGAGCTTTTCCATCTGCGTAAGAGGTTCCTGGTTCATAAAGTCCGTTGTTTTTTGAATTATTAGGTGTCGCATGTATAAGGACATGCAGCGGTGTCTCTTCTGTCCAGTTCCAACCATATTTCGTGAAAAAAAGTCGTGTTTCTTCTGCGTGTGCAAAAACAGATGCTTCGTGAAACTCAATCTCTGTTGGTGAATAAACAAAGTTGTAGTCACTTGAAAATGCACGTGAGACTGTTCCTGGGTCGACCGTAAAGTAATCGTTGTCAAGATAACCGGTGTCTGCAACCTGTAGTTCGTACACGACAAGGTTTGCGTCGATCGGGCCGGTTGCATAAGCTTGAATCGATGCTGTTGCTTTGAAAAAAAGTGGTTCTTTTTGATAAAAACGTTCAGTGTCTGCGACAACTCTATAGGATCCATCAGGGTCCTGCTGCGTCCATTCCCAGGCTGGCTTTAAAATATTTTGATAAGGAACCCAGCAACGTTTTGCTTTTTTAGGATGTTGCGCTTGATTCCATAGTGGCATGTCTTGTTTGAGTGGCCAGGCGATGTCGTCATCGTTTGTGTCTTCAATATTTAATGTTGGTACTTGGCCTAAAGTCACTAAAGCGCCTTGTGGCATTTTTTTAGCTCTTAAACCAGCCTCACACAAAGGAGTTCCTTTGTAAGAAAAAGAAATATCATAAATTTCTGAAGAGTTTTTATATTGAGTTTTGCTAATGTGAAGTTTGAGATGAGGGACTTGTGGTTGGATCAAGCGAGTCACCCAATCAGGGACCGTCGTTGAATGACCCTCAGGAAAAGATAACGAAAACTGATCCCTTGAAAAGTGAAAAGGGTGAATTTGAATAGATTTTGTTGAGAGCTTTGGTAAAGCTGAAGATTCTGCATGAAGAGGAATTCCAAATATTTGGCTAAGTAAAATAAGTGATTGTAAGCACTTTTTTACGAAAGATATCGATCGATGACGCATCATAGAGGTGCCTATATGGTGTTTGCTCGTTATAAAGTTGTTAAGAATGTCTTCGGAGTTTTAAGAAAAGCCTTGAGGTTGAGGGTATGAATAAACTTCCGATTGGATTTTCACAGAATAAAACGCAATTTACTTGACTGAAAAGCTCACATTGCTGTTTTTAGGTTTCTTTTTTTTTAATCTTTGCTGTTTCAGTGAGTGAAAATAAGTCGATTTGACAGATTGTTGTTCTGTAAAAATCAAAATTATTTCTTATTAATTACAATTACTTACTCTAATTGTTTGCTATGTTGAAATGTTGTCTTCCAAATAATACTTGAGTTGTAATTAAATTTCTGTAATAAGAATGCTGAGTGATTTGAAAGATATTCAAAGACAATGCGCAATACACAAAAAGCAACCTGAATTTGTATGCATGGTTTTTAAATGTCTTGTGTTCCCTGAGATTTTTTAAAAAAGAGGTATTGGTTATGGCATTTGTGTATATGTCACATTTGGCTGAAGAGGGTCAAAAAAAGCAGAATCTTGCAAATAGTATTGTGATGTCACAGTCTTTTAAAGGTGGGAAATGTTCCCATATGACTTTGAAGCTTTGTGAAGATTTTTTGAAGCAAGCAAACATTCATGCTGGTATGCATCTTGAGGTCGGTTTTGACCCTGAAGCAAAAAAGTGGAAAGTCTTTACTGTGCATCGTGGTGGTTATGAACTAAAGGCTGCTGCAGGGCAGAAGGTTATTTTACGCTGGCCACACTTTGAAGGAATGCCTTTGATTGCTGCTGTCCCATGCCGTTTAAGGGCAGATACTGTTGATGTCGGGACTCAAGAATTCACCTTTTCGCTAGAGCAAAATGAACATAACGATTTTTTAGAAGAAATTGCTGAGCCAGCGGAGTCTTTTCGTCCAAGATCAAAGCGATTGGATGTTGCTTCAGAAGAAGAAGATCAACAAGAAGAGTATGATCCAGCGATGACGTTGAGTGATCTAGCGATTAAGTTTGATGAATACAGAGTTGAGCGAAATTTTAATGCAGGTGATCGTGGTGTGAAGTATCCAAAAAGCTTGAAGCGTCTAGCATCAGCGAAAGCGGCAAGTTTAGGTCATCGGCGAGTGGCTCACGACCTCCGCCTTACGGAAGCAAGTGTTCGTCGATGGATGACACAATATCCTATGGTGAAACAAATTGTGATTCGCCGTAAAGGTATGGCTGCAGATACAGGAATGTTGAACGCTTAAGTCTCAGCATTTGATAAAAAAGAGCGTTTCTCTATTTTGAGGGAAACGCTCTTTTTTGTATTTATGAGAAAGGTCGAAAGACAACCATAGCGACAATAAGCATCATGAGAATTGTAGGGACCTCATTGAGAATACGTAGAGTGGTTGAGGAAGGAAGATTTTCAGCTTGCTCCGGAGTTGCTTGAGCGAGTTGTCTGGATATTTTTTTTCCATAAGAAGTCGAATAGATTAAGAAAACGACGCAAGAAATTTTGATGATGAGCCACCAGGAGTGTAACAAGTGAGGCATCTTGTAAATCAGCCCTATACCCGCAAGAATAGAGATGCCCATAGCTGGAGCTGTAATGTAACGGTATAAGCGGAACTGCATAAGTTTTAGAAGCTCACACCGAGAAGAGTCTGTAAGATTCTCTCTGTGGTAAATCAAAAGACGGTAAAAATAGAGAATGCCTGCCATCCAACTGATGATGGCTAAAAGATGTAACCACTTCAGAAACAAGTACAAGACACTCTCCTTTCGCCCTACGAGCAGACAAAGTTAATGATTTTTCCAGGTACGAAAACCTCTCGACGAATTGTTTTGCCATCAAGGTGTTTTGCAACTTCTGTTTTTGCTGATTCTAACCAAACATCTTTTGTTTGATCAACAGGACCGTCAAGAGTTGCTCTTAACTTTCCATTCACCATCACACTTAGAGTCATTGAGTCCGATGCTATGAGGCTTGAATCGAACTCAGGCCATGAGGCATAAGCAATAGTGTCGTTATTGCCAAGTCGACTCCAAAGCTCTTCACACATGTGGGGGGCGTAAGGTGCTAAAAGGCGGACAAGAACGCTGGCTGTGTCTTGTGCGATGAGCCCACCTTCTTTGTAAATCGTATTGACAAGCTCCATCATTGAAGCAATGCCGGTGTTGTAGCGCATGTCTTCGGTGTCATGAGAAACCTTCTCAATGGTTTTATGAAGTTCAGAGAGAATTGCTTTATTCTTTTCAACAGCGTTTTTTGGCTTAAGAGAATTGTCTTCATCAACAACAAGTCTCCAAACTCTTTTTAAGAATCGGTGAACACCTGTAATTCCACTCGTGTTCCAAGGTTTAACTTGTTCTAATGGACCAAGAAACATTTCAAAGAGACGAAGGGTATCAGCGCCCCATTCTTGTGCTACTGAGTCCGGGTTCACAACATTACCACGGCTTTTTGACATTTTTTCGTGGTTACTGCCCAGAACAATCCCGGGGTGAACAAGGCGTTTGAAAGGCTCTGGCGTTGAGACAAGTCCAAGCTTATAAAGAACTTTATGCCAAAAACGAGCGTACAGAAGGTGAAGATTCGCGTGTTCTACCCCCCCGACGTAAAGGTCGACTGGCATCCAGTGCTTTTCTGCTTCCGGGCTCCAAGGTTGATGCTGGTTTTTAGGGTCAATAAAACGCAGATAGTACCAACATGAACCTGCCCACTGAGGCATGATATTTGTTTCTCGAGTGAGCCCTTTTGCGTAATCTAACCACGCCTCCGCTTTTGCAAGTGGGGGCTCAGGAGTTCCTGTTGGTTGAAATTCTTCAACATCAGGGAGAGAAACGGGGAGTTCACTGTCTGGGACTCTTTGGGCTTCACCTTTTTCATTTAAAACAAGCGGAAACGGTTCTCCCCAATAACGCTGTCTTGAAAAAACCCAGTCTCTTAGTTTCCAGGTTTCGTGGGTTTCTCCTAGTTCATGACTTTCAAGCCAGTCTAAAGCTTTTTGAATGGCCGTTTCTTTATTGAGTCCAGTTAAGAAGTCAGAATCGACAAGCTCGCCATCACCAGTGTGAGCTTCTTCTTGAATATTCTCTGGACCTCCAGAAAGAACTCGGATAATCGGAATGTTGTAAGCTTTAGCAAAGGCGTGATCTCTTGTATCATGGGCTGGAACAGCCATGATTGCACCTTCACCGTACCCCATAAGAACATAACTTGCGATGTAGATAGGAATTGGTTGGTTGTTGACAGGATTTATAGCAAAAGCACCTGTGAAAACGCCTGTCTTATCCGTTTGAGCTGTTCTATCTCTTTCTGATTGGCGAGAACATTGCTCAGTATAAGATTCGACACTGCCCCTTTGTTTGGCTGTCGTAATCTGACTGACAAGTGGGTGCTCAGGAGCTAAAACGCAAAAAGTTGCCCCAAATAGTGTGTCTGGGCGTGTCGTGAATACGTGGAAACTGGTGTTGTGTTCTTGAACTTCGAACCTAACACGGGCGCCCTTGCTGTAACCAATCCAATTGCGCTGCATATCTTTGGTTGATGTGGGCCAATCAAGATCATCAAGGCCATCGAGAAGCTCTCGAGCGTATTCTGTGATTTTTAGCATCCATTGACGAATATTTCTCCGCTCTACAGGGTGGTCTCCAACTTCAGAGCGCCCGTCAATGACTTCTTCATTTGCAAGAACAGTTCCTAAATTTGGGCACCAATTCACAGGAGCGAAGGACTGATAGGCTAGTTTTTCATCGAAAAGTTTGAGAAAAATCCACTGTGTCCACTTAAAATATTCAGGGTCTGTTGTGTTGATTTCTCGAGACCAATCATAAGAAAGACCTACGGCTTTCATTTGATCTTTGTAAGTATCTACATTTTTTTTCGTTGTGTCTCGAGGGTGAGTTCCTGTTTTTACAGCATATTGTTCAGCTGGAAGCCCAAAAGCGTCCCATCCCATTGCATAAAGAACATTGAATCCTTTCATGCGTTTGTAACGAGCCATGATGTCGGTTGCTGTATAGCCTTCAATGTGACCGACATGGAGCCCACTCCCCGAAGGGTATGGAAACATATCTAAAATATAATACTTAGGTTTTGCACTATTCATATCTTCCGTACGGAAGGTTTCATGCTTTTCCCAGTAATTTTGCCATTTTTTTTCAATGGAACTGATGTTTTGAGCTTCGTATGCAGATGACAATGAGATCTCCTCTAGACAGAACTTTTGTGGTAGCATCCCACGCTGAGTCGCACAAATTATCACAACCTAGCTTAGAGTTCAAAGGAAGAAAAAAGTGGAAAAAGCTTATTTAGCAACGCAAAACCCAGGGAAAGTTCGAGAATTTCAAAGGTTGTTAGGTCCGCATTTTGAAGTTTGCTCCGTAGATTGTTTTACTGACTTGTCTTGGGATGAAACTGGGCAAACTTTTCATGATAATGCAAGGATCAAAGCAGAGGCAGTTCGGAGTTATACTGAGTGTATGGTGATTGCAGATGATTCAGGTTTAGAAGTGAAATCACTTGGTGGTGCCCCAGGAGTGTTTTCTGCCCGATATGGTCAGGATGAACGCTCTGGTATGGAACGAGTCTTGTATGAGCTGAAAGATCAAAAAGATCGTCAGGCTCGATTTGTATGCTCGCTCTATGTCATTGAAGCATGTGGAGCAAAGCATGCTTTTGAAGGGGCTTTATCAGGAACCATTCTTGATGAACCAAGAGGATTGAGTGGTTTTGGCTACGATCCCATCTTTAAACCTGAAGGTCTTCAAACGACGCTAGCTGAAATGTCGATTGAAGACAAAAATAGCATGAGCCATAGATCACGGGCTGTTGAGGTTTTTTTACAAGCTTTTAAGCAAAATCTTCCTACTCAGAAGGTTTGAGTAAAGCCAAAAGCACCCGATATGAAGTGTATGGATTGACCTATCAGGAGGGTTCCATGAAGGTTTCATGGGTGTTTTTTTGGATGAGTGTAAGTGTTTTTGGCTTTGTAAGTTGTGCGTCAGATGATCAACAACAAGGGCAACAAGAAGAACTTGAGCAAGGGCAACAAGAAGATGGAGTTGTTGAAAATGATGGTGGAGATACTGATCTTGAACAATTTAATGAATTGGGTGATGGTGGTTTAGACAACCTTGCCAACGCTGCTGTGAATGAAGTTGGGTTAGAGCAAGCTGTAGCGCCAAATAATGCTGCGGGATTTGGGGCTTCAAACTTAGATCCAGGCTCTCGTGTTGTGCGTTATGTGATTTCTGATGGAACATCGGTGTATGCACAACCATCTGCTGATGGCTCTCCTGTGACTACGCTTACAGCGGGAGATGTTTTGATGGTGACGATACCTGGGGATGGCTGGGCTCAAATTGCTGAAGGCCGCTTTATATCCGAAGGTTCGTTGAGTGAACAAATTGTTCCAAGAACAGCAGACTCTCAAGCTTGGAGCAGTACTCCTCCTGCGCCGCCTGTAAATACACAAGACGTGAATGCAAACCTTGGGAATGGTGGAGAAAATCCATTTAATCAAGGAAACGATTTGAACGCTCTCGGAGACTCATCTTTGAATCAACAAGGGACGCAAGAAAACTTTGGAAATTCACAGCAATTTGATCAAGCAGAGTTGAATGCTCAGACTCAAAATAATGCTGAAGAAGAGAACCAAGATGGCAATCAAGACAATGAAGAGTATAATCAAGAAAATGACCAAGAATATCAGCAGCAAGAAGAATATGATGAGTAAGAGATAAACTTATTGTAAGAATAAAAGAAGGGGCGTGGGATCCCTTCTTTTTTGTTTTGGGAGAAACAGTATATGCAGCTCGCATCGCATCCTATAGGGCGTCTTTTTCAAAGTGTTGTGATAAAGTTTGGGTCCTTGAGTGTTCAGCCTTTGAGTGCTTTGGGGCGATACGTTCTGTTTTGTCTTCAAGTTTTTCGATGTGCGGTGAGTCGCTCCTGGGATTTTCGATTGTTGTTTCAGCAGATGGAATTTGTGGGAATCCGCAGTTTTTGGATTATTGTTTTAGCAGCTATGATGATTGGAGCGGTTTTTGGAATCCAGTTTGGACAAATTTTTAAACTGTTTGGAATTGAAGCAATGATTGGTGCGGCAGCTTCTTTTGCTCTTTCTCGTGAATTAGCCCCTATTGTAGGGGCTTTTTTGGTTACTGGTCGTGCGGGTTCAGCAATGGCAGCTGAAATAGCAACGATGAAAGTCAATGAACAGCTCGACGCAATGAGAGTCATGTCGGTGAATCCTGTGCATTATTTAGTTGTTCCGAGGGTGATGGCTTCGATTCTTATGATGCCATTTTTAACAGCTTTTTTTATTATTGTCGGTGTTGCTTCTTCATATATTATTGGAATTTTATTGTTTCAAATAGATGAAGGCATCTTTTTTACGCAAATGAGATGGATTACGCAGCCGAAACACGTTTTGCAAGGAATGCAAAAAGCAATGGTGTTTGGTTTTATTATTTCAACCGTAGGTTGTTATTCAGGATTTTTTAGTTCAGGTGGTGCAAAAGGAGTTGGAGCTTCAACAACAACAGCGGTGGTCGTTTCTCTTGTTGCTGTTCTTGTGAGTGATTTCTTTATTTCTTATATCCAGATTCAAGGCTCTTCTGTCTTTTAGCTTAAGTTTTTTTGAGGCGCCTAAAACTGAATTGTTCAGGATATTTTCCTTGAATCAAGCCATTGTCCATCTGAAACCCTATATGTTGCAAAATTTGGTCGATGACTAGATTTTTTTGCAAATCATCTCCACTATACATAGGGTTGATAATGATGAGATCTCCACCTTTTTTTAAGATGTGGTGGAGTTTTAAAAATGTAGATGTGACTTGTTTTGGGAAATTTTGATATCCAAGGTAATCGACAACATACGATAAAAAAATTGCATCGTAATGATCCGGGCTTTGATGAAATTTATGGATGTCTTGTGAAACCCATTGTACTCGATCGTCAAGATTTGGATGTTCTTGGCGCGCTTTCTCAATAGCAAGTTTTGAAATATCTAGTGATGTCAAAGAGTGACAGTATGTCAACCAATGTGGAGTAAGAAGGCCTTGCCCGCAACCGACTTCGAGCCCTTTTTGGTATTTTGTTTTTCCTAAAATTCTTTCACTGCAGTAGGCTATAGGCTTAAGATTGTGATGACTATCCCAAGGGTCTTCCATCTCGTGCATATTTTCCATTTTTGTATGGCATGATTTTCGAAATTGATGCCACTTACGCTGTTGGTTCAATGTTGAAAGAAATGGGGGCATATGAAACCTCGGAAAAGTAATTTGATTTTATGGGGGTATCATTCCATAGAATCATATTGTTTGTCATGTTCTTGCACGAAATGAAGAAAGTTTTTTGATTATAATCGTTTTTATTTTTGAAGAATATCGGTGAAAAGAAGGTTTATACGTGATCATGATCACTTCTTCTTTTCAAAATGAGCTGCGCTTTAAATAAAACAATGATGCTCGTGCTTATTTGTCTCAAATGTCATTGAATATCATGCGAGACCTTCCATCTAAATCGGATATTTCATGCGCTATGTACCATAGTTTTCTTATGAAATTAAATTGATGTTTGTTCTTCACTAAGTGAAGTAAAACAGTTAAGTCTGACTAATATCTTAATATTTTGCGTGTTTGAAAGTTCTTTTTCGATTCGAAATTTGCAAATTTCTGTTGCTTCCTTTTAAACCAGTTCTCTTTGTGAGTCTTTGCTATTTTAAAGATGTTTATTTTGTTCCTCCTTCTTAAGATTAGAGGTTTAATACTCCTTACGAAGTGCTTACGCAGAATCAAACTTCTTTTTGAGTGTTTAAGAAGATATAAAAAAGACTGAGTATCATGCAAAAAATTGAAGAACCACTTGTAGTATTGCTAGAAGTACCCATGGAACTGTAAACTCCACCCTGTGGTTGCAGTTGTGATAGAGGTCTCTGTCACGTTGTGTGTGCTTTGGTCGAGATAAAGAGCAACCTCTGTTCCTGGGTAAAGAAAACCGCGGACGCCTAAAGATGTTTGTCCAGCAGAACCTGCCGTGGCTTGTAAACTTGTGTTGGCTGTTGCAAATGAACTATCAAGATAGATTTCACGCCAAAGCCTCCACTTTGCCTCGAGTGTGTGAACTTGACTGTTTCGAGTGTCCCCAGGGTCTCCACGTTCTAGGATAAGAGTTTCCCATCCTAGAATTAGTTTTTTCCAAGTCGCCATTGCGCTTATGGAGTGAAGAGCTAGTTGAGTTTGGCCTTCTGTGGTTCCCCAATAAGAGTGGTTTAAGGCTAAGCCCATAGTCACAAAGCGCAGACCAATGTTAGTGATAAACCCCTCCATTTTTTCAGCAGAGCCGATACGGCGATTAATACGGTGAATATTAATAAAAGGGACGTTTGGAGCTGCACCAACTGAGATGGCATCAAAGCTCAAAGAGTGAGATCCCGAGCTGGAATTTGAAATAAGAAACGATTGCAATCTCTGACCAAGAGCTCGATGATTTGCTGTGTATTGTCCAAAGAGCGGGCGGTAGTACCCTGCCATGACGTAGGTGTTGTACGGGAGGTTGTCAACAAGGGCGTAAAGACTTCGTGTGCTTGATCCTGCTAAATATTGAAATCGCTGTGTTTGAGGAGTAGGGTTTCCATAGATGCGGGATTCATAGACCAAGTGAAGAGATCGATAAAAAGGTCGGTAGCGTAGAGCTAAATCAGCGTTCATAAGAAAATTGACCCAATGATCAGAGTTTCCTTTTTCACTATCGTTTATTGATGTTGAGGACGCAAAATATCGAAAATCTCCTCCTCCATCAATCTTGCCCAATGTCATTTGTCTCCAAGGGTCTCCTTGAGGGACTTGATATAAGTAATGAGATTTATGAGATGCTATTTTTCCATATCTGTGTTTCTTACGTGCAAAGGCTTCTTCAGCAAACTTGCGAGTGCTTTCGATTAGAGGAACTCCTTTGGACAAAATTTTTCTTTTACTTGTTTTTCGACGTCGATAAGGTGTTTGCCCATAAATTTGCTCATCCAGAGGAGCAGGATTGAGATCATGATGCAGTTTTGAAGATTGAAAACTTTTTAACCATCGATTGCTATTCCATTTTCCGTAAAAACTTCGAAGTCCACCGCCACTGGGATTGACATGGCAGCCTTGGCATGACAACGTACACCGCCTATCTTGGGACTTAAGGTTTATCCGAGATGGAGCGTGGCATGCCCCGCAGTTTTGGGCAAATCGAGTCCCCAGCCATGGTTCACTGAGGACTTGAGAGCTTGTAAAAAAGCATAAGGCTAAAAAAAGCTTTGTCATGATTCACCTATATTTTTTGCACACCTTAAGCCATCATGGCGGCTTCAAGCGTTACTGACAAGTAAAGGGTCTTTTTATGGATGTTCAAATGATTGAATCACGTCTTCGTGAAACTTTTCCTGAAGCAACAAAAATTAGAGCTTACGATATGACTGGTGGTGGGGACCATTGGCAGCTAGAAGTAAGAGCACCAGAATTTGAAGGAAAAAGCTTAGTTCAGCAGCACCAAATGGTTTACCAATCGCTAGGGAGTTGGATGCATAAAGAAATTCATGCTTTAGCGCTCACAACAGGATTGCCAGAGTAGGTTGTTGCTTTTAACGGCCACGGCAGACGTAGGACTGCTTCCCATTGCTTCGGCAAGTAAATTCGTCTTGTTCTTTTGCCGGAGCATCTTCAAGGGTTCTTGGTCTACACTTTCCGTTTCCACAAATTTGTTTGTGGCCTGTCTGATAAATTTTAGGTGCTTGCTTTTTAGGATGCTTGTGAGTTTTCTGGACCTTGGCCTTTGCGTGATTTTGAGGAACAAGTTTCCAGTTCCCATTGTGGCAGTATACTAACTGATTGTGCTCAGCGTTGTAGAGTACGACTGGAGAGCTGTCTTTTGTGCATGTCCAGGCACTCGAGTTTTTTTCAACGTCACGATTTAGTGATGTTGATGCAGAGTGGATAGCGTCACGAGCTTTTTGCATCACATTCGTGATAGAAGCTTCATGTGGTGTGGAATTTGTTTCAGGCTCAGGCTCAGGCTCAGGCGTAGAATTTGCCTGTGATGAATCTTGAGCCTCAGTTGAACTTCCTTGAGTGGGATAGCGTTGGCATCCATGATTTAAAATCATCACTGTTATGAGAAAAAGCATATAGCGAGTGGTCTTAAGTTTTGAAACTCTCATAATTGCCTCGATGTATAGTGTCTTTAAGAATAATCGGTAGAAGTTATAAAAACTAAAGGTTGCGCGAAGATGAAGTAAGCCATAGTCAGCTTTTTTGTCCTTTTTATCGTTTAAAGAAGATCAAGAAATGTTTTATATGCAAAGAGATGTGATTATTTAAAATAAAGCTTTTAAAATTATATCAGAGATCGATACCTATACCGTGTTGAAGAAAATATAATCTTGTTGTTAAAATAATTTGGTGCAACGTTTTGAAATTTCAGAGTTCATTAAAAACATTTTAAATATTTTAGCTGAACATCCGATAACCACTATCTACAGGAGGTGGTATGAGTCGGACAACACAGTCCATAGAAAAACAAGGTGATGGTGAAAGTTCTCAGCCAGCGGTTACGCATGAACCAGCTGTTGTTGCAGAGGCCCCCTTGAAGACTGTGTCGATGCATTACCCTAGTCCGACTCCATTGAGCAAAATATTGAAAGATGTCGCGAAATGGTCTGATTGGAGCTTTATTGTCTCACCGGATTTAGATCGTCATCTTCAGATTATATCGCCACGGTATGTGGATGTATCGACAGGGATGGGGCTTTTTCAAGCTGCTATAGAATCTGTTGGTTTGAGAATGGTTTACCTGAGAGAAGATGTTGTGAAAATCAGTAAACAGCGAAAGGATGTTTGTATCTAGATAGATGCCGTGATAGTGGTTGCAATAGACTCTTATGGAGGTTTTTGTGACTCGTTTGTCTTTTTCAAACATACTGATTTTCTTTTTTGTTTTCCTTATCTTTTTTTGTACCCAATCACGATATCGATGGACGACAAACCTTGTCTTGGGCGACCGCTTTTTAACAGTAAAAACAATTGAATCAGAGCCTTTACGATTTTTTATTCTAGGAGATACTGGCTCAGGAAATGAAGATCAGTTGGCAGTTGCAAGAGCTATGGAGAGGCGGTGTCAAGACCTAGGTGGTCTGGATGGGCTTTTTTTATTGGGTGACAATTTTTATATGAGAGGAGTGTCTTCGGTTGATGATCCGCAATGGGAAGGTAAGATTCGGACACCCTACCGATCAACTCCCTGTTTAGCGAAGACACCTATCTATCCTATCTTAGGAAATCATGATATTCGAGAAAATCCTGAGGCTCAGATTTTATATTCTCAAATAGACCCTAAATGGAAGATGCCTGCGAGGTTTTATGCTGTGGATTTTGACTCACGATTTCGCGTGATTGCTTTTGATTCTTCATACCCAGACATGTGTTTGTCGTCGAGATATTGTTCTGTAGATTTTTTATTATCTATGGTGAATTTGCCGTTTCCAGGGCGTAAAGTAGTGATGTCTCACCATCCATTAACTTCAGCCTCAACCTTGAGCTTTAGTCATAGTGGAGGTTGGTTAGGAAAGTTTTTAAAGCCATGGGTTTGCCATCAAATTGATGGGTGGTGGAATGGCCACTCTCATCATATGGAGTTACGTCGAACACCCCATTGTAGTAGCGATTTTATTGTGTCAGGTGCTGGAGGTGGCACTTTAGAGCCTGTGAAGAATTCGGAGTATTCTGAGTATATTGGAAATGAATACGGCTACTTGGAGCTTGAGGTTTCTGTTGAGAATGAGCTTTTTTATCATTTCCATGGGCTTCAGCAAGAATTTTTATATAGCTGGAAGCGTTAGTTATTGTGTCTTTTTGATCTGATCAGCGTGATTCGGACGATCTTTTGTGAAGTTGACATCTGTCATTTTTAATGATGGCGGTTTTTGTTTTGTGAAAAGTGTTTTTTTTATGAAGGTTTACCTTTTTTTTTTCCGAAAAGCTTCACATTTTTTATCTTTCACCGATCACTTTAACAAGCCTATTGCTTGGAGGAATGTTTTGGGTGATTTGTGGGAATGCTTGATTGTCGATTTAACCGATTCCGGTTTGGTTGAGTCTTATCAAGAAACATTAACACAGATACCCGAGGAATTTTCTCTCAATGTTGTCACCGATGAAGCCACTGCGCTTGTTGCTATGGAAGCTGGTGGTGTCGTTCTTATGGTGATTTTAGCTGAAGAATACTCACCAGATGTCGAATCCCTTTTACAAGGTTATCAATCCAAAGTAGGTTGTTTGCCTGATTTTCAAGCGATTGTATGTGAAGACGCGGGTCCTCGCTTTATGGTTAGTGTTTTTGAATTTGGTGTTGAACAATTCTGGCCAAAAACAGAGTGGGTAGAACGCTTTACAGAACTTTTGGATCGTACTAGAGAAACGTTATTAGATTCTGAAACAACAGAGTCTAAGACCCTAAAAGTATTAAAATCTATTCGACAAGCAGATCAAGAAGAAATTATTGCTGGTCAAGCCGCCTTAGAAGAATTAGCGACTTATGATTATCGTGCTGCAATGGCAAGAGGAAGAGCTTTTGAAGCTACGAGTAATTTGGTAGAGGCAGAAGCCGCTTTTTCACAAAGTAAAAATTTAAATAGTATGTGTCGATCTGCAGATTCGCAACTCGCTGAAGTTATGATGGTGAATGGTAAAACTGACGAAGCTCTTGCTATTTACAGTAAGCTAGAAAAATCAAATCCTAGAAACGCATCTCGTAAAGCCGCTTTGGCTTGTATTTATGTTGAAAAAGGTGACCATGAGATGGCGAAAAAATTCTTGAAAGAAGCAAACGCTCTCTCTCCTAAAGGTAGTAAGGTGCAAGAAGCAAAGGCTCAATATTATTTGGGAACAGGCGACATGGGCAAAGCATTTAAGCTCCTTGATCAATTAGATGAAGTTGGGCCACACTTTGCAGCAAAACTTAATGAACTTGGCGTTCGACTTTCTCAAGCAGGAAAAGGAAAAAGTGCGCTTGCCTTATATCAAAAAGCTCATAAAGTTGTACGGCCTGAGCTGCGTTACAAAATTAGTATGAATGCAGCTTTAGCGTGTCGGAGGCTAAAGAGTTATGAAATGGCGTTGAAGTATTTAAAAAGATGTCAGAAAGAATATGGGAAAAGGTTTGAAAAGTTAGACAAAATTGAAGTGAACTTAAAAGCATTGATATCACAGGCTGCAAAAGCCGGTGATAAGCAGGCGGGGTAATTCGTTTTATGGCGAATATTGCAACAGGATTGACACAGCATACAGTCGTTATCGTCGTTGATAAACGCGAACGTGGCTTAGGTATGCAGTCTCTTTTGCAAAGAGCAGGTTATAGAACACTGCTTGCTTTATCGTTGTATGATGCTTTGCAGTTTGTTTCTCAAGAGATGCCGCATTTAGTTGTTTGTGAATCCACTCTCTCTGATGGGAGTGTCGCAGCTTTATATGATCGACTTCAACATCATCAACTGCTTTCTCTGACACCAATCATTGCTTTGGTTATGAAAAAAACAAGAGAAGAAGTTGAAATGGTACGCCAGCGGCAATTCGCAGGGTTTCTTCTTGGTGGTAATAATTTTGATACGAAAGCGTTCTTAGTTAAAGTGACAGAGGTGGTTCGAACAAAATCTCTTGTGTCTCCTTATCTTATTGATGCAGTAAAACTTGGCGATCATACTAAATTTGCTATGAGTATGGAGGCGACTGTTGTTGGTCAAAATAGCGGACAAGTTCTTGTGAAGTCTGCGATGGAGATTGATCCGAGTGCAAACCTTCTTTGTGTGCCTCAAGATCAATCATATCCACCCGCAATTTTTAAAATGGCTTCAAATCGCCCTGTTGAAGATGGGTATTGTAACTCTTTTCCATTGGAGAGAGTTGTTGGTAAAGGTCGGCTGTGGTTAGAAAAACTTCCTGAAGCAGACATGAATGGTAGTGCTGAAGCTGAGGAAGAAGAAGCACGAGTTCTTTATTATGACCCAAACCCGAAGCGTTTTGAAGAGTTTGCAGAAGTCTTTAAAGGCTACGATATTGATCTGCAACACGCTCCTAATATCCAAAGGGCCGTATCGTATTTAAAGCAAAAAGCATCAAGTTTTCAGTGTGTTTATCTACATGAGCTTTCAACAACGGGAGCTGATATTCAGTGGAAAGAACTCTACAGTCAAATGTCTGTGGGGGATCGTCCTCCTTCAATTATTGGTACAAGTGCATGTGCCTTAAAATCAAATGATCCAGATGTCCAATATATTCAAAAACCATTTGGATTAGGTGTTTTTTTGGACATGATTCGATCTGCATCTGCGAATTCTGCAATGAGCCGATCATCGGTGGAGTTAGGAAGTAGCGGTGTTCTGGCTAATTATATGGCACAGTGTTCTCTTCTTGCTTTAGATGAAACAGGTGGAATACTTGAAGTGCGCTTGCCTTTGCTGGAAAACAGCCGCATTTGTCTTGAAAGCCCTTTGTTGAAGGGTCTTTGGGGTGGGGAAAACTCAGTTCGAATTGTCTCTGTGAAAAAACTAGAGGGCAAGGCTGATACCTGGCAAGTGCGCTTTGAAGCGATAGCACCTGGTATGTCGAAGACAAAATATTGGGAAAAAATAGTGAAAGGGCTGGAAGGTGTCCTGGTTGAACCAGAGCCTGAGACGACTGAAGAAGAAAGCGCTGAAGATTTAGATATGCAAAGCGCTTAGGCTTTGCATACCTCTTGAAAGACTACATTCTTTCTGGTGGTGTCATACCAAGAAGTTTTAATCCTTGTTTTAAAATAATTGTAAAATTTTTCACAAGTGCAAGGCGAGCAAGTTTTGTCTCTATCTTTTCACATTTAAGCACCGGCGACTGAGTGTAAAAACGGTTAAAGTTTTTGCTCATATAGTACAAATGTCCAGCCAGAATAGAAGGTTTATAGCTTGCGCATGCAACTGTGACTGTGGTGTTGAACTCATAGAGATCTCGTAATAAATCATGCTCGATCTGAGTGTTGAGGTGTGTGCTGTCAATGTTTTGAAAGTTAAGATCGGCAGCCTTTCTTAGCATAGAGTTTGCTCTTGTGTACGTGTACATGAGGTAAACTCCTGAACGACCCTCAAGGCTTGTCCAGCGACTTGGTTCAAACACAATTTCTTTAGAAGGGTCACCATCAAGCATGCCCCACTTGATAGCACCGACAGCAAGGCGGTGAAGTGTTTCAAGTCTTTCCTCCTCACTCCAATCGTGGTGTTGGTGCCGCGTTAGAGGTTCAATCTGCTCTTCCATAAGACGAATAAGTTGCCAAAAAGTAAATGTGTTCCCTTTGCGTGAAGACATTTTTCCTTCAGGAAGTGTCACATGGGCATAAGCAAGGTGGTGGCATTGAGCTGCTTGAGGAAACCCCATGAGCTCTAATGTTTTAAAGACTTGTTGAAAGTGATAGCTTTGCTCAAGACCGACAACATAAATAGAACGGTCGATTTGAAAGTCTGCGAATTTTTTGCGTGCGAGAGCAAGGTCTTTTGTTAAATATGGAGTCGTTCCGTCAGATTTTCTGACAAGGACAAATCCTAGCTTGTGTTCTTCTAGGTTACGTCCAATAGCACCATCGGATTCGGCAAATAAACCTTTTTCCAGGTATTCATCGACAATGCTTTGAGATTCTTCTGAAACGTCGGATTCATAAAAAATATGATCAAACTTTACATCGAGCCAACTGTAAATATCTAGGAAATCCTTCATGCAGTGTTCACGGCTTTGTTGCCACATATTGTAGAATTTTCCAGATTTTTGTTCAATTTGATGTAAAACGTGAGAAATTTCTTTGTGATGAATTTCTTTGTCTGCATCAGAAGCATTTGCTAAAGTCTGGTTTGCTTGAACGTAACATTGACCATACCATTCAGCTAGTGTGCCGTGAGGTTGTTCTCCAGAGCGGTCCCATTGCCACAAACACTTTGCGACGTGAGTTCCCTCATCACCAATGTAATTGACTGGAAGGGTCTTGTGCCCGGTGTATTCAAGTAGGCGAGTAAGGCTATCACCGAGGCAGACGTTTCGGCCGTGGCCGACGTGAAACTCTTTATGTGTATTGGGCTGAGAGTACTCAACCATGACGCGGGGGTGCTGGGTAGCATCAGGAAATTTAAAAAAAGAAGCATCATCGATACGCTTAAAAATATAATCAGCCATTTTATTTTGCTGAATTTTTAAGTTAAGAAAACCACCGGCAACATCAATGTGAGCAATCCAGTCGCATTTTTTTTGATTTAAATGCTCTTTGATTGTCTGAGCGATGACGGGAGGAGGCTTTCGAAAAATTTTAGCAAATCGGAAGCAGGGAAGAGCGTAATCACCCATATCAGAGGATGGAGGCTTTTCAAGCCAGCATGAAATGTCTTCTACCGAAGGGACTTCAGGGTGTAGCTCTTTAAGATGACTTTGTAAAAATTTTGAAATTTCTATGCGAATAATATCTGTAGATGACATATGATCTCCGATCCTCGGTAGTCCAGCGGCCCACATCCTAGCTTATTTTCAATATTTTCACCAGTGAGAGCTGAGTATCATTTTGCTTTCAGTGCTATCGTTAGAGTTGTTCTTGAAAAAATAGGTGTGAGGTTGCTATGGCTACGGAAAAAGTTGTGTTTTTGGGTTCTCATGAGAAAAGCCTTTCTGGAAGCCTGGATCTTCCAGAAGGAGATGTTCGATTTTACGCGATTTTTGCTCACTGTTTTACATGTTCAAAAGATATTGCAGCGGCTTCTCGAATTAGCCGAGAATTGGCTCGCTTTGGTATTGGTGTTTTGAGATTTGACTTCACTGGTCTTGGTCGGAGCGAAGGAGAGTTTTCCAATTCGAATTTCTCGAGTAACGTACAAGACCTTATAGCTGCAAATACATTCTTAGAAAAAAGGTTCAAGTCGGCCAAACTTTTAATCGGTCATAGTTTGGGTGGTGCAGCTGTAATTTTTGCTTCAAAAAATCTACCTGAATCAACAGCTGTGGTCACGATAGGAGCGCCTTTTGAGCCTTCACACGTATTGCATAATTTTCGACAAAAGATAGAAGAAATTCAAAACGAAGGTCAAGCTCAAGTGCACTTAGCTGGAAGACCTTTTGAATTTAAAAAACAATTTTTAGATGATGTTATTGCGCAAAATCCTAAAGAAGTCTTAAGAGGAATGAAAAAAGCACTTTTGGTGTTTCACTCTCCTCAGGACAGTGTTGTGGGTATTGAGAATGCTCAAAATATTTATCAACATGCAAAACATCCAAAATCTTTTATTTCTTTAGATGGGGCAGATCATTTATTAAGTCAAACGGAAGATGCTCAGTATGTTGCTGCAACATTAGCTGCGTGGGCAGATCGTTATATATAATTTTTTTGAGAATGACTTTCAAGCATTTTACTTCAGCCATATCAGTAACAGAAATAATTAGATTTTTAGTTTGTTGCTGTCAGACTCCATGGGGGATTTGTCGCGTATAGTGTATGAAGATTTTGACTTAGACGGATAAATTCAATGTTATAGGAGTATGAAATTGGACTATTGAGTGGGAGTCGTAATTTCCAGCCGTTTTTTTCTTATTTGTAATAGGTTGTTTTTATAATCTTTTAGAGTTGTATTACTTTTTTCCACATTTTTTATAAAGTTTTTTTAAAATCTGTTAAATAAATCTCAAAAAAAAAATTTATTTATGCAAATAAATGCCGACGAGTGTGTATGTTCTTTTTGGGTTATCGGAGGCTGAGATGGTGCTGCCTTTATTGTGGGCTGTTGTGATGGGGTTAATCGCTTGTGAAGGCGAGAGATCGACCAGTTCAAGGTCTCTTAGTAACGTTGATGTTGGTGTAAAATCTGTTGCTCAGTCAAAAGTAATCCCACACACAGAAGATGTTGATATTGATATTTTAAACGGATCGGTGAGTGTTGATAAAAATACTTTTAATCAACCTGTCAAATTTGATGTGCAAGGAATCAATGAAAATACTCTCACTATTCAGGCTGAAAACAGCCAATCTTTGATCCCTACTCTTCAAAAAGATATTAAGGTTTGTCTTAAACTTCCTGAAGATGCTTTGGATGGCGCCAAAGTGAAGGTGAGTAAATTAGATGGAAGTGAAAGTCAGGAAGTTGAAGGGATACAAACGTCTAAGGAAATGTGTATTCAAACACGCAGAGTGCCAGGAGTTTTTACTCTTATTCTGAATGAAAAATCTCAACTTGGAGAAACGCTCACATATCAAAAAGAGTTTGCATACGGTTCTATTCAAATGACTTATGACACGAGTTCTCTCCAAGAAAAAAATATTTATTTTATTGAGAATTCTGAAAAATCGGGTGTGATGGAAGGCGGGATATTAGGTGATGATGGACAAGAAGTCACAGAATGGTTTAGTAAAAGTATTGAAATATGTTGGAGTGTTGGTTCTCGAAATATTTCGAGAATGACTTTTTTTGATTGGGACCAAAAAAAGACTGTTTATACAGGAAGTAGAAAAGGTGATCTTATCTGTTTTGCACCTGGGAATTTTGTTGGATCTTTTGTTCTTGGCCCAGAAGAAATTTCGACAATTTCAACTGAAAAGGCAGCTTCTTTAAATGCAACACCAGTTTTGATTATAGATTCTGTAACGAAAGGTGACCTTGTTTCTGTGTATACAGATGCGAAATGTGAGGGCAATGTTCTTGCTTCATTAACAGCATCTGCTAATGGTAGTCTTTCTTTAAGTCCAAAGCTTAGTCGAGTAGGGGCATACCAATTTTATGTACGTTCAGAAAATCTTTATGGAGCTGTGGGTTCATGCTCTCAGGCTTACTTGAATTACACACTTTTAACAGATTTGTCTGCACCCACAGGGTTAAGTTTAATTTCTCCGTCGCAAGCAGTATCTTTTGATGTGCAACCAGTTGTGCAGGTTGATGGAGTGGAAGCAGGTGCTGTTGTCAATTTATATAGCAATGCTAATTGTCAAAATCTTCTTGTTTCAGCAGAGGCATCATCATCATCTATTCAGATGACGCTACCGACTTTAAGCGAAGGCGATTATGTTTTTTATGCAAAAACGTCAAAGGCTGAAATTCCTGGGAACTGTAGCCAGGTGAGTTTGTCATATAAAGTTGATGTCACAAATCCAGTGGTAAATCAGGCTGTTTTGCATGCAGATTCTTCTGTTGTGTCTTCAGTTGCAACCACATTTGATTTTGATGTGACTGGGGCAAATGAAGTTTATATTACTGAGGCAGTAGATTGCAGTACGGGTGGGACTTGGGAAACTTATCAAAACTCTAAAAATGTGACCCTGCCTCATGCAAATGCTTCGAATACTCTTTATGTGCAGTTTCGTGATGAAGCGCTTAATAAAACAGCGTGTCTATCGGACACAATTTTACATGATAATGTGGCTCCTACATCTCCATCGGTAACAATTGTAGGGGGAATAGCAACATCAACTGTATCGACAAATTTAACTTTCAATGCAGATGATGCTCATGAAATGTATGTCACAAATACGTCAAGTTGTAGTGCGGGTGGTATTTGGGAGAGTTATGCTTCTTCGAAAACAGGTTGGACCTTAGGGCAAACAAATGCAACTGCGACAGTATATGTGAAGTACCGTGACATTGTGGGAAATGAAACCAGTTGTGTTAACGATGCGATTATTCATGATGATATTGCTCCTTCTGGTGAAGCGCTCACAATCGATGGTGGTGTTTACACTGCAGACACAACTCCAAATTTAACTTTTTCTGCTGTGGGTGCAGATGAGATGTACATCACGAATACTTCAGGGTGTTCAGCAGGTGGGACTTGGGAAAGTTATGGAGTATCGAAAGAGAATTGGTCTCTAGGACAAACTGATGCAGTAGCAACCGTTTATGTAAAGTATAGAGATCATGCAGGTAATGAAAGTTCTTGTGTGAACGATACAATTGTTCATGATTCTACAGTTCCTTCAAATGAATCTATTGTGATTGATGGTGGGACTCATACATCGGACGGGACACCTGATTTAACACTGGCTGTAACAGGTGCAACTGAGATGTATATTACAAATACTTTAGGCTGTAGTGCAGGTGGTGTTTGGGAAAGTTATGCAACCACGAAAACATCTTGGACTTTAGGGCAAACAAATGCAATAGCAACAGTATATGTGAAGTTTCGTAATGCAGCAGGTACTGAGGGAAGTTGTGTAAACGATACGATTACTCATGATGATAATGTGCCAACGTCGACAAGTATTGTGATTAATGGTGGGACTTATACATCAGATGGGACTCCTGATTTAACACTTGCTGCAACAGGCGCAAGTGAAATGTACATTACAAATACCTCAGGTTGTAGTGCAAACGGTACTTGGGAAAGTTATGCAACTTCGAAAGCAGGTTGGACTTTAGGGCAGTCAGATAGC
>JBGCEP010000061.1:0-7848 GCA_045106415.1 Oligoflexales bacterium | reverse complement strand
TAAAGGAAGTTGTACAGCAGAGGTTTTCAATGCGTATCTTGAGAAGGTTTTAAGCCCACATTTGGATGGAAATACAGTTATTGTGCTTGATAATGCTTCATTTCATAAGTCCTCAAATATAGTTCAAATAGCTCAAGAGTAGGGGCAGAAGTTCTATATCTTCCCCCATTAGTCCAGATCTCAATCCTATCGAACACAAATGGCATCAAGTTAAAACAAAAATACAAAAAATTCTCAGAGATGGATGTGACTCTATTTATGATGCTGTTTGTGCGGCTATGAAGATGTTGAGTAAATACATGCAGCCAATGCTATAGCTACAATCAGGTAGCTATACGTCTATCATCCAGCTCGATCTCAACTCTCAAGAAAACCTGGGAAAGCTGAACAAGAAGAGTCGAGCAATCGAATCATGGAATTCGTTTTGCGATATCAATAGAAATATTAAACAGCTGTGTTCAAAATCATGGGCCTGAAACCTATGTTTAATTTAAGTAATTGGTATTACAAGGGGAATAGACCCAGTCTGGGTGAGTAAATAAAACCAGCCAATGCTATATCTGAAAACTTTTAATTTCACTAAGATCAATTTTTTTGTCGTTGAGCTTTTTTGCTAATTTTGGACAATCCAACTCTCCTGTAAGGTCATGAAAATCGTATGTCAGGGTTATTGATAAAATAAGCGTTTTAAGCCATGATTTCTTGATCTATGGCGCCCAAGCCAAACAAACAGAGCGCGGCTAGAATCAGAGGCGTAGTGAGAGGGATTCTCGCTTTGAGATGTTCTTACGACTTTTTTGCATTGATCGACCCAGTTTTTATCATAGATGCGAACGCGTTCGAAGCACAAGAAAGAGCAATTGCAAATTTTAAGAATCGACACATCATATAATTCCTTGGTAGAACAATACACTTCATTAAAAATTACTGCTGCTCCGCACATGAAGCAGCAGTGGTTTTTTATTCTTTCCGAAGAATTTGTAGGCGAGTAACATTTACATATTTTTTGAAGTTTTTCATATTGATAGTCATGTGAGATTTTTCAGAGAGTTTTGGTTGATTTAATAGTTTTTCATAGTCTTGAAGAGAAGCGGCGCTATACAAAGCGATACTATCTAGGAAGTCCTTGATGTTTCTTTCTGTTGTCGCAGCAGATTCATTATCTTTGACTAGTGGAAAAGTGATTCTTCGAGTTTTAGATGCACTTAACCATATTCCTAGAGCGTCGTAATCGAGTTGATGATCATCCACAGACTCAAAAGAGATTCGATCTAACTGTGTGGCGATCTTTGTTGCTTTTAAAACCTCTATTGCCACCTTGTCATGCAATTTTTGATGCGGAGGATTTTTAAAGTAGATTGACTTAAGGTTGTTCATTCTTGGTAGAGCTGTTTCGTTGTACGTTGCGTGATCAATATCAAGTTTTTTTATACCAGGGAAGAAAAATGGTAGAAGTGCAAGGTCGAATTGTGACGCAGATACTAGACTGCCTTTGTCTCCTGAGTTTTTCCCAACAATTGTAAGATGGTACTCTCTACCAAGCGTCTCACCGTACGCTTGGTTAAGAACCCTCATTCTTCTCAAGCTTGTGTGATCCATAATGTTAGATATTTTAAAATCGGTAATTTCACCGAGATCAATATTTTTTTCGTTTAATTTATCTGCTACTTTTTGACAATTTAGCGTCTTCGAAAGGCCGTGAAAAAACTTTATATCTGGGTTGTAGAAGGAGTGATAAAGAAAACTTTTTAAACCATCATCCTTTGCATAGTATCGTCCAAGCCAAACAAATAGAGCTCGGGTAGAATCAGATGAATTGCCAAATCTTGGATCTTCTTGAGAAGTTTTTACAACTTGTTCGCATTGCCTAACCCAATTTTGGTCATAGACTGCAAATGCATTTGAAGCACAAGAGAGAGCAACGGCAAATTTAAAAAATCGAAAAACCATATGACTACCTTTTTTAGAGTTGTTTATATCTCTACTATCTACATTCTCAGACTTTATGCTTTCCTGAGGCGGTCAGGGCCCCCTTCCGCATAAATAATAGATACTTGAAGATATAAAATTAAAATTTTTTATTTCAACCGCATGCAGTTGGAACTCAATTTGCTTCAGAAAGCATCAGAAGCCGATAGCTGGGCATTAGACCAGAGTACGCATCATTCGCGTTTAACCAGATATTTTTTTGAAGGTATTCCTTGAATAAGAATTTTCCCCAAGTTTTTAAAGTTTCTTGCCGATGTTATCTTGTCTTTATGCGAATTGGGTGATTTGTGAAATATTATGCATTTTTATTTCTGGTTGAGTGTAAAAGCTGTATTGAGAAAATTTTAAAAGCTGCTGAACTTAATCCACACCCACCACCTATTCATAGAACTAGATTTTCAGCAGTTCAGTAGATATTTAATGAATGGTTTTTATAACCCTATGCGAGAGCTTTACTTATTTTCTTGAGAAATCGAAGATAATTTCGATTTCTTATGCTTTATGGCAAAATAATACATCAAAAATGTCCTTTTTTATTTCAAATAACCTTGCGGCAAATTATATATTTTGTGCATCTTAGTATTATCCCCCGTCAATTGTTCCTACCCACTATGGTTTTTCTGTAAGAGAAGTTATGGACACAATGAAACATCTCTACCCGCATATTTGCAGCAAAATAGAGACCGGTGACATCCGCCTAGAAGATGTTCCTCAACTTATCGCATCTTCTCAAAAGCTTCGACAAACTCTTGAGTGGCGACCAAAACTTGAAAACTTAGAACTGATGATCCGTTCCGCATGTGACTGGGAACAAAAACTTTTAAACAGTTAAGTGCAGATCTATAAAAATGCAATAACATTTACACAGTGTAGTTCAAATACTGTAAGTGCATAAAGTTACTTAGAATTTTATATGAGAGAAAAAAGGAAGGTTGCTCACCTATTTTTTATGGACTAGCTCATCCAACATATGTTAACAACTCACCTTCTTCAACCTTCAACAAGGGTTTGTTTAAATATGAAGCTTCATATGCATAAAATTTTATTAGCCTTTCTTTTGATATTCACAAACTCTCCATTGATGGCTTTTCTTCTGCCAAAAAAAAGTCAATACTCTGAAGCAGTTACACCGCGCGCCAGCCATGTGATCGATATAGATACAATTCAAGCCCGTAATAAGGCAAATACAAACGCCAATAGAATCCTAACCGCTTTTGTCACCTCTGGAGTTGTGGCGGCTTCTGGCGGAGCTATGATACTGGCTTGTCTTGGTAAAGAATGTGAGGAGGACGTAGGCGAATATGGTGTAATTGTGTCTTACGTAGGCCTGACATCAATGATGTTAACCGCTTGTTTATGTAATATACATAATTGGATCAGCAACGAACCCATCAATTGGTAGGTAGCATGTGGCGTAAAGGCTGAATGAAACCTTCTTTTCCCGGTTTCCCGCGGTTTACCCTGTTCTCTAGCCAAGACTTTTCCATGTTCCACACCACCATGGAAACCAAATTAACCCAAATCTTTTTAGCTACTTAAACTTGCACTCCTCTCCAAGGCAAGACTATCCTTGATCTTTTATTGAGAATACCGGCAAATTGTATAAGGTTTATTTCCAAATGTGGGTTGCATGCTCCAGGGGTGAAACATTCTAGAAGAGCTTTTTCACTCTCCTTGGCTATCATGGAGTCTTTGCTCCGACTCATTTTATGCGTTCTCAAATTATTAGAAATCGCCAACAACAAGATAAACCAGAAGGTATTGATGGAAGCTCAGAAAAAAGAAATTCGAATAAGCAATCATGGTCCGTACTTCTAAAAATAACTTTCAATATTGATACCGGAATATGCCTAAACTGCAAAAGAAATGGAACTATGGTCTGTTTAGGTGTGGTTGAGTGTAAAAGCAGTATTAAGAAAATTTTAAAAGCTGCTGGGCTTAATCCACACCCACCACCTATTCATAGAGCTAGGTTTTCAGCAGTTCAATAGATATTTGATGAATGATTTTTATAACCCTATGCGAGAGCTTTACTCATTTTCTTGAGAAATCGAAGATAATTTCGATTTCTTATGCTTTATGACAACATAATACTCAAAAATGTCCTTTTTTTATTTCAAATAATCTTGCGGCAAATTATATTTTGTGAATCTTAGTATGCCCTACCCCCCGTCAATTGTCCCTCTCCCCGTTGTTTTGGGGTCAGTTTATCAATTGTGAACTCAAGGCTTTGGTTTAAACTAGGAATCACATTAGATATTGAAAACATTGAGCTCGGAATCGTGGTAAGTTCAAATTTGTCTGAATTTCCAGCAATTGGTTTAAGAATGACTTCGGATGTAGAGTCTGAGAGGTCTTTGAGAAATTCAAAAACGTTTGGTGGAACTAGATCACTAAATTCACTTAAAATATCAATGATATATGGAATCGATGCTCCTAGACCTCCTGTTATGCTTGCTATTGCTGTTAGTGCGTTCAATGTTTTTTGTCTTTTTTGGGACAGTTCAAAACTATTTTTTAATTCTTCCTGCAATTGTTTTGTTTCTGCAGCCATTTGCTCAACCTTATCTATTCTTTTGTGAATTGATATATTTGCTTGGCTCATTTGATTGTAGGAAAATTTAAGGCGTTCATAAAATGATTCCTTATCTTCTTCGCTATAGATATTATAGGAATCGAGAATGCTAACGGCTTTATGTATCCTAACAGGAATTTTCCATGATTCTTGCAAACTAAATTGACCTGGGCTTACTTTTAACATTTCATCTTGCTGCAATTCAGGAAGAATTATTTCACCTAATTGATTCTGGGAACCATAAGTAAAGTATTTAGTGATGATTTTTTGGGCTTCATCAGATGTTAATAGTTTGTTGTCCAACATGCTTTTGATTTTTAGAAAATAGAATTGAATTGAAGATATACTTCGAGCGTAATTTGCTGCAGAAAGAATAGTTTGCAGACTATTACATTTTTCTCCACTAAGAATATTAATAAAAGCAGCGTCACTTCCTTTTTGAGCTGCATGAATATAGGAAAGATCATCGGATATCTGATAAACGTGCCGCCCTGACAATACCTGAAATTGCTCGTTTTCATTTACTCCTACAGCTGAAATTTCGCATGGAAACATATATTCTTTAAATATTGTTCCATCTTTTAGGTCTATAATCATAAAATTTTCCCCAGTTGAAACTGCGAGAATCTTATCTTTTGAAATTGCAAATGAATTCTGGATATTCTGTGCATTATCAGTTGCAATCTTTAAAATAGAAAAACCTTGAATAGCTCTAAATGGAACAGTGGGGGGAAAATTGACTTTCACCATAGACCCTCTGATTCCAATAAATAAATAGTGCTGAGGATTTCCTGTGTCATCATTTAAAGGTATTGCTTTTAAGATTGGCTCTTGACGTTCTGAAAAAAATTCACTCACTCTTGTAAGTGGGCTGTGAATCTGATCTGCAATAGATTCTTTCCAGATTCTGTTTTTAGTGAAGTTTTTTATTTCTATGTCCGTTTCAGATTTTGAAAGTAACAGGAGCAATTGATTATTTTTGTAAAAGGAAAGTGATATATCTTTTGAATCTAACTTCTGTAAACCGGAAAGGTTAATTTCATTAGAAAAATAGTAATATTTATTTTCACCTTCGGAATACAACTGGAAAAAAGCTAGATTCTTTTCTCCAGAGGTATCTTCTGTAATCAGTGAAAGAGTTTTCTTATCAGGTGAAATTTGCAAATTAGAAAAATTATATTCATATAGACTTCCAGTTCTCGCGTAGCGGATTGTGTAGTATTCTTGGCCATTCTCCATGTTCTGGTGATATATTTTTCTACCTGGATTTATAAAAAAAATGTCATTGTCGGAAATGAAGGCATTTTGAATTGGAGCTCTATTTATGAAAGAAGATTTAGAGTATTGTACAGATTTTTGTTTTTTTACAGTTACGCCAATGGATAATGCAAGCACAGATAGCACAATAGATCCAGTCTTTGTTCCAGTTAATGACCTATCGGTTTTTAAGATATTCTGACCTTTTGAAAATGCAAATATAGGTGCGTCAGCTAAATCTAAAACCTTTGTAGTGTCGACTAAAATATTCTGGAGACTACGGTTGTCGATGGTTTCACTATTCAAAGTTCTTACTGATTTAGCGTGGTCTGGTCCCCATAGTCTTTCTTGAGTTCCAAATGAATTGCTGCTGTTGATGATGAAAAGAAGGTATATAAAAAGTCTAGACATGGTTTCTCCTCTAGTGACAAGGCCCAACTCTTTAACACAAGACAAGAGCTTTATCTTGACTGAGATCCTCAAAATCTGTCCGTCCCAGACTTTTTTGATCTTTGTGACTAGTAGATGAAACTAATCTATCTCAGAGTATAGAAATTACGATTTTTCACAAACCCATCCAGCTTCTAGTGCGAGTTTCTGCATAAAAACTTCAGGGACTTGAGAGGATAATATTACTTGTCCATAAATTTCATGTGGTGCAAACATTTCTCCATGACAAATCAAGACTTCTCCTACATCAACACGAGAGGTGTATACTCTTAAGTCTGTACATGCATTTGAATCTAGTAAAATCTGTTGAAAAGTTTCTTCAGCTCCTGGGTATTCTCCATAGAGTTGCAAATTATAAAAAGTAGGCCCGTGCCCCATATGTTGATTTTCATCAGCTGTGAGTACCCCCCCAATCAGAATAGTGGTCACTCATTAACATAAAGAATTACATTGTCTGAGGGCCGCAGAGGTAACAAGTGAATATTTATCCCCAAGAGTTAAAAGAGTCCATGTCGCCAAAATGTGTATGCCAGGCGGTCCATCTGCTTTACAGCTATCATCAGAAACAGGTATATCTCAATCATCACTGAGTAAATGGAAGCATAAGTTGAGTTATGGAGATGCCTTGAAAAGCTATAAGACAAAGTTGGGTTATGGAGATAAGCAGAATATTTTACTTCAAACACAAGGCATGACTGAAGATGAGCTAGGAGCCCTCTTAAGATTATACCAATCACAGAAAATAATTGAGTTTTTCTAAGCTCAATTGTGTGACAGTACACTTCATGATGTTGAATGAAATCAAATCGCAAATACAAGATCTAGACTTTCTAAGTAGCTACCGGTCTGAGAGAGACCCTAGAATAAAGATCAAGTTACTTGCTCTGCATCATCTACAGTCAGGAAAATCTTTAAAAGACGTTGCAGAAATTGTTCTTTATGATGAAAGAACCGTTCGTACATGGATTCAAAGGTTTGTCATGTATGACTACGAAGGTCTTCTTGAAAAAGAAGGCAGAGGTCGTCATCCTAGGCTGCTTCCAGGAGAGGAAGAAAACTTCAAGACTGCGTTAGATGAGTTTCAAGATTAATGCCACGGTGGGCGGAAAACGGCATATGACATACAAGCTCTTTTGCTGGAAAAATTTGACTGTAGTTATTCCATATCTGGTGTTTATGCACTTCTAGATCGCCTTTATATTGTTTGGATATCTGGGTGCTCAAAACATCGCTAAGAATAGCGACGAAGCGATAAATACCTTCAGAGAGACTTTTCCAGAGGAAGCTCAAGCAATCTGTAATACAGACAAAGAAATTGAATTTTGGTGGCAAGATGAAAGTCGTGTTGGGCAACAGGTTTCATTAACCAGAACATGGGCGACAAAGGGTACGAGACCTCGTCTGGTCCGGAAAAATCAATTCATTTCAACTTATATTTTTGGTGCTGTATGTCCATCAAAAGACAAAGGTTGCGCATTAATTTTACCTCAAACGAACACGGGAACGATGCAACTTCACCTTGAACAAATATCACTTCAAGTTGATGAAAATTGTCACGCAATAATCTTTATGGATCG
>JBGCEP010000060.1:0-2604 GCA_045106415.1 Oligoflexales bacterium | reverse complement strand
TTTAAATCGTAAATTTAAATGGAGTTTAGAGGAAGGTACCTATCAGCCGACGCTTACGAATCAAAGGAACATCATCGAAACAGTGGTCTAGAGCTATGAGGAAAGAGAAAGGCGGTCAAATTGAGGATGTGGTCCCTACTTTATAAAGCGAAGATGGGGACACTTGCGTAACTTTTGTTTGATGTGATTGATATCTGCTGTAGGGTCCACAAAAGGGATTTGTCTGTTCACCAAACTCTCAAAAGTCTTGATTTCTGCTTCAGGACACAGCCCAAAAGCAATGTCATCTAACTTGAATGAGAAGTCTCCTGTGATTCTCCATTCTCGTTCCCATCTAAAGTCAATTTCATTTGGCCCATATGAATTTCTAAACCAGGGAGGACCGAAGCCTTCAATGAGTGGAAATAGTGATCGAAACTTTGAACAGTCGTTTGAGGTGGCCATAGCATCAAACGTACTCCTGTGACTTGCATTGTCCGTGTGTATGTACGAAACAGGGTTTCCACCAGCTTTTGCTATAACTGCCTCTTTAAACGCTAGACCATAGGGCTCGAAATGTAGAGATCTGCCGATGATATTTTTGGTCTGAAGGTGGATGTGATCAAGAGGAGTTTCTGTTAAACATACAGCACGTAGCCACTCTCTTTTAATTTTAGAATTGGAGTTAAGGGTTGAGTTTCCTCTTTGCATTGGGACTTTGAAATTAAAGTATCCAAATGGGCTTCTTGCTTCGATTCGTCGATTTTGGATTATAGAGATAACGCTTTCTCTAGCGCTTACCGTAGAGACGTCATCTTTCTCTAGGGAATAAAGCTCCTTGAATCTTTTTATTCTGCCTGAACGAGTCAAGTGAATAAGGAAGTCTGAAAGGTCCCCACGTTGTTGAATTAGTTGATTTTTATCAATTTTCATTGAAAGGTGCTTTCTTTCACTTTATAGTCGGCGTAACGAGTAGAGTAGGGCTGTAAACGTTGAAGATATATGAATTTACCTATACAGACAAGCAAGGTTTAAGCGACATTGACTTGCAATCGGTTGTCTCTGACTTTTTGGAAGATGAAGCAGAAAATCAAGGTTGGGAACCAGATTTTTCTTTCCACCAAACAGAAAAGTCAGAACTGCTTCCTTCAGGTGAGAGAAGGTACCATTTTGCAGTTCTGGGAGAGTTTCAATCTGGTGTTGATGCAGGTAGTCCTTCTGAGTCGTTTGTTGTTCAAGATCCGCAAAGCGATGAATCGGCAGCAAAGCCTCATCTTTGAGCTGTGAGTCGGCTTCAAGTGGCAAAGCCGTTAGTTGTGCCTCCTAGAGAATTGTTGGATATTTAGAAAAATTATTTTGAACTTTTAATCGTGGTCTCAATTGTTCTAAGTAACAACTTGATTATATCTAGTGATGATCCGTTCCAGGGTGTATCTGTAACACCAAATGTCTCTATATCAGAGGCTCCAAAAATACGTCTGGATAATTCTTCTTTAATTTGTCTTTGTTTGTCCTCGGGTAAATCGGAAAGGTATGGATTTATTGATGCTAGTTCTAACTCTGTCCTACGGTGTTTGGCTTCTAGCCTATCGTTTCGGTCTCCCTGTCTAGCCGCATAAGCGGCTAGCACACCAAAAGTTATAGAAACGAAAACTCTAGCAGAAAACACCCCCCAATTGAATGAGTCTTCAGTTGTAAGAGTCATGGCATAGATAGCGAACCCAACTAAGCCGGATAATGATATAAAAGTTACCCCTTTCCACAATTGGGCTGCATTTCGTTTTTGGTTGGCAGTTCTTTGGTATCCGCCCACCATACCAGTATTTCCTATTATGTGAACGAGCTTCTCAGCTTTGGATTTTTCTTCTTCTATCTCTTCAATGAGTTTTTTTGTGGATTCTTTAAGTTTTTGTTCACCTTGCTGGGTTGCTTCAGTAAGTTTTCTTGAAAATTCAGCTTCAGTGTTAGTGTTTTTTCTGAATAGGTCTTCAAATTGTGTTGTGTAAGATTTTAAAGACGCTTCGGACTTTTCTCTTTGGTCTTTTTCTAAAGCTGAAAAAGCTTCGCGTCGACTGTTCTCTGCTTCTGAAAATTGCTGTTGAAATTGTGTAATCGCAGCGTCTAACTTATTCTTCTGTTGTTTGACTTCATCTGAAAAAGAGTCGATGTTTTTTTTAAGTTCTTCAACCCGGTTTTGCTGATCTTCGGTCTCACTTTGTAAAAGCCTTAGGTTTTGAGCAGCTGATCGCCTGAAAGAGGTGATTGATTCTCTAATATTATTTACATCATCTGGAGTGGTGATCTGCAAAATGTTTGATAACTGAGCTAAAAGGCTATCAACATGATTGTTTCCCTGTTGAATGTGGGAGGGGTTTTTATTCTTCTGATATGAATTAAGCTCATTGTTAATATTTGCTATAAGCTTGCTCATATTGTTTATTGCAGCAATTGGGACCAGATTTGGATCTAGACTGTCCAGTCGGACCGAAGTGAATTCAACGACCTGCTGAATTCTCGTGATATCTTCAGTCATTTCTACGTTGCTAGCTTCATCATTGGCAACGAGTGAGGCTATTAACTGCTTCAATGAATCCAAATTTGTGTGCATGTCATTGTTTTCATAAC
>JBGCEP010000059.1:0-22370 GCA_045106415.1 Oligoflexales bacterium | reverse complement strand
TTGATGTTATGAGAACACTTTTGTCATGCGTTGTGACGTCAGCCAGCTAGCATGATCGATACGCAGGAATAGTGATCACAGCATAGCTCAATGACGATAAAAAAAATTCCAGTCTTGAGAAAACCCTTGAGGATAAGATGTCAAGACATCAAACAGGACTCCAGATTCTATTGAGTCAAACTGTAAAAAAAGACTTTGTGCCACAGGCCTTCCGTTGCATGGTTGAATCACCAGAGAAGGCTTGTAAGGAACTATGAAAAAAGATCTGCCCATAAAGAATCTATGATTTTTATTGAAAAGATAATAATTGCCATGAAAAAAATCTCTCAAATATCGTAAAAACGGTCAGACAATTTCTAAATCTCTATTTTGATGAATTTTAAAATCACCCCTAGAAATCTAAATCATTATTGCAGATAAGATCATAAAAAAATTTAAGCAGTAAAGAATTTTTTCATTGATAGTGGAGGGTCTTGTAAATTATGATAAATACCGTATAGGCAGTAATCTCCAGGTGAAAAATCGGCTCGCAGCGTCACATCAAAATCTGATAAATCTAGCTTAACAGTCTCTGTCGTTGCTGCCGTTCTTAATTGAAAGACTTTTCCATCTTCAATCGCTGCTAATAAGCGCGCCTTCAAATTCTTAGCTTTCATCAAGACTTTAGACTTCCCAAATCCCACTACTTTTTTTAGACATTCGAGTGCTTGGTCTTGTTCACTCATTTTAATGAGAGTGAGAGCTAGATTATATTCGATCACTGGGCGAACATGTTTATGTTCATCAGGAATAGCTTTCAAAGCCTTTCTATAGCAGGAAACGCTTTCTTCAAATTTCTCCATCTTTGAACACGCAACAGCCTGGTTATTAATAAAAGAAACAATGGAATGCGCTGACTCCATACCAGAAATTAAGTTCGCTGCTTCTTCTAGGTCGCCATCATTCAAAGCTATTTTAGCGACTGTTTCACCAACAATATCTGAATCCTGAGACAGTTTAGCAGCGTTCTGCACATAATTCTTCGCTGTTTCAGAGTCACCTGCCTCAGAGGCAGATTCTGCTATTTGACAAAGCCTTTCAATATTATTCGGGGACATTTTCTGTGCTTTTTGAAAACAGTTTGTTGCATTATCAAAATCCCTTAATGCCATAAGACACTTACCAAGGAGGTTAAGATTGTGAACATTCTGTCCTTGTTCTTTAATCGCTTTCATAAGAAGCTCTCTTGCTTCTTCATACTTGCGATCTACAAATAAAAATTCTGCCTCAATCACAAATCGATCACCTTTGGGTGCAGTTATATCTTGCAAAATGGAAGAAGCCACACGACGTGCTTCATCGATTTTACCCGACTTTAGCAAAGCTCTTGTTTTACGTGCCGTATCATGGATCGTTCTTGGCGCTCCAGCTGTTTTAATCGTATCAATAATTGCAGTAATTAATTTTTTAGTATCAATGGGTTTTTCAACCACTCTTTCTACCCCAACCTCGGATAGCAAAACTTGGTCTGATTCTTTCACCAACGAACTTAAAACAATGACAGGAGCTTCGTGCAAACCGTTCATACGAATATTTTGTAAAAGGATGGGACCTGGAACTCGAGGAATCTTCCATTCCATAATAATTAAAGCTGATCCAGAAGCATTTTCTAAAGATTCACGGTTTTCTTTAATCCAACTTAAAGCAGATTCTCCGTCTTCAAAATACTCTATTTTTTTCGCTGAGAGTTCAGTCAAAACTTGCTTTACAATCCCTGCTGCTTGACCATCAGAATCAATAATAATTGCCGTATCTATTGTGAAATCTTTTTCATCAACTTTATCAACTCCTGTATACTGGAGCATCATCTGTGCTGCTTTATCTTTTAAGTCTGGATCTGTTTTCAAAAGTTGAGCTAATGCTAAACGTCCTTCTTCAACGCTCCCATTTCTAAAATGGGCATCCGCTTTACTTAAGTAGAGCTTTGTTTTTGAGAAGTTGCGAATCAAACCATCTTCTAACACGACTAGATCGGGAAATCTTTCTGCATCCCTTAGGTGCCTTCGAAAATAATCTGATGCTATATCTGTTTCTTGCTTTCCTTCTTTTACGCTCTCCATAATTTGACCAAAATCTTCAAGCAATGAAGCTTTTGTAATAGGTTTTTTATGGTGTGAAAACATACCTAATGCGTAGGCATAAGGGATATACTCTTGTTCTTCCTCATCAAACAATATAGATACACGAGATCGCTCATTAGGTTTTGCTTTTAAAAAATATCTTAAAATATGAAAACCAGTAACATCTTGAGAATCATACGTTCCCGTTACAACCCATGCTGCTTCATGACAACCAGCTGAATTCAAGAAACTCGCAGGAGAATCATCGACTTGGACATTTTGAAAACCCACTTCATGGGCAACCTCTCTTGCAACTGCACGAATAGCCGCAGAGGGATCGATATAGACAAACAAAGCATCCTGAGGTTTTTTTAAGTTCGAAATCAAGACAATGCACCTATTCATATAAAAGCATACTAAAATGGTATTCTTAATCATTTCCTCGGTCAATTCAGCTTTAGGCAAGTTTAGCCGCCTGCACTCATTCTTTCTCACCTCGCTATTTTAAATATGTAAAGAATTATTTGCTCTAACCATGACTTTTGCTGGTTTTAATAAAGATTTTTTTGAAAAAATAAATTAGTATTCACGCCTTTGAGATCTTTGGTTTCACCCTTTGCATCACATGTCATGAGGAAAATATGAGCAAAAGAGTCGTAGTTGGTATGTCTGGTGGAGTCGATTCTTCAGTGGCAGCTCTTCTTTTAAAACAACAAGGTTATGAAGTTGTTGGACTTTTCATGAAGAACTGGGATGAAAGAGATGATAATGGAGTTTGCACCAGCGCTCAAGATTATGAGTCTGCTCAAAGAACCTGTGATGTTCTTGATATTCCTCTTCAAGCAATAGAATTTACAAAAGAATATCAAGAATTTGTTTTTAAAGAATTTTTATCTGATTACAAATCAGGCTTTACTCCAAACCCTGATATTTTATGCAATAGAGAGATAAAATTTAAAGTTTTTTATGAAAAAGCGCTCTCCTTAGGTGCTTCATACCTTGCTACAGGGCATTATTGCCAAACTGATCAAAAGCTATTGATAAAAGGAAAGGACCCACTCAAAGATCAAAGCTATTTTTTGTGCGGTATTCATGGAAAAGTACTTAATCACGTTCTTTTTCCCATAGGAAACATGGAAAAATCAGCAGTCAGAGAACTGGCTCATAAACATAACCTTCCTGTTTGGAATCGTAAAGACAGTACAGGGATTTGCTTTATTGGCGAAAGAAACTTCAGGGAATTTTTATCAAGCTATATCCCTGCAAACCCAGGCGAATTCCAAACCTTGGACGGTACCAAGGTAGGCCAGCACCACGGAAGTGCTTTTTATACACTAGGTCAAAGAAAAGGCCTAGGACTCGGTGGGCCAGGACCTAGATGGCACGTTGTTGCTAAAGACCACGAACAGAACATAGTCTATGTAGAGAGAAACCATGATCATCCAGCTCTTTATAGCACAACTATTTACTGCGACCCTATTCACTGGATTTATGAATCCGAATATCAAAAGACTCCATTTCAATGCCACGCTAAAATAAGGTATCGGCAAGAAGATCAAGAGTGCACCATTTTGGAGTCCCAAGGCACACAGACTAAAGTTCAGTTCAAAGATCCACAATGGGCTGCTGCTCCTGGCCAAACTATTGCTTTCTACGATAAACACATTTGTTTTGCGAGTGCCCGAATTCGCAAAACAGAAGAATAACCTTTTTGCCTCTCCATATGTCTAGCCTACGCTTTATCACGTCTCTAAAGTAAAATATTGACATATTTATACAAAATCATTGTAAAATATGTATATATTCTGATTTTTGAGGCTGATATGTCTTTCTTAAGGTGTTTTGTTTTTCTAGCTACAACAACACCTTTTGTTATACAAGCTCATCGACCTACAGAACAATCGCTACTTATCCAAAAAATCATAAAAACACATAAACTCAATAAGAGGCAAGCCTTTCAACTCACAAAAATTTTTAAAAAATCTAAATATATTGGTCAAGGATCTCAAGCCAGTCAACACCCTATATCCCGTAAGCAGTGCTTGAAAAAAACAAAAAAACGTCATATGCCGGCACACCAAGTATGTATTTTTCCATTTATGGTGAAAATTTCTGGTCAGTCAAGCGTTTGTATTGATCAATTTGAATTTCCTAATATTCCATGCGAATACCCTGTAACCTGGGTCAAACCTCATGAAGCACACCAACTTTGTTCTATCATGGGTAAACGCCTTTGTGATGCACATGAATGGGAGGCAGGCTGTAGCGGAAAACCTCTTCAATCAGAAAAAAATTTCAGTGAAACAAGGCACATGCCTGTTAAAGAAGCAATGAAATGGATGAGGTTTCACCATAATAAAAACCGTGAGAAAGTATGGGGTTATGGTCTAAAAGAGAATCAGAATCTTTGCTCTACACAGTCTTTTAAGAGCAATCACTGCCAACAAGCTCAAGAAAAAGCCTCTGGTACTTATGCTGCATGTGGCAGCAACACATACCCTGCAGGGTCATCACTTCATTGCAAAAGTGCAATTGGCGTTTATGACCTCCATGGAAATGTTGCCGAACACATGAACCTGCCTGTGCGAAAAGAGCAAATGGGATCACAAAATGGAGTAGGTTTTACTGAAATGAAAGGAAGTTGGTTTATTTTCTCAAAAATAAAAGCTCATGCAGATGATTGCTATTGGAGGGCCCCTTTTTGGCATGGCACTCATATACTCAGCCCTCGGGGTCATTCAAATTATCACCTTGGGTTTCGTTGTTGTTCAGATATAAAACTATAGGGGATTCTCGTATGAGAAAAAATCTTGTAATTTTCTTAACTTCTTTTATTATCATGTCTCAAAATGTTCAAGCATTTGAAATCACAGATATCCCCCCTCGAACACCGATTACTCTTACCTCTTCAACAAAGGTTCGCATTCCCAATAAGCATCGAGTTCGTCTTAAAGGAACTCACCGCCCTCAGACTCTTCGCTTTTCAACAAAGAGTGCGGCAATGATAAAAATCGCCATCTACAACCCGACCCACGAACGAGTTCATTATTTAAAAACTGAAAAAAAACACCCTGTTTTATATCAACTTCAAAACCTTGAGCATGTTGACGTTGTCCCTCAGTCTCTTAATGCACACCCTAGCGCCAGCTTAGAAGTCACTAGTGATCGCCCCTTAGAAATAAGCCATTAAAGCCTTACATTCACAGCTTAATTTTATATCATGACCCAAAAAACTTCTATAAACAATTTAAAACATAAGAATTTTTCACCAGACCCTTACTTTCAACTCCTACTCACCGATACATTGTGCATATAGTTTCTAATTTATAGAGTTGAGATCTTGGCTTCTGCGTTTCAAACAAAAAATGTTCGTACCCTCCTTATTGATAAAACTCCTGGGGGACGTACAATACTGGCTGAAGTTTTAAAAGAACTAGATTTTCTCAACTTGACAGTTGTTCATGGAATTAAAGAAGCTTTAGATATTATCGGAACTGAAGACATTCACTGGATCATCACTCCACTCGAAACAAACCAAGAATTCAATGCCCTTCACCTCCTAAGGATTCTTCGTGAAAATGTTGAAACTTCTCACATCCAAACGACAGTCTTTTTTGATCGTCATGAAATATCAGCAATCCCTGTCGCTTTTGAACGCGGTATGCATTCATGGTTTGAAAAAGCAAAAAATAAAGCACAGTTATTAGAAGAAATCCGTACACTCTTACATAGGTTCGAGCGCTATCAGTGGGATACACGTCAATCTTCGGCTGCAAACTTAAGAGATTACCTTGTCGAAAATGAAAGATTTGAAGAGCTTGTCACTGTTGAAAGAGGTCTTGTTGATCAATACAAATCAAACCCTAACAATCTTCTTTTATTAGCTGAAGCTTATTTTCTCAACGGAGAAATAGAGGCTGGGCAAGCCACGTTATGGCAAACAAAACTACTCGATGATCGATTAGAAGAAAGCATCAATGAACTGGTTGATATTTACCTCGAAGGAGAGTCCCTCGACTCTACCGAAGAAGCACAAGTCAACGCTTTAGGCTTACATTCTGCTGTTATTATAGATTCAGATTCCTCAATGCAAAATGCTATCAAACGAGTTCTAGATGGTATTGGTATTCCTGATATTCAAATATTCTCGGATGGAAAAGAAGCTTGGGAATGGTTAAAAACAAACCCAGAGCCAGACATGCTCCTCACAGAATGGCGTTTACCCAGACTCCCAGCTCCTTCTCTTGTACAAAGAATTCGACAACACGGGATGGCCAACGTCCCTATTACAATAGTTTCAGGACTTGTTTCTCAAGAAGATCTCCCCTTGTTACAAGAAATGGGGATCAATCACCTTGTCAATAAACCCATCAATAAAAAAACTTTTCTACAAAGTCTCATCCATTTTCAAGTTCAACAACAAGAACCAACAGAACAAAAACACTTAATATCAAAACTACGAACACATTTAACAAAAGGCTGTGTTCAAGAAGCTAAAGGAGTACTCTCTACTTTAATGAATGAAACAAATTTATCTGACATCCGACAAACGCAACTTAAAGGTGAGCTAGCTTTTCATGAAGAAGATTATTCTTTAGCCAGTAAACTCCTCCTTGAGTCTGTACGCTCAGGAAAAGGAGATACATTAATTGCCTTAAATCTCTTAGGAAAATCTCTTATCAAACTTGGGGATTTTCAATCAGCTCTTGAATGTCTTAATAGAGCAAAAGAAATAAGTCCCAAAAACATTGAACGTCTTTGTATTATTTCTGAAGTTTATGTAGAAATGGGAGATAACAAATCTGCTGAAGACTCCATTGAAAGCGCCAAAAAAATTGATGAAGAAAATCTTCTTGTTGTTCAGTCCACAGCAAAGATGGCATTAGAAAATGGACAAAAAGACAAAGCAAAAAATATTATGGATCAACTTGAATCCATGGATGAAGTCATTTCAACCATGAACAATAGAGCCATCTCTCTCACACGTAATGGAGAGCTTGATAGAGGCGTTGAAATTTATCAAAGAACACTCGAATCTATTCCTGAAAACCGCCAGGACAAACGAGCCATTGTCATTTACAATCTAGCTCTCAATCAGATTAGAAATACTCAATACGACGATGCTATGAAAAACCTAGAACAGGCTGTTTCTATCTCAAAGGAATTTAAAATTCATAAAAAATGTTTGTCTGTAAAATCTCAACTTAAAAGAGCTATCGAGCATGGTAAAAAAATTACTTTGTCCGCAGCTCAAAGTTCATTAGAAAAAGTTAGCACTCAAATTAACAGCCAGCAAGATCTTGAGAAAGAGCTCAAAAAATTACATGAAGAAAGATTAAAAATACTGAAATCAAAAGAAGATAAACCTCTTTATAAGTTCAAAGGAACCCATGACAATTTTGTGAAAACATTACTTGAAAAAGAGCCTGTCTTTACCCTTCGTAAAGTCTTACATAAAGCAAACACTTAATTCATTAAACTCATAAGATTTCGAGAATATACTTTCATTTAAATACTTTAGCAAATCCACTTATTTAAATAATAAAAAATCTCACACTTAAAACATTATAATGACCAATATAAATATATTTATTTACACATTATAAAAAACCACAACATAAATTTTTTTGAATAAAGTTTTAAGAACGACTATTGTTTCGACAACACATCTTAAGACGAGGGAAATATGTTGTTTAAATACCTTATGGCTTCATGGTTATTAGTCAATTGTGGAGCTGATTTTTCACCCACTCAGCAAACATCACAACTTCATGATTTTAGTTCATTCGATGAAAGCAAAAAACTACAAGATTTTTATTCTATCATCAGCATAATAGATGAACATTATGCGATGGTGGACTACAAAGAAAAAAGATTCAATTTTTCATGGGCAGACAAAAAAGAAGAATTTAAAAACAGAATTCTAGATCCTCAAGTCGGCCGGAAAGATTTTGAAAAAATTATTCAAGAGATGGTTGCTCTTTTTGCAGATGGTCATGTTTCAGCCTCACTTGGCCGTTCATCTTATTTAGAAGACCCATCGATCACAACATTAGGGTTTTTAACAAAATATGATCCTGAGCAAGATATTTATGTGATTGATCAAGTCCTACCTCATATTTTTTCACATTCTCCATTTCAATCAGGGGACCAAATTCTTGAATTTAATTCCCGCAGCATTGAAGATGTCGTTCAAGAAGATATCTTAAAATATACAAATACAGGCAGGGAAAGAGCAAATAAAAATATTGCCGCTTCACTCTTAACAATGCGACTACCACATATTTTCTCTAATATTCCAGAAGGAATAACCCATGTCAAAGTCAAACGGCAAGATACAATCATAGAAAGGGAAGTCCCTTGGTTGCATCTTACTCAAACTGATATTTTCTTCATGCTCTTTTTTGGTCAGAATGACTCGTATAAAACAATCACTAAAAAATCTCAGGATGGTTTTCAAACAGCAGTAAGTAATCGCCTTAGCGGTATTTTAAACCTCATGAATAATAACCATACAGATTTAAAAATAGCTGCTTCCATCCCAGCTCTCATTGCTTCATCAATACAAAAGTCTGCAGATCAACCTGATTTTTATAAAAGATCAGAAAGTTATCAGGATTTAAATTTTGAATTATTTCCTATGGGACAAGGCTGGGCTGCAATCTACCGTATAGAGGATTTTGTCAACAGTCGCCTACGTTGTCAGGGGAAAGATTGTAAAATTATAAATGGTGAAACTTATGCTAACGCTTTCTCACAACTAAAAAATCAAGGCGTTCACACCCTTATTCTTGATCTTCGATCTAATGGAGGCGGATATTTACAAGCAGGTTATGAATTGTTGCGTGCTTTCAAAAAAGACACGATTGATATCGGCCTGACTGAAATCCGTTTAAATGAAGAGTGGATGCAAACTTTTAGAAACCTTTCTGAAACCCCACTTATCCCATATGCAGAACGACACGAATGGAGAGAAAGTTATCAAACACTCTTAGAAGATGCAAAAGAAGAGAAAAAAATATCTCGCCCAGTTTCTATAGTAGGTTCCAAATCTTTAGAAGGTGTTTCGAACCCTTGGGAAGGTGAGACTCTTATTCTTATTGATGATATGTGCGCCAGTATGTGTGATATCTTTACTGTTGCTATGCAAGACCTTGATCTCGCCACTGTCGTTGGTTCTCAGAGTATGGGAGCAGGAGGAAACGTCATTGGTTTTCAAAACGCAGCACCAAACCAAAAGATATCTCTGTCAATCACAGCATCTCGAATACTTAGACTCGACGGTAGCCTTATCGAAAATGAAGGTGCTCACCCAGACATTGAAACCGTACTTACAAAAGGCCCTTCATTCTGGGATACAGTTATCCAAGTAGGCAAAGACCTTATGAATAAAAATAAGTCAGTAGCGACAAAGACAACTCCTGAGTAGAATCAAAAATCAGTATTATCTACAGCAGGGAACACGCCTTACACTTCTCGAAACCATCCTTAGAAGCTGTAAGGCGCTCTATTATCAGAAGATAGATCTTTAATTTTATATTTATTCTAAAAGATTCCGATTCTCACATATGGATGGGTATCGGAGCCACTTTTGGAAGCCAAGTATCAACATCATAAGAATTCTCAGATTAAATCTTGCATTGATCTCCAAGATTTAACGATGCAACCTATTGAAGTCATCGCTCAAAATCACCTTTTACGCTACCAACCAACCACTTTTTTTCTTACCACCTTCAAGCTTAAAAACATTAATGCCTCAGACACTTACCGGCATCTAACAAAATACGATATTCCTTGGAATTATAGTTACTTAAAAGAATTAGAGAAAAGACATACTAATGGTGAAAAATTCACACTTAGAACACCCATTGATACCATGACCACTCAAAATCTAATTCATGACTTCCATTTTTTTGATTATATTGAAATTCAAAACCATTTTGAGAAAAAACAAACGCCCTCATTCTCATTTTTGTCTTTATTAAAGGCTATGCGACTTCATCAGTGGAGCAAGAATATTCTTCTTTTCTTACCTCTTCTATTCCATATTAAAGACGCTAAAACCTTACCTTTTTTAAGTACAGTTCTCTGTTTTTTTGCTATCAGCTTTTGTGCATCTGGGGTCTATCTCTTAAATGATTGGATGGATATTTATGATGACAGAAAACATCCGGATAAAAGAAAACGCCCTATGGCCTCCGGAAGTTTGAATCCATTTCTAGGTCTTTATGCAAGCCCTGTACTGATTTCTCTCGGAGCAACTCTTGCAACTTTACACAGTATAGTGAGTTTTTATATTCTTCTTAGTTATGTTGTTATGACCTCTTGCTATACTTTTTATCTTAAGAAAATACCTTTTATTGATATTTCAACTTTATGCTCACTCTACCTTTTAAGAATTGCTTTAGGGTCTCATGTTCTTGGGTTATCCATTTCTAACTTAGGGTGGTTATCCGCTGGCTGTGGGTTTTATAGTTTGGCATTTTCAAAGCGCTATACAGAGCTTCACTCGTGTCATTCAACAACGAGACGTGGTTATACCCTTGAAGATCAGTCTTGGATTGGTGTTTTTGGAATTATTTTAAGTTTATTTTCTATCCATTTTTTGATTTCAGCTCTTCTAAAGCAAACCATCATCTCTGTTCTTCATTGCCTTGCAGTCTTCTTTTTTGGAGGCTGGTATGCTCGAATTTGGGTTCTTACTTTCCGCTTAAAAATGCCTCATGACCCTGTTTCTTTTGCCATCAGAGATCCTATTTCTTTAGCTTTGGTTCTTGCAAGCACAACATTAATATTGAGTCGCCAAATATTTATTTAAAGAACATGCTATGATTTCTCCATAAGGAGGTAGCCATGTCTAAAGAAACACAAGAAAATTATGAAATCACTGATGAATCTATACAATGGGCTTACCGTATTCTCTTAAATAGGGAGCCTGAACCTCAAGCTTTTGAAACCATGAAAGCCCCAAATGAAAATCTTAGAGATCTCCATAAAAAAATAACTTTCAGCGATGAGTACACGCGCCATTTTGTTCAATACGAGAGACATCGTGACCTCGAAGCAAAATCTCCTTTATCTCTCAGTTATAGGCATTGGGTATGGGCTTGGCGAGTTTTATTTGATAGAAATCCTCATGAGGGTGAAATCACCTCAGAACTTATGAGCACAGTTCAAACAACAGAAGAACTACGGCAATACCTCATGAAGACACATGAGTTCTGTATGAAAAATGCCGAAATAACCATTGCTCAGCCAGCTGTACTGATTAAAGAAATCGTTGAAAATCTAAGAATCTATATCGACCTTAATGATTGGAATGATTCACGACAAGTTGCAATCGATCGCGTCGATTATACTCCTTACCTTGACACCTTCAAAACTTTATTATCACAAGGAGATCACACTCTTGACCTTGGGCATGGCTGCGGTGTGTTCACAATCCTTATGGCTCATTTTGTAGGAGAGCAGGGCCATGTCCATTCATATGACATAGAAGGCGCACGACAAGATCTTCTTGCGTGCTCAGTCAAAGAGAATCATTTTGAGAGCCGGCAAACCACTTATCAAACTCAAAACTCTCACCCCCTATGGGAACAACAATATAAACTCATACGAGTCGCAAATGCGGAATTATTCACAGAATTCCGCTCTGAGATCGAGCATCACATCAAAAAACACCAAGCTATTTGTGTATACCCTACTGAAATTACATGCTTTGACAATTTAAAAAGTCACCGAAAACGACCTTTCAATGAAAGAATGCACCTACTCGAGCCATATCCTTGGCCTGAATCATAAAAAAACAACAAAAGCCCACCCCATCACCCCTTTGTTAACGAACTATTTTTAAAGAAGAAATAGACAATTCGAAACAAACCCTCAATTCTCCGGCACACTTCACCGAATATGAGTACGTTAACAGAGATGGATCTGGGGGAATGATGAGAATCCAAAAAAATATGCTCACAAATCTTATAAGTATATCCGGTTTAGCTGTGCTTATATCCTGTGGACAAACCGGAAGTACCCCAACGGAGATAGATCGCGATAGTAACTTTGATTCACAGCATCTCAGCTCTGAAAACTCAGACAGTAATAATGATGAAGAGCTTTTAGAAGACACTGTGGCCTCAAAGCCTGAAACAATATCTGGTATGTATTTATCTGATGTTCACATAACCTGTTCACAGGACCCCAACATTGACGCTCCTACCAACCATAGTGCTATTGGCTGTCTGGCTCTAGATGCCAATGAAGAGGTTTTTGATATCAACAGCGCAGAAGATGTTTCTTACGCAGTTGCTTCAGGCTCCTCAGAAAAGAACCCTAAGGACAGTGTTGTAACCCTACGAGAAAATGATGATAAAGAAGATTATGAAAAAAACTACTGGTCTATGACTATGATTGCTCCACTAAAGCAAGAAACAATTGAAATTGCCTTCACTCACCCAGACAAAAAGAAAGTTAAAGTCGAAGTAAAAGTACACCAATCACCTACAAAAGAAAATAAAAACGCCTGGAAAAAAGAGGGCTTATCAACACCCAAAGTTTTCGAAGAAGAATTCAAATCTCGAAAAATAAGTTCTCTTCATGGAGAAGATGAGGCATAAAGAGTCTTCGTCATTTCTCTATTCACATTTCTTTTTCTCCGTAATCCTCAATATTCGATCAAAAATTCCGATTCAAAAAGAGGATTACGGAGAAAATTGAAATGAAAAAAAAGAGCTCGCAAGCCGGTTACACACTCATTGAAATTCTCATCGCTATTTCCATTCTAGGTATCACACTTGCCGGTATGGTTTCTGGCGTTACAAAGCTGATAGAGCAAAGCTACAATCGCATTGATACAAGCATGGTCTTCGAAGATGATCTTATAGTTCGCTATGAGCTCACTCGTGCTTTACAAATTTTTCAGCGTGAAGTCGTCAAAAGACTTCCTAGTGGTTCTCGAACAGAAGCGAATGTTAAAAACTTTCAATGTTCAGATCCATGGGATCTCATGAAAAGCATCCAAACAGGTACTTTTTTAGATCTACCTGTAGGAAGTCGAAGAATTTACTTTGGTGAATGGCAAGATCTTCTTTCCATAATACCTCAATCTACCCAGATTATGGCCTCTCAAAACCGGCTTTTTCAAGCTGAAGGTCGCTTTGATCAAGTTCTAGGGAGTAGCCCAACACAACTTTTTGCACAACCTAAATATCCAGAATCAAGAAAAACATTAGAGGCTTATAAAAGATGCACAAAACAATCTATCAACGCATCTACAAATAATATTCAAAGTAAAGACACTATTTATATGTGTGGTTTTGGTGTTGGGTTTATCGTAGAAATACAAGCAACTTTTTGGGATGCAAATAACAAAAGCGCGCTACGTTGTGACAGCATGAACGGGGTCTCAGGGCGTGGGATCCAAGCTATTTATAAAGTATACGCTTTTTCCAGGTCTCTCCATAGAAAAGCTACAAATCCCGATTCCAGTGGATTTATTTTCAAATCCTATGGTGGCCGAGTTTACATACCTAAAGATATATGGAATGGCTAAATTGAATTTTCATACTTTGCACCCGGTTATAAAGATATAAAATTTGGAGGTTAGAAAATGGATTACGATAAACAAGAAGAGCTCCAAAAGATCAAAGAAATTCAAAAAATTTCTGATGCTATCGATAAAATTCCAGTTGAAATGCTGAGCGAGGAAATGATGACTCTGAGCGAGCTTTCCAGCCTCACAGAATCCATCGAAAGCATGCTATCAAAGCACTACACCAACACTTTTCCAAAAACATGCCATACGTGTGGAACTATTTATGAATCCCTCGAAGACTATCAAGCAAAAACTAAAATTTCAGCCTCAGGGCGTAGCTCTATCTTTAATAAGTTTGGAGTGCAAGAATTTCGCAACTGCAGATGCGGGTCGACTCTTGTCTTAGTGAGTGGTGACCGTAGGGATCAGTCTGAATACGGAGAAGCAAGGCGTCAACTCTTTGATCGCTGCTTCGATAAAATTAAAATTTATAGCTCAGACACTGATGATGAAATTCGCAAGTTTTTACGGTACCTTTTCCGAACAGGCACCGTCCCTAAATTATTCAAGAAGTAAAAAGACCACAAACAAAGATGATCAAAATTCCTGCTGGTGCAATAAAACCAAAAAATACACGCTTTAAATAACTCATATTTTTCTCTAGCCCCATAAAAGCCATAACAGCAAAAAGTCCTCCCATCGGAATGAAAATCGACGTTGCAGCCCAATCCATAAATTCAAGAATCCCTTTAGAAAAAAACTGTATATGAGACAACATATTCGCTGACAACGCAGCCGGAAGCCCCACTAAAAAGCTTAAGGACCCTGTGAGAAGACCTGCTTTTTTTCTGGAATAATGATAATGCTCAGTAAAATATGAAGCTATAATTTCCATGACAGATATTTCCGACGTTATTGCAGCTAACGCAACAAGAACAAAGAAAAAAAGATTAAAAACAGAGCCAAAAGGCAAAATATCAAAGGCTCTTGGTAAGGTTTCAAAAAGAAGAGAAGGCCCTGCATCTGGCTGTATTCCTACTGCTCCTGCACACGCAAAAATCATCACAGCAGCCATCACAGAAATTAAAGTATCCAAACTCACAATACGGAGCAAAGACTTCTTCATTGAAACATCTGAAGGCAAATAACTCCCATATGTCATCATAGTCCCTTGGCCCAAACTTAATGTAAAAAAAGCATGACCCAAAGCTGTCAAAAAGGCCTGAGGAGAGAGCGCACTCCAATCAGGATTTAACACATAAACAACACCAGCCAACGCACCAGGTTGTAACAGAGACCAAATCATAGTAAAAAACAAAAGAATAAGAAGAAACGGCATCCCAAACAAGCTGACTTTCTCAACCCCTTTTTGAACCCCCAAACACACAACCCATGAGCAGATCAAAACAAAAAAGCCATGGAAAAAGATCGATAAAGAAGGTGAATCTGTCAAATTCGATAGATTAACAAAACTCCGCTTTCCGACCCACAAAGCCTGCGCAGCATCAACTGCATAACCTAGAACCCACCCTGCAACAGACGCATAAAAGCCACTAACGATTAAAGCCGTAAGAAACGTCCAACCCCCAATGTAACGGCCCCAACGCGTAGATAGCGCAGTATATGCCAAGACAGCACTACATGAACTTTTACGCCCCACACTTAACTCTGCAAATAAGACAGGAACACCAATAAGTAAAAGACATAAAAAATAAACTGCTAAAAAAGCTGCTCCACCGTGTTCACCAACAACATAGGAAAACTTCCAAATATTTGCTAAACCGACAGCAGACCCCGCTGCAGCCAATGTAAAGCCGATAGAAGACTTCCAGGTTTCTCTTGTTTTCATAATGGTCAAGCCTCACATCATATTTTGCGACAAAAAAGAGAAAAACACTCTAAAAAGTCACTTGAGGCTGAGAACTATACTTGAACTCAAAGCAAGGTACAATAAGAGAAAGATTTTTAAAGTCATACCATGATTATTTCAGACATAAAAAAAAATATGAGATAAGAGTATGGGTGTCAATTTTCTATATCCCCAAATATCCAGCCTAGAGCCTTTAAAAAAACCTCGAGACACCAGATAATGCATGCTTTAAACGCGAACTCAGTATGAATTCGGTACCTGCAAATGCTATTTTTTCAAGCTTCAACACACTCTTGCACAACCCTGGATGTTTTTCTCCAGACTTGTTCAAGCCAATCCAGAGAAGCTCCACCCACCAGAGAAAAATATTGTTGAATAAGGTCTGGTTCGTCCTCTGAATCAGAATCGAACTCATCAGACACATCACCTTGCTCCATCTGAAACATTCTCATGTCTAAATCAAAATCAGGAGCGAGAGACTTCACAGCAGCCTCTGGTGTTAAATCACCTTGATCCATCACCTGAACAATAAAACCATACTCACTTTCCGAATTATGATCGAAAGCTTCTAAAAGATCTTGCTCTGGCTTCAAATTTTGAAAAGAGGCAACTGAAAAACCAATCATCGAACAAGTTTCATGCTCTCTTCGCTTAGCTTCTTCAGGAGAAATATTTATTAAATTTTGAAGGTTTAAATCATTTTTCAAAGGGGAATCACTTGCTTCCATTAAATGTTCATGCAACTCCTTGCACGGGGCAAAAACCACAGACCCTAAAAGCAACCTATAATTTTCGGATGTCTGATTAGCAACATGATTTCGCGCCCACCCTTCTATAAAACTCATTTTTTTTTGAACACCTTCACCCTCATTCTTGAGGATTTCAGCACTCATCACAGCTTTAGGGATTAAAAGAAGAGCACATAAAAATATTTTTTCCATTTTACTTCTCACTAAAGATCACTCACAAATCATACTATCCGAAGATTGAACATGAGATTTCTTTCTTTGTCAAAGATTTTTTGAATAAAATTAAATAAAAATGCTGCAAAAAAGCGATATTTATCAAGATTACAGAAGAACTCTCACCAACAGCGTACCTTGTACACACCCCAGGGTCATCTGTAGCATTTAAACTATAAAACCTGACTTAAAAAATATTTTTAGTATGAACCTTCTTTTTCAAAGTGCTGAGAAATAACTTCAACAAAAACTTAAATACACATCTAAGATTCAAAACAACAAGCCCTGTGAGAAAATTTTTATCTCACAGGACTAATTTCTAAGATTTAACTCTCACAAAGACCACTGTTGAAAATGTTTCTTTAAGTAAACACCTGTATGTGTTTTTTCACGAGCAATATCTTTCGGGGTCCCAGCAGATAAAATTTGCCCTCCTCCTTGACCTCCTTCAGGACCGAGGTCAATCACCCAGTCACTATCAGCCACAACATCAAGATTGTGTTCAACGACCACGACTGTATGGCCATAATCTACAAGTTCATGGAGAATCATCATCAAACGCCGTATATCATCAAAATGTAGACCTGTGGTTGGTTCGTCGAGGATATATAACACCCCTGTATTACGGCTCGCGCCAGCAAGCTCTTTTGATAACCGAATTCTTTGAGCTTCTCCACCTGACAGCGTTGTCGCGCTTTGACCTAGCTGAATATATCCTAAACCTACTTCATAAAGAATTTGTAATATTTTTTTAATTTTAACCTGGTTATTAAAAAGATGAAGTGCTTGATCAACGGTAAGATCAAGAACATCTGCAATACTATGCTCTAAAAATTTAACCTCGAGTGTTGGAGCGTTAAAACGCCTACCATTACATTCTTGGCAAGGGACAAAAACATCTGCAAGAAAGTGCATTTCCACACGAACAACTCCCGCTCCATGACATAAATCACAACGCCCTCCCGCAACATTAAATGAAAAGCGTCCGGCTTTATAACCTCTTTCCCGTGATTCAGGGAGTTGAGCAAAAAGATCTCGAATAAGACCAAAAAGCTGCGTATAAGTAGCTGGATTACTTCGAGGGGTTCTTCCTATCGGTTTTTGATCAATATGCTTTGCTCTTGCAAACATTTCACAACCCGTGATCTCTTTATAACGGGTTGACGTTCCTCCTTGTGACGAAACAGCAGGATACAACACACCTTTAACAAGACTTGACTTACCAGCTCCAGAAACCCCTGTAAAAGTTGTTAAGACTCCAACGGGCACATGAAGGCTGACATGGTTTAAGTTATGATGCTGAATCTCTTTAATATTTAACCACTTCTCTGGCACTCTCAGTTCCCGTGGTTCAGAGACTCTCATTTTTCCCGAAAGATATTTTCCCGTAAGAGATTTTCTTGATTTCTTTAACTTTTCACAGTTTCCGATTGCAATAATTTCACCGCCAAGCTCCCCTGCTTTAGGTCCTATATCGATCACCCAGTCCGCTTCTTCCATCGTCTCTTGATCATGCTCGACCATTAATATCGTATTTCCCAAGTCTCGAATCATTTTCAAACTACGTAATAGCCGAGTTTGATCTCTTTGATGCAACCCAATTGAAGGCTCATCTAGGACATAAAGGACCCCTGTCAGCTCAGACCCAATTTGCGAAGCCAAACGAATTCTTTGGGCTTCGCCACCAGAAAGGGTGGCACCAGATCTCCCTAAGTGCAAATAATCAAGCCCAACATCAAGTAAAAAATTTAGACGGCTCCGAATTTCTTTAAGGAGTTCTTTTGCAATCATCATTTGATCTTCATTAAAACTCAATTTTTCAGCCCAGAGGGAAGCGTCACAAAGGCTCTGTCGACACACCTCATGCAATCCAACACCACCTACACGAACAGCTCTCATCAAAGGATTTAAACGGTTCCCTCCACAGGAGGTGCACATGCCTTTTGTTTGCCAAAGCTCTGCGGAAATATCAAGATTTCTTAAAAGATCTTCAACCCCTTCAACTCTAGTCCCTTTATCTGTTTCAACACCGCACAAAACATCATAACGCTCTTCTGCGGTGAGATCTTTCCATGGTTTTGAATAATCACAACCTGTGACTGAGCTTATTTTCTTCGCCATACTCACACACCACTTTTTCGGCAAACCTTTTAAAGCTTCTTCATAAAATGAGTCTGTAAGGTCTAACGCTCCGCGCATAAAAGAAAGCTGAGGTTTATGTACAAGTCGGCTTTCATCTGGCATATCCACATGACCTAGCCCATCACAGACTTCACACATCCCAAGTGGTGAGTTAAATGAAAACAATTGAGGCCCAAGCTCAGGGTATGCGTATCCACAGCAGGTTCTTTGTGCACTGAGGATTTTATCTCTTCTTCCTTCAATATGGACAACAACTCGCCCTTCACCAAGAACAGCTGCCGTTTCCAGACTATCTCTAAGCCTTTTTTGAAAAGAGGGATCTTTTGCTATAACTAATCGGTCAACAACAACATCAATCGTATGTTTTTTGTTCTTTGCTAATAGCCCCTGCCCGTCAAGACGGGCCATCACTCCGTCAATTCTAGCTCTAACATACCCTTGGCTTTTTAGTTTCGTAAAAAGATCGCCAAACTCACCTTTTCGATTCTCAACTTGAGGAGCAAGTAAAAAGACTTTAGTTCCTATAGGAATTTTTAAGATATCCCGCGACATTGCTCCTAAATGCCCTTGTCCAACGGGTTTTTCACACACGATGCAATGCTGCGTTCCAAGTCGAGCATAAAGCACGCGCAAGTAGTCATAAATCTCAGTCATAGTTCCTACGGTAGACCTAGGATTTACGCCTCCACTTTTTTGTTCAATCGCAATGGTTGGACACAACCCACGGATGCTTTCATACTTTGGTTTATCGAGTTGCCCTAAGAACTGTCGTGCATATGCGGAAAGGGATTCGACATAGCGCCTTTGTCCTTCTGCGAAAATCGTATCAAAAGCCAGACTGGATTTCCCAGACCCTGAGACCCCGGTCATCACGACCATTTGCCCTTTAGGAATATCAACATCAACATTTTTTAAATTATGCTCTGAAGCCCCACGAACTTCGATAAAATCAAGATTTTTTCGTTTTTTCACCATGACCAACCTTCACAAAAAAGCCACCTTAAAAGGTGGCTTCTACAAGATATATTTCAACATTTATTCAAGTATATGTATTTTATCCCACGCATCCCAACAGTAAACATTTTGTTGATAAATAGCACCCTCAGATTTATAGTGCCCTAGGTTACCACAAATTTGCTCAATAGCGACTTGACTTTCTTCTTCAGTACCCAACGGCCGATCTAAATACGTTGCAAAGACACCTTCACCACGAATACATTTCATACTCCCTGCCTGTTCAATACGACCTGCAACATAGCCTTGCGCGGTGCATTTATCAAAAACCTGATCAAGTTTTGCTTGCCACTCAAGATTTTGAAGTGCTGGGACAGAAATTAATTTTGCACTTGTTGAGGGGGGCAAACACTTACCACCGACGAGTTCTACGTTACTCCCTAGCTGCTGACAAAGAACTTTGGTCATCGGAGGGCAACTGAGTGGTTGAATCTGAACATCAAACCAATCGAATGGTGTCTTGCGATTTAAGCGCACATCACCTTCTTCAGTGTCACTCACCATAAAATGATAGTGGGCATAGTTGTCATAAACTTCCTCAGGTTGCCAAAGAAGTTCTGCCGGAAGTTGGACACCAGTAGGTACCGGCGCACCAGCTTTCATCCGAAAAGTAACAAGTGCTGGTTCTGGAGAAATAGCTTGGCACGCTGCATTTTTTGCATCAATTTCATCTGTCCACAGATAAAAGCCATCGCCCATAGAACCACTAGTTTCATAAATAATTTCTTGTTTATCTTGAAAAACATTGATGTTAGATGCCCCATAATAAAGTGGTTTACCCTCAAACACCTCATCAAACACAAGCTCTTCGCCTCTTACGTTCAACTCTTCTGCATCTGTTTGTTTTCCCGACTTACAACCAACAAATTGTGTAGCCCACAGGGCTAGTGCTATGACTTTATACATCAATATCCTCTTGCTCATGAGTCTTCTTATTTTAACACGCTACTCTGGTTCAAGTTCTTGAATATCATCACATGAAGTCACAATCACTTGAATATTTGCTTGCTCTGGGTCCTGAACTTGGAGCTTACCAGCCACCTGAATCATATGAGAACTCACTTCATGGTTTCCTTCCCATTCTACAATGCTCTCGCTACCCTGCCAAAGAGTTTCAAGTTTTTGGTGAACAGTAAAAAAATCATCCATATTCTCTGGCAATATTGTCAAAAGCCTTGGCCAGCGAGTTTGAGGCGACACCCACTCCACAGCATACACATCAAACTTTATCTGAGGACTTTTTGGATAGCGGACAAGTCGACCTTCAACATGTTTGTGCACCTGATGGAAATGTTGCGCAGACTCAACAACCTCTGGGAACTCTAAAGCTTTAAAGTGGGATGGGTATTTTGGCCATTTTTTCTTCTCTACTAATACCTCAACAACATCATTTCTCCAAAACAATTTCCCTTGAGGAACGATAATAGGAAATGTTGTTTTTCCCCAATCAACGACTAACACCTTTTCATTATGAAAATGAACTCGAGCTTGAATCTTCTGGGGGAGATTTAAATCCACAACACTTCTTTGTCTTAAGTTATCATAACGTTTCTCAACAACAAGCCTCTGCACTTTTAGGTGCAACTGCCCAGCTGACGACATTTTTATAAAACCCCACACTCTTATGCTGTCATGTCTTTGAAGAGTTTTCACAACATCTTTGACATCTTCATTTATGGCAATCATGGGAAAATGACGGTAAACAAAAAATTCTATCGAAGACCTCCAGGTTACGACAGCATGATCTCTATCATGAGTCAAACCATGAACCTCTAAGTAGGCACCTTTATTGCTAAGAGCTTCTTGTAACCATTCATCACTTCCTTCTGGGCTTGAAAAAAGAAAAGAAGGCACCGAAAAAACAAAAAGAAACCCAAAAAGTCGGAACATAGAAACCTCAATAAGAATTTTCATCATTTATTTCATATTCTTATTAGGCAATCAATTCATTTCTCAGGAAGTACAAACTTGTTTTGTCCAATAGAAGATCTGAGCTAATTTAAAAATGTTCTGAGTAACAAGGTGTGCAAAAAGCAAATTAAGTTGCTCGTGATGAGCTTTATCAAAAATGAACGAAAAATCTTATTTTGCCGCGATTTAGGCACGCCAATCCATAAGAGACTAGAAACTTAGCCAAAAACTTAACGCTTCATAAGTTGTTGTGAAGCTATATTAAAGGACTCCTCTCCCTGAAGAGAAGAGGATTCTCAGGCTTAACTCGCAATCGAGCTAATATCTCCATGAGCTATCACGGCCCTACCAGCTGCTACAATATTACAAGATGCATTTACATCAGCATTCTCGGAATGGCCATACTGGACACATTTGAATTTCGCCTGAGATTTTCTATTCTCAGGCAAAATGTGGTCACAAACTCAACATTTACGAGATGCGTTCTTCGCCGACACCACAATGACTTGACCGCCAGACCAACTTGATTTGTATTCAAGCTGTCTCTTGAATTCAAACCAACCCTCCTTTTTACTTTGAAAATATCTCTTTCACTAAGCCTCACAAAATCATCTGACATTTTTTTGATGTCATCCGTACGAACTTTGATCAAACGCTGCTCTTTCCTTTTGGAATCAATCCGCCCTGGCCTGCTTTCAACATGTTTTGGAAATGAGATTCTGACTTTTGAGATGGCTCAAACTCTTGCCAATGAGCCTCTGTCCACCTTGTGTATCCAAGAACATCTCTTTGTGCAAGACAGCCCACAAAACAATCTAATGCTTCGTTGTATCGGTAGTTTT